>JACRCZ010000017.1 GCA_016218765.1 Deltaproteobacteria bacterium | reverse complement strand
GCCGGCGCCGATTCCGGCCCCGGCCCCGGCGGCGGCTCAGGCCCCGTCGCTCTTCGACGAGGACGAAGGGACGCCGCCCCCGGCGGCGCCGCGTGGGCGCGGCCGGGCGGCCGCGGCGGAGCCCGAGGAGCGGCCCGCGCCGGCCCCACGTCCGACGGCGGCCCCGAAGGGCGGACGGACGGCGGCCAAGCCGGAGCCCAAGCCCAAGGCCCCCAAGGCCGTGACGACGCTGCCGGAGGCGGAAGTCGCGGAGCGGCTGCTGGCGCGGGTCAACGAGGTGGTGCGGCTGAAGGACGCCGAGCCGGCGGTCTTCGGTGATCCGGAGCTGCAGGCCAAGGTCAAGAGTGCGGTGCTGGACGAGCTGGCGATCCTGGAGGCCGAGGACCTGATCGACGCCGGGTTGGACCGTGACGGGCTGGTCGAGCGGCTGACGTCGTCCTTGTTCGGCCTCGGCCCGATCGCGGCCGTCGCGGCCGACGAGGGCGTCGAGGCGTTCGTGGTCCACCCCAACGGCGTGGCGTTCGAGCGGCGACAGGGCAAGTGGCGCCGGGCCGGGCAGCGGCTCGATCCGGCGCTGTTGTCGCTGGTCGCGCGGCGGCTGGCGTCGGGCATCGAGGGGCGTGGGCGCGGGGGTTCGGCGGAGAGCTTCCGCGGCCGTCACGCGGGGCTTCCGGGTGTCGAGGTGTGCGGGGCGCTGGGCGGGTCGACGCTGCCGGGCGCGATGTTGCGGCTGGAGCGGCCCGCGGCGCTTCCCGACGACTTCGATCGGCTGGCGGACGCGGGGCTGCTGTCGATGTCGATGGCCACGTTCCTGCGGATGTGTCTCGACGGGCGGCAGGCGATTGCCGTGGCGGGACCGCAGCGGGCGGCGCGCACGGCGGTGTTGCGGGCGCTGGTGGCGGGGCTGCCGGCGGAGGAGCGCGTGGTCTGGGTGGCGGATCGGGGAGACGGCGGGCCGCCGGAATCGGCCGCGACCATCGTGACCGTCACGCCGCCGTCGACGGGGGAGGCGCTGCTGGAGGAGGCGGACGACGGTGGGGCCGGGCTGGCGGACGTGATCCAGTGGCTGCAGCCCGGGGTCGTGGTGATCGAGCGGGCGGAGCCGGGTCGGGACGTCGCGCTGGTGCGGGCGATCCGGAACCGGCTGGGGGGGCTGGTGCTGTCGGTGGAGACGGATCGCTGGGAGCCGGCGGGCGAGGAGCCGGGGGCTCCGGGGCAGGCGTTGCGGCCGCCGGGGGGCGCGGCGACGCGCTCCGGGCCCGCGGGCGGCGTGGACCGGCGTCTGGCGTCGCACGTCGACGTGGTGGTCGAGCTGGCGGCGCTGATGGACGGGTCGTCCCGCACGCTGCGCGTGGCGGAGCGGGCGGCCGAGGGTGGGGATCCGTTCGCGCTGACGGCGATCTTCGAGTACGCGGTGACGGGGACGACGGAGGGCGGCGAGGTGTCGGGCGAGTACCGGGCGACGCGGGCGGTGCCGCGGTTCCTGGAGCGGCGGAAGGCGCGCGGGAAGCGGGTGGATCTGTCGCTGTTCCAGGGGTGAGGTGGGCGATGGAGATCGAGGTCGTCGCACTCACGAAGCCGGCGGACGTGAACGTGGTGTTCGGGCAGTCGCACTTCATCCGGACGGTGGAGGACTTGTTCGAGGCGGTGGCGACTTCCGCGCCCGGGGCGAAGTTCGGCGTGGCGTTCTGCGAGGCGTCGGGCAAGCGGCTGGTGCGTCACGCCGGCACGGACCCCGCGCTGGAGGAGCTGGCGGTGCGGAACGCGGAGGCGATCGGCGCCGGGCATACCTTCCTCGTGATGCTCGGGAATCTCTTTCCGATCCACGTCTTGCGTGCGATTCGCGAGGTGCCGGAGGTGTGCCGCATCTTCTGTGCGACGGCGAACGCCGTCGAGGTCATCGTCGCGCGGACGGAGACGGGGCGCGGCGTGCTGGGCGTGATCGACGGCGAGCCGCCGTTGGGGGTGGAGGGGCCCGCGGACGCGAGGGAACGGCACGAGTTCCTGCGGAAGATCGGGCTGAAGAGTTGAGCCCAATAAGTGCTTGACCGATCCGGGGGTTGCCGCTCACACTAACGGTGCGGATTTGTCGGCCTCGGGCGTGCGGAAGCGAGGCCGGCGCGAGTCCGTTTGCGCCGCCGGCCGGCGAGAACGCGTACGCCGGGCGGGGAGCGCGAGGAGGCCGTTCATGCGTGTGGCGACGTGGCGGGCGGGGTTGGCCGTCATCGGACCGGTGGTCGCCGTTTTCTCGGGCTGCAGCGCCTCCGCGGGAGGAGGCGGCGACGACCAGAGCTGCTCGACCGGATCGGACTGCCCAAGCGGGATCTGCCTGGAAAACCGCTGCGTGCCGCTCGGCGCGGACGCCGACGCCGGCCCGGAGACCGAGTCCGGGGCGGAGGCGGACACGGTGCCGGACACCGCGGCGGACGCGGAAGCGGACGCGGATGCGGAGGCGGAAACCTGGGACGGCTCGCTCGACGATCGCGACAGCGACACGATCCCCGACGAGGTCGAGGGGACGGCTGATCCGGACGGCGACACGTTGCCCAACGCCGATGACGAGGATTCCGACGGCGACGACATCCCCGACTCGGTCGAGGCGGGGGACAGCGACCTGCGCTCCCCTCCGCTGGACACGGATCGGGACGGCACGGCGGACTTCCTGGACGGCGACTCCGACGACGACGCCATTCCGGACGCGGAGGAGTGGCTGGTCGATACCGACGGCGACACGGTGCCCGCGTACCGCGACTCGGACTCCGACGGCGACGGCATCCTCGACGAGACGGAGGCCGGGGACGCCGACCCGGCGACGGCGCCGCGCGATTCCGATCACGACGGCACGGCCGACTACCTGGACGTGGACTCCGACGGCGATTCGCTTTCCGACGCGCAGGAGTCGATCCTCGACACCGACGGGGACACCGTGCAGGACTACCTCGATTCCGACTCCGAGGGCGACGGCGTTCCGGACGCGGACGAGGCGGGCGACGCCGATCTGGCGACGCCCGCGGCGAACTGCGACGGGGACTCGCTGCCGAACTACCGCGACACGGATTCGGACAACGACGGGGTGCGGGACCAGGACGAGATCCTGACGTACGGGACGAACCCCTGCCTGGCGGACACCGACGGGGACGGGGTGACCGATCTCATCGAGATCGCGTACGGCAGTCCGCCGCTGGACGTCGGCGATTCGCCGCGGACGCGGGGCGACTTCGTGTTCGTGGAGCCGTACATGAACGACCCCGAGCCGTGGCAGGACACCCTCGTGTTCTCGACGGCGTTGCAGAAGGCCGACGTGTACTTCCTGGTCGACACGACGGGCTCGATGGGCGGCGAGATCGGCGCGCTTCGCTCCTCGATCAGCTCGACGGTGATCCCGGACATCATCCGCGAGATCCCCGACTCCTGGACGGGGGTCGGGCACTTCGACGACTACCCGGTGGAGCCGTTCGGCGACTACTGGTCGGGCGACGTCTCGTACGCGAACCTGCAGAACCTGACCTCGGTCGCCGCGGCCGCGCAGACCGCGGCGAACAGCCTGCCCAACCACTACGGGTACGACGACTCGGAGAGCCACGTCCCGGCGCTGTGGACGGTGGCGACCGGGGACCCGTCGCGCTCGTATCCCGCGGTCCCGGCCCGCTCCTGCGGCGCCGGGACGATCGGCTACCCGTGCTTCCGCGCGGACGCGGTGCGGGTGATCGTCCTCATCACCGACGCGCCGTACCACAACGGGCCCGGCGGCTACGACCCATACTACGGGCTGCCGGTGACCGCGCCGACCTACGCGCAGGCCCGGGACGCCCTGGTGGCGGCGGGGATCAAGGTGATCGGCGTGCACTCCGACACCTGGAGCAGCCACGACCACGACGTGCAGCTCGCCCGCGACACCGGTGCCGTGGACTCGGGCGGCTCGCCGCTGGTCTACGACATCCCCGGCAGCGGAACGGGCCTGGGGACGCAGGTGGTCAACGCGGTGCGCACGCTGGCCAACAACGTGCCGATCCGGGTCGACGCGCAGTTCATCGATGACGCCGCGGACGCGATCAACACGCAGGCGGAGTTCCTGGACTACATCGAGACGAACGTCAGCGGGGCGTCGATCTGGGACCCGGCGACGAGCACGACCCGGATCTGCACGTCGCTGGGGACCGGCGACTCGAACGGCGACGGCCATCCCGACTACTTCCCGTCGCTCCTGCCCGGGACGAGCGTGTGCTGGGACATCCACGTCAAGCGCAACGTGACGGTGGCGGCGACGGCGGACGCGCAGATCTACCGGGCCACGATCAACGTGATCGGCGACCTGTTCACGCCGCTGGACTCGCGCGACATCTACTTCCTGGTGCCGCCGGACATCCAGGGGTCGCACTAGGGGGAGCGGTGGAGCGGTAGAGCGGTGGAGCGGTGGAGCGGTGGGGGGGCGGGGGCGAGCGGTCGAGGGGGGGGCGAGGTGGAGTGGTTCGTGGGATGTGAGATCGGGGAGACGACGGAAGGAGAGGGACAGATGCACAAGTTCTCGAGCGTGTCGGTCGTGGCGGCGGCGGTTCTGGTCGCCCTGGGCGCGGGGTGCGGTGGGGCGACGGCGGACGACGGGGATCCCACGGCGTGCACGAGCGGGGCGGAGTGCCCGAGCGGGTTGTGTCTCGAGGGGCATTGCGTGCCCATCGACACGGACGGCGGCGCGGACGGCGACGCGGTCGAGGTGGTCGAGGGAACGGAGGGCGGCGCGGACGCGGATGCGGACCCCGAGGCGGCGGACGCCGACGCGGACCCCGAGGCGGCGGACGCCGACGCGGACGCGGATGCGGATCCCGAGGTCGAGGAAGTGGGGGACGATTCGGGAGCCGACGACGGCGGCTCGTTGGCGGACGGGGACGGGGACACGATTCCGGACGACGTCGAGGGGTGGACGGATGCGGACGGGGACACGGTGCCCAACGCGGAGGACGACGATTCCGACGGCGACGACATTCCCGACGCGGTGGAGGCGGCGGACTCCGATCTGCGCACGCCGCCGCCGGACTCCGACCGCGACCTGACGCCGGACTTCCTGGACACGGACACGGACGGCGACACGATCCTCGACGCCGAGGAGTGGCTGTCGGACGTCGACCACGACGCGGTGCCGGCGTACCGGGATTACGATTCGGACGGGGACGGCATCTTCGACTCGCAGGAGTCGGGGGACCGGGACCCGGCGACGTCGCCGCGCGACGCGGACGGCGACACGACGCCGGACTACCTGGATTTCGATGCGGACGGCGACTGGATTTCCGACGCGCAGGAGTCGATCGTCGACACGGACGGCGACACGGTGTTCGATTACCTGGACACGGACAGCGACGCGGACGGGGTCCCGGACGTCGACGAGGCGGGGGACATGGACCTCGCGACGCCGCCGGCGTCCTGCGACGCCGACTCGCTCCCGAACTTCCGCGACACGGATTCCGACAACGACGGCGTGCGCGACCAGGACGAGATCCTCGTGTACGCGACGAACCCCTGCCTGGCGGACAGCGACGGCGACGGCGTGACGGACCTGATCGAGATCTCCTACGGCAGCCCGCCGCTCGATCCGGGCGACTCGCCCCGGACGCGCGGCGACTTCGTGTTCATCGAGCCGTACTTGAACGACCCCGAGCCGTGGCAGGACACGCTGGTGTTCTCGACGAACATCCAGCAGGCGGACGTGTACTTCATGATGGACACGACGGGCTCGATGGGCGGCTCGGTGGCGAGCCTCAAGGCGTCGCTGTCCTCCTCGATCATCCCGGCCGTGGCGACGGCGATCCCCTCGGCCTGGTACGGCGTGGGCGGGTTCGAGGACTACCAGCGGGATGCCTGCGGCTACGGATATTCGTCGAGCGGCGACCAGGCGTACTACCAGTTCCAGATGATGACGTCGTCGGCGTCGACGGCGCAGACTGCCGTCAACCGCTACACGACGCACTACGGCGGGGACGGGCCGGAGAGCGACGTGCCGGCGTTGTACGCGATGGCGACGGGCCTGGGGGACGGCCTGTACATCGGGGCGCGGCCGGCGTGCCCGGCGGGCGGCGGCACGGTGGGCTACCCGTGCTTCCGGGCCGGTGCCGTGCCGATCGTGATCCTGATCACCGACGTCGATTTCCACAACGGGCCGGGCGGCACCAACGCCTACAACAACTCGTGCCTGAGCATCACGACGCCCACCTACGCCCAGACGGTCACGGCGCTCAACGCGATCAACGCCAAGGTCATCGGGGTGGCGCAGGGCGGTGGCGGCATCGGCAACCTGCGGTCGATCGCGACGGACACGGGCGCCGTCTCCGGCGGCTCGCCCCTCGTCTACACCTCGTCCGGCACCATCGACACGGCGATCGTCACGGGCATCCAGGCGGTCGCGACGAACGTCCCGATCCGCGCCGACGCCCAGTTCCTGGACGACGGCTCGGACGCGGTGAACACCCAGACGGAGTTCCTGGACTACCTGGAGACCAACACGAGCGGGGCATCGATCTGGGATCCGGCGACGAGCACGACGCGCGTCTGCACCTCGCTGGGCACCGGCGACGCGGACGGCGACGGGCACCCCGACTACTTCCCGTCGCTCCTGCCGGGCACGAGCGTCTGCTGGGACATCCACGTCAAGCGCAACGTGTCGATCGCGGCGACGGCGGACGCGCAGATCTTCCGGGCGACGATCAACGTGATCGGCGACCTGTTCACGCCGCTGGACTCGCGCGACATCTACTTCCTGGTGCCGCCGGAGATCCAGGGGTCGCAGTAGGGGGGGGGAGCGGTAGAGCGGTGGAGCGGTGGAGCGGTGGGGGGCGAGGGGGGGGCGGGGTGGAGCGGGGGCCGGTCCGGCGGGGGATGCGCTGGCGAGACGCCTGGGGGGGATGGTCGTCGTCGGGGCGTGGGCGCTCGTGGTGTCGGGGTGCGGCGGCGGGGGCGACTCGGGGTACGACCCCGACGCGGCGTCGTGCACTTCGGGAGCGGAGTGTCCGAGCGGCATCTGTCTCGAAGGACGGTGCGTGCCCCCGGGCGGGGACGGCGGCGGGGACGCGGAGCCGGAGGTCGGGGAGGGCGGCGGAGACGGCGACGCGGACGTGGAGCCGGAGGTCGGGGAGGGCGGCGGGGACGGCGACGCCGATGCGGAGCCGGAGGTCGGGGAAGGCGGCGGGGATGCCGACGGCGGTGCGGACGGGGATGCCGGCGCCGAGGACGGCGGGTCGCTTGCGGACGGGGACGGGGACACGATCCCGGACGACGTGGAGGGGTGGACGGACGCGGACGGGGACACGGTGCCCAACGCGGAGGACGACGATTCGGACGGCGACGACATTCCGGACGGGGTGGAGGCGGCGGACTCCGACCTGCGCACGCCGCCGCCCGACTCGGATCGCGACGGGACGGCGGACTTCCTGGACACGGACACGGACGGCGACACGATCCTGGACGCCGACGAGTGGCTGATCGATGTCGATGGGGACGCGCTGCCGGCGTATCGCGACTACGACTCGGACGGGGACGGCATCTTCGATTTGCAGGAGTCGGGGGACCGGGATCCGTCGACGCCGCCGGTGGACACGGACGCGGACGGGACGCCGGACTACCTGGACGTGGATTCCGACGGGGATTGGATCTCGGACGCGCAGGAGTCGATCGTCGACACGGACCTCGACGGTGTCCAGGACTACCTGGACACGGACAGCGACGGGGACGGGGTGCCGGACATCGACGAGGCCGGGGACACCGATCTGACCACGGCGCCGGCGTCGTGCGACGCCGACTCGCTGCCGAACTTCCGCGACACGGATTCGGACAACGACGGGGTGCGGGACCAGGACGAGATCCTGGTGCACGGGACGAACCCGTGCCTGGCGGACAGCGACGGGGACGGGGTGACGGATCTGATCGAGATCTCCTACGGCAGCCCGCCGCTCGATCCGGGCGATTCGCCGCGGACGCGCGGGGACTTCGTGTTCATCGAGCCGTACCTCGACGACCCGGATCCGTGGCAGGACACGCTCGTGTTCTCGACGTCGCTGCAGAAGGCGGACGTGTACTTCCTGGTGGACTGCACGGGCTCGATGGGCGGCGAGATCACCAACTTGCGCTCGTCAATTCGCGCGACGGTGATCCCCGGCATCATCGGCGCGATCCCCGATTCCTGGACGGGGGTTGGGCAGTTCGACGACTACCCGTACAGTCCGTACGGCAGTTCCGGGGACAACTCGTACAGCAATCTGCAGAGCCTGACCTCCGACGCGGCGGCGGCGCAGTCGGCGGCGGATCGGCTGCCGAACCACTTCGGGAACGACGGGCCGGAGAGCCACGTGCCCGCGTTGTGGACGGTCGCGACGGGCGACCCGTCGCGGACCTACCCGGTGCAGCCGGCGCGGTCGTGTGGGGCGGGGACGATCGGGTATCCGTGCTTCCGGTCGGACGCGGTGCGGGTGATCATCCTGATCACGGACGCGCCGTTCCACAACGGCCCGGGCGGGGCGAACCCCTACGCCGCGACGGTTCTCGGGGTGACGCCGCCGACGTACATCCAGGCCCGCGACGCGCTGGTGGCGGCCAATATCAGGGTCATCGGAGTCAACTCGGGCACTGCCGGCTCGCATCTGACGACGCTGGCCACCGACACGCGTGCGGTCGATGCCGGCGGGGCCGCGATGGTGTACACGATCTCGTCGTCCGGAACGGGGCTGGGCAGCCAGGTCGTGACGGCGGTGCAGACGCTCGCCAACAACGTGCCGATCCGCGTCGATGCGCAGTTCGTCGACGACGGCTCGGACGCGGTCAACACGCGGACGGAGTTCCTGGACTACATCGAGGCCAACGTCAGCGGCGCGTCGGTCTGGGACCCCGCGACGAGCACGACGCGGGTCTGCACGACGCTGGGCACGGGCGACTCGGACGGCGACGGGCATCCCGACTACTTCCCGTCGCTGCTGCCGGGGACGAGCGTGTGCTGGGACATCCACGTCAAGCGCAACGTGACGATCGCCGCCACGGCGGACGCGCAGATCTACCGGGCCACAATCAACGTGATCGGCGACCTGTTCACGCCGCTGGACTCGCGCGACATCTACTTCCTGGTGCCGCCGGAGATCCAGGGGTCGCAGTAGGGGGGGGAGGGGTGGAGCGGCGGAGCGGTGGAGCGGTGGGGGGGGCGGGGGGGCGAGTGGTCGAGGGAGCGCGGGGTTCCCGGAGGGTGGTCATGAAAGCACGGGCGTCGATCGCGTTGGCGGGGTTGCTGGCGCTGGCGCTGGCGGCGGGGTTGCGCTGCGGCGGCGGGGGGGACTCGGGGACCGATCCCGACGGGGGCGGGTGCACGAGCGGGTCGGAGTGCGCGAGCGGCATCTGTCTGGAGGGGCGGTGCGTGCCGGTCGATGGCGGCGCGGAGGCGGAGGCGGCGGACGACGGGGCCGGAGAGGCGAGCGACGTCGACGCGGAGGCGGGGGAGGGCGGGCCCGAGGCTGGGGCGGACGGCGACGCGGACGACGAGGACGGGGGCGGTTCGGGCGACGAGGGCGGGGGCGGGGACGAGGGCGGGGGGCTCTCGGACGGGGACGGCGACACGATTCCGGACGACGTGGAGGGGTGGACGGACGCGGACGGGGACACGGTGCCCAACGCGGAGGACGACGACTCGGACGGCGACGACATTCCGGACGCGGTGGAGGCGGCGGACACGGATCTGCGGACGCCGCCGCCGGATTCGGATCGCGATCGGACGCCGGACTTCCTGGACGAGGACTCCGACGGCGATTCCATCCTGGACGCGGAGGAGTGGCTGGTCGACGCGGACGGCGACACGGTCCCGGCGTATCGCGACTACGATTCGGACGGGGACGGCATCTTCGACTCGCAGGAGGCCGGCGACCGCGACCCCGTGACGGCGCCGCGGGACAGCGACCTGGACGGCACTCCGGACTACGTGGACTTCGATTCGGACGGTGACTATCTCTCGGACGCGCAGGAGTCGATTGTCGACACGGACGGCGACACGGTGTTCGACTACCTGGACGCGGACAGCGACGGCGACGGGGTTCCCGACGTGGACGAGGCGGGGGACGCGGATCTGGAGACGCCGCCGGCGTCGTGCGACGGCGACGCGTTGCCGAACTTCCGCGACACGGATTCGGACAACGACGGGGTGCGGGACCAGGACGAGATGCTGGTCTACGGGACGGACCCCTGTCTCGTGGACAGCGACGGGGACGGCGTGACGGACCTGATCGAGATCGCGTACGGCAGTCCGCCGCTGGACCCGGCCGATTCGCCGCGGACGCGCGGGGACTTCGTGTTCATCGTGGAGTACGCGCCGCCGCCGGCCGCGCCGATCCCGCCCGATCCGCTGCGGGACACGCTGTCGTTCGCGACGGACCTGCAGAAGGCGGACGTGTACATCGCGGTGGACACCTCGGGGTCGATGGGCGGCGAGATCGACAACCTGAGTACGGGGCTGGCGACGATCATCGTGCCGCGGGTCAGCGCGCGCATCCCGGACGCGCAGTTCGGCGCGGGCCGGTTCGAGGACTGCCCGGGCTCGGGCTGCTCCAACGCGATGAACAACCTGCAGGACATCACCTCCGACATCGCCCGCGTGCAGGCCGCCATCGATTCCATGGGGGCACTGTGCGGCGGCAGCGAGCCGTACCTGGACATGCTGTGGCTGCTGGCGACGGGGGACACGAGCGCGTATCCGAGCGCGGATGTCCGGCCCCGGCCGCGGCGCTGCACCGACGCGGCGACGATCGGCTGGCCTTGCTTCCGGCCCGACGCGGTGAAGATCATCATCCAGTGCGGGGACGAGAACGCGACGCAGACGTGCGGCGGGCGGTCGGTGCTGACGGTCACGACGGCGATGAACGCCCAGCACATCAAGTTCATCGGGGTCAACTCGGGTACCTCGCGCGCCGGATTCACCGCGGTCGCGACCGGGACCGGCTCGGTCGACGGCGTGACCGGCGCCGCGCTGGTGTTCGACATCAGCTCCAGCGGCACGGGGCTCTCCGACACGATCGTCGACGCGGTCGAGCAGCTTTCGCGGAACGTGCCGATCCGTGTGGATGCGATTCCGAGCGACGATCCGTCGGACGCGGTGGACGCCGTGGCGGAGTTCGTCGACTACATGGAGACCAACACGAGCGGGGCGACGGTGATGGGACGGGTGTGCACCGGCGGCCTGGCCACGGGCGACGCGGACGGCGACGGCCATCCGGACTACTTCCCCACCGTCTTTCCCGGCACGGGGGTGTGCTGGGACATCGTTCCGCGCTCCAACGTCACGGTGCCGGCGACCGCGGACGCGCAGATCTTCCGCGCGACCATCGACGTGATCGGCGACGGGTACACGCCGCTGGACAGCCGCGACGTGTTCTTCCTGGTGCCGCCGGTGATTCCGGGGGCGCAGTAGGTGGAGCGCTGGAGCGGCAGAGCGGTGGAGCGGTAGTGGGGCGGGAAGTGCGGGGGGGGTTCAGAGGGCGGGGAAGGTCTCGCCGCGGTTGCCGTCGATGTCGGTCAAGGTGACGGAGCCGACGGCGCGGCAGGCGTCGAGGACCTGGGCGGCGACGCCGACGACGACGACGACCGCGCGGTCGACGGGCAGCCAGCGGGCGGCGGCGGCGCGGGCGGCGTCGGGCCCGACGGCGAGGACCGTGTCGCGGTAGGTGTCCCAGTAGTCGTCCGGAAGGCCGTTGAGCCGGCGCGTGGCCAGCATTCCGGCGATGCTGAACGGCGTCTCGAGGCGCAGCGGGAAGACGCGCGTCATGTAGGCCTGGCGCGCCGCCAGCTCCTCCGGCGGGGCGGGCTCGGCGCCCACGCGGCGCAGCTCGCCGATCATTTCCAGCAGGGCGGGGCCGGTGGCCGGGCCGTCGACGTCGGAGGAGAGCACGGCGGGGGCGTAGAGTGCGGACTCGGCCAGCGAGCTGTAGGCGCCGTAGGTCCAGCCGTGGACGTCGCGCAGGTTGACGAACAGGCGGGACGACGCGTCGCCGCCCAGGACCTCGTTGGCGACCGAGACGGGGAGCCAGTCGGGGTCGCGCATCGGGACGGTGGAGAAGCCGATGTGGATCGTCGACTGGACGGAGTCGGGACGGTCGACGAGCAGCACGTGGCGGCTCGGGACGGCGGGGGGCTCGGGAACGGGGGGCGGGGCGGCGGCGCCGGTGCGCCAGGCGCCGAAGGCGGCCTCGAGCAGGGGGCGGAGGGTCGCGGCGTCGGCGTCGCCGGCGGCGACGAGGAACGCGCCGTCGGCCGCGAAGTGGTCGTGGTGGAACGTGACGAGGTGCTCGCGCTGCAGGAGGGCGATGGCCTCGGGCGTGGCGTCGAAGTGCGCGTAGGGGTGTTCGCCGTACAGCTCGCGGAACAGGACGACGGACGCGGTGTAGTTGGGATCGGCGCGCGACTGCATGAGACGGGCCAGCTCGCGGGCGCGACGCTTCTCGATTTCCTCCTCGGGGAAGGCCGGGTCGGTGATCATCTCGGCGAAGGCACCGATCGCCGTCGCCGCCTGCTCGGTCGGGACGGTGAGGTAGAGGGAGATGGAGTCGCGATCGGTGAGCACGTCGAACGAGCCGCCGGCGTCCTCGATCGCGGCCATCACCTCGGGTCCGGTCCGGCGCCCGGTGCCTTCCTTGAGCATCTCGGCGGTGAAGTCGGCGACGCCGGTGAGGCCGGGCGGCTCGGCCGCCTGTCCGGCGCCGACGACCAGGACGAGGGTCAGCAGGGGCAGGCGGCCGACGCGCAGCACGTTGACCTCGAGGCCGTTGGCGAGCTGGAACGTCTCCGGCACGGGGAAGGAGACCTCCGGCGACGGCCCCAGCTCCGGTCGCGGCGGGACGGGCGACACCGGGGGGACGGGGACGGGCGTGACCGGGCCGGGACAGGCCGTGAGGAGCGTTGCGGCGAAGGCAAGAGCGATGGAACGCACGGTGGGAACCCTCCCCCGGCGGCGAAGGCCGCCGGCGACACGGGCGGCAGCATCGCGCAAAGGGGACGGGGATGGCAACGGGGGTGACGGAGGACGGTTCCGCGGGAAGTTCGCGCAAAGGACGCGAGGAATCGCAAGGAACGCAAAGGGGGAAAGGAGGGGGCGGCGAGGAGACTTGACGCGGGGGCCGATCCGGGCAGGATCGCGGCATGCGTGGCTCCGTTTGTGCGGCGATCCTCCTCGTTCCGGTCCTGGCGATCCCGGCGCAGGCCGCGGCGGCGCGCGGGGGCGACGTTCCGGAGGACGAGGTGCGGGCGCTGGACGAGGAGCTGGCGCCGCTGGAGGCGGCGCCGCCGGAAGGGGTGCCGGCGGGGACCATCGTCACGCTGCGCTACTACCTGCAGCTCGCGCAGGAGATCGAGGGGCGTTTCCCGGACGCGGCGGCCCGCTACTTCCGCCTGGCGAAGGGGATGATCGAGGAGATGCGGGCGGGGGTCGATCCGCTGGCGGACGAGCGGGGGGTCGTGGTGCGCGGGTACCGCTCCGCGCTGTCGGCCAAGCTGCAGGGCTACTCGGTGTGCCTGGGCCCGTCGTTCGACCCGGCGCAGTCGCACCCGCTGGTCGCGCTCCTGCACGGCGGGTCGTCGAACCACCACCTCTTCCTGAGCGTGGTCTTGGGCAACAACGTGGCGTGGGCCACGTACCACGCGAACCTGTGGACGGAGTACGAGCGGCGCTGGGAGCCGCCGGGACAGTGGATCCTGCTGGCGCCCAACGGTTTCGGACAGGCGATGTGGCGCTGGGCGGGAGAGCAGGACGTGTTCGATGCGATCGCCGACGCCTCGCGGGCCTACGGCGTCGACCAGGATCGGCTGTTCCTGAACGGCATTTCCAACGGCGGCGTGGGCTCCTGGACGATCGGCTTCCGGCACGCCTGGCGCTTCGCCGGCGTGCTGCCGATGGCGGGCGCGCCGAGCTGGAGGCGCTACGAGGGCTCGGCGCTGCGGGACGACGAGGCGTTGCTCATGGCGGCCGTGTCGGCGGAGGAGCTGGCGGTCAACGGCGCGAACACGTTCCTGCGCTTCTTCCACGGGGACCTGGATCACGGCCCGATGAAGCCCGAGTTCGTGCTGGCGATGGAGCGACGGCTCAAGGCGGACGGCGTGCCCTACGTCTTCACGCGCTACGGCGAGCTGGGGCACGACATCATCTACGCGGTTCACCGGCGCGGTGCGTTCCTCGACGAGCTGGAGGGCGTCCGGCGCGAGCGCCGTCCGGCGCGCGTGCGGCTGGCGTCGGCCGACTACCGTGCCGCGCGCCAGCACTGGGTCGAGGTTGCGGAGTTCTCGGACTATCCGGTGATGGCGCACGTGGAAGCGGAGGTCGCGGACGGCGAGGTGACGGTGACGACGGAGAACGTGGCGGCGTTGCGGCTGCACATCGAGGACATCCCGGTGCCGGAGGGTGGAGCCGACCTGATCGTCGATGGGTCGAGCGTGCTGCGGCTGCCGCCGGACCCGCCGGCCGTGCCGCTGGTGCTGCGGCGTGCGGCAGACGGCTGGGCGCCCGCGCCGTACGGACCGGAGCCGGGGACGCGCAAGGTCCCGGGCCTTTCGGGGCCGCTCGGGGACGCCCACTTCGAGCCGGTGATCCACGTCTATGGCACCGGCGTGCCGGAGGAGATGGAGGAGCTGCGGGCGGCGGCGGAGCGTGCGGGCAACAACTGGATCCTGTGGATCTGGGACCACGAGCAGCGGGTGGTGGCGGACAGCGAGGTGACGGCGGAGGATATTCGCGACAACTCGCTGGTGTTGTTCGGGACGATCCGCGACAACGCCGTGCTGGCGCGGATCGCTCCCGATCTGCCGATCGGGCTCGGCGAGGACGGGATCCGCGTCGGGGAGCACCTGTTCGACGGGGAGGACGCGGGCGTGCGGTTCATCGCGCCCAATCCGCTCAACCCGTCGCGTTACGTGGTGGTGCAGGCGGGGAACACGGCCGAGGCGGCGGTGGCGGGAAACGGGCTGCCGGACTTCCTGCCGGACTTCGTGGTCTACGACCGGCGGACGACGGCGACGCGGGAGCGGCTGGTGGCGCGGCATCATCCGCCGCGGACCGCGGGTTTCTTCGACACGTCGTGGCGCTTGCGCGAGGGCGCGGGGGCGCCGGTGGGAGAGGCGGGGAGGCGCTGAGGGGGGAGGGAAGAAACCACAGATGGACACCGATGGACACAGATAGGGGAGGCGCTGAGAGCGTGAGCAACAATCGACGACCAGCGCCGGCAGGCCACAACCGGACCGCGCCCTTCAGGGCGCGGCCCCGGCCGGAGGGCAGCCGCGGGCCGGAGCCCGCGGTTCTGATCCGGAAGGCCGACCTCATCGCGGCCGTGGTCGTGCTGTGGCTGGCGGGGTGTGCACGGGGAGCGGCGACGGAGGCGCCGCCGCCGCCGCCGTCGCCGGAGCTTTCGTGGGTCCCGGCGGGAGCGGCCGCGGTGGTGCGGGTCGACCTGTCCGGGGCGGCCGGGCCGTTCGCGGTGGAGGCCTTGGGGGAGGCGTCGGCGGAGCGGCTGGGCTGCCTGCGGGAGATGCTGCCGGACCTGAAGCGGGTGGCGGTGGCGCTGGTGCCGCGCGGGCGGGAGTTCGCGGCGTGGCTGCTGGTGGACGGCGTGGTGTCTCGTGCGGCGATCGACGCCTGCGGAGAGGATCTGGCCAAAGCCTTCGCGCAACGGCCGCTGCCGGACGGCGCGTCGCCGGCGGTCCAGCCTCTGCCGGGCGGGGCGGGGAAGGGGGATGCGCCGGGGAGCTGGATCGTGGCGTTGGATCTCGATGTCGAGCGGCAGCCCGCGGGGCTGGGCGGGCCCGTCGCGGCGGCGTACACGCGATTGGCGGGGTGGCCCATCGTGCTCGCGGTGGGAGGAGGCGAGAGCCTGCGCAACCTCTCCGGGATGGCCGCGACGTACCTGCCGCTGTCGTCGATGGGTGAGGCGGCGGATCGGATCGCGGCGCTGGCGTACGGCATCCAGCCGCGGGCCGACGGGACGGCCGACATCCTGGTGGAGGTGGACTGCGTGGACGACGCGTCGGCGGCGGCGCTGGCGCGGCAGGTGCGCCAGGTGGGGCGCATCGCGGCGCTGGACGGCGAGGGCGCGGCGTGGGCGGACCTGCGGGACATGGTCCGGGAGCTGCGTGCGGAGGTGGTCGGCGGGGGCCGGCGGGTCGAGGCGCGCGCGGTGTTGACGGCGGCGGGTCTGCGGGCCCTCGTGCGATAAGGTGGGATATCGGCCCCGCAGAGCGGGGTTGACATCCGGCCAAGTTCTTCCCATCGTTGCGGTCCAAGGCGTTCGGCGGTGGTACGAGCCGTGCGGCGCCGCAAGAAGGGAGTCAGGAACATGTCGATGAAGCGATGGATGGGTCTGGCCGTGGTGCTGGCTGTGGCGGCGGTCGGGTGCAAGAAGAAGGAGAGCGAGCCTGCGGCGCCCCCCGAGCCGGTCGCACCGGTCGAGGAGCAGCCGGCGCCTCCGCCGGCGCAGCCGACTCCGGCGGCGACGGAGACGGGGCCGGCGCAGCCGGCGGCGGGGGCGGCGGGCGAGACGGCGGCTCCGGCGCCCCAGGCGGTGGCCTCGGCGGACGACAGCAAGGCCGTGCTGGAGGCGTTGGACGAGTCGTTCGGGCGCATGGGCAAGGGGCTTGGGGGCGCGATGGGCGGGCTGATGATGGCGCCGGGCGGCGCGCACGACGCGCTGGAGCCCGGGGTGGCGCCGCCGGCTCCCGGGACGGGGGACGAGGACGATGCGCCGCCTCCGATCCAGCGGTTCCAGTTCCACCTCGACGTGGGCGCGCTGCGCGCGTCCGCGCTGGGCGGCCTGGTGGACATGGGGCTGGCGATGCTGCAGGCCAGCGGCGACGTCGAGGAGAACAAGGCGTGCATCTTCGCGCTGCTGGGCAAGGTCAACTCGGCGTTCGCGGACGTGACCCTGGGTGCCGACGGCGAGCCGTCGTCGTTCGTGGTCTCGATCAAGTCCACGGCGACGAAGGACGAGGTCGTGGAGTGCATGCGTACGGCGGCGGAGGAGGGCGAAGAGTTCGTGGAGGTCCCGGTGGGCGACCGCACGGGCTACACGATGAAGACGGGCGACGAGCCGATCGAGGCGGTGCTGGTGGAAGCGACGCCGGGGAACTGGCTGCTGGGCATGCCGGAGAGCGTGCAGGCTGGGCTGGGCGCGGATCCCGAGGCGGACGCGACGTTCCAGGCGCTCGTCGCGCCGCTCGGACCGAGCGCGCTGCGGATGACGGTGTTGTTCAAGCCGGAGTTCGCGCAGCTCGGCCAGGAGATCGGGGCGGACGCGCCGCCGCAGGCCGCGTGCCTGCGCGGGGTGCTCGAGGCGGCGAAGGGCGGGAGTTTCGGCCTCCGCTTCGCGCCGGAGTTCTCCGTGACGGTGGCGCTGCAGAACGGCACGTCGGCGCAGGCGGCCGAGACGCAGGCCTGCCTGACGGGGTTGTGGGCGATTGCGAAGCCGGCGATCCTGGGGATGCTGGGCCAGGCGGAGGCGGCGCAGATCGAGATGCTGCTGGGCATGTCGGCGGCGCAGCTCCTGGATTCGGTGAAGATCGAGTCCGCCGCGGAGTTCGCCAAGGTCTCGGTCAGCCTGCCGGGCGAGGTGCTGAGCAAGCTGGTCGAGATGATCGCGCAGATCGCCCAGATGGGCGCGCACTAGCCGCCCGCTAGCCCGTCCAGAACCCCGCAGAGAGAGCCTCGAACAACGTGGGGAAGGCCGCGTCGGGGCGCAGCCCCGCCAGCTCGGACAGGGGGACGGGACCGGTCGCCACCGCGAGCACGCGGGCGCCGATCGCACGGCCGGCCTCGATGTCGGCGGGCGTGTCGCCGATGACGACGATCTCGAGCGCCGCGGCGCTGCACCGCCGCAGCGCTTCCCGCGCGCCGTTGCGGATCACGTCGACCCGCCGCGGCGTCGCGTCGCCGAACCCGCCGAACGAAAAGCGGGACCACAGGCCGAAGCGCTCGAGCTTGATCCGGGCGGCACCTTCGAAGTTGCCGGTGCCGAGGCCGAGCGCCACGCCCCGGCGCTCGAGCACGTCCAGCGTCGCGATGACGCCGGGGCAGACCGACGGACCCTCGGGCGCCGCCTCGGCCTCCAGCTCGACCAGGTAGCGCGCGATGAACTCGCGGTGGAACGCCTCGTCGCAGGGCACGGCGCAGCCGCGCGCGAGGAGCCGTTCGATCGCGCTGTCGACGATCGCGCGATCGCTGCGCCCGGCCATGGGCAGGTCGCGGAACGCGTCGGGCACGCCGGTCCGGGAGAGGAAGGCGCGGTCCATGGCGCGCGGGCCGGCGCCGCGCATCGAGACGAGCGTTCCATCGATGTCGAACAGCGCGCAGCGGATGGGTGGAGGGGGCGGCATGTTTCGCGGGGACGACGTGTAGCATGACCGCGGCGCTTCGTCACGGCGAAGGGAGGGAAGGGGGAAACCACAGATGGACACAGATGAACACAGATGGGGCAGGCGGGGAGGGGAAGATGGAAACCACCGATGAACACCGATGGGAAGGAGGCGAGGCGGGGACGGCGCGGCGGTCGGCGGTCGACAGCGGGGGCCGAAGGGCGGATAGTCGGGGGCGGGGAGAGGCGGGGCGATGGGCGGATCCGGACGACTTCCCGACGTGTTGTACCTGCACGGATTCGCGTCGAGTCCCGGCTCGGCGAAGGCGCGGGCCTTCGCCGAGCGACTGCGGCCGATGGGGGTGCGGATGGTCGTGCCGCGGCTGGACGGGGGCGACTTCGCGCGGATGACGCTGTCGCGGGCGCTGGCGGTCGCGGAGGCGGCTGCGTCCGGGCTGTCCCGGGGCTACGCGGTGATCGGCTCCTCGATGGGAGGGTACCTGGCGCTGCGCCATGCGCTCGGCCGGCCCGTGTCGGCGGTGGTCGCGATGGCGCCGGCGCTGGACTTCCCGTCGTCGTGGGAGCGCTGGATGTCGCCGGCGGAGCTGGAACGCTGGCGGGAGACGGGGTGGACGGAGCTGGAGCACCACGAGACGGGGCGGAAGGAGCGCATCGCGTGGGACATCGTCGCGGAATCGCGGCAGCACCCGGCGATCGAGGAGGCGCCGTCGTGTCCGGTGCTGGTGTTCCACGGGCTGCGGGACGACGTGGTGCCGTGCGGGCTGTCGGAGCGGCTGGCGGGGGCGAGTCCGCACGTCCGGCTGCGGCTTCTGGACGACGACCATTCGCTGCACGCGTCGCTGGGCGCGATCGTGGAGGAGAGCGTGGAGTTTCTGGGGGGCGCTGGACTCACCGAAGCAGCGCCATGACGATCGCGTCGGCTTCCGAGCGTGGATCCGACGTGCCGGCGGCGACGCGGGCGGCGGCGTGGTCGAGGGCGTCGGGGAGGCGGGCGGCGAGGTCGGCGTCGAGGCGTGCGCGGACGGCTTCGTGGACGGCGAGGCGTGCGCGGTCGCGGCGGCGGCGGGATTCCTCGCCGGTGGCATGGAGGTGGGCCGCGTGGCGGTCGACGGCGTCGACGACCTGGTCGATGTTTCGTCCGTCGCCGGCGGCGGCGAGGACGACGGGGGGGGTCCAGGCGGCGGCGGGTCCGGGGCCGCGGTCCTTGAAGCCGAGGAGTTGTTCGATCTCGCGGGCGACCTGGTCGGCGCCCGGCTGGTCCATCTTGTTGACGACGAAGACGTGGGCGATCTCCATGACGCCGGCCTTGAGCGTCTGGACGGAGTCGCCGGCGCCGGGGGCGACGACGAGGACGACGGTATCGGCGACGCGGTTGACCTCGACTTCGTCCTGGCCCACGCCGACGGTTTCCAGGAGCAGGGTGGGGAAGCCGGCGGCGCCGAGGACGGTGAGGACGTCGAGGGTGGAGGCGGAGAGGCCGCCGAGGTGGCCGCGGGTGGCGAGCGAGCGGATGAAGACGCCGTCGTCCTCGGCGTGCCGCTGCATGCGGATGCGATCGCCGAGGATGGCGCCGCCGGTGAAAGGGGAGGAGGGGTCGACGGCGGCGACGCCGACTTTCTCGCCGCGGGCGCGGTAGGCGCCGATGAGGCGGTCGACGAGGGTGGACTTGCCGGAGCCCGGGGCGCCGGTGACGCCGAGGACGCGGGCGGCTGCGGCGGCGGGGTAGATCGCCTTGAGCAGGGCGAGGCCGGCGGGGTCGCCGTCGTCGAGGAGGCGGATGGCGCGGGCGACGGCGCCGCGTTCCCCGGCCAGAAGGCGTGCGGCGAGGGGGGCGACCATGGTGGAGGTGCTTAGCACGCGGCGGGGGTTGATTTCCATCCCGCTGCCGGGTTAGAAACCGCTCCACGATGGGCGATTAACTCAGCGGTAGAGTGCCATCTTCACACGGTGGAAGTCACTGGTTCGAATCCAGTATCGCCCACTGAAGGGAGCTAACGATGGCCGAAGCGAACCAGAGCGGAGGCGGCGGGCACAAGCCGTACGTGTCGAGCGACCAGATCATGCCCGAGTTCACGCCGAAGGCGGTGATCCTCGGCCTGATTCTCTGCGTGGTGCTCGGCGCGGCCAACGCCTATCTCGGTCTCAAGGCCGGCATGACGATCGCGGCGACGTATCCTGCCGCGGTCATCGCGCTGGCGGTGCTGCGGGCGCTCAAGGGCAACATCCTCGAGGAGAACATGGCCCGAACGATCGGCTCGATCGGCGAGTCGGTCGCGGCGGGCGCCGCGTTCACGATCCCCGCGTTCTTCATCGGCGGGCTGTGGAAGGACCTCGGGACGACCGAGCACTACCTGCAGGCGACGGCGATCATGATGCTGGGCGGGTTCATCGGCATCCTGTTCGTCACGATCCTGCGCCGGCCGATGGTCGAGGATCCGGACCTGCCGTTCCCGGAGTCGAAGGCGGCAGCCGGCATCCATCTGGTGGGGCAGACCGGCGGCAGCGGGTCGAAGTACCTCTTCGGTGCGATGGCCGGCGGCGCGGTGATCCAGGCGCTGGGCGCGTTGAAGCTCTGGGCGACGGAGTGGGTGAAGTTCATCCCCTTCGGGCACTCCTCGGTGACGCTCAAGGGCGTTTCCGACGCGGGCGTCGTCGTCAAGGGCGGCGGCGGGGCGCTCCTGATGGGGCCCGGGGTGAGCCCGGCGTACATCGGCGTCGGGTTCATCATCGGGCCGCGTGTCGCGGCGTTGAACTTCGCGGGCGGCCTCCTGGCCTGGGGTCTGCTGGTGCCCGTGCTGATGTACTTCATGGGCGACCAGGTCGCGATGATGGCCGACCCGACGTGCTCGAAGGTGCCCGAGTGGCCGGCGCTGGCCCTGGCGACGTGGAAGTTCATGGTGCGGCCGATCGCCATCGGCGGCATGCTGGTCGCGGCCGGTTTCACGCTCTTTCGCATGCGCAAGAACCTGTACAACGGGTTGAAGCGTTCGTTCATCGACGCCGGCAAGGCGGGCGGCGGCGGCGCGGCGCGTGTCGATCGCGACCTCAGCCTGCGGCTGGTGCTGCCGGCCATCGGCCTGGCGACGATCGCGACCTTCGCGCTGTACTGGTACTTCTCCGGCTCGCCCGTGGCCGCGGCGGTGGCGGCGCTGGTGATGGTGATCGCGGGCTTCGGCTTCTCGGCGGCCTCCGGCTACCTGGTCGGCATGATCGGGTCCTCGAACAACCCGATCTCGGGCCTGACCGTCTCCACGCTGATCATCGCCGCGCTGCTGATGGTGGTGCTGGGGATGACGGGAACGGAAGGCGTCGCCGCGTCGCTCGGCGTGGCCGCCGTGATCTGCGTGGCCGCGGCCGTCGCGGGCGAGATGCTGCAGGACCTCAAGGTCGGCCACATCCTGGGCGGCACGCCGTCGAAGATGCAGGTCGGCGACATCATCGGCATCGTCGCGGCGGCGGCGGTGATGTTCTTCCCGCTGCTCATCCTGCACGAGGGGAACATCAAGGCGGGCGGGATGGGCTTCGGCGACCCCAAGCTCTCCGCGCCGCAGGCCGGCCTCATGGCGATGCTCGCGCAGGGCATCATCGGCGGGGACATGGCGTGGCCGCTGGTCATCGTCGGGATGCTGATGGCGGTGGCGATGATCTGCCTCCAGGTCAAGAGCCCGATGCTGGTGTCCGTCGGCATGTACCTGCCGCTGGAGACGACCTTCGCGATCTTCGTCGGCGGCATGTTCCGGGGGCTGGCGGACTGGACGGTCGAGCGGCGCGGGTTCAACAAGGCGCAGCAGATCCGGACGACGAACACGGGCATGCTGGTGGCGTCCGGGTTCATCGCCGGCGAGGCGCTGATGGGCCTCGGCGTGGCGGCGCTGGCGTTCTTCGACGTCAAGCTGCCGGCGTTCTTCCCGGAGCCGTCCTACCTGATCAGCCTGGCGGTGTTCGCGCTGATCGCGTGGTGCCTCGTCCGCATTCCGCTGGGCAACGCCGGCAAGCCCGACGACCCGCCGCCGCCCGAAGCGGTGATGTAGTTTTCGGTTTTCGGTCATCGGTTCCGGACCCGGTGTGCGGCGGCAGGGGGTAGCGCCGCGCGGGGTTCCTTTGCCGGCTCCGGCCACGGTCAGTGGCAAGACAGGTGGCGGGCTGCGGGCTCCACCAGGAGCAGGAACTTGATGCCGCGGTAGATGAGGGCGCCGCCGGCGATGCCGAGGGTCGCGGCGGCGACGGGGATGGCCCAGCGGCGCAGCCAGGGACGGAGGGCGCCGCTGCCCAGGGCCAGCGCGGTCAGCGCGGGCACGGTCCCCAGCCAGAACGTGCCCAGGAGGACGGCGCCGCCCCAGGCGCCCACCGCGGCCGCCTGCGCCCACACCCCGTACAGGGGACCGCAGGGGAGGGCCGCCGTCGCGGCGCCGACGGCGAGCGCGCCGAAGACGCCGCGGCTACGCGCCAGCCGCTCCGACAGCCGTCCGCCCCAGGACGCCGCGCGCGCGCGCAACGCACGGGGCAAGGGCAGCCAGCCGGGGAGGGCGAGCGCCACGAGAACGGTGAGGATGCCCGCGGCCAGCGTGGCGATCGCCGCGGCGCGGCCCGCGGGGACGACGGCACCCGCCGCGCCGATGCCGGCGCCGACGGCGACCAGGGCAACGCCGCGGCCCAGGTTCCAGGCCGAGGTGCGCAGCAGGGTGCTGCCGAGGGTCGGCGCGCCGCCCGCGAAGCCGACGGCGAGGACGAGGGGGCCGCACATGCCGACGCAGTGCAAGGACGTCACGAGGCCCGTGGTGAATCCGAGTGCGATCAGAGTGGCGTCCAAGGTCTGTCTCCCGGGGCATTATGAGCCGATCGAGCGGACGTTGCACGTGGTTGTCGTGACGAGCCGAAGCGTGCCGGCCTAGCCGGCGGGCGAGCGGCGGCGCAGGAGGCGGGCGGAGTTGGCCAGGACGGTGATGCTGGAAAGGAACATCGCGAGGGCCGCGAGGGCCGGGTGGAGCCAGCCGGCGGCGGCGAGCGGGAGCAGGGCGAGGTTGTAGGCGACGGCCCAGGCGTAGTTCTGGCGGACGATGCGGCCGAGCACGCGGGCGACGGCCAGAACCTGAGGGGCGGCGCGCGGGTCGTCCGCGACGGCGACGAAGCCGGCGACCTGGCAGGCCATGCCCTCGCCGTGGCGCATGGCGAGACCGACGTCTGCGGCCGCCAGCGCCGGGGCGTCGTTGACGCCGTCGCCGACGTACAATACTCGGTGGCCGGCCGAGCGCAGCGCGGCGACGCGAGCCGCCTTGTCGGCGGGGGAGGCGCGGCCTTCGTGGCGGTCGATGCCGGCGGCCGCGGCGACCTGGGCGGCGACGCGCGGATCGTCGCCGGAGAGGAGTTCCACGTCCAGGCGCCGGGCGCGCAGCGCGGCGACGGCCTCCCGCGCGCCCGGCCGCACCGGATCGTCGAGCAGGAACGCACCCGCGGGACGGGTCACGTCGCCGAAGAGAACGAAGGTCCCTCCGGCCGCGGGAGGGGACCACGCCGGCGGCGGATCGAAGAGGCCCGGCGCGCCGACCGCGATCCGTCGGCCGGCGACGGTGCCGCGGAGGCCGTTGCCGGGGACATTCTCGACGTCGGCGGCAACGGGCGAGCAGGATGCGGCGTCCGCGAGGAAGCGCCGCAGGGCGAGTCCGACGGGATGCCGGGAGGAGCGTTCCAGCGAAGCGACGGCGTGCAGCAGCGCGGGTTCCGGCTCGCCGAACCAGCGCACCTCGCGCACGTCCATGTCACCCGCGGTCAGCGTTCCGGTCTTGTCGAAGATCACGGTGTGGATGTCGGTTGCGGCCTCGAGCGCCCGGGGGGAGCCGACGAGGACCCCGTCGCGCAGCAGGCGCAGGGTGGCGGCGCCCAGGGCCGCGGCTGCGGCGATGGAGAAGGCGCAAGGGCACGCGACGACCAGGACAGCGACGGCGGGTAGCCAGGCGGCAGCGGTGGCGAGTCCGTGGCCGGCGACGAGGCCGTGCCAGAGCACGGCGCCCAGCGCCGCGAGAACGATCGACGGGACGAACACCGCGGAAATCCGGTCGGCGAGGCGCGGTCCGTCCCGGGCGCCGCCCAGCAGGTCGAGCACGTGTCTGCCGAGCTGCGACTGCGCGGACTCGGCGGCGGAACGCACGACTTCGCCCCGCAGCTCGCCGCCGACCACGCGGCTGCCGGAGAGGACGACGGCCCCGTCACGACGCACGACGGGCCTCGCCTCGCCGGTCAGCACCGCTTCGCTGACGGTGACCGGGCCCCCGACCACCGCCACGTCCGCCGGGACCTCGTCTCCCGCCGGGACGAGAACGCGATCGCCGGGGCGCAGCTCGTCGACCCGGGTGAAGGGGGGGAGCGGCAGAGATTGCGGGTCGAGGCGGACGTGGACGGGGGGGGGGCGGACGAGGTCGAGGATGCGGCGGACGCCGGAGCGGCGGATGCGGCGCTCCACGAGGCGGGAGGCCAGGGACGAGGCGGCGATCATCGCGGGCAGCTCGAAGTAGAACTCGGCGTCCGGCAGGGCGAACGCAGCGAAGGACACGGCCGCGGAGGCGAGGATGCCGAGGGCGAGGAGGGACTCCATGCCGAGATGGGCCAGCCGGAGCTGGGAGCCGGCGCGGCGGAAGATCGGTGCGGCCGACCAGGCGACGGCGGGGACGACGATGAGCGCCTGCAGGGCGCCGAGCACGACCCGGGGCGCGCCGGCGGAGACGCCGAACAGCCCGACGTAGTGCACCCAGGCGAGCATCATCGCGTTCATCGCGGCGATGGCGGCGACGGCCAGACGCAGGGCAGTGCGTTCCGGGTCGGCGCCGGCATCATCTCCGAGAGGGAGCGCGCGGTAGCCGGCGGGCTCGAGCGCGGCGAAAGCGTCCTCGCGCGAGGTGCGGCGGAGGTCGATATCCGCGGACGCCGTCTCCGTGAGGTAGTCGACCCGCGCGCCGGAGACGCCCGGCCGCGACTCCAGCAGCCGCTCGGCCAGCCAGGCGCAGGAAGGACAGTGCATGCCCGTGACGCGGAAGCGTTCGCGGACCATCGTACCCGCCGGCGCCTTCGGAGCCGGAGCCTCGCCCGCTTCGGAGCCTTCTCTGCGTCTCTGCGTCTCTGCGCGAGCTTGCCCTGAGCCAGGTCGAGGGGATTCCCGATGCTCGGCCTGCGGCATCGTCGCCGAAGCCGCCCGCAGCGGCGCGATGCCGAGCCGCTCGGCCAGGGCCTTGATCGTGGCGGCGCGTTGCGGCTCGGGGAGGCCGGCGACGATGCGGTCGACGTGGGCGCAGCCGGCGCAGCAGTAGGCGTTTCCGGCGAAGGCATCCTCGCCGCGGATCCCGTCGCGGGGAACGGGCAGGCCGCAGAGGGCGCACGTCGTCCCGTGCGGATCGTCCGGAAGGGGCGGAACGCGGCTCACGCCGACGGTCTAGCGGGCGGCGCGTCCGGAATGCAACCGCGAAGCGCGGCGCCGGTCGCGCCAGGCGATGACGAACGGCACCGTGAGGGCGAGCAGGACGTCCGGCGAGCCTCCGCCGGCGCTCGACGCGACGTGCAGCTCGAAGTCGAAGTCGCGGGAGACCGGCGCCGGATCCGCGGCCGCGACGAGCTCCAGGTCGTCCGTCATGAGCGTCGCGTCCATCGTCGTGCGCAGCCGGGTGAGATTGCCGTCGAACCAGTAGCCGAGGTCGAGGAGGCTGGGCGACCAGCCATTGACGCCGGCGACGTGGCCGGAGAACTCGGTGACGAACGCGGCACCGCCGGCTTCCGCGAGCGTCGAATCGAAGACCTCGTCGTAGTTCACGGTGTATCCGGAGGCGGACTCCGTCGCCTGCAGTGCGGACGGATCGATCTCGACGGTGGGATAGCCGCCGGCGTCCACGCGATTCTCGGCGATGACGTAGAGGACGACGCTGGTGTCGGGTGCGGCGCCGATGGAGGCCATGTGCAGCGGGTAGACGCGGCGCGTTTCCGGGTAGCGGAAGAGGACGGTCGAGGTTGACGCCTCGCCGGCCGCAGCGGCGGACTCTGCATCGACCTTCATGGCGACGAAGTAGAACGATTCGGCGACGTAGTGTTCCAGAACCGGGAGGGCGGCAGCGGGGACGGCGAAGCCGTTGTCGGCGAGCCAGGTCCGCAGGGGGTCGATCGAGGCGGCGGTGAGGACGACGTAGTCGAAGACGCCGACGCGTCCGCCGCCCCAGATGGTGACCCCGCCGTCGCCGTCACTGCCCACGTCGCGGGCTTGGAGGTCGTCGCCGGCGCCGGCGGCGCCCATGCAGCCGAAGCTGCACCCGCCGCCGTCGCTTCCGCCCTCGTGGATGACGCGCACGTGGAATTCGGGTCGGGTCATCTCATCGAGCATGCGGAACAGCGCGTCCCCGTCCTCGACCTCCTGCAACGGCTCGGGCTCGGCCGGGAGGGGGTAGACCCAGGCGAAGGCCTTGGGGTCTCCGGCGTAGGCGACCTGGACGAAATGGCGGACGGTGGTGCCGTCGTAGACGAGCAGCGTGCGCTGTCCCTCGATCTCGCCGGTCAGGGTGACGTCCTCGACCGACCAGAACGCGCCGCCGCAGGCGCGGGTCTCGCGGGGCGGGAGGACGGCGAGCGAAAGGGCGAGGACGGCGGCCAGCGCGATTCTCTGCGTCATGCGTCACCTCCATCGCCCGCGGACCAGAGGGTGGTCGCGGGGTGGAACGCGGCCCAAGCGAACCAGTAGCAGCCGTACGGCGCGACGGGCGCGAGCGCGGACCCGGCGAGGGGTCCGGCGATGGCACGGCCCAGGGTGTCCCAGACGCTGCCTGTCTGCGCGTCCCGCAGCCGGAGGGCGCCGCCGGGACCGTCGGGCGCGGGCGCGAACTCGAGCACGAGATCGCCGGCGGTGCGAGCGTAGGCCGCGAGCAGGCCGGCGCCGGCGTCGTGCACGATGAGGACCGGGAGGTCGCCGACCTTGTCCGCGACCGTTCCGCGCCGGGGCAATCGCGAGACCGGGTAGGCGCGCGCGGTGCCGTCGCGGACGACCCCGGCGACGCGCTCCTTGTACGGAAGACGGAGGTCGACGCGCCGCACGGGCTCGAGCATCCGGCGATCGTCGGCCTCGTACCAGTCGTAGGCGTACGCGGAGTAGTCCAGCTCCGGGTGGCCCGTGCGCACGGAGAGGACGGTCGTACCGGGTTCCAGCGCGCGCCAGGCCGCCCAGGTGAGCCGGGAGAGGGGCAGCGGCCGGAGCGCGTCGCCCAGACGCGGACCGCGGATCGCGCGCAGCAGCATCGGCGAAAAAAGGCTTCCCGTCGCGCGGTCGTAGACGACGTCGTCGCCCTCGTACACGCCCCCGCTGTTGCCGAACCCGCTCGCGAGGCCGGACTCCTGGAGGTCGATCGCCACGGCGGCGCCGGAGAGGGGCGAGAAGAGGACAGCGATGCGCCGGCCGCCGAGCGTGTCGTTGACCACCTGGTGCAGGGCGAGGATGTGCAGCGGGTAGGCCCGGGACTCCGTCCCGACGACCACGCCGACGACCGGATCGTCGTCACGGAGATCTTCCGCGGCCGTGGCGTGGACGACCGCGGGCTCGTCGAGCGGCGGGACCTGGTCGGCGACGCGGTCTCCGAAGCGGATGTCGCGGCACGGCACGAGGCAGCGCTCCTCCGCCGCGGACGCGGGCGGGCCTGCGGCGGGCGCCTCGCGACAGCCGCAGGCAAGGAGCAGCAGGACGGGAGCCAGGGCCTCGACTCGCAAGCCGCCTCCTCAGCGCTCGCGCGCGCAGCGGAATCCGACGTTCGGCGCCTGGGTCGAGGGCAGCTCGGCCTGGCGGCAGGAGACGCGAAGGCTCGCGGGGTCGCTCAGCCAGCAGCCGCCGCGAATTACGCGATGGCTGCCGTGGTCCGGGCCGCGCGGGTTCTTCGCCGGGCTGCGGGCGTAGTACTGCGAGTCGAACCAGTCGGCGGTCCACTCCCAGACGTTGCCGGCCAGGTCGAGTGCGCCGAATGGGCTCGCGCCCAGGGGCCGCGACCCGACCGTGTCGGTGTCGCCGACGCACCCCTGCGCGCCGCCGAAGTTGGCGTGCTCGCAGTCCGGGACGGTGTCGCCCCACGGGTAGTTCCGCTCGTCGGGCGCGGGGCCGCGCGCCGCCTTCTCCCACTCCGCCTCGGTGGGCAGCCGCGCACCCTTCCAGGCGCAGTAGTCGCGTGCCTGCCGCCACGTGACGTAGATCACCGGGAAGTCGTCGAAGTCGCGCTTTTCGAAATACTCCTTCCGGGCGGCGGAGTACGTGTGCGACGGCGCCGAGCACGTGCCGGCGTCGACGCACGCGCGGTACTCGGCGTTGGTCACCTCGTGCACATCGATGCCGTACGCGTCGAGCCACACCACGTGCTCGGGCCGCTCGTCGCGGGTGCCTTCGCCGGGGTCGCTGCCCATGACGAACTTCCCGGCCGGTACGCGGACCGTCTCTGCGGTCAGCGCCTGCCGTGTTCCGCCCTGTTCGGCGGACCCGACGCAACCGACGTACGCGAGCAGCACGGACAACGCCGCGAGTCTTGGCATGGCTGCACCTCGTGGAGAAGGATGACCGATGGAGAGGGTGCGCGCAAGGCGGGCAAGGAGTTGGTCGCCTGGAGGAGTGGGTCGAGAGGAGCGGTGGGTCGATCGGAGGAGTTGTCGGACCGGGGGTGCGGGGGTGAGCTAGGGGGCGCCGTAGTCGGGGGCGCCGTACTCGGGGGCGCCGTAGGGGGGAAGGGGCAGGTCGGTGAAGTCGTCGGCGGCGGCGTCCTCGGCTGCCGTTTCGGCGGCGGCATCGTCGGCGGCGTCGGCGGCGTCGGACGGGATGCCGTAGACGGGCTCGGACTCGAAGCAGCCGGCGGCGGGAACGAGCGTGGCGATGGCGCCGACGACGGCGGCGCGGAAGAAGCGGCCGGGGCGCACGGCGGCTGCGGCGGGCGGAACGGGCGGCTCGACGGTGGAGGGATCGTCGCGGCGGTCGTCCTTCATGCTGGGCCTCCCGAGCCCCCGCGGGCGGGGGCGTGGCGAACGGGCGAAGTGTAGCACGTTCATGGAGGAGCGCCCGCACCCGGCGGATCCGGCCGCAGGAGCTCGAGCGCGGCGTCTCCGACCGCGTGCTCGGGCCAGTCCTCGACGCAGCGGCCGTCCTCCTCATGGGTCGGCACCCGCTCCAACCGTTCGCGCAGTCGGGTGAGGTACTCGACCCACTGGGTCGTGCGGCGATCCCGTGCCAATCGGGATCGGATTTCCTCGCGGGCCTCGTCGAACGGTCGGGACGCGGCCGGGTCGCCTGCGGCCGCGAGTCTCGCGTACTCGGCCTGGACCTCGTCATCCGTGACGTCCAGGAACCCGTGGTACTCCATCAGCTTGAGCTCGAGGATTTCCTCGGCGAGCCTCGCGCGGTAGGCGTCCATCGTGAGGCCCTTCCCTTCCAGGTCGGCCGCCAAGGCGGACGGGTCGCCACCGAAGCTCTGCTCCACCGCTAAGGCCATCATCTCGTCGACCTCCTCGGGCGACACGGAGATTCCCAGCCGCTCGGCCTCGCGGCGGACGATGGCCTCCAGGACGACGAGCGCGACCAATTCGTCTCGCACGAGACGGCGCGCGTCTTCATCGAGGACGACCCCGGCCTCGGCGAGCGTGAAATCGACTTCGGCATCGATTTCGGACTGCGCAATCACCAGGCATCCGACATGGATGTCGGTGGTTGCGCCGCTGGGCACAGAGTCGGGGCTGACGGCCGGCCCTGCCGGTCCCGGGGCGGTCGTTACGGTGGAGCATCCAAGCGTGAGTCCCAGCAGCAGCACTCCTGCGAGTCGGTCGGGCATGGCAGTCCTCCAAGCCGCCGGTGTGCGTCGCGGGGGCGACGGGACGGTGATCGCCTGTCCCTCCCGTCCGGTCCGCAGTCCGGCGCAATTCGCGGAAGATCCATACCACCGACCCGTGGGGTGTGCACGCCGAGGGATTGCGTTCGGGGCGCGGGCACGGTAACTGCGATGCGGCGCGGCCGTCGGTCCGCGGGGCGGGAGAAGGGAGCGGTCATGGCGAAGGTGGTGGTGCTCGGGGGATGCGGCGCGGTGGGACGGCACGCGGTGCGGACGCTGGCGGCGCACGAGGCGTTCGACCGGGTGGTCGTCGGGGATCTCGACGCCGCGGCCGCGGAGAAGCTGGCGGCGGAGAGCGGCGCAGGCGTCGAGGCGGTGCGGGTCGACGTGGGGGACGAGACGGCGGTGCGGGCGGCGATTCGCGGGGCGCGGGTCGTGCTCAACTGCACGGGGCCGTTCTACCGCTTCGGCGTGCCGGTCCTGCGCGCGGCGATCGCGGAGCGCGTGGACTACGTGGACGTGTGCGACGACGTCGACGCGACGCTGGCGCAGCTTGGCCTGGACGGCGAGGCGCGGGCGGCGGGGGTGTCGGCGTTGATCGGCATGGGCAACTCGCCCGGGGTGACGAACCTGCTGGCGAAGTTCGCGGCCGAGCAGCTCCTGGACGAGGTCGACGCGGTGGACATCTACCACGCGCACGGGGGCGAGCCGATCGAGGGTGCGGGCGTGATCGCGCACCGCTTTCACTGCATGACGATGGAGATCCCGATGTTCCTCGGCGGGGAGTTGCGGCACGTGCGGTTCTTCGAGGCGGACGGGATGGCGCTGCGCACGACAGTGGACCTGCCGCGGGTCGGCCAGGCCGTGCCGGTCTATCCGTACCCGCACCCGGAGCAGATCACCCTCCCGCGGCACGTCAAGCTGCGGAGGGTGACGAACCGCGGGACGGTGCTGCCGGACGAGTACTACCGGCTGACGACGGAAATGGCGCGGCTGGGGCTGCACTCGCCGGAGCCGCTGGAGGTGGGCGGGTCGCGCGTGGTGCCGCACGACTTCGCCGTGGCGTGGTTGCAGCGCGAGCGCGAGCGGATCCTGCGCGAGACGAGCTTCGGCTCGCAACGCGGGTGCATGAAGGTGGTCGCGGCGGGCACACGGCACGGGAAGCCGCGGCGCTACGAGTTCAGCATGTCGTCGAGCGACCAGGCTTTGGGGGAGGGGACGGGGATCCCGGCGGCGATGGGCGCGATCCTGATGGGGCAGGGGCGGATCGAGCGCAAGGGCGTGTTCCCGCCGGAGGCCGGCGTCGCGCCGCTCGACTTCCTGGGCCTCGTGCAGCCGATCCTGGCGCTGGCGGGGCGCGGGAAGTCGTTCGACGGCATCGCGATCGACAAGATCGACGAGAACGGGACGGTCGAGCGGATCGCGATGGCGGGGCTCGGCGGGTAGACCCAGGGGACGGCCACCTGGCGGCAGGGCGGACGGCGGGGATGGGCGAACGGAAGTACATCCTGGCAATCGATCACGGGACGAGCGGCGTGCGCACGACGCTCGTGGCGCTCGACGGCGAGGTGGTGGACTGCGCGACCGAGGCGACGCCGGTGCGCTACCTGCCGGGCGGAGGTGCGGAGCAGGATCCGGACGAGTGGTGGCGGGCGTTCGTCGCGACGGCGCGGCGGGTGACGGGAGGGGGATCCGCGGCGGTCGACGACGTGATCGGGGTCGGCTGTTCGAGCACCTACTCGAGCACGGTGGTGGTCGACGCGGCGGGACGGCACCTGCTCCCGGCGTTGACGTGGCTCGACGCGCGCGGCGCGCCGCACGTCCGGCGGCGGATGGGGGGCTGGCCCTCGGTGAAGGGCTACGGGGCGGCGAAGGCGCTGCGTTTCCTGCGGGTCGCGGGCGGGGCGCCGACGCTGTCGGGCAAGGACTCGATCGCGCATATGATGTTCGTGCAGCAGGAGCGGCCCGAGGTCTACCGTGCGGCGGACAGGTTCCTGGAGAGCAAGGACTGGTTCAACCTGCGGCTGACGGGCCGCGTCGCGGCGTCGTTCGACTCGGCGATGCTCTTCTGGGCCACCGACACGCGCGACATCGAGCGCGTGCGCTGGGACCCGGGGCTGATCGCGGCGCTGGGGGTCGATCGGGAGAAGCTGCCGCCGCTGCGGCGGGCGACGGACGTGCTGGGGCCGCTGCTCGACGGCGTCGCGGACGAGATCGGGCTGCCGCGCGGCCTGCCGGTGGCGGTGGGCGCCGCCGACTTGGCCTCGGCCTGCGTGGGCTCGGGCGCGGTCGAGGACTACGCGGGGCACGTGTACCTCGGCACGTCGTCCTGGGTGCTGTGCCACGTGCCGGAGCGGCGGATCGACCCGTTCCACGCGGTCGCGTCGTTACCCTCGGCGATCCCCGGCAAGTACTTCTGCGCCGACGAGCAGGACTCGGCGGGCGCGTGCCTCGAGTTCCTGCTGCGCAACGTCCTGTTCCGGAAGAACGCGCTGGTGGACCGCGAGCCGCCGGCCGACGCCTTGCGGCGCATGGACGAGGTGGCGGCGGGCGTGGCGCCGGGGGCGGGCGGGCTGCTCTTCGCGCCGTGGCTCAACGGGGAGAAGACGCCGGTGGACGACGAGGCGCTGCGAGGAAGCCTGTGCAACGTCTCGCTCACGACGACGAGCGACGAGATCGTGCGGGCGGTGTACGAGGGCGTGGCGCACAACGTGCGCTGGGTGCTGGGCTACGTGGAGAAGCTGGTGGGGCGGCGGCTGGACCCGCTGCACATCGTGGGCGGCGGCGCGCAGTCGGCCGTGTGGTGCCGGATCTTCGCGGACGCGCTCGACCGGACGATGCGGCAGGTGCGCGAGCCGCGCCACGCGAACGCGCGGGGCGCGGCGTGGATCGCGGCCGTGGCGCTGGGGCGGATGCGCTTCGAAGACATCCCGGGCCTGGTGCGCCTGGCGGAGGAGTTCCGGCCGGACCCTGCGACGCGAGCGACGTACGACCGGGCGTTCGGCGAGTTCGCGCGGCTGTACGGGAGCCAGAAGGGGATGTACCGGCGGCTGAACGCGCGGTAGGGGCTATTCGATGCGGATGGTGTAGGCGGGAGGACCTGCGCGGTAGGACGCGCCGGCATAGCCCGCGACGATCCACCACGTGCCGTCGACCGAGGCGGTGAGGTGGACGAGGGAGTCGGTGTCGCCGGCCGCGACGTCCTCGTCGTCGTTGGCGCCCAGGACGGTCGGGCCGGCGGGGTCGTAGACGACCAGGTAGGGGTTGAGGAGGTCCGGGTCGCCTTCCATGCGGATGTCGTAGGTGGTGGAGGCGGTGACGGCGAAGGGGTGGACGTTGAGGTCGCCGTCGTCGAGGGTGAAGGGGGTGCTGGTGCCGACGGTGACGGCGTCGTCGGTCACGGCGAGGGTGAACGGGGAGACGGCGAGGTCGTAGGTGTAGTCGGGGCCGCCGACGCAGCAATTGTCGGCCATGGGGATGTCGGCGTCGGCACCGTAGTAATTCGTGGCGCGCAGGCGTCCATCGATGACGACGAGGTAGTAGTGTCCGCGGCGGTCGATCAGGTGTTGTCGGCCGTTGGGAGCGCCGTCCATGACCCAGGGCGCGTCGTGGATCAGGTCGAGTGCGCCGGAGGTCAGGCGGGCGAGCAGGGTGAAGGGGTAGACGCCGGAGCCCGCGGGGGTGGTGAGCTCGGTGTCGATGACGGTTCCGACGTCGAGCGTGCCGAGGTCCACGTCGTCCTCGTCCATGAACAGGCCGTCGCCGACGACGGGAGGGCACTGGGCGCCGGAGAGGGAGTAGGGCAGGGTCGTCCCGTCCTCGGCCGAGCTGCCGATGGTGTTGGGTTCGGACTCGGTGCCGGTGCCCGGGGCGCAGTCGTTGGTGACGATGCGGCGGCCGGGGGCGGACCACTGCGGGTCCGCTGCGATCTCGGTGAGGGGGTAGCGCAGGACGTTCATCTGGACGGCGCCGGCGAAGTGTCCGTACATGCGCATGTTGCGCAGGTCGTAGAGCAGGTGCAGCGGGACGCCGATCTCGCCCGAGGCGCGATCGGCGGGGGGCCAGTAGGCGGTGAGCGCGTCGTACAGCTCGGGGGAGATGACGACGGCGGGGAACGTCCAGCCGTAGCGCATGGAGTAGGCGCGTGCGGCGGTGGCCGTGGAGATGACGCCCGGGGTGGCGCCGTCCATGACCAGGCCGAGCATTTCGACGCCGAGCGGCTGGAGCTCGGTGTAGAGGGCGTTGAGGGCCGCGGCTTCGATCTTGCAATACGGGCACCAGACGGAGGTGACGAAGATCAGGAGCGCCTTGGCGTCGCCGCCGTGGGCTTCCGTGCGGGCGTAGACGTCGTGCATGTCGAACTTGTAGTCGTCGCCCGCCCATTCGCCGGCCACGGCGTTGACGGGGTCGAGGCTCCAGTCCTCGAGCACCTCGCCCAGATCGGTGCCGTAGGGTCCGCAGGGGTAGTCGAGGCAGGGGTCGACGGCTTCGGCCTCCTCGGTCGCGTCCTCTTCGCCGGCATCCTCGGGCGGTTCCGCGTCGGCTTCCGGCTCGGCATCGGCGTCCTGTTCGACGTCGAGGCCGGCGTCGTCGCCGGCGGCGGAGTCGTCGCCCTTGCAACCCGGGCCGGCGGCGGCGGCGAGCAGGGCGAAGAGGGTGATTCCCGAGAGCGTCATCGTGGCGGTGTTCCGCATGTTGTCGCCTCCCTTGGCGGGTGGATTGTGGCCTGCCGATGGCCGGGGTGCAACGGGAACGTTGGGGAGGGCGTCCCTTCGGCTTCGCTCAGGGCAGGCTCGCGCAGAGACGCAGAGACGCAGAGGGGTCGCCGATGGGTTCCGAACGGGGAGGGATCATCCGCCGAGGGCGTAGGCTTCGACGGTCTCGATGCCGCTTCGGACGGCGGGGCGGGCGTTGGCGACGTGGATCTCGACGTGTTCGGCCCAGGCGAGGCGGACGGCGCGGAAGAGGAGGGCGTGGAGGAAGCTCTGGGTGCAGACATCGATGCCCGTGAAGTCGAGCACGAGCGGCTCGCGGTGCAGGAGGCGCGGCACGAGGGTCTGGGCGGAGAAGCGTTCGGCCGCGGTGGTGTCCTCGGCCGCGCGGGCGACGAGAAAGCGCGCGCCCGCGGGCGTGCCGGCGTCGAAGCGGACCCAGCGGCGGACGGCGCGTCTGGGGATCCGGCGCCGCGCCTTCTCGCCGATCGCGGCGATGAGTCCGTCGTAGTCGAGCACGCGTCCCAGGGGCAGCTCGAAGGCGACCAGGGTCCCGGGGAACCCGGTGCCGATGGGCCTGAGCAGTCGGAGGCCCGGGTGCTCGACGTCTCGCGGATTGCCCTCGACGAAGCGTCCGGCGCCGCGGGTCGCGATGAGGAGGCGGCCGGTGGAGAGTTTGGCCATCTCGTGGATGAAGAAGAGACCCATGCCGGCGTTCACCGCGTTGCCGGTCAGTCCTTCCTCGAATTTCCCGGAGATGTGGGGCTGGATCGCCTTCTCCACGGCGGCCTCGGCATCGGCCAGCTCCGGGTGCAGGTCCTGCATGGCGGCGAGGACACCGATGCCGGCGTCGGCGACGGCGACCTGGATGCACGGCGTTTCGTACTTCTGCTGCTTGTCCATGCGCTGGGCGGCGACGACGCCGCCGAGCGGGTCGGCGCTGTGCTGGACGACGTTGCGCAGCAGCTCGACGATGACGTACTGGACGACCCGCCGGGATTCCTCGTCCGGGCGGTCCGGGAGGACGAGCGCGGCGATCTCGTGCGCGGCCGGCTCGATCCCGCCGTGTCCCTTGAACCGGCGCAGGGCGACGGTGCGCCCGCGCTCGCCGGGCTGCCGTGGCGGTGTGCCGGCGACGACGTCGGCGAAGCCCACCGCGCGGGCGAAGCCGGCGGCGTCGCCCGGTCCATCGAGCCGGACGGCGGCCGGGCGCGGGCCGTCGTGCCGTGCCAGCGCGGCCAGACCGACGAGCGACCAGATCTGGAGCGCGCGGGCGCGGCCGATGTCGTACGCGCCGTCCGACGGGCGCAGCCTGCCGAGCAGGCGTTCGGGAGCGTCCAGCACGGCCAGGTCGAGCCGCACGCCGTGCCCGCCCGGGCCGGGGACGCCGGCGCGGGGCCGTGCCGTGGCGGGGGCCGGGGCGGCGTCGCGTCGTCCGTGGCCCGCGGCGGCGGGGCCTTGCGGTGTCCCGGAGCCGGGGGCGTTGCCCCTTCCGGGCGTCGCAGCGCGAGCTGCCGCGGGCGCACCGGGTGCGGCGGCGTTGCCCCTTCCGGGGGCCGGCGATCGGCCGCCGCGTTTCGTCCTCTTCCTGGTCATCCGGCATCCGCGGCGCCGCCGCTCGCGGCGCCTCGTCCCCTTCCCGCGTCGTGTATCACGTTCGGCCCGCAGGGGTCGAATGGGCGCCGGCGGTCGCGGGCCGGAGCGACTTGTCTTTAGGATCGCGATTCTGATAATCTCGTTCCGGCGTGGAGGCCGGGATGTTTGTGGATCGCGAGGCGGAGCTGGCGGACTGGGAGCGGCGGTGGGCGGGAAGCGATGCGGAACTGCTCGTCCTGTGGGGCCGGCGGCGGGTGGGGAAGACCGAGCTGGCGGGGCGGTTCTGCGCCGACCGGCCGCACGTGGCGTACACGGCGGCGCCGGTCCGCGAGCCGGACAACCTGCGCGGTTTCGCCGCGGCGCTGGGCATGCCGGGGGTACGGTTCGAGTCGTGGGAGGCGGCGCTCGAACGGGTGGTCGAGCGGTCGGGTGGCGAACGGTTGGCGTTGGTGCTGGACGAGTTTCCCGTGCTGGCCGGCGGCACGCCCGGCCTGACCGGGGTGTTCCAGCGCTGGTGGGACAGCGCGGGGCGTTCGACGCGACTCTTCGTCGTGCTGTGCGGCTCGGCGATCGGCTTCATGGAGCGCGAGCTGCTGGCCGAACGCTCGCCGTTGTTCGGGCGGCGGACGGGGTCGCTGCGTCTTTCGCCGTTGGAGCCGTGGCACGTCGGGGCGTTCGCTCCGGCGACCGTTCCGGCCGAGCGGCTTGCGCTGTGGGGGATCCTGGGCGGGATTCCGGCGTACCTTGCGCGGCTTCGCGGCGGCGACGATTGGCGGGTGACGGTAGCGACGGAGGCGTTCTCGCCGGGCGGATTCCTGTTCGAGGAGGTGCCGTTCCTGATGAACACCGAGCTGCGCGAGCCGGCGACGTACCTGTCGATCCTGGTCGCCGTGGCGGGCGGCGCGACGCGGCAGACGGAGATCGCGGATCGGTGCCGGTTGGCGGCGGCGTCGGTGAACCGCTACCTGGCGACGTTGATCGAGCTGGGACTGATCGAGCGCCGAACGCCGTTCTTCGACCCGGCGCCGGAGAAGTCGCGCAAGGGACTGTACGCGGTTGCCGACCCGTTCGTGCGTTTCTGGTGCACGTTCGTCTTGCCGGCGCGGGACGTCGTGGCGGCCGGTCACGGGGCGCGGCACTTCCGCGAGCGGGTGTTGCCGGCCCTGCCGACGTTCCTCGGGAGCTCGTTCGAGGCGGCGTGTCGGCGTCACGTGGCGGTGCGTGGGGGACCGGGGGGTACGTACGCGATGCACGTGGGACGGCACTGGTGGAAGGACTCCACGGGCGGGTTGAACGAGCTGGATCTCGTGGCCGAGTTGTCCGACGGGTCGTACCTGATCGGCGAGTGCAAGGCGACGGCGGCGCCCGTCGGGGCGCCGGTGATCGAGCGGTTGAGGGAGCGCATTTCGCGTCTGGCGCCCGCGGTTCGCGAGCGCGTGCGTCCGGCGGTCTTTTCGCAGAGCGGATTCGTTCAGGGTCTGGCGCGTTCCGCCGCCGCTCGCGGCGTCCAGCTCGTCCCCGGTTCGGTCGTGTTCCGTTGACCGGGCTGGTGCCTACGGAGTTTCCGGCAGAGACAACCACGTTCGGCCCGCGGGGGTCGGATGGGTGCCGGCGGGGTCGCTTGCGCGGGACCCGGGTGCAGTGCGATGGTGCGGGGTGGCGGAGGTGCAGGTGTTGCGCAGCGGAACGATGGGGTCGGTCGTCGTCGCGTGCCGCCGTCCGGGCGGCGGGTCCGCGGCGGTCGCGGTGCTGTTCGTTCTGGCCGGATGTTCGCTGAACTGGGACGCGCCCGAGCGGGACGCCGGTGTGGACGGCGAAGCGGTGTGGGAGGGGGCGTCGGACGGGGCGGAGGAGGGGGTGTCGGACGGCGTGGAGGAGGGGGTGTCGGACGGGGTGGAAGACGGGGGACCCGGCGACGACGGCGGCGGGCCGGCGTGCGGCGACGGCAGGTGCTCGGGCGGAGAGACGCCCGAGTCGTGCCCGGGGGACTGTCCGGGGAGCTGCCCGAACGGGGCGTGCGACGAGCCGTGTGCGGCGTGTCCCGCGGACTGCGCGCCGTGCTGCGGGGACGGCGAGTGCACCGAGCCGTGTGCGGCGTGTCCAGTCGATTGCTCCCCGTGCTGCGGCGACGGCGTGTGCAACGGGGGCGAGACCAACGGCTCGTGTCCGGCGGACTGTCCGGTGACGTGTCCGAACGGGGCGTGCGACGAGCCTTGCGCGGCGTGTCCCGCGGACTGCTCCCCGTGCTGCGGCGACGACGCGTGCGACGCCCCCGGGGAGGATTGCGCCACGTGCGCCGGGGACTGTGCGTTTCCGGAGTCGTGCAACGGGCACGACGACGACTGCGACACATCGACCGACGAGGGCATGGGACTCGGCGTGCCGTGCGACGGCCTGGACGGCGATCTGTGCGAGGAGGGCGTGGTGGTGTGCGACGCCGGGGGCGGGTTGCAGTGCAGCGACGCCACGCCGAGCTCGGTCGAGGCGTGCAACGTGCTGGACGACGACTGCGACACGTTGACGGACGAGGGGTTCGACCTGCAGTGGGACGCGAGCCACTGCGGCACGTGCGGGCGTGCTTGCTCGGGGGCAATGCCGTCCTGTTGCTGGGGCGAGTGCTTCGATCTGGCGACGGACGAGCGGCACTGCGGGAGCTGCACGGGATGCTGTCCGCCGGAGTGCACGTCGGGACCGCGGTTCGAGTGCTGCGACGGGACGTGTCGCGACCTCAACAACTGCGGCAATCCCGACGGCAGCACGGCGGGCACGTGCTGCGCCAGTCCCTCGTGCGACCCCTGCTATCGCTCGCTGTGCGGCTGCACGTAGCCGCCGGATGTGGCCGCGGCGGCCGGAGCGGGCCCTACGGCGTCCCGGCGGCGGCGCTGGACGAGGCGGTGGGGAGGACGCGGAGCCAGCGGACGATCCGCCAGCGGTCGTTGACGTCGATGAACGGGCCGAGGGCGGGGGACGTCTTGGCGCCGAACGTGATGATGCCGAAGAGCTCGCCGTCGGTACGGGCGGGGACGGCGAGCGAGAGGTCGGTCGGGGCCGGGTCGAGGCTGGCGCCGACGACGGTCCAACCGCGTCCGGACGCGCCGTGACAGTGGCCGCAGAAGCGACGGTAGGCGAGTGCACCTCGCTCCAGCTCTTCCGGCACGTTCGCCACGGGGTTTTCCAACGCTGCCGCCTCTTCGACTGAGGCTGCGGGTTCACCGCCCGAGACGGGGACGACTCCGGCGGGCATGCTCAGCAGCGGCTTGTCATGGGGCATGAGCGACGGCTGGTCCCGCATCCGCTCGTCGCACCCGGCGGCAACCGCCGCCAGCAGGCAGATCGTCGCCGCCAACCGACCGCCGACCGCCGACCGCCGACCGCCGCTCGGCCGCTCGGCCGCTCGACCGCTCGGCCGCTCGACCGCTCGACCGCTCGCCCTCATGGCGTCCCCCGGTGGATTCCGTATTGCGACTGGCCGGGGACGAAGGGGGTGGTGCCGTAGTCCCACGGCCTGGCGGCGGGTTCGCGGATCTTGAAGTAGACCAGCGCGCCGAACGCGAGGACGAGGACGATGATCAGCGCCACCAGGTACCAGGCCCTTCGGTCTTCCGGAATCATCGTGCTCTCCACTCCCGCTCCCGCGTTCGCCTGCGGCTTCGGCGGGCAAGCCCGCCGCCCTTCCCGCCCTTCCCGCCCTCCCCCGCCCTCCCCGCACTCCTCCGCACTCCTCCGCCCTCCCCCCTAGCCGCCGAAGTCCATGCCCCAGCAGGCGTGGGCGAGGACGTAGAGCACGGCCCAGACGGCCAGGCCGACGTAGAGCAGGACGAGGAACAGCGGGACGCGACCGTGGTGCTCGCGGATTCCGTCGTGCTCCTCGACCGCCGTCGCCTCGGGCTCACGCGGGCGGCCGACGACGAGATCGCGGCCCGAGTGGGCGAGGGCGAGCGCGAAGAAGCCGAGCAGGCCGTAGCCGAAAAGGAGGACCAGCGATTGGATGTGCAGCTCGAGGTACGGCAGCATCGGTCCCTCCCTACCACACCGCCGAGAAGACGACGGTGGCGAGCAGCAGCGCCAGGCCGACGCCCAGGAACGCCACCAGGACGATCGACTCGCGCGACCAGCGGATGGGTGGTGCGGCGGCGGCATCGGCCAGCGGCAGGCACGCCGCGCGGTCCGGTTCGCGGAACTGGCGGGTGCGGAAGGCCCAGAACAGGAGGGCGGTCGCGGCGGACAAGCCGAACATGGAGAAACCGAGCCAGAAGCGGATGAAGCTCACGGCGCGCCTCCCGGGGGAGGGCTGGTGGCTGGTAGCCCTTCGACCCCTCGGCTTTGCTCGGGGCGGGCAGGCTCAGGGCGGGGCTGGTGGCTGGTGGAGGGCAACAGGGCGCTGCCGGGGGCGGGCTCGCGGGGATTCCAGGTCGGGACGGGGGGACCTTCGAAGGCGGCATCGATTGCCTGCCCGTCGGTGCCGGACTCTCGCCCGGACAGGAAGTACACGAGGAGGTAGTTGCCCACGTCCCAGATCTTCTCGGATTCCAGCTCGTGCTTGAAGTACGGCATGGAGGTGCCGGTGATGCCGTTCATGATCTGGTAGTAGAGGACGCCGCCCGAGACGCCGGCGCGGCGCAGGGTGGTGAAGTTGAGGGGCGGGGGATCGAGATTCGGGGCGGCCGGGCCCTGCCCGTCGCCCACGGGGCCGTGGCAGCCGAGGCAGAAGGTCTGGTAGACGTGGGCGCCGCGGGCGAGCGACGATTCGTCGGCGGGGTAGGGGTTGGGGACGGTGACCCAGCCGGCGGGGACGTTCTTGTGCAGCCACGCGACGTTGGCATCCGGCCCGGCGCGGTACGCGGCGAGCGCTTGCGCGTGCCATTCCGCCTGGCGAGCCATGCGTGCGTCGGCGTCGCGGAGGCCGAGGGACTGGACGTAGCGCACGAGGTTGGCCAGCTCGCGGTCGGTGAGGAAGTCGAACGGGGGCATGATCGACTCGGGGCGGGTGAAGCGGGGATTGACGAAGTGCGCCACGTGCCAGTCGTCGGGGTGCTGGCCGCCGGCCTGGGAGAGGTCGGGGCCGGTGCGCTCGGAGCCGAAGAGCTGCGGCTCGTCGTAGTGGTAGTCGCCCGCCTGTGCGAGGCGTTCGGCGGTCGGTCCCCAATCCACGCGGCGGACGTACTGCGAGTGGCAGTACTGGCAGCCCTCGCGGATGTAGATGGCGCGGCCTTCGAGCTCCTGGGTGGTGCGGGGCCGGGCCTGTGCCGACGGCAGATCCGGGTCGGAGACGACGGGGAGGATGACGACGACGCCGATGATGGCGAAAAGGACGGCGAGGGTGCCGCCGACGAGGGCGGAGGGCGTCATCTTCATGGCGAAGGCCTCGGGTCGAGGTGGGCGGCTGCGCCATCACGTTCGGGAATTTCGCGCAAAGGACGCAAAGGGACGCCAAGGTCGCCAAGGGGGGGCTCGGCGGCGATGGGCTCGCCTTTGCGGATGGTCATGATGACGTTGACGAGCTGGAGGCAGGCGCCCAGGACGACGGCGACGCCGATCGCGCCGCGCAGGACGAGGTAGATGTTGAGCTCGGGCAGGAGGCGGTAGACCATCTCGCCGTTGAGCCAGGCGTGTCCCTGGAGGAGACCGGCGGCGGTGAGCACGAGGAAGAAGCCGATGACGCCGACGATCATGACCCAGTACTGGAGATCGGCGATGCGACGGCTGTAGATGCGGCGTCCGGTGACCAGCGGCAGGACGTGGTAGATCGTGCCCATGGCGATCATGCCGGCGAAGCCGAAGACGGCGAGGTGGGCGTGGGCCACGACCCACTGGGTGAAGTGGGTGACGCGCTGGATGGAGGGGAGCGACTGGAGCGGGCCCTGGATGCAGGTCAGGGCGTAGAAGACGGTCCCCGCGAAGACGAATTTCCCGCCGATGTCGGCGTGGATCCGGCCCCAGCGCTCGCGCAGCGGCAGCCAGACGTTGGCCAGGAAGGTGAAGACGGGGATGAGCATGCAGATCGAGTCGACGACGCCGAGCACCTTGATCCACAGCGGCACGGGGGCCTGGATCAGGTGGTGGCCGCCGGTGTGGGTGTAGATGGCGAGGAGGGCCCAGAAACCGACGAGGGAGAGGGTGTGGGACCACAGCGGCGCGCCGGTGACGCGCGGGATGATCCAGTAGGCGCAGGCGATGGCGAGCGGCGTGAGCCACAGGCCGACGGTGTTGTGGCCGTAGAACCAGAGCCACAGGGCGTCCGTGGGGCCGCGCAGGGCGCCTTGCGCGTCCCAGACGACGTTGCCGAAGGAGTAGACGACGAAGGTCCACAGCACGGCGCCGCAGGCGTACCAGACGGAGACGAAGAGGAGCTTCTCGGTGCGGCGCCGGACGGTCATGAGGAGGTTGGTGCCGACGAGGGAGAGCCAGAGGAGGACGACGAAGTCGAGGGGGCGGATGAGCTCGGCGTATTCGCGGCCCTGGGTCATGCCGTGGCCGAGGGTGACGACGCCGAGGAGGAGCAGGGCGTTGAAGGCCCAGACGGAGAAGTTGCCCAGGCGTTCGGACCAGAGTTTCGTGCCCAGGACGCGGGGCACGATGTAGAGGACGCCGCCGGTGAGCGCGGCGGGGACCCAGCCCAGGAGCATGAGGTTGGTGTGGATGGGGCGGAGGCGGCCGAAGACGAGGGGTTTGATGTTGCCCAGGGCGTCGGGGGCGACCATTTCGATGGCGGCGAGCAGGCCGGCGGTGACGGCGACCACCATCCACACGGCGGCCGTGACGAAGTAGCGCCGGGAGGTGCTGCCGGATTCCGAGGGCAAGAGCCAGTTCACTCGTCGGTCTCCCTCTGCGCCCCGCGCTAGCGGTGGCAGACCACGCAATCCCTGGGACCGCCGCGACTCTTGTGGCAATCGAGGCAGAATCCCATTTCCAACGGCTCCGCCGCTTTGACGCGGTCCTCCATGGAAATATCGCCGTGGCAGTCGGGGCAGTCCAGCTCCTTGCGCAGGTGCATGCGGTGGCTGAAGTACACGTGGTCGGGAACCTCGAACTCGCGCACCCACGGGATCGGCTCGTTGCGCTCGAAGTAGCCCCACAGCTTGCGGATCTCGGAGTGGGTCGCGATCACCGACCGGTGGCAGAACATGCAGGTCTGCACGGGCGGCATCCCGGCGTAGGGCGCGCGGTCGGGGAAAGGGTGGCAGAAGCGGCAATCGATGCCCTTGTCCGTCGCGTGGACGCGATGGCTGAAGGCGATCGGCTGCTCGGCACCCAGGCCCGCCGCGCCGCCGAGGTAGTAGGCCCAGGCGGTCCAGGCGGCGGCCGCGGCCAGCCCCAGGGCGAGGACGATGCCCCAGGCGATGCGCGCGCGCCGCGAGAGGGCCGGCTCAGCCATCCGCCGCCTCCTCGGCCGCCTGTGCGGCGACGACCTCGGGCGCGGGGGCCAGGGGCACGCGTCGTGCGAGCCACAGGTACGCGAGGCCCGCGAGACCGGCAAACCCGACGGTCACGCCCAGCTCCAGCGGCCCCAGGGGCAGGCCGCCGTGCGGCCACACGGACGGTGCGACGAGCAGGAAGCGCTCGAGCCAGAGCATGGCGATCACGAGCAGGGAGAGAATTGCCAGGGTACGGGGGTCGCGCTTGAGCCGCTTGAACAGCAGCGCGAAGAACGGCACGAAGAACAGGAACAGGAGCACCGCGAAGGCGAGGTCCGACCACGGCTCGACGCGGATCCGCCGCAGGACGAACGCGGTTTCCTCGGGCAGGTTGCCGTACCAGATCACCAGGAACTGCGACCAGAAGAAGTCCATGGAGAGGAAGCAGAAGGCGAACAGCAGTTTTGCCAGGTTGTGGAGGACGTCGGTCGTCGCCGTGGCGCGCAGTCCGCGCCAGTCGCCGAGGCGGGCGAGTGAGGCGGCGAGGGCGAGGGCGGCCCAGCCGGCGTAGAGGTTGGTGATGAAGAAGTAGGCGCCGAAGAGGGTGCTGGTCCAGGTCGGGTCGAGGCCCATGACGAGGTCGTTGGCCAGCAGGGTGAAGACGAGGCAGTAGACGAGGATGAGGACGGGGGCGAGGATCCCGGTCATGCGGCGCGAGCGCCGCGCCTCATCCGCCGCGCCGCGCCAGCCGCGGGAGAGCCACGCGCCGAGGCTCCCGAGGGGCGTGCCGCCGGCATCGCGCGCGGCGCCGACGTCGGGGCGCAGGGAGAAGTAGAGGTAGAGGAGGGCGCACGCGGCGAGCAGGGCGAGGGCGCCGGCGTCGCGGGCGAGGAGGAACGCGGGCTGGAGCCAGAGGCGCTTGGCGGGGCCGAGGTGGTGGAGGTCGGGCGCGAGGGAGCCGTACCCGGCGACGACGCCGAGGAAGAGCAGGAGCGAGAGGGGGACGAGGGCGGCGGTGCATTCGCCGAGGCGCCGGACGGCGAGGCCCCAGCGGGAGTCGGTGACGCGGAAGACGGCGGAGAGGACGACGCCGGAGAACCCCAGGCCGGTCCAGAAGAGGTAGTTGACGTGGAACGCCTGCCACGCGCGCGCGGTCGCGCCGGTCGCGACGGCGACGGCGAAGGCCGCGGCGCCGAGGACGGCGGCGAGCCCGAGGACCTTCTCGGGCGAGAGGCGCCGGAGGGCGGGGCGATCAGGCGCGCCGGACATCTTCGGCTCCATGCTCCGCGAGGATGCGCGAGAGGAGATCGAGCGCCTCGGGATTGCAGTTCACGGATACGCCGTAGCGGTCCTCCGACAGCCGCGGGTCCCAGAGCCGCGGCTCCTTGCGGCGTGGCAGGCGGGCGCCGATGAGCAGCCCGGCGAGCGTACACAGCCCGCCCAGGAGGATGGTCAGCTCGAAGGACACGATGAGGTACGGAACGATCGCGATGGGCGGCTTGCCGCCTACGACGAGGTTGTAGATGAGCGAGGTGAGGCTGGTGAGCAGCAGGCCCGTCGCGAGTCCGGCCAATCCGCCCCAGAGGGTGAAGTGCCGGACCGGGGGCTTGCGCGGGAGCTCGGCGAGCAGCTCCTCGACGGGGACGGGCGAGAACGTCTCCAGGTCGCCGAAGCCGCGGTCGCGCAGCTCGCGCACGGCGGCGACCGCCGCCGCGGGTTTTGCGAAGATGCCGAGCACGACATGGCGCGCCGTCATGCCGCGCCTCCCGCGGCCGTCCCGCCGCCGGCCTCGTCCGGCCGGTGCATCCCCTCGCGCACCTCGGTCACGGCGATCCACGGCAGGGTCTTGACGAAGAGGAGGAACCACATGAAGAACCAGCCGAAGCTCCCGGCGAGGATCGCCAGGTCGACCCAGTGGAACTCCCCGGCGCCGAACAGCGACACGCCGCCCCAGCCGTGGGGCAGGAATTCGTGCGAGAGGGAGCTGACGATGATGACGAAGCGCTCGAACCACATCCCGACGTTGATCAGGATCGAGATCAGGAAGAGCAGGGCGAGGTTGCGTCGCACCTTGCGCCAGAAGAGGGCCAGCGGCACGGCGGCGTTGAAGGCGACCATGGCCCAGAACATCCAGGCGATGTCGCCCGTGGCCCGGTAGACGAACTGGTCGTACTCGGGCTGGTTGCCGCTGTACCAGGCGAGGAAGAACTCGAGGGCGTAGGCGTAGCCGACGATGAGGCCGGTGAAGATCACGACCTTGGCCATCGCGTCCACGTGGCGCAGGGTGATGATGTCCTCGCATTTGAGCACGCGGCGCAGCGGGATGAGGAGCGTCAGCACCATGGCCAGGCCGGAGTGGATGGCGCCGGCGACGAAGTAGGGGGCGAAGATCGTGGAGTGCCATCCGGGGACGATCGACATCGCGAAGTCCCAGGAGACGACGGAGTGGACGGAGACGACGAGCGGGGTGGCGAGGCCGGCGAAGAGGACGTAGGCGGAGAGGTAGCTGGTCCATTCGCGGTCGGAGCCGCGCCAGCCGAACGAGAGCACGGTGTAGATCTTCCTGCGCCAGCCCTTGGCGCGGTCGCGGATCACGGCGAGGTCGGGGATCATGCCGACGAGGAAGAAGACGGCGCTGATGGTGAAGTAGGTGGAGATGGCGAAGACGTCCCAGATGAGGGGCGACTTGAAGTTCGGCCACAGCTCGCGCTGGTTGGGGTAGGGGAAGAGGTAGTAGAAGCGCCAGACGCGACCGAGGTGGATGAGGGGGAAGAGGCCGGCGGTCATGACGGCGAACACGGTCATGGCCTCGGCGGAGCGGAAGATCGAGGTGCGCCAGCGCGCGCGCAGCAGGAAGAGGATCGCGGAGATGAGGGTGCCGGAGTGGGCGATGCCGACCCAGAAGACGAAGGTCGTGATGTACATCGTCCAGCCGGCCGGGTTGGTCTTGATGGAGACGCCGATGCCGCGCTCGATCTGGTAGGTCCAGGCGATGCCGCCGAGGACGACGAGGGAGATGCAGAGGCCGAGGAGGGCGGTCCACACGGGTCCCGGCCGAGTCATGGCCCGGAGCACCTTGTCGCCGACGTCGCGGTAGGTCAGACCCGCCACCGCACCACCCGCTCCAGATACGTGACACTGGGCCGCGTGCCCAGGTGATCGAGCAGCCGGTAGCCGCGGTCCGAGCGGACGAGGCGGCTCACGGTGCTGTCCGGGTCGAGCAGATCGCCGAAGACGATGGCGCCGGTCGGGCACGTTTGCGCGCACGCCGGGCGGATCTCGCCGTCGCCCAGCGGGCGGTCTTCCAGCTTCGCGAGCTCCTTGGCCTCGCGGATGCGCTGGACGCAGAACATGCACTTTTCCATGACGCCCTTGCTGCGCACCGTGACGTCGGGGTTGAGCTGCAGGTCCAGCGGCTTGGGGACGTCGTACGAGAACCAGTTGAAGCGCCGCACCTTGTACGGGCAGTTGTTGGCGCAGTAGCGGGTGCCGACGCAGCGGTTGTAGACCTGCCCGTTGATGCCCTCCGGGGTATGGTACGCGGCGAAGACGGGGCAGACGGACTCGCAGGGCGCGCTGTCGCACTGCTGGCACATGACGGGCGTGACGAGCGGGATCGGCCTGCCTGCGGGATCGCGCTCCCAGTAGAGGTGGAGCTGGAGCCAGGCCATTTCGCGGCCGTAGTCGACGGCTTCGGGGCCGACGACGGCGATGTTGTTCTCGGCCTGGCAGGCGACGATGCAGGCGGAGCAGCCGGTGCAGCGATCGAGGTCGACGGCCATGCCCCAGCGGTGGCCCGCGTGGGCGTGGTCGCCGTACATGTCCGTCAGCTCGCGCGGCAGCTTCTCGTGGACGGTCTCGTGCGGCAGCTCGAGTCCCTTGGCGCGGACGACGCCGCGGCGGTGCTGTTCGAACGTGTGCGTTTCGCGGTAGAGGTGCAGAGATTCCGCCGCGCGTGCGACTTCGAGGTTGATGCCTTCCGCGGCGAGGCCGGTCCCGTCGAGCCAGGCGTCGGCGAGGAGGAGTCGGGCGAGTCCCGGGCCGTCGTGGCCGCCGTCGAGCGGCAGGCAGACGGCGTCGGGGTGGACGGAGTCGCGGACGCTGACGCCGAGCCGCAGCGTGCCGGCGGCGGTCCGGACTTCGAGCGTGCCGTCGTTCTCGACGCCGAGCCGCCTTGCCAGGTCGGGGTGGATCTCCGCCGGGGCGCCCCAGACTGCAGCCGTCGTCGGCTCGGGCAGCTCGTCGAGCCAGCCGCCGGAAGCCTTGGCGCGGCGACCGGCGCGGATCGTCGGGAAGACCGAGAGGAGCAGTCCGCCGGCCTTGTCCTCGCCCAGCGCCCGAAGCGATTTCCAGACGGAGCCGTCGACCTGGGTCGAGGCGACGGGCGGGACGCCGAACGTTCCGCCCCGGCGCTGGGCTTCGCGGAAGCGCGCGTCGGACACCGAGCCGACCGGTCCGGACTCCATCGCCGCCCACCGTCGCCGCACGAGCGCCTCGAACGACTCCGCCTCGCCGCCGACCTCGGCGCCGTGTCCGGTGGCGCGGGCGAGGGCGAGGAGGACGTCGCCGGGATGGCGCGCGTCGACGAGCGGGGTGACCACCGGTTGCAGGAGGCCTTCCACGCCGGAGCGCGGGGAGTAGTCGCCCCACGATTCGAGCGGCGTCGTCGCGGGCAGGCGCAGGTGCGCGCGCTCGGTCGTGGCGGTCGGTCGCGCGTCGAGCGAGACGATCATGGGGACCTTGGCGAGAGCGGCTTCGACTCCGGCGCTCGCCGGCAGCTCGAAGAGCGGGTCGGCGCCGTGGACGAAGAGGACGTCGATCTCGCCGGCTTCCATCCGACGCAGCAGCTCGCGCTGTTCCGCGGTGGGCGCGGCCTTGGCCAGGGTGCTCGGGGCGCCCAGGAGGAGGGTCTTGCCGTAGTTGCCCAAAGCCTGGGAGAGCAGCACGCCGGCGACGGCGGCGGCGACGCCGTGGGTGGAGGCGAAGGGGGTGCCGCCGGCGAGGACGACGGGGCGGGTGGCGGCGGCGATGCGCAGGGCGAGGCGGCGGATCGGCGCCGGGTCGATGCCCGCGCGCGCGGCGAGGGTCTCGACGGGCAGGTCGCGGGCCAGGGCGTCGGTCTCGTCACGAGGCGCGGAGCCGCGGAGCGTCGCCGGCAGCGACCTGGCGATCTCCAGCAGGAGCGCGAGCGCCACGTGTCCGCCCGTGCCGGGGCGGATCGGGAGCCATTCGTCGGCGAGGATCCCCGTGACGCCACGGCGCGGTCCGATCCAGACGATGGCCGCGCGTTCGCCGCCCGCGTGTCGCGGGCCGACGAGCTGTCCGGCCAGCTCGACGGGCGAGAGGAAGGTCTCGAAGAGGTCGGATTCGATGGCGACGACCAGGTCGCACGATTCGAGGGCGAAGCGGGGGAGGTCGTAGCGGCCGAAGACGGCGCGATGCGCCGAGAGCAGCGCCTCGGGCGAGTGCGGGTCGGACATGAGGTGCCGGCCGCCGAACGCATGGAGGAACGCGGACCAGAGCCCGGCCAGCGTCCCGGTTTCCAGGCCGGTGAGGGCCGCGGCGCGTCCCGGCTTTTTTGACACCGCTCCGCGCAGGGCGCGTTCGACGTGCGTGAGTGCCTCATCCCAGGGGATCGAGATCCAGCCGTGGGCGGTGCGGCGTTCGGGGCTCTTGGTGCGTTTGGGGTCGTAGAGGCGGAGGAGGGCGCCCTGGCCGCGGGGGCAGAGGGTGCCGTGGTTGACGGGGTGGGCGGGGTTGCCCTCGAGCTTGACGGGGCGGCCTTCGCGGACGCGGGCCCAGACACCGCAGCCGGCGGGGCATTCGCGGCAGACGGTGCTGTACCAGTTGGCGATGCCGGGGACGTTTTCGCGGGCGGGGACGACGTAGGGGTAGAGGTAGCGTTTCGTCTCGCCGCAGCCGGTGGCGGCGAGGCCGGCGCCTGCGCCGAGCAGCTTGAGGAAGTTGCGGCGATCGAAGCGTTCGGCGCCCGACGGCGAGATCGGCGTCGGTTCGCGTTCGGCCTGGGAGTCGTCGGTTTGTCCGGGTCGATCCTTCACGCCGTCCCCTCGGTTCCATGCCGGCGGCGGCCCCCCCAAGGGCACCCGACGAGCGTGTCGGGCGGGCGAATTGGTACCGCGGAAGGGAGTGGGAGTGCAAGGGTGGGGCGAGCCGGGCCTGGTGGCTATGCGATCGGGGCGGCCCAGTCGTCGTCGGACTCGATGGCGCCGGTCGTCCAGCTCACCCGGATCTTCTGGTAGACGAAGGCGATCCTCTCCCGCTCCTTGAGACCCGCCAGGTCCGGGTACTTGTTGTTCAGCATCTCGAACCGGATGCTCACGATGCGGGCGTCGAGGAGGGTGACCGTGTAGAAGTTCTCCTCCGCTCCGGTGGCGCTGGGGCGGTAGAAGCGCAGCGTGAACTCGGAGAGCGTCTCGCCGTCCGTCAGCGCGTTGTGCAGCAGGGGCGTCGCCTGGTCCAGCTCCTTGAGGATGACGAGCGGCTGGTGACGGTTCGTCCCGGAGAACATGCCGCTCCTCGCGTCCAGCGTGGCGAGCATGGTGTGGTCGACGCCCAGCACCAGGATCGTGTTCTCGCGGCCCTTCTGGGTCACCGAGCCCCGGATTTCGCCCTGCTTCGCGCCCTTGAGTTTGAGAGTCGCATTCAATGCCATGACGTCCTCCCCGGCCCGCGGGCGGTCAAGCCGACGCCGCAGCCCAGTCGTGCGTGTGGGAGATTCCGCCGGAGACCCACGTCAGCTCCAGCTGCTGGTACGCGAAGGAAATGACCTCGCGCTCCTTGAGCGGCACGTTGTCGGAGAACTGGTTGTTGAGCATCTCGGTCCGGAACGAGACGATCGACGCTCCCTTGAGCCGGATCGTGTAGAACTGCGTCTCCGCCCCGGTCGCCGTCGGCCTCCAGAACTGGAGCTCGAACGTGCCCAGCTGCTCCCGGTTCTTGAAAGCCTGGCGTAGGAGCGGCGACGACTTGTCGATCTCCTTGGTCAGCACCAGCGGTCCGCTCTTGGTGCGGCCGGCGATCATCCCGCTGGCGGCGTCGTACGGGGACGACCGCTCGTGTTCGACGGCGATGATCAGGATCTTGCCTTCGCGACCCTTCTGGGTGACCGAGCCCTGGATCGGGCCCTGGGCGTCTCCCGCGAGGCTCAGGTATGCGTTCAGTGCCATGGTTTCCTCCCCTTTTCCGTCAGCGCTCGGACGCTGCGGACGGCAGCCGGTGATCCGTGAGCTGCCGGGTACACGGGCGCTCGCAGTCCTCCATGGAATCCCACGGGGTGTCGTCGTATCCGTCCAGGTACTGGCGGATGTGGCGCGCATGCCGGACCGACGTCGCGCCGGCGGTCTGCAGGAGCAGTCCCGTCGGCTGTCCCAGCGGCGCGGCCGAGGCGGGCGAGACACCGGTCCCGAGGGTCCCGCCGACGACGGCGAAGGCCGCGGCGCCGCCCGCGACCCTCAGGAACGAACGTCGCGTCAGCTCGGGCGCATGTCCCATGGTTTCCTCCCCAGCGCCGGCGCCATCGGCCGGTAAGGAGCCCAAGGTATCCACGGCGCCGCCGGAGTCAATGCCGGCCGCGGGAAGGGGGGGTATCGAGTTGCGCGGGGGGCCGAGCTGACCTAGCGTCCGGCCGCAGGACGGTGCTGCGGTGGCGAGGCATCGTCGGGATCGGCGTGGAGGAAGCGACACGGTGAAGCGGAAACGAAGTGCGACGGACGAGGCGACGATCCGGGTCCCGCTGTTCGGCGAGGAGCGGGAGCTCGTCTGCCGCGTGCGACTCGGCCGCCGCGCGCTGGTCGAGCTGCTTCCGGCGGCGCGGGAGATCTCGCGGCAGGTCGCCGCCGTCGCGACGGACCGGGAGACGGCCCGCGGGCGGTCGGTGAGCTGCCGGCCCGGGTGCGCGCATTGCTGCCGGCAGCTCGTCCCCGTGGCCCCGATCGAGGCGCTGGCGCTGGCGAAGCAGGTGGGGGCGCTGGCGCCGGCCCGGGGCCAAGCGGTCCGGCTGCGCTTCGCGGAGGCCGTGGCGAGGATGGAGGAGCTGGGCATCCTGGACCGCTCGGCGCCGCCCGGCCGGCTCGCCCTGCAGAGCGTGGCGTCGCCCGGCACGGCGGCCTGGGAGGACGTGAGCCGTCGCTACTTCGCCGCGGGCGTTGCCTGCCCGTTTCTCGACGCGGAGCTCTGCGGCATCTACGACGAGCGTCCGGTCGCCTGTCGCGAGTACGCCGTCACGACGCCGCCGGCGCTGTGCGAGCGGCTGGACCCGCGTCTGGAGGCCGTTCCGCGTCCGATCCACACGGTGGAGGCGCTTGCCGGCGCGGGCGCCGCGGTCGCCGGGCTGCCCGGGGCGGCCGTTCCGCTGGCGCTGGCGTTGGAGTGGGCAGGGGCGCAGCGCGGGGGCGCACGCGGGACGTACGACGGCGAGACGATGTTCTGGACGCTGCTCGAGCAGCTCGGGACGGTGGCCCGGCCTGGCACCGGCTCCGCCACGTAGACAGGGCAAGGCCGAGCCGGGCCGGCCCTAGCCGAAGTCCTTCTCGTCGTCGCCGCCGGGGGGGACGTCGCGCTCGATGTCGCGGGAGCCGGCGGCGCGCTCGAGAACCTCGCGGTACCACTCGTGCTGGATGAGCAGGTCCATGACGTCGTTGGTGCCGGTCCAGATGGTCATGAGGCGCACGTCGCGCAGGAGGCGTTCGACGGGGTAGACGTTGGTGTAGCCGATGCCGCCCATGGTCTGCATCGCGACGTTGACGGCGTCCCACGCGGTTTCCGTGCAGAACTTCTTGGCCTCGGAGACGAGCCGGCGGGGGTCGCCGGGGCCGTCCGCGGCGCGGCAGGCGGCGTAGGCCAGGGCGCGCGCCGCGTCGAGGCGCGCGACGGCGCCGGCGAGGCGGAAGCTCACGGCCTGGAACTCGCGGATCACCTTGCCGAAGGCGCGGCGTCTGGCGCTGTAGCGGGTGGCGATGTCGAGCGCCGCGCGGGCGGCGCCGAGGGCGCCTCCGGCGCTGGTCAGGCGTTCCGGGACCATCATGCGGTTGAAGATCTCGCCGCCCTGATCGATGTCGCCGACGAGGTTTTCGCGGGGGACGCAGACGCCCTTGAAGACGATGCGGCCGGTGCCGCCGCCGCGAGTGCCCATGAGGCCGTAGAGGTGCTCGACCCTGACGCCCGCGTCGCGATCGACCAGGAACAGGCCGAGCGACTTGTGGCGCGGGGCCTTGGGGTCGGTCTTGGCGTAGACGAGGAAGAAGTCCGCGCCTTCGGCGCCGACGACGAAGCGCTTGGCGCCGTCGAGCACGAATCCGCCGCCCTCGGGCCGGGCGGTGGTGGTGGCGCCGAAGAAGTCGGAGCCGCCGCGCGGCTCGGTCAGCGCCTCGGCCGCGATCTTCTCGCCGCGCAGCATCGGCCGCAGCCAGCGCTCCTGCTGCTCCGGGGTGCCGAAGCGCGAAAGCGCCTCGCCGACGATGCTGGGCATGGCGAAGGCGCAGCCGAGGGCGGTGCCCAGGACGCCGATCTCCTCGAGCACCGCCATTTCGACGGCCCAGGGCAGCCCCCGCCCGCCGACCGCGCGCGGGAAGCGCAGGCCGAGGAGGTTCTTGTCGCCCAGGCCGCGGACGTACTCGCGCGGGAAGCGGATCTTGTCCGCGTCCATGTCCCGCACCAACTCCACCGGCACGTCGCGGACGAACGCCCGCGCCTCGTCCCGCACCGCCAACGCCTCACGGTCCAGCAGGTTCTCCCACATGACCCCAGCCCCTTTCCCTTCCCGACTCAGCGTTCCTCTCGGCGCCCTCAGCGTCTCAGCGGTGAAATCGGATCTCCGCGTCCTCCGCCCCCTCCCTCCGCGCTCTCCTCTCCCTCCCCTACTCTTCTTCCAGGCGGAACTCGGCCGTGTCGAACCAGAAGCCGAGGCGGGTGACGGCATCCAGCTCGGCCTGGACGATCGCAAGGTGGCCCTCCTCGATCTCGACGAAGCGGCGGAACATCGTGCGTGCCTCGCCGGGCAGCTCGGCGACCATGCGCTTGTAGAACGCGCCGACGTCCTGTTCGGCGCCCAGGGCGGTGCGCAGGGTCTGTTCCTCGCCGGCGGGCGGCGTCGCCGCGGGCTTCATGCGGGCTTCGAGCCTTGCCAGTCCGTCCCGGATGCGCTCCGGCGAAGGCAGGGCGGTCGCGAGCCGCTTGGCGGTGAGCTTGCCGCTCGCCCGCCACTCCTCCAGGCGGTGTTCCAGGTACTGGAGGTGCCCCTGTTCTTCCTTGGCGAGGGTCGCCAGGACGCTCTTGGCGGCCGGGTCGGTTGCGGCGGCGGCGGCGCGGACATACTGGTCGCGCACCCTGGTTTCGAACTCGATCGCGGTCCGGATCGCCTCGTCGACGTCCATGCTCATGACTCCTGGGGTGCGAAGACGTCCTTGGTGGCGCCGCAGTCCGGGCAGCGCCAAGTCACCGGGATCGCCTCGAACGGCGTGCCCGGGGGGACGCCGTTGTCGGGATCGCCCTTCTCCGGATCGTAGACGTAGTTGCAAACCTCGCAGACCCACTTCTGCATCACCCGGTCCTCCCGCGCGCTCGCGCACCCCCCGGCGGGCGGGAATGTAACCGAAGGAGCGGCGGAGGGGTAGTGCGGTCGAGCGGTCGAGCGGTCGAGCGGTCGAGCGGTCGCCGGGCACGGGCACGGGCAGGGACACCGCGGCAGGAACGGGCTGGACGGTACGGGTTGCTACCGGGAGTTGGCGCGGGTGGGGCGTTTCAGGCCGTAGCGCTTGATCTTGTTGTAGAGGGTGACGCGATCGATGCCGAGGGTGGAGGCGGAGTGGGTGATGTTCCATTCGGTCTCGGCGAGGATGGCTTCGATGTGGCGGCGCTCCACGTCCTGCAGGGTCCGCCCGGTGCTGGGCAGATCGGCGCTGGCGACTTCGATCGGCAGGTCGCCCGCATGCACGACCTCGGTCGTGCCGACGGCGACCGCGCGCTCGACGGCGTTGGCGAGCTCGCGCACGTTGCCGCGCCATTCGTACGAGAGGAGCAGGGCTTCGGCCTCCTGGCTGAACGAGCGGGCGGGGCGTCCGAGCTCCTGGGCGTAGTGCTGGAGGAAGTGGTTGGCGAGGAGGGAGATGTCCTCGCGCCGCTCGCGCAGCGAGGGCAGGGTCACGGTCACGACGTTGAGGCGGTAGAAGAGGTCCTCGCGGAATCGACCCGCACGGACCTCGGCGCCCAGATCGCTGCGGGTGGTGGCGACGATGCGCACGTCGGCGGTCAGATCCTGGGAGCTGCCGATGCGGGTGAAGTGGCGCGAGTCGATGGCGCGCAGCAGGTCGAGCTGGGCCTTGGCGCCGAGCTCGCCGACCTCGTCCAGCAGCAGGGTTCCGCGCTGGGCCTTCTCCAGGCGTCCCGGATGGGAGGAGGTGGCGCCGTCGAACGCGCCCGGCTCGTAGCCGAACAACTCCGCCTCCAGCAGCGGCTCCGGAAGGCCGCCGCAATTGAGGACCACGAACGGGCCCTCGGCGCGGGGCGAGCGGCGATGGACGGTGCGGGCGAGGAGCTCCTTTCCGGTCCCGCTCTCGCCGGTGATGAGCACGGCGACGTTGGTGTCGGCGACGGCGGCGATGGTGTCGAAGGCGCCGCGCATGGGGGCGAGCGGCCGACGAGCTCCTCGAACTTCTCGCGCTCGGCGAGTTTCTGGCGCAGGAACTGGTTCTCGCGGACCAGGGCGTTGTGCGAGACGACGTCCTGGACGGCGAGGGCGATCTCCTCCGGGTCGAAGGGTTTGATGACGTAGTCGTAGGCCCCGCAGCGCATCGCGGTGACGGCATCGGAGACGTCGGCGTAGGCGGTGATCATGAGGACGGGCAGCTCGGGCTGGTGGGACTTCAGCTCGCGCAGGACGGTAATGCCGTCCTTGCCCGGCATGCGGATGTCGAGGATGACCATGTGGTAGCCGTTCTTCGCGGCCAGCGCCAGCGCCTCGTCCCCGCCCGAGGCCAGGTCGACCTCGTGCTCCCGGTCGCGGAGGAAGGTCCCCAGCGACTCGCGGACGCGCTGTTCGTCATCCACGATCAAGATGCGCGCCGGTGCCCGTATCATCGAAAGGCCTCCCACTTGTGGCCCGCCTTTACGCGCCCCCAGCTTGCCCGTACGCCGGGCCTCCCCGCAATCGTCGGAACTGTAACGCGCTCCAGGGGGCCGTGTAAAGGGGGATGTAAAGGGAAGGGGTGAAAGAAAAGACTACGCTCCGTCGAGTCCGCCCTTATCTCTTGCAAGATTGAACCCTTCCGGGTCCTGGAAGAACGACAGCGAGGCTTCGATCGACAGCAGGTGTTCGCGTTCGATGCCGGCGAGGAAGCGGAAGAACGACTTCTCCATGGGGTTCTCGCAAGCGTCGGACAACGTGGCGTAGAATTTCGCACCACTGGCCTCGAACTTCGCGGCCTTGCGGAGAGCCTCGATGTCGTCCTCCTCGCAATGTATGGCCGAGGAGACGCGCGCGACGAGTCCGTCGAGCACGGAGCGGATGTTGGTGCCCTGGACCTCGACGGCGAGGTCCAGGGGCCAGCATCCTTTGGCGAGCAGGCGTTCGTGGAGTCCGCGGAGTCGGCGGGCGTGTTCTTCCTCGTCGCGGGCGAGCGTTTCGAACATCGCCCGGGCGAGGGGGTTGGTGGAGCGCTTTGCCTCCGCGCGGTAGTACGCCATTTCGGTCTGTTCGTTCTTGAGTGCCAGCTCGATCGAGGCCATGCGATCCATCGTGCGTCCTCCTGCGGGCGTTCGCCCGTCGACAGCCTCCCGACCCATACTGCCGCCGGGCGGCGCGGTCAACCCGGAGGGCGTGGGGAGGGCGTGGGGAGTGCGGGGAAGGGTGGGAAGGGCGGGCAGAGCGGGGTGTGCGTCAGTGGTCCTGGAGGGCTTCGTCCAGGCCTTTTCGGGATTCGTACCAGAAGTCGCGGGCGGCCTCGCGCGGGTCGGCGTCGAAGCGGGCGAGCCATTCGGCCAGTTCCGGTCGGGCCGTGCCTTCTTCGTGTTTGCGACGCAGGAAGCCGAGCAGGATGGCGGCGACGCGGCCGGATTCGAAGAAGGCGGACGGGTTGTGGGCGTTGAGGCGTCGTGCGAGCGAGTGGTGGTGTGCGTGCAGGTCGACGTCGACGCCCCAGAAGTCGCGGAAGATCTCGGGGAGGAGTTCCTCGGCCCATTCGCGGTGGAAGCGGCAGAAGCCGAGGTTGTCGAGGAGGAGCTCGTTCGCCATGCGTGCGGCGTTCACGCGACCCAGCTCGCGGGGCGGGACGAAGTCGTCGCCGTAGTACTGGTAGTATTTCCCCAGGATGGGGAGCGGCGAGAACATGCCGGGGACCCAGTACTGGTTGGGCACCATCCACCCTTGCTCGCCGGCGCAGTTGACGACGAGGCGGTCGAGCACCTCTTGCAGGCGGCCGGTGCGGTTGCCGATCCTGCGGGCGACGGCGCGTGCGCCGTCCGAGAAGTCGAGCTCGCCGCGGCGCCCTGCGATTGCGTCCAGGAGGGCGGTGGCGAGGGCGGCGTTGTGGGCCGAGTCTTCGACGACGCGGAAGCCTTCCTGGGAGAAGACGGGGCGGGCGGACAGTCCCCAGTCCTGCGGGTCGACGATCCCGTCGGCGAGCAGCTCCATGAGCCAGGCGGCCACGCCGCCGGCGGAGATGGCGTCGAACCCGAAGCGGTCGGCGGCGCCGACCGCGTGCTCGGCGGCGCGCTGGTCGTAGACGCCGCACAGGGGTCCGAAGGTCTGGTACGGCTCGTAGTCCTTCTTGTACGGTCCGCACATCTTCTTGCACACGGCGGGGCACGGCTCGCCGCAGTGCGAGAACTGTTTCTGGTCGATCGTCTCCTCGTTGAACTGTCGCAGGTAGTGCGGCGCGACGAGGTCGCGGTGGAGCGCGGCGCGGCGGTCCGTGGGCCATTCGACGGAGCGGTAGTTGAAGTGGAAGAGCTTCTCCTTGAGCCGGGTGAAGTTGACGCCGAGGGTGCCTCCTGTGTGGAGGTCGGGGTCGTAGCGGTACTTGCGGGTGGCCTCCTTGTCCTTGAGCGCCATGCGCATCTTGTAGCGCTGTTCGAAGTAGCGATCGGCGAGCTTCCGGTCGTCCAGGTCGCGGTCGACGAACGAGCCGCCGAAGACCACGCCGTAGAGGCCGTGTTCCCGGGCCATGCGGCTGCCGAGTCCGCCGCGGCCGGCCCAGCATTCGACGTGGGTGGGGCCGTTGGCACCGATCTTGGACGAGCCGATGGCGCCGAAGTCGCTGCTCGTGGCGGCTGGGCCGACGGCGAGGACGCGGGGCGGGTTGGAGAATCTCGCGGCGCAACGGTCCCAGAGCTGGCGCTCCAGTGCGCGCCAGCCGGTTTCGCCGCCCGCCTCGCAGCTCCGCCAGGCGGCGGCGAGGTCCACCGGGACGAGCTCGACCTCGACCTCCTCCTGCCCCTCGCGGCGCAGGACCAGCGCCGAGGGCGCGGGGCAGCGTCCGCCGAGAGCGACGTAGTTCAAGCCGACGTTCTCGAAGGCGAGGGCGGCGCCGCCCATGGTGGAGACGTAGAACCCGCCCCAGCACGGAGACTCGCCGGTGAAGATCAGGCGGTTGGAGCCGGCGAGGACGGAGCCCATGAAGGCCCCGCCGCCGAAGCACAACGCGCCGTTCCTGCGCCACTCGCGGAAGCCGAAGTCGACGGGGCCGAGCACCTCGGGGTCGTGGATGCGTTCGACGCGGTAGTACCCCGTGGCGAGGTCGACGTGGAGGGCTTTCTGCTCGTACATGCCGCGGGATGGTGGCAGAGCGGTGGGCGGAAGGAAAGGGAGAGGCGTCGTGGGGCCGGTCGCGCGGGCTCGTTCACGGGGCGGGGCCGGGGGCGGGGTCTGCGGCGGCGATGCCGAGGCGCCCGCGGAGCTTGCGGATGGTGGCGGCGTGGAAGCGGCAGAGCCAGGAGCGGGAGAGTCCGAGCGCCTTGCCGGCCTCGGAGAGCGAGGCGTCCTCGACGTACAGCTTGCGGATCAGCAGGCGTTCCTGTTCGGAGAGCTTTGCGACCTCGTCGAGGACGCGGCCGAGGTCGCAGATGTCCTCGCCGGGCATCGTCGCGGCGCGGGGCCGATCCTCGCGTGCCTGTGCGGCCGCCTCGGTGGTGAGGTAGACGACGCTCATGTCGGCGGCGACCTGGCCGATGAGCTGGGCGGCGGCGGTCCGGGAGGGGTTGCCGGAGGCGCTCTCGGCGAGGGACTCCATGTACAGGTCGGAGCGCTCGCGGGTGCGGAGGCGCTTGTAGGCGTTGGGGGAGAGCCAGCTCAGCTCGCGCAGACCGTCGTAGATGGCGCCGCGGATGCGGTAGTGGGCGAAGACGTGGAAGGGGATGCCGCGCGCGGGGTCGAAGCGCTTGCGGGCGTCCATCATGCCGAGGGTGCCGTAGGACAGGAGCTCGTCGAAGGGGACGGCGGAGGGAACGAGCTTGACGAAGCAGCGGGCGATCTTGCGGACGAACTCGAGGTCCGAATCGTCGAGCTGCGGCGCCTCCCGCCGTTCCGCAGACCCCTCGCCCATGGGGTGCTTGTACTCGAACTGCGGCTGGGAGGTAAAGAGGGGAGGGGAGGGGGGGGAGGTGGGAGGGGCAGGAGGGCGCGGAGACCGGCCGACTTGCCGCTGAGGCGGTAAGTCGGTCGGTCTCGGCGCCCTCCCCCCCGCTTGCCTCCCGATCTCCCACGGCGTCACCGGCCGAGTGCGACGCCTTCGCGGCGCGGGTCGGCGCCACCGAACCAGCCGGAGGCGGTGCGTTCGATGGCCTGGACGCCGGAGTTCAGCTCGACCAGCACGACGTCGTGGCCGCGGGCGCGGAGGGCGTCAGCGAGGGTATCGTCCACGCGGCCTGCTTCCAGTTCGGTAGGGCCGTTGCGGCTGCCGAAGTTGGGGAGGGAGACGGCGGTCTGGACGTCGAGGTCCCAATCGAGCGTCGCGACGAGCACCTTGGCCACGTAGTTGATGATGGCGGAGCCGCCGGGGGAGCCGAGGGTCATGAGGAAGCGGCCGTCGGCGCGGTCGAAGACGAGCAGCGGGGACATCGAGGAGCGGGGGCGTTTGCCGGGCTGGACGCGGTTGGCGATCGGTCGTCCGGCGTCGTCGGCGGGGGCGAACGAGAAGTCGGTGAGCTGGTTGTTGAGGAGGAAGCCGAGGACCATCTGGCGCGAGCCGAATCCGTCCTCGATGGTCGCCGTGAGGGAGAGGGTGTTGCCCTGCGCGTCGACGACCGAGATCTGGGAGGTCGAGGGCAGGTCCGCACTGCGATCGGCGCCGTGGGCGACGAGGGCGGCGGGCGGCGTGCCGGGGGGTGCGACGTCCAGGGAGCGGTCGCCGATGAGGGCGGCTCGCTCCACGAGGTAGGCGGGGTCGAGGAGACCGGCGACGGGGACCTCGATGAAGTCCGGGTCCGCGAGGTAGCGGGCGCGATCGGCGTAGGCGAGGCGTCCTGCTTCCGCGAAGAGGTGGACGGCGAGCGGATCGAGCGTCCAGCCGCCGGAGGGCGAGCGCTTCGGGGGGTGAGCGGCGATGTCCGTGGTCCCCAGGATGCCGAGCATCTGGCCGACGGCGATGCCGCCGGAGGACGGCGGGGGGAAGCCGCACACGCGCCAGCGGCGGTAGTCGAAGCAGAGGGGCGTGCGTTCCTTCGGGCGGTAGTCGGCCAGGTCGGCGGGGGTGAGGAGTCCCGGGTTCGCCGGATGGTTGCGGACCTTGGCCACGACGGCCTCGGCGATCGATCCCGTGTAGAACGCGTCCGCGCCGCGGGCGGCGAGCTCGCGCAGGACGGCGGCCAGCTCCGGGTTGCGCAGCACCGCGCCGGCCGTCCTGGGCCGTCCGTCCGCATCGTAGAAGTAGGCGCGTGCGGCGGGGTCGGCCGAGAGGTGCTTCTCGGCCGCGAGCAGGGTCGCGAGGCGCGGGCTCACGGCAAAGCCGTTCTCGGCCACCTCGATCGCGGGCTCGAAGAGGCGGCCCCAGGCCAGCTTGCCGAAGCGGCGGTGGGCCGCCTCGAGCATTCGCAGAAGGCCGGGGACTCCGACGGAGCGGCCGCCGACGATGCCGTCGTACGGCTCCATCGGCTTGCCGTCGCGCAGGAACAGCGTTTCGGACGCGGCGGCGGGAGCGGTTTCGCGTCCGTCCCAGGCCGTGACGGTCCGGCCGTCCCAATGGAGGAGGAAGGCGCCGCCGCCGATGCCGCTGGACTGGGGCTCGACGAGGGTCAGGACCAGCTCGACGGCGATCGCGGCATCGATGGCCGAACCGCCGTCGCGGAGCATTTCGGCGCCGGCCTTTGCGGCGAGGGGGTTGGCGGCGGCGACCATCCAGTGTTCGGCGGTCCATCCGGGCTTGTCGGTCCAGCCGGAGGAGGGTTCGGGTGCCCGGATGGCGGCGTCCGGAGGAGTGCGACCGGCGCGGTCGGGCTTCGTGCAGGCGGCGAGAGCGGCAAGTGCGACGAGTGCCGAGAAGAACCCGCAACGCATGGGGGTGATGCTGGCACGCGGTTTGCGGGGGGGTCAACGCGGCTCGCCCGGCGGGGGCTCGCCGAAGACGCCTTCGTACGAGACGCCTTCCGGCAGCTCCACGGGCTGGAGGACGCGAGACGGAGCGCCGTCGCCGACGAGCTGCGAGTCGTCGACCGCGACGAACGCGGTGTAGGGCGAGACCAGGCGGAACTCCAGCGCCACGTCGGTGATCTCCTGCGCGATTGCGGAACGTCGTTCCTCGTCCGCTCCCACGGCTTCGCGGGACCGATCCGCGATGTGCCACCGTGCCCAGAGCGGCGCCAAGGCGGCGTTGTCGGTCCGCCTTTCGGGCAGGTCCACCTCCACGGGCAGGCGCACTTGCCGCCGGCCCACGCGCCCGTCCACGTACGCCGTCCCGCGCGCCGGACCGGCGTAGCGGGCGGCGAGCGCGAGTGTTCCGCCGGCGAAGAGATCGGGCAGGTCCCGGGGGACCGCGTCGACGACCGGGAGCCCGTTCCAGTCGATCTCGACATCGACCAGCACGGGCGAGTCGATCTGCTCGAGCAGGCGTTCGACGGCGCGGGCGGCGTGGTCCGGGTCGCGCGGCAGCACGAAGCTCGAGGTGCCGCCGCCGAGCCGTCCGACGCCGTCCACCAGGTAGCGATTGACGGCGGAGCCGATGCCGAACGCGAAGAACCGCGTGTCGCCGCGTTCCTGCTCGACGAAGCGCAGGATGGCGTCGTCCTCGCCCACGTAGCCGTCGGTGAGGAAGACGATCATCTGGAGGGCGTCCGGGTCGTGTCCGCCGTCGAGCGTGCGGCGGAGTCCTTCGAGCATTTCGGTTCCGCCGGAGCCGCACAGTCCGTCGAGGAACCGGCGGGCCTCCTGGACGTTGGCCGGGTCGCGGGGGCGTGCGGTCTCCCAGAGCTGGCCGTTGCCCGAGGCGAAGTAGAAGATGTTGAACGTGTCGTCCGGTCGCAGCTCGTCCAGGGTGCGGCGGACGATCTCCTTGGAGATGCCGAGCGGCAGTCCCTGTTGGCTGCCCGAGACGTCGATGACGAACGAGATCTCGCGCGGGGCGACCTCCTCGTCGGCGGGCTCGTGCGGGGGTTGGACGAGCAGCGAGAGGTAGCCGTGCTCGCCGTCGCGGTGCGTCAGCACGGCGGCCTGCAGCTCGTCGCCGGCCACGCTCCAGCGCAGGACGAAGTCCCGATTCGGGATCGCGTCCGCGGGGGACAGGGTGACGCGGCGTTTCGTGCCGCCGAATTCCTCGACGTCGACGCAATGGGTGACGGTCTCGAGCTCGCGGATTACGAGGGCGGCATCGAGCGTCACGGTGAGTCCGATGTCATGACCGCTGCGATCTCCCGGACGGAGGACGGGGGGCGTCACGCGATCGGCATCCGGCACGCGGTCGGTGGGCGGGGACCAGCCGGTCGGAGCGGCGGCGGGCGAGGGATCGGTGTCGGCGGGGGCGACGGCCGGTCGGCCGGCGATGTAGCGGGGGCCCACGACCATGGGGAAAACCCACTCGTAGCGACCGTGCTCGTAGACGAGCCGCTCGAAGTACGTGATGCGAATCACGACCTCGGCGCCCGGGGCGATGTTGGCGACGCTCTGGGTGAAGATGTTGGGGCGCTCCTCGGTGAGCAGGCTGGCGGTCCAGCCCTGCTCCCGGGCGTCCTCGTAGATCCGGAGGGCCTCCTCGCGCGGCCGGATGAGACCGACGATGCGGCGGTCGCCGACGTCCATGACGAAGTCGTTGACGGCCGCCAGCTCGGGCAAGGGGAAGACGTAGACGGCCTCGATCGGCTTGGAGAACGGGTTGGCGTAGACCTGTTCGACGACGGTGCGGGCGACGGCGCCGCCGATCTCCGCCGAGACCTGGGTATGCTGCAGCGGCAGCTCGGCGCCTTCGTCGTTTCCGGCCGCCGGCGCACTGCGCAACGTGCCCTGGGACGGGCCCGCATCCTCGGCGGCCGCGGAGCGCTCCTCCCATCCCGGCGCGTCGTCGTCCAGACCGATGACGACCAGCTCGGGCACGACGGTCGAGGCGACGGAATCTCGTGCGGCGGACGGAACGCTCGAGTACTCCGCCCGTCGCTGCTGCTGGACGCCCGCCGTCGCCGCGGCCTCGGGAGTGTTGAGGCCGGCCAGGGAGCCGGCGAGCGGTTGATGCTGGCGCAGGCCGGCGATGGACGACGCGGCGTACCCTCTCGAGGACCAGGACGCGTTGCCGGCGTAGCACCCGGGATCCGCCTCCTGCACCGGCGTCGGGGGCGTCTCGACGGTGTGCGGGGCATCCGGCTCGCAGCCGCGGACCGGACTCTCGGCCGGGCCGGACGGTGGAGCCGGGCACAGCGAGCGGGGGCACGCGGCGTACTTCGCCTGCGGCTCGCCCCAGTCGGCGGCGGGGAGCGGGGGACGAGCTCCGGCCGGGACCGCGGTCTGGTCGTGCGGCCGGTATTCCGGCGCTTCCTGGGCCATACCGGTGGTTGGGGCCGGCGCCGTCGAGGCCGTCGGTGCGGCGCCTTCCGTGCCGGCCGTGGTGTCGGTCGCTCGCGGCGGCTTGTGGAGGCCGGTTACGATCCTCACGGGTTCCGCCGGCGGCAGCTGCGTCGAGCGGCACTGGGCCCCAGCGAGCGCCAGGCTCGCGACGACGATCGCGGAACACACCTCACCCGGTCGCCCTTTGCGCATCGTGTTCTCCTTTCGTTCCGGCGAATCGCGTACTGTGGAGATCGACGGCGACGCAAGGACTCCGCTTTGGTGGCCAGGAGGGACGGGGAGTCGATTCTGCGGGCGCGGGTGCCGGCAGGCCCGCGCCGGGCGAGAGGTTCATCGGGGCGGGCCTCGCCACGGCACTCCATCGAGCGCTTCCGGGCCGGGTCCCGCTTGCGGCGCGGGCATGCGCGTGCTCCACTTGCCGGTGGGAGGAAGGCCATGAGGAGAACTCCGGTCGTGACGGGCATCGCGATCCTGTCGGCCGTGGCTTCGTCCATCGGCTGCGGGGACGACGGATCATCGGGTGACGGCGACGTCCCGCGCGACGACGTCGGGGTCGAGGGCGACGGCGGGGCGGACGTCGACGGGGACGGCGATGCGGAGGGGGGCGCCGACGCGGATGCGGATGGGGACGCACCGGGAGGATCGATCATCCCGGACGAGCGGCGGGTAGACTGGCATCCGGGCATCCCCGGGGGGATTCCGGAGCTCACGACGATCTGCGCCGACGTCACCGACCCGCCGTACAACGCCGCGGGGGACGGGATCGCGGACGACTCTGCCGCGATCCAATCGGCGATCGACGACTGCGCCGAGGGCGGCGTGGTGCTGGTCCCGGCGGGGACGTACCGGGTGGCGACGGGGATCAAGTGGACGCGGGGCGTGGTGCTACGGGGCGAGGGGCCGGACCGGACGAGGATCGAGGGCGACGGGCTGGGGGAGAAGGCGATCCTGCAGGTCGGCGACTGGGACGAGACGACGCCGGAGAGCGCGGTCGTGGGCGGCCTGGAGCGCGGCTCGCGCAGCCTGGTGGTGGCCGACGCCTCGGAGTTCTCCGCCGGCGACTTCGTCATCGTCGATCAGCTCAACGACGGGGACCTCGTGCGGGTCGAGGGCTCGGAGTCGGCATGCGTCTGGGGCAGCCGCGAGGACGGCACGCGGCTGATGGGGCAGATGGTGGAGGTCGTGGCGGTCGATCCGGCGACCGGCGCGCTGGGGATCGATCCGGGGCTCGCGATGCCGCTCGATCCGGCGCTGAGTCCCGAGGTGCAGATCGTGCGACGCGAGGTGCCGGCGTACGCGGGCATCGAGGACCTGTACGTGGCGGACCGGTCGTTCCGGGGCGACAACAACGCGAACATCCGTTTCTGGGGCGTGGCCTACTCGTGGATCCGGAACGTGGAGAGCGCGTTCGTGAGCGGCCGGCACATCCAGCTCACGAAGTGTTTCCGGTGCGAGGTCCGGGACAGCTACGTGCACGAGGCGCACGTGTACGATCCGGGGGCGAACGCGTACGGCATCGTGCTGGACAACCAGACGAGCGACTCGCTGGTGGAGAACTGCATCGTCGACACGCTGAACGCGGGGCTCATGACGTCGAGCTGCGGGCCGGGGAACGTGCTGGGCTACAACTACACGGACCACATGTACGAGCGGGCGTACCCGGACGCGCCGTGGCTGATGGCGGACCTCATCGGCAACCACTGCGCGCACCCGTACCTGGCGTTGTTCGAGGGCAACATGGGGAGCCAGATTTCGGCGGACGACATCCACGGCAGCTCGAGCCACCTGACGTTCTTCCGCAACCATGTCGATCGGCAGCACGCCGGGTTCGTGCACACGGGGAACCTCTTGGACGTGGTTTTCGCGGCGAACAACCGTTTCATGAACATGGTGGGGAACGTGCTGGGCCGAGCCGGCGACGACTTGCTTCCCGGCGCGGTGTACGAGCAGACGTCGGGGAACTGCACGGACACGGTGGCGGTGTACAAGCTGGGGTATCCCAGCGACTGCGGCATCGACACGATCACGGATCCCCAGGTTGCGGCGACCATCCTGCGCCACGGGAACTTCGACTATGTGAGCAACGGCACGGTGTGGGACGCGGCGATTGCGGTGCGGGAGCTTCCGGCGTCGCTGTACCTGTCCGGCAAGCCGGACTGGTTCGGCGAGATCGCGTGGCCGCCGATCGGCCCCGACGTCGCGGGGCTGGTCACCGGCATCCCGGCGAAGGTGCGGTACGACGCGTTGCCGTAGGAGGGGTGGTGGTTGGTCGATCGGGTCGCGTTGTCGGTTGGTCGTTTGGGTCGAGTGGTTGGTCCGGAGGTGCGGGGGAGGGGGTCAGCCGGAACCCTCGGAGAGGCGGATGGCGAAGCGTGACGGCCGACGGAGCGTCCCCATCCCGTCAGGGGAATACCCGGACCGGTACGGCGGTTGGCACGCCGACCGACGGAGGGTTCTGTCATGAACGACCGGAATCGTGATGTGACGACGCCCGTTCGACATCCAGCGTGGAGCGGCAGGGCACGCCGCTGGCTCGGCATCGTCGCATTCGTCGGCGCGGTGCTCGTGGGCCGAAGTTCCCTGGCCGACCACTATCGCGTGCCCACGGGTTCCATGCGGCCGACCGTGCACGAGGGCGACCATGTGCTGGTGAACAAGGCGGCATACGGCCTGCGCCTGCCGCAGAGCCACATCTACCTTGCCGAGTTCGGCGGTCCGGCGCGAGGAGACGTCGTGGTCTTCGACTCGCCGGAGACCGGCGAGGTCCTGCTCAAGCGCGTCGTGGCCGTCCCGGGCGACCTCGTCGAGGTGCGGAAGGGGAGGGTGGTCCTGAACGGCGAAACGGTCCCCGTGGACGTTGCGGGTGGCGGTGCCGTCGAGAAGCTCGACGGCGTGCGTCACGACCTGGACCTGTCGCGAGGCGGTGGTCCGGACGTCGGACCGGTCAAGGTGCCGCCCGGACGGTACCTGCTGCTCGGCGACAACCGCGGCAACAGCCATGACGGGCGCTTCTTCGGCTTCGTCGAGCGCAGCGCCATTCTTGGCCGGGCGATCGGCGTGTTCCTGCGCGACGGCGTGCCGACGTGGTTGCCGCTGTAGGGCGGTGATCGCGGGTCCTGATGGACGTCAGACGGAGGCGCGCGGGCAGCCGGGGTCGGCGGCGTCGATCCGGCCGTCGCGGTCGTGCAAGCCGAAGGCCGAGGGGGACCGGTTCGACGTCCTCGCGCCCGGGTGCTACGGTAGCCCGAGGTTGTGGAGGACGTGATGCGCTTCCTCATCGCGGTTCTGGCGGCGGCGGCGGGCGTGGCAGGCGCGGTGACATCCGGTCCCGGATGTGGAGGCGGTGCCGATGCCGGCGGCGATGCCCACGTCGATGGCGGCGACGTTTGCGGCGCCGGCGTCTGGTCGGTCTGTCGAGGTTCCGTGATGGACGGGGGCTGTGGCCCGGGCTACGACCCGGGTTGCCCGGCGTGCGTCCCGGCTTCGGGGACTTCATGCCCCGGGTCGCTGCACTGCGGCTACTGTCGGGGCGGGTGGTTCGATCCGAGCGACTGGACCATGGCAACGTGCCGCGTCGGGAGGTGGGACGTGTGGAGAACTCACTGCGATCCGCCGCGGTACGACGGGGGGTTCGAGGCGGAGGCGGATGCCGATGCGGGTGCCGAGGTCGGCGTCGACGACGGTCTCGATGCTGAAACCGACCCGGGCGACGCGGGCGGCGAGGTCGTCCCTTCCGACGCGGACGAGCATTACACGTCGTGGGTCGACTGTGGCTGGACGGACGGAGCGATTACCGGAAGCTGCATGTGCGACGGGCTGGGCGCGTGCGAGGGGGTTGCCGGCGGTGTGTGGGAGCCGCTGGGCTCGCACGAGATCCGCGTCTGCGCGCGAGGCGCCGGGTCGTGCGACGTGGCGTTCTTCCGGGAGGTCGAGGGCGGCGGGACCGCGTACCGCTGCACCATTCCAACCTCCGGCACGTGCGGCTTCGACGAGGCGCGCGACTGCGAGGCGGTCTTCACCTGCAACCTGCTGATGGGCGACTGCCCGCCGGGGGTGGTCCCGACGAACGTGATCCCCTGCGACCTCGTGTTCGATCCGTAGCGGGCGACTTCCGCGCCGCGCGCAGCTTCGGGGTTCACGATCCATCACTCGGCTCGAGTGCGAACGAACTCGAGCACGAGTCGGCGCGCGTGCCGCGGACCGGGAGGCTGCCATCGGGCGCCCGGGTCGTCTCGCTCACCATCACCGTGGGCAGCGCGCCGACGGCCGCTGCGAGAATACGCCCGTGCCCGATCGCCGTGATGCGGCGGCAGTCGATGCCGCCCGCGACGAGGCTCCGCGCGAATGTGTAGGCACGTCGGACGCTGGAAGCCGCGTCGTCGGGCTCCGAGCGGGTCGCGCCTACCCAGACCTCGACGGCGATCGCGCTCTCCGCGCGCCACCCCGAAGCGACCGCGATCGCGGCGGCGATCGCGTCGTCGCTCCTGCGGCCGAGGCGATCGTCTGGCGCGAAGTACGCGCTCCCGACGAGATGGGCGACGCTTGAGATGGGCGGACCCGGATCGTCGCCAACGACCTCGACGATGTGACGTTCCCAGCCGCGCTCGTCCCCGACCGCCTCGCCGTTCGGAGGCGAGGCCGTCGCGTCCGTCGAGCTCGCGAAGGGGCCGCCGGCCGGCCCGGCGGCAGGTCCGGCGCCACAGGCGATGACAACCAGCGCAAGCGGGATGGCCTTCCCGGTCACTGGACGACGAAGACGCAGGTCGTCTGACCCGCGGCGCGCAGTTGGTCCCACCGCGCCACTCGTCCGAACCGAGTGGGTGCGGGCGCGAGATCGGCGACGGTGGCGGAACGGCCCCACGCGTCTTGGCCAAGGGGACATGGAACAATTTCTACGGCGCGGGACGGCCCGGTGCAAGGCCGGGTCGCGGTTCGCGAGCGGCAGCGGGCACCCGGCGGGTCAAGGACGTTCGTCGCGGGCGTTGACGGTCATCGGGCCCACGTCCGTGAGTCGCGCGGGATCCCGGGCCCGGCAGCCCTCCGGATTGTCCGCTCTCTCGCGACGACCGGATCGCCTGCGACCTCGTGTCGTGGTAGCTTCGAGGAAGGCGGAGGAGCACCTGATGGCGAATCGCAGGGAGGGGGCGTGCCGGACGAGATTGCGAGGCGCCGTGGGCTTGGCCGGACGGTTGTCGGGCGTGGTCGCGATCTTCGCAGTGGTGACGCTCGGTTCCTGCCGCGGCATGCCGCACGAGGCTGCCGAGGCGGCGGGTGGGGGTCCGCCGCCGGCGGTCGCACAGCGCGCGACGGACGCCGGTCCGCCGGCGAGTGACACGGCGGAGCCCCTGGCGGACGCGGGCGCGACGATGGCCGAAGCAGCCGCGCCCGCTGCGGGGCCGCCGAATGCGGTCGACGGCCCGGCGTCGACCGGCGATGCCGGTGGTGACGCCGCCGCCGCGGCGGACCTCGTGTCGTTGTTCGGTGGAAGACTGCGGGCCCGCCTGCCGGCCGGCCGCGCCGACCCGCTCGGCCCTGCGCTGCCCGGGAAGATCCTGACTTGCACGGAGTACACCGCCCGGCTTGCGGAAGGCGACGTGACCATCACGGGGCTGGAGCTGGGCGCGCTGGCGGGCAGGGACATGCAGGCCGAGGTCGCGCGCGAGCTGGTGCTCATGGCCGCGTCGGCTCCGCAACGCACGGCCGAGTGGACCCTCGCGCCGGTCCCATCGGTGCGCCCGCCGCTCCGCGCGGTCCGGGCGGTCCGGGACGCCGACTCCGCCTATCTGTGCGGGCCGACGGCGGTGGACGTGCTGTTGCGCAACCACTCGCGCCTCTTCGTCGCGCTGGCCGACGACTCGGTGGTGATCCTGGACTTCTCGTACGATGCGGAGAGCGGAGTGACGGCCGAGGCGGTCGGCGACTTCGTCCGTGCCGTGGAGGAGTCGCTGGAGCCGGGGCCCGTGGTGCTGGTGCGCGAGGCGGGGACGCGCGTGCTGCCCGACATCCCGCCGGGCGAGGATCTGGAGTTCGAGGCGGCGGCCGACATGGTGGTGTCGGCCTCGTGGGGCACCGACTCGCTGACGATCATCGCCGCCCGTCTGCGGCCGCTGGGAGAGACCGTGGCTCCGGATCTCGTGGGCTGGTCCCACTCCTGCGAGCCCGGGTTCGGGGAGGAGGGAGGGGGCGCGGCCGGCGCCGGCCGGCGTCGGACGCGCGGAACGCTGGCCGGGTTGCCGGTCGAATCGGAGCGGGGCCGCAAGGAGGACCGCTGGTACGAGGCGATCGTGCTGAAGGGGTCGGTGGAGTGCGTGGACCTGACCTTGTGGGCGGACTCCGAGGAGCGTTTGGGCGAGCTGCGTGCGGCGCTGGACGCCGGCCGGCGGGTTGTCGCCTGTACGGCGGATCGCGAGTGCGGGGGTCGGGCGTGCGTCGAGCGACGGTGCGTGGAGGGCGGAGCGGTGGGAGCGTCGCCGTAGCCAGGTTGGACGATCGGGTCGCGTGTCCGGCAGGTCGTGCGGGTCGCGTGGGTCGTGCGGGTCGAGTTGACAGGGGCCAACGGTGGTGCCACGCTTGGCACCATGAAGCTGGCGCGAGACATCCGGCCGATCACGTACATGAAGACCAGGGCGGCCGAGTTGGTGGAATCGGTCGCCGGCGAAGGCCGGACGGTGGTCATCACGCAGGGCGGGAGGGCCCGAGCGGTGGTGATCGGCGTGGAGACCTACGAGGCCTGGCAGGAGGCGCTGGCCCTCCTCAAGCTTCTTACGCAGGGCGAGGCCGACGTCGCTTGCGGACGGGTCGTGCCGCAAGGCAAGGCGTTCGAGCGCGCCCGCAGGCGGCTACGCGCTCGTGGCTGAGCGGTTCTCGGTCGGCTGGGCCGAGGCCGCGGTGTCGGATCTCGAGGCTGTCGTCGAACACCTGGCGGCCGAGGATCTTGTGGCCGCCGGGCGGCTCCTTGACGGGCTGGAGCGGCGTGCGCGGACGCTCGAGTCCCTTCCGCGCCGAGGCCGGGTCGTGCCCGAACTGGCCGCCCTGCACGTCCGGGGGTACCGCGAGCTCCTCCACGGGCCCTATCGACTGATGTACTCGGTCGAGGGCCGGCGTGTGGACGTCCTGGCGCTGCTCGACGGTCGGCGCGACCTGCAATCGGTGATCGTGGAGCGGCTGCTGCGCGGGCGCTGATTGGCGGCCACGGGTCGCGCCGCCACCAGCCACCCGCGACCGGCCACCAGCGGGCCCTTCCGGTCACGGCGTGACGCGAAGCCATCGACCCTACCGTTCGGGTCGCATCGACGGTATTCTGCGGGTCGTCGAGGAGGGGCGTGCATGCCGAAGCCGCTGGCGATCTGCATCGAGGATTTGGAGCCGCGAGACGAGGGGCGCCGGTATCTGCGCTGCGTCGCGGTCGTCGGGCGGCGGCCCGGACTCCGCGTCACCGGCGCGGGGGCCGTGATCTGGAGGAGCGACGACGGGGTGGCCTGCGAGCTGTGGGTCTCCGGCGACGACAAGCTGATCCTGTACCGGCCGGAAGGCGCGCCGGCGGTCGTTTGCCGGCGTGCGGGCCGGTCGCTGGATGTGCCCGCCGGCAAGCCGGTGGTGCTCTTGGACCAGGACGAGTTCGATGCCGGCGGGCGGCGGTTGCGGGTGCACGTGCACGGCGTGGCGCGGGTGGTGCACGAGCCGTCGTTCCTGCCGGTGCCGCGCCCGGCCTCCGGCCTGCCCAAGGCGGCGGCCGCCGCGGTGGCGCTCAGCGCGGCGCTCGGGGCGGCGGACTGCAAGAAGGCGAAAGAAGAGCCGGCGGAGGTCGAAGTGCGGACGGAGCCGCCGATGGTGGCGCCGGCGCCGGAGGACGGCGCGACGTCGGTGACGACGGACGCCGGTGGGCCGACGACGATCGATGCGGGGCTGAACATGCCGGTGCCCGACGTGGGCGTCGACATCGAGGTGCGTGTCGCGCCGCCCGCCGCGCCGATGCCGATCGAGCCGTTGCCGGTGCCGGAGCCCGTGACGGCGGACGCGGGGGCGAGCGGTGCCGACGCGGCGGAGATCGAGGTTCGGGAGACGCCGCCGAAGGTCGCGGTGGAGCCCGACCCGGAGCCGGCGCCGGTCGGGGACGCGGGGACGCCGGCCGCGAGCGACGCGGGGCCGCCTGCGCCGTCCGACGTGCCGGCCGAGCCGCGGGACGCGGCGAGCCGGCGCGAGACGACGATCGAGGTGCGCGAGCACCCGCCGGACATGGTGATGGACGAGTAGGATGCGGACTCGAGTTGTTCCAGCGGTCTTGGCGCTGGCCGTGGCGCAGCCGGGGTGTGCCGAGACGAGCGTGTGGGCGGGGGACGGCGGCTGCAACTCGGTGGCCTGCGACGTTTCGTGTCGCGACCTGGGCTACGATTTCGGCTGGTGTCTCGACGACCGTTGCGCGTGCTCCGACATCGGGCCGGACGCCGAGCCGCCGCCGTGCGAGGCGGTGGCGTGCCAGTCGTACTGCGTGGGGATGGGGGCCGAGCGGGGCGAGTGTCGGGGTGCGGACTGTCTCTGCGAGCCGTCGCTCGACGCGGATGCCGGCGGCGGCGGGGACGCGACGGGCGAGATCCCGGCGGAGGGGTTGGGGGACGGGGATGCCGGCGACTCCGCGGAGGACGGGCCGCCCGGCGAGTGCGTGCCGGGGGAGACCGGGTCGCAGTCCTGCGGGACGCACTGCGGCACGCAGATGCGGACGTGCGATCCGGGCGGCACGTGGGGCGCATGGGGCTCGTGCGCGGATTCGGGCGAGTGCGGGCCGGGCGAGACGCAGAGCGAGGGGTGCGGGACGCGCTGCGGCTCGCGCGGCCGGTCGTGCAATTCCTCGTGCGCCTGGGACGGGTGGTCGTCGTGCGGCGGCGAGGGGGCGTGTTCGCCCGGTGACACGGACGCGAGCGACTGCGATCGTTGTTCGCAGCGCGTGTGCCAGGGCGACTGCTCGTGGGGCGGGTGCGAGCTGCGGCCGGGCTCCGCGTGCGAGTGGTGGTCGGGCACGCACTGGCGTTGTTGCGGGTCGAGCCAGTGGCAGTTCTGCCTGTCGTCGTGCGTCTGGTCGACGGCGTGCGCGTCGTGCACGGGCTGCGGCTGCTGAGGGGGGCGTGATGCGTCGAATCCTGGTCGTTCTTGCGGTGGCGGTGCTGCCGGCGGGGTGTGCGTCGCCGTCGAGCGAGGAGCGGCTCGGGGTCCGCACGTTGCCGCTGGACGCGTACTGCACGATCACGGTGGAGGGCGTGGGCACGATCGACATGGAGGAGGACTACCTGCCCCACGTCGTGCAGTGCGAGAACGGCGGAGCGGACCTGGAGTCGCTCAAGGCGCAGGCGGTCTCCGCGCGCTCCTACGCCTACTACAAGATCGAGACCAGCGGCTCGGTGGTCGACGGCACGCGGGACCAGGTCTACTCCTGCGGCGCCACGCCGACGGCGCTCCAGCTCCAGGCCGTGCGCGAGACGGCGGGCCAGGTGCTGATGTACCGCGACATCGTGGTCTGCGCCTTCTTCGTCGCGGGAGCCAATCCGGGAGACCGCGGCTCGTGCGTGGCGGTCGCGGGCGATTCCGACCCGACGAACACCGAGCGGTACGTCACGTACAACGAGGGGCTGTCCGGCTCGGCCGTGCACCAGACGACCCTGGGATGGGTCAGCCCGACGAACTACCGCAACCGCGGCTGCCTCTCGCAGTGGGGCTCGCGCTGCCTCGACGAGGCGGGCACGGGCTACGCCGACATCCTGCGCTTCTACTACGGCGCGGACATCGTCCTGGAGACCGCGGTCGGCGCCTGCATCGGCTGCACGCCCGCGGCGGAGACGTGCAACGGCGCGGACGACGACTGCGACGGGGCGACGGACGAGGACGGCGTCTGCTGCACGCCCGCGACGGAGACGTGCAACGGCGCGGACGACGATTGCGACGGGGCGACGGACGAGGACGGCGTCTGCTGCACACCCGCGACGGAGACGTGCAACGGGGTCGACGACGATTGCGACGGGGAGACGGACGAGGGGTTGGGCTGCTGCGCGACGGCGCCCGAGACGTGCAACGGCGTGGACGACGACTGCGACGGGGCGACGGACGAGGATGAGGTGTGCGAGACCGGGGACGTGGCGTTCCAGGCGGGGCTGCTCGATGACGGCGGCTCGACGGACGTGAACGGCGACGGTCGCGCGGACGCGTGCGCGCGGTCGGCGGAGGGCGTGGTGTGCTACCTGGCCTCGCCGGCCGGCTTCGAGACGATGGTGGCGGGCCCGCCGCTGCGCGATGGTGACGGCTGGGGACTGGACCCGTACGGTTCGACGTTGCGGTTCGGCGACATCGATGGGGACGGGCGGGACGACGTGTGCGCGCGGGCGGCCGATGGCCTGGCCTGCTGGCGGTCGACGGGGACGGGGTTCGGCGAGGTCTTGGGCGGACCGGCGCTGGCCGACGAGGTCGGCTGGGACGCGGCCGGGTCGTTCGGGACGATCCGGCTGATCGACGTGAACGGGGACGGGCGGGACGACGCGTGCGGGCGGGGCCCGGACGGGTTCTCCTGCTGGCCGTCGACGGGGCGGGGGTTCGGGGCGCCGTCGCCGCTTGCGGACCTGTCGGACGCGGCGGGGTGGGGCGGAGCCGCGTACTGGGGCACGATCCGCATGGCCGACGTGGACGGCGACGGCGGCGCGGACCTTTGCGCGCGGGCGCCCGAGGGGGTGCGGTGCTGGCGCTGGCGGGGGCCGGGGTTCGGCGACCGCATCTACGGGCCGGCGTGGAGCGACTCGCGGGGCTGGGACCGGATCGAGTACTGGAGCACGATTCGCATGGCGGACGTCGACGGCGACGGGCGAGCGGACATCTGCGGTCGAGCGGCGGACGGCTTCGGGTGCCATCTGTCGCGAGGGTGGGCGTTCGGGCCGGCGGTGGCGGCGCCCGTGCTGGCCGACGCCGGCGGGTGGGCGGCGGCGGTGCGGTACGAGACGATCCGGATGGGCGACATCGATGGGGACGGCGGGGCGGAGCTGTGCGCGCGGGATGCGGACGGCGTGTCGTGCTGGACGTGGACCGCCGCGGGCTTCGGCGGCGAGGTCACCGGCCCGCCGCTTGCGGATGAGGGCTGGGCCGATCCGGCGCGCGGGCGCACGCTGCGCCTGGCCGACGTCACGGGCGATCGCCGGGCGGATCTGTGCGTCCGCGGGGGCGACGGCCTGCGCTGCTGGGTCTCCGGGGACGAGGGTTTCGGGGAGCTGCTGGAGGGTCCGCGGTGGGGCGACGCGGACGGGTGGGACCGGCCCGAGCGGACTCTATCGATCCGCATGGCCGGGCCGCGGCGGGGCACGGCGAGCCGCGTCGCGCCGGGAGGCTGCGGGTGCTCGACGGCGGAGCGGGTCGCCAGGCCGGGGTGGACCGTCCTGGCGGGCGTGCTGGTCGCGACCCTGTTCCTGCGGCGAGGGGGGCGGAGACGCCGTTAGGGTCTCCAGCCTGCGCAGCAGGCTTCGCGGTGCAGCCGGCGCCTGGAGGTGCCGGTCGGGTCGCGCTGACGTATCTGATCTTGATCGCCGGGGCGTGCCGCTCCACGCCGTCGCCGCCGCGCGAGGATGTGGTCGCGGATTCGGCCGGCGGCGCGAAGCTCGTGCTGCTGGGCACCGGGACGCCGCGCGCGGATCCCGACCGCATGGGGCCGTGCGCCGCGGTGCTCGCAGGGGGAGAGGCGTACCTGTTCGATGCCGGCGCGGGACTGGTGCGGCGCGCCGCGGAGGCCTACGCGGCGGGGCACGAGGAGCTGCAGCCGAAGCGTCTGGCCCGGGTGTTCCTCACCCACCTGCACTCGGACCACACGCTGGGCTTTCCCGACCTCATTCTCACGCCGTGGGTGCTGGGCCGCGAGCGGGCGCTCGAGGCCTACGGTCCGCCCGGATTGCAGGCCATGACCGATCACCTGCTCGCGGCGTGGGCCGAGGACATCGACGTGCGGATCCACGGCGCGGAAGGGAATTCGCCCGAGGGCGTTCGGGTCGAGGTGCACGAGATTCCGGCCGGGCACGTTTATCGCGATGCGCGGGTCACCATCACGGCGTTCGCGGTCGAGCACGGGACGTGGCCGCATTCCTACGGCTACCGGATCGAGGCCGGGGAGCGGACGATCGTGATCTCGGGGGACACGACGAAGTCGCAGGCGGTCGTGCGTGCGTGCGACGGGTGCGACGTGCTGGTGCACGAGGTGTACGCCGTCGCGGGCTTCGCCGAGCTGCCGCCCGACTGGCAGGGGTACCACGGCTCGTTCCACACCTCGACGGCCGACCTGGCGCGCGTCGCGCAGGAGGCGCGGCCCGGGATGCTGGTGCTCGTTCATCCGCTGCTGTGGAAGGACCGCAAGAACGAGCAGGTGCTCGTGGACGAGGTCCGGAGGGGGTGGAGCGGGCGGGTGGTGCTCGGCCGGGATTTGGACGTGTACTGAGGGGGGACCGGCTGGTGGCTGGTGGCTGATGGATCCGGAGGGGGGGGAACTCAAACTTCGCGGTGGCGGAAGCAGGAGACGAGGTGGTCGTTGACCATGCCGGTGGCCTGCATGTGGGCGTAGACGATGGTGGAGCCGACGAAGCGGAAGCCGCGGTCGCGGAGGTCCTTGCTGATGCGATCGGAGAGGGGGGTGCGGGCGGGGAGGTCGGCCAGCGTGCGACGGCGGTTGACGATCGGCCGGCCGTCGACGAAGGCCCAGATGTAGCGGTCGAAGGAGCCGAACTCGCGCTGCACCTCGAGGAACGCCTTGGCGTTGCCGATGGCGGCGGCGATCTTGGCGCGGTTGCGGACGATGCCGGCGTCGCCGAGCAGACGGCGGACGTCGCGAGCGTCGAAGCGGGCGACCTTCTGCGGATCGAATCCGGCGAACGCCTTCCGGTACGCCTCGCGCTTGCGCAGGATGGTGGCCCACGACAGTCCCGCCTGCGCGCCTTCGAGCACGAGGAACTCGAACAGCTTGCGGTCGTCGTGCAGCGGCACGCCCCATTCCTCGTCGTGATAGCGGACGTAGAACTCGTGTTCGCCGGGCCACGGGCAGCGGGTCTTGGGCTTGGTCATGGGGAAGAATCCTTCAGCCCGTACTTGTCCCGGACGCGTCGCGACAGCTCGCGCAGGACGTCGTAGCAGGCGTCAACGGTCTTCTCGCGATCGGGATTGACCAGGGCGCAGGTCGCGGGGAGCAGGAGGCTCTGCGGGAGGACGCGCTCGCGGGGGAGGCCCGCGCGGTCCAGACGGTCCCACAGCCGTTCCAGGTGATCGAGGAGGCCGTCGAGCGTGGCGCCGAGGAAGTCGTCGACGTTGGCCGGGACGATGCCCCAGCCGACGACGCCGCCGCGGTCGAGAAACGCTTTCAGGCTCGGCAGGTAGGTGACGAAGCGCTCGCCGAGGGCGAAGGCGTTGAAGGAGAGGACGTCCATGCGGGTCCGCAGGAGGAAGTCCCAGTCCGGGTTGCCGCACAGGTGCACGCCGCGCCGGCCGCCGATGCCGGCGAAGAGGGTGTCGAGATCGCGGCGGGCGGCGACGCCGTCGTAGCCCGAGAGCGCGGAGAAGACGAACTCGAGCCCCGGCTCGTCGATGAAGAGGAAGGCGTTGGGGTTGCGCGCGGACAGCTCTTCGAGCATCACGTTCGCCTTGTGCGCCATGAAGTCGAGCAGCAACGGACGGACCTCGTCGTCGTAGATCACCGGGCGGTCGTGCTCGTCCTTGACGTTGAAGCCGAAGGAGACCGGGCCCTCGAGCTGGCCGCGGACGGCGGGGTAGGGCGAGAGATCACGGTCGAGAAAGCGGTGGTAGACGGCGGAGTAGCGGGGCGAGAGGCGGTAGAGGTCGGGCTCGTCCATGCGTTCGAGGAACGCCGGCAGCTCGTCCATGAACCGCACGTGGGAGAACTCGACGCGGCGGTGCTCTTCATCGATGCGGATGCCCGGGAAGTTCTCGGAGACCTGGACGTACATGTCCTCGAAGTACGAGAGGCGGGGGAGCTGCGGCCAGAAGGGGATGTCGAGCGAGAAGGCGAGATCGAGGGCGCGGTCGACGTCCGTGTGGGGGAGGATGCCCATGGCTGTGGTGCGGCAGTGGCCGGTGATGGTCACGAGGGGAGAATCGGGCACGAGAGGACGCGGGGTCAAGGTTGGGGTCAGCCGACGGGTGGGCGGCGGTTGGGGCGTGGGCCGAGGAAGCGGCGGGCGAGGCGGACATGGCGGGCGAGGGTCGGGAGGTCGGCGCGGAGGGCCGCGCGTGCGGTCGGGTCGGCGTGCGGGTCGGAAAGGAGACGTCGGACGGCCTGCGCGCGCTCGAGCGTGCGGCGCGCCCAGCGGATGCGTCGTCGGCGCTCCAAGGGGGCGAGGCCGATCAGGCCGTCGGGATCATCGGCGTCGCCGACGGGGCCGGCGTCCGGAGAGACTCCGGCATCCGGGTCGGGACCGATCTGGTAGCACGTGATCGTGTCCAGGTCGAAGGAGTCGATGACTTCGTCGAGGTCCTCGGAGGCGGCATCCTCCGGCTGGGCGTCCGGGGGAGTCCACGCATCATCCCGAGTGCCGTCGTCGCGGTAGCACGAGACATCGCGGATGTCTTCCGGCCGGCCATCGGTCGGGGTCCACCCATCCTCGGCGTCCGGCGCGGGACCGACGTAGCACTCGATTCCGGCGTCCTCGATCCTGCCGCCTGCGTCCTCCGGACCGGCCGCTTCGTCGGCGCCGTCGTCGTCGCTTTGGGAGCAAGCGGAGCCGCCCAGGACGGCGGCGACGGCGGCGTAGAACGCGCCGCGAACGGCGGAGAGCGTGCCGCGGCGTCCCTGGTCAACCGGGGCGTGGCGGCGGCGGAAGCCGCAGAGCACAGCGACGACGGCGACGACCATGATCAGCCCGAGCAGGATCCACTTCGCCGCGGCAACCATGACCGGTTCCCTCCCCGTGCCAGGTGCTGGACACGTCCTGGGGGAAGAATAGCAGAACGTGGGGGTGATGCACGCATGGGACCGTGGTGGCGGATCCCGCGCCGGCCCGGATGGGCGGTCGGCAATGGACAGAGCGTCGGGGTTTGTGTTGAATTGGAGGCATGGGGGTTCTTCGGGTCGTGGGTGGTGGGGTCCTCGGGGCGTGCGTCATCATCGTCGTTTGCTCCGGCTGTCCGCCTCCGCCGGACGGGGCGCACAGCGTTCCGCCGGCTGAGGATGCGGGCGGGACATCGGACGTCGGGGCGATGGCGGCGCCGAACGTCGGGGCGAGCCTTGGGGCGACGTCGGAACCCGTGGGTGCGGATGGGGTGGAGATGGAGGCGGAAGGGGGCGCCTCGTTCAGCGGTACGAGCGGGTCGGTCAGCTCCTTCCTCCCGGCTCTGTCGTGTCCGGACGCGCAGCGTCTGTCGGACGAGGAAGGAGGGGCGGCGCGTTTCGAGACCGTGGAGTCCGAGGTGCGGTCGTTGGAGGGCCTGGAGTTCGCGGCCCGGCAGCTGCGGACGTTCGGCGACGATCTTGCGAGGTACAAGGACGACCTCGTGCGCAGCGCGAAGGAGATCACGGCGGCGAGCCTCGACGTGATGGAGTCATTCCCGTGTGCTCCGACGTGGAGCGTTGCGGCGCGCTACCGGATCGCGTGGGCGTGGTTCGAGGTGTGCAGGCGATTCGCGGTGCTGCCCAGCGTATTGCCGGAGGAATGGGTGGATCTCGAGATGCCGTCGGGCTTGACGTTTGGCGACCTGATAGGCGAGTTGGCCCCCGGTATCCGGGGCGTGGTGGTTGTCGGCGACCGTACGGTCGAGCAGATCGTGCGGGCGTTCCTGACGGGGGTGGAGCCGGCGAGCGACGTCGTGGTGCCGGGCGCGCTGACCTTCGCCTCGCAGCTCGGGGTCGCCAACGAGTGGTCGGAGCGGGCGAAGGACCTGTTTGCGGAAGTCGAGGCGGCCTGGGGCGACGCTGCGGCTCCGCCGGACTGACGAAGCCGTTCGTCGCAACGGGCAAGCGGCTTCATCAGCCGTGTTGTCCCCGTCGTCACCGCCGGCGGAGTGGAGCGGTGGTGGGGTGGAGTGATAGAGCGGTAGAGCGGTGGAGCGGTGGTGGGGCAGGGAGCGGTGCGAGGGCGACTGCCCGGCCGTGGCGCATCGCATGCGGGCGGACGTCTCCGAACGGCTTCTGGACCTGCCCCCGTTTGGCCCGGTAGACTTCGTCCATGATCCGCTCGCTGACCGTCGATGGCTACAAGGGGCTCGTCGGGACCTCCATCGGGTTCAATCTGGAGGGACCGACGGTGCTCCTCGGGCCGAACGGTTCCGGGAAGACCACGATCATCGAAGCGATCGATGGGTTGTGGAGCGTGGCGTCACGACAGTTGAAGAAGACGCGGTTCGCCTCTTCGCGAACGGGGGAGGTCACATACCGCGGAGAGGATCGCCACGTCTCGTTCTCCGCGGAGCTTTCGTCCGACGGCAAGGCGTCCGGGGCTGCCATCCGGCTGACGTGGGGAATCGAGCTCCATCTTGGCGACGTTCATGCCGAGTCCATCCGCGGCAAGGGTGGCTTGTTCGACGGCGAGATCCTGCGTCCTCGAGGCGGACAAGCGGGGGAATCGGCGCCGTTCGGAGCAGCCGAGTGGCGCAGCCCAGCGCAGCGTCCAGCCTGGCTCGATGACGCCCTCGCTGTTCACCAGGCGATCGGTCCCGTTCGCATCGCGCGGTTTCTGCCTCGCCGCATTGCCGAGTCGTGCTCGCCGACCGCCACGGTGGATCCGGATGGATTCGGCCTTCCGTCGGCGCTCCTGCTTCTCCTGACTTCGGACCGACGGCAGTTCGTCGCGGTCGAACAAAGGTTCCGGAAGCTTTTTCCGTGGGTCGACGAAATCCTCCCCGAGCCAGGCGTCGACGCCCAAGGTCACACCGTCGTGAACCTAACGTTCCGCGAGCGGGGATCGCGGCATCCGTTCGCGGCGGAGCACGTCTCGTCGGGCATGCTTCTGGCGCTGGCGTTGTTGTGGGTCACGATGCGCTCGGAGCCGGATCGAATTCTGTGTTTCGAAGAGCCGGAGAACTCGCTGCACCCGTACCTGCTCGGGGAGGCATACGAGTTGCTCGGACAGGCTGCCCGCGGCGAGCTCGCCGCCGAGGCCGGTCCGGCGACGACCCGTGCCGGGGTCCAGGTCGTCGTCGCCACTCACTCGGTCGACTTCGTGAACCTCTGCAAGCCGGAGGAGGTTCGAGTTTGCGAGCGCGACGCCGAGGGAGTCGTAAAGGTCTCCGCCGTCGTGGACCAGGCCGGATTGGCCGATGCGTTGAAGAACTACCAAGGGGCGCTGGGGGAGTTGTGGTACTCGGGGGCTCTGGGTGGCATCCCCAAGAACCGTCCTGCTGCTGGCTCTCGGTGAGGGCGACGCCGAGGAAGGCGAGAGTTTCCGTCGGCCCGGAACGCCTGGCGATCCGATAGCGGGTGACGAGTGTGGAGCGCTGCACATCCTCGTCGGGCGCATCCTGTCCGAGAAGCTGGCTCTGCACCCGGTCATCGTCTGGCCACCGCGGATTCGCGGGGGCAGGAGGTCCGGCAACCCGGGTCTGCTGTTCGATCTGGCCGGAGTGCCGCGTGGCGCCGTGCTGCGGACCGGAGGAGGAATGCCCGGCGGCTCGCCGTGGCCCCGTCCGCGCTGGCTCGACGCCTGCGTTGGCCGCAATCGCGTCGATCTCGTGGTCGTGACGAAGGACTGCCGCAAGCCCGGCTGCGCGGAGGCGACGCGTTCCGGGCTTCGGGCCGCGGTCGGTGCGGGACTCGCCGGAATCCCGATCGTCGTGGCGGCAGCAATGCCGAGCCTCGAGGGGTGGCTGGTGCCGATCCCGGAGTCCGACGGGGTCGACGAACGGGAAGCGAAGCGCCGCTGGCATGAGGCGGGGTACTCGCTAGACCCGGGCCGCGACTATCTTCGGCGGGCCCGGGAGGTGGACCTCGACGTGGTTGTCTCGGCCTGTCCCGACGGGTTCGGTGTGCTCGTCTCCGACCTTGCGGCATGGGCGGAAGCGCAGCAGGTCCGCGGGGTCGACTGATCCGAGGCCCGCAGGGCGAAGACCGTCTTGGGGCTCGTGCTCGGGCACCGGGGAACGGGTTTCGGACCTCGTGCCCCTCGGCAGGCTCGGGACGGGCTTCGTGCACGGATCAAGGTCGGGTTCCATCCGTCAGGGGCCCCCGCAGGGAGATGCACTTGACACGGCGGGCGGGGGGGCTCGATCATCGGAGCGTCCGGTGCAGGGACGCGGAGGAGCCGAGGTGGGTAGGACGGTCGCGATGGGGATCGCCGTGGGGCTGGCGCTGGTCGCGTCGGCGGGGGTGGGTGCAAGAAGTTCTCGAAGTCGAAGGCGTCCGCGGGTGGGTCGGACCCCGCGTTTCGAGCGGAAGAGCGGCGCGGTTCGATCGTCGACGAGAGCGAATCGATGGCGACGGAGCCGGCGGCGACACCGTCGGAGCCTGCGGCGCCGTCGCAGCCTACGCCTCCGCCGAGCGGGTTTCCGGGGAGCGAGGCGGAGGGGGAAGGGGGGCGGTGGGCGGGGTCTTCTTCGAGGGGCGCGGCGTCGTCGGGCGGGGGGCAGGAGGGGCCGGCGGCGGCCGTGGAGCGGATGATCGTGTACCACGCGTGGCTGCGTCTGGCCGTGCACGCGGTGCAGGAGGCGCTGGCGGCGGTCGACGGGGTGACGGAGCGGCTCGGCGGCTTCGTGGAGTCGAGCACGCTCGTGCGGCGGGTGCTGCGGATTCCCGCGGCGCGGTACCAGGAGGCGGTGGCGGCCCTGAAGGGCCTGGGGGAGGTGCGGGATTTCCGGGAGTCCTCGTGGGACGTGACGGAGCAGTACCGGAACATCGAGGCGCGGATCGACAACCTGCGGGCGCTGCGGGAACGCTTCGCGGCGCTCCTGGCCCAGGCGACGGACATGGACGAGCGGCTCGCGATCGAGAAGGAGCTGCGGCGGATCGAGCTGGAGCTGCGCGAGCTGGAAGAGGAGCGCCGGGTGCTGGCGGACGAGGCGGCCTTCGCGACGCTGACGGTGGACGTCGAGGCGTTGCACGTGGAGACGGCGGTGCGGAACCGGGCGGCGCAGCCGTTTGCCTGGGTCCGGAGCTACGGCCTGCAGCGGGTCCTGGCAGGGCAGTAGGAGGAGCAGACGATGTCCGCGGACCACAAGACGGGCGTTCGCCTGGCGCTGGCGGCGGCGGTGGTTCTCGCGGTGCCGGCGGTCGGGGCGCAGGAGGGCGGCACGGCGTCCGCGCCGCCCGCGTCCGAGGACGCCGGGGCGGTGGAGACGGCCGTGGCGGAGACCGGCGCGGGGTCCGACGCGGGCGACGGATCCCAGTCGGAGGCGCCGGCGGTGGCCGCGGGATCCGGCGGGGGCGACGGATCGGAGCCCGAGACGCCGGCGGTGGCGGTGGAGCCCGTCGCGGCGGCGGATGCCGCGCCGGCGCGGGCCGCGGGGCGGGCCGTGGTGCGCGAGGCCGCGGTGGGGATCCGCAGCTTCGAGCCCGAGGCGACGATGGCGGCGGCGATCCGGGCGGTCGGGGCGCTGGGCGGCTACGTCCAGGAGAGCGAGACGGGAAGCGCCGAGCTGCGCGTCCCCGCGGACAGGCTCGATGCGGCGCTGGCGGCGCTGCGCGAGATCGGCGAGGTGGTGCGCGAGGACGTGACGAGCGAGGACGTGACGATGGAGCTGGCGACGCTGCGAGGGCGAATCGAGCAGCTCGAGACGAGCCGGCGCCGCGTGCAGGGCCTGCTGGCCGTGGCCGAAACGGTGGCCGACAGTCTGGATGTCGAGCGGACGTTGCGCGAGGTGACGGGGGAGCTGGAGTCGCAGCAGGGCCGGCTGCGTTTCCTGCTCGCGCGGACGGAGCTGTCCTCGGTTTCGCTGGTCGTGTCGATGCGCGAGCGGCCCACCGAGCGTCTGCCGCGGGTGCGGCAGCCGTTCCCGTGGGTGGAGTCGTACGGGCTGGACGCGGTGCTGCCGTGAAGGGGCGGGGAGGGAGCCGGAAATGAAGCGCCTGGCATCGGTGGTGTGCGCGGCGGGGGGGGTGGTCGCGCTGGCATTCGTGGCGGCGGGCTGTCCGCGGCACGAGGCGGAGTGGACGCGGACGCCGGACGGCTTCGTCAAGATCTCCGGTCCGGACGCCTTCGCCTGGCGCGCCGTCTCTCCGGACGGCTCGGCCATCGCCGTGCGTCACCGTGCGAACGAGGAGGAGGGCAGCCTCGCGTTCTGGAGCGAGGTTTTCGAGCGGGAGCTGGTGGAGGCGAAGGGCTACCGGCTGGCGGGGAAGTCCGACGTGACGAGCGCCGACGGGGTGGCGGGCAAGCTCCTGCAGCTCGAGTTCGCGCAGTCGGACACGCCGTATCACTACGGGCTGGCGGTGTACGTCTCGGCCAAGAGCATCGTGACCGTGGAGACGGCGACGGAGCTGGAGCGGCTGGAGCGGTACCGGCCCGCGTTCGAGGCGGCCCGGCGGGAGCTGAGGGCGAAGGCGGCGGAATAGCGGGGCAATCGGCCCCGGCTTGCGCCTTTTTGCGGCCGGCAGGCGGCGGATGCGGGGCGGGACCCCACCGGCGAAAAGGCTTGACCCTCACACCCAGGCGCGTACCATCGCTCTGGGGGGTTGCCGTGGGGTGACGGCAAAGTCCTCCCCGCCTTCCCTCCTGAGAGGTGTAGCTCGTGACCGACGTCAAGGCTTGCGCCGAGACGGCTCCCCGAAGTGAGTTCCCCGAGATTCCAGGGTACAGGGTGCTCCGCCTCGTCGGTGCCGGGGGCATGGGGTCGGTGTACGAGGCCGAGAAGCTGGCGACGCGGGAGTGTTTCGCGGTCAAGGTGGTGACGATGCACCTGGGGGCGGATCCCGGGCGGGTGCTACGCTTCCAGCGGGAGGTGAAGGCGCTGCGCAACATCCGCCACCCGAACGTGGTGGAGATCTACGACTGGTGCCTGCCGCCGCGGGGGAGTGCGCAGCGGCCGTACATCGTGATGGAGCTGCTCCACGGCGAGACGCTGGCCGAGCTGCTGCGGCGGGAGAAGGTGCTGTCGCCCGCGCGTGCGGTCGCGCTCATGCTCCAGATGCTCGACGGGCTGGCGCAGGCGCACCGGGCCGGGGTTTTGCACCGTGATCTGGGCCCGTCGAACGTGTTCCTGGTGCGCCGGCCGGAGGGTCGGCTGCGGGTGAAGCTCCTGGATTTCGGTCTGGCGCGACCGATCCTGGACGACGACTCCGGCGGATCGCTGACCCAGCCCGGAACGTTCCTGGGCAAGCCCGCGTACGCGGCGCCCGAGGTGTTCCTGGAAAAGCCGCTGGGGCCCGCGTCGGACGTCTTCTCCGCCGGGATGGTGCTCTTCCGCATGTTGACCGGCCGGCTGCCGCATTCCGCGGTGTCCGGGGAAATGTTGTGGGTCGAGCGTTTCAGCGACCGGCGTTCGCCGGCCGAGTACCCATCGCCGCGCGAGTTCGCTCCGCGGCTGCCGGAGGGACTGGCGGAGGTGGTGTCGCGGGCCGTGCGCAAGCAGGTCGGAGATCGCATCGCGACCGCGAAGGAGTTCCAACGCCTGCTGCTGGCGGTGGAGATGTCGCTGGCCGACGAGGCATCGACGGCCGCGCTGCAGCGCATTGCGCAGGCGGTGGACGAGGATTCGGTCTCCGGCGCGGGGCCGACGGCGTCGGCGCTGGAGCAACTCGCCGCGGCCACGCCCCGTACCGGCTGGCTGGGCTTCCTGGCCGGCGGGATGGCGGCGGCGGCCCTGGCCGCGACCGTCCTGTATGTCGCCGGCGCGTTCTCGGGAGCGTCCGGCGCCGGGCGGGATCCCGCCACGGCGGCGTCGGGAGCCCCGGAGGAGTGGTGGGCTCAGGGGCTCGACGAGGAGTTGAGTGCGGAGCCGGCAGGGGAGAGCGGGGAGAGCGGGGAGAGCGGGGAGAGGGGGGAGAGCGGGGAGAGCGGGGGGAGTGGGGAGAGGGAGGAGAGCGGGGAGGGCGGGGAGAGGGGGGGGAGTGGGGAGAGGGGGGAGAGCGGGGAGAGGGGGGAGAGCGGAGGGAGTGGGGAGGGGGGGGAGGGGGACGGAACGGCCTCGCCGGCGGAGGTTGCCGGGGGGGGCGGAGCGAGTGTTCCGGCAGTGCGCATCCATCTGGAGGGTCTGCCGTCCGGCGCGGTCGCGCACGTCGGGGAGTGGCCGGCGGACGCGGAAGGGGTCGCGATCGTGCCGTTGTCGGATCGGCCGCTGGACGTGAACGTCGAGGTGCCGGGCGGCGACTATCGGCCGTTCGCCGGGACGGTCGTGCCGGACCGCGACCGTTCGATCCGCCCGGCGTTACGGCGTTCGGGCCGTGGTGGCCGGCAGTCCCGGCGGGACGAGCCGGAGACGATCGAGGGTGCCGCCGGCGGTGTGTTCGTCGTCAGCTACGACTAGGAGAACGACACGGATTCGTTGGCGTTCGGTCGGGGAGGGATCAGATCGGGAGCCGAGTGGTGGGGGGTCCTGGCGGCGCTGGCGGCGCTGCTGCTCGCTGCACCGCAGGTCGGCCGCGCACAATCGGAGACCGATGCGGCGGTGGCCGCGGAGACCACGGCGGCGGAGGCGAGAGCGCGGTTCGAGGACGGCGTGCGGGCGCTGCAGGAGCGAGCCTACGCCGAGGCGCTTGCGGCGTTCGAGGCCTCGTACCGGCTCGAGGCACGGCCCATCGTCCTGTACGACATCGGCATGTGTCATTGGGAGCTGGGCGACTTGGCCCGTGCCCGCGCGGTGCTCGAGGAGTACCTGCGTGTGGCGGGAGCTGAGGCTCCGGCGGACATCCGAGCCGAGGCGGAGCGCATTCTCGGGGAGATCCGCCAGACGACGTTCTCGTTGCGGGTGGAAATCGATCAGCCCGGCGCGCGGGTGGCGCTGGACGAGGTGGACGTCGGCGAGTCGCCGGTCGTCGAGGTGCCGGTCGTCGCGCCGGGCACGCACGTGGTGACGGCGCGCCAGGAGGGGTTCGACGACGTCCAGGCGACGGTCACGGCGGGGGGCGGCGAACGGGTCACGGTGACGTTGGGGTTCGCGGTTCCGGCGGTGGTGGCGGCTCCGGACGCCGCGGTTCCGGCGGCAGCGCCGATCGCGACGCCTCCGGGAGCACTCGCGGAGGTCCCGCGCGGGCCGTCGGAACCGGAGGGCGGCGCCCGCGGCGTGCTCGAGAGTCCCTGGTTCTGGACGATGGTGGGCGTGGGTGCGATGTCGGCGATTGCGGCGGCCGTGACGGGGGGCCTGGGCCTGTCGTACCGCGACGAATACGTCGCGGGCGGCGCTCGTGACGCCGAGCTGCGCGGGACGGTCGTTGAGCTGGGCCTGGCGACCGACGTGCTGATCGGCGTGGCGGCCGCCGGGGCGCTCGGGGCGTTGATCGTGTACCTGGCGAGCGACGGCGGGGAGGAGTCCGGGCCGGGCGAGGGCGGTGCGGCGGTGTCGCTGCTTCCGGGGCGGCTGGTGTTGACGTGGTGAGGGCGGTCCTGGCGACGACGCTGCTTGCGGGGTGCAGCTTGATCCTGGATCCGCCGCCGCTGGCGGAGAACGCCGAGGACGGGGGCGGCGGGGACGGGGTGGTGGAGGCGCGCGACGGGGACCGGGGTGCGGAGGTGGAAGGGGATTCGGGCGAGGACGCGGGGGAGGTCGTACCGGACCGCGGGGACGGGGACGGGGATGTCGAGGCGCCTGGAGAGGGCGACGCGGAGGGTGGCGGCGGCGACGAGGCGGCGGGGGAGGTGGACGGCGGCGTGGAGGATGGGGGGTGCACGGGCGGCGGGTTGCAGCTGTGCGGCGGCGTCTGCACCGACGTACGGGGCGACCCGCTGAACTGCGGGCGGTGCGGGAACGGGTGTGCGGCGAGCGAGTCGTGCGTGGACGGCGTGTGCGGGTGCGCGGCCGGGGAGATCCTGTGCGCCCCGTTGTGCGTGGACGCGTCGACGGACCCGGCGAACTGCGGCGGGTGCGCGCAGTCGTGTCCGCCGGGGATCGAGTGTGCGGTGGGGGTGTGTCGCTGTCCGGCGGGGGAAGCGAACTGCGTGGTGGCGTGTGCCGATCTGGCGACGGACGACCTGCACTGCGGTGCCTGCGGGAACGCGTGCGACCCGATCTTCGGGGCGTGCGCGGGGAGTGCGTGCGAGTGCGGGGCGGGACTGTCCGTGTGCGGGACGGGCGGGCGGTGCCGCGACCTGCTGTCGGACCCTGCGAACTGCGGCACGTGCGGTCATCGCTGCGGGGACCGCGAGACGTGTTCGGGCGGGGTGTGCGTCTGCCGGTCGGGGCTGACGCGTTGCGGGGGGTCGTGCTTCGACCTTGCGGCGACCCGGGACCGCTGCGGCGGGTGTGACGCGGCGTGCGAGGACGTCGGCGGCTCGCCCACGTACTGCAGCGCGGGGGCGTGCGTGGCGTCGTGTCCGGCGGGCACGACGGCCTGCAGCGGCGGGTGCGTGGCCGCGGCGGCGATGGCCGGCGATCCGCTCAACTGCGGGGGGTGCGGGCGGCGGTGCATGACCGACGAGGTGTGCGCGGGGGCGGCGTGCGTGCCGTACGTTCCGGGGCGCGCGTGCGGATCGTGCCCTTGCCCGGACTGCGCGGGCACGTGCTGTCCCGATGCGGGGGATGCGACGCGGGTGATCTGCCTGGAGAGCGACGTGCCGTGTCCGGCATGAGGGAAGTGCGGGGAGTGCGGGGGGAGGGGGGGAGCGGAGGAGTGAGATGAGAGAAGTCCCGGAGACGCGTGTCGAGGTGCCGCTCGTTCTCGGGTGGCGGATCTCGAAGGACCTGCATCCCCAGTACTGGCTGGAGCCCGGGCCCGGGCCGGGACGGCAGACGCCGGAGGACCTGGTGCGGGTCCCGCCGTCGCGGATGGCGTGCCACATGGGGATCCTGGCGCAGTCGGGCGCGGGCAAGTCGTTCCTGTTGGGGCGGATGATCGAGGAGCTGCTGCTGGAGACGCGGGCGCGGTGCGTGGTGTTCGACTCCAACGGGGACTTCCTGCGCGTGCACGAGGTCAAGCCGGAGACGTTGTGGACGGAGTGCCAGTACGACTCGCGCACGGGGCTGGGACGGCTGCCGCACGAAGCGCGGCGTGAGTCGTTCGAGCGGCGGTGGCGGCGGGTCTCGACGCGGATCCGGACGATGCGGGACGAGATGGAGGCGCCGTACGAGCGGCTGCGGATCCCGTGGACGTCGATCTCGCCGGACTTCCTGGCGGAGGAGCTGGAGCCGAAGTGGCGGTCGGAGCTGCACCTGTGCCACCGCTTCGTGCAGCTCATCGCGCAGATCGGGCACGACGTCCCGTCGGGCGTGCAGCCGCTGACGCGCCGGCTCCATCCGGGGCGCGGGCTCCTGGACGTGGCCGAGGAGCTGCTGCGGCACGGGCGGAACCTGAACGAGCAGGAGCGGATCCAGCTCATCCAGTCGCACCCGAGGCTGCGCGGCGCGTTCGACGACGCACAGCGCGCGGCGTCGGGAGAGGACACGAGCATCGTCGGGCGCCTGTACCGCAACTCGAAGGTCGTGCGGCTGGCGGAGGAGGCCGTGCGGGCGTTGCGGCACGTCTCGCCGGACGTCGAGCGGTTCTATCTCAACGTGGCGCGCGAGCGCGGGGACAGCGGGTTCATCGACACGGAGCTGGGGGCGGGCCAGGACCACAGCCTGCCGGAGGGGCGTCTGGACGTCATCGATCTGGCGTCGCTGCCGGACCGGCGGTCCCGGCTGATGGCCGTGAACGCGCTCCTGCGGTGGGAGTGGCACCAGTCGACGAGGCGCTGGGAGAAGGCGCTCAAGGGGCCGGCGGAGGGCGACCGGCGGGCGCCGACGTTCATCGTGGTGGACGAGGCGCACATCCTGGTGCCCTCGGCGCCGCGCAGCCGGACGGAGGAGGCGATCCGGGAGGAGTTCCGGACGATCGCGGCGGAGGGGCGGAAGTTCGGGATGTTCCTGGTGCTCGCGACGCAGCGGCCGGACAAGGTCGACCCGTACGTGCTGTCGGAGTTCGAGAACATGGCGGTGATGCGGATCGGTGCGAGCGCCGTGCGGCGGGCGGTGGAGTCGCTGCCGGCGCTGGACGGGGTGCCGCCGCGGCTGCTGGAGAAGTGCGTGGAGTTCGGACCGGGGCGGGCGCTGCTGGCCGGGCGCTGGGTGGAGGGGGAGCCGCGGTTCATGTACTGCGCGGCGCGACGGACGGTGGAGGGCGGCCGCGACCTGCGCGCGGATTGGTGGGCGACGATGCCGCAGGAGGCGCCGGAGGCGGTGGCGTAAAGAGTTGGGCGACTGGGACGAGTTGTTGGTGGGGCAATTGGGACGAGTTGTTGGTCCGGGGTGACGGGGAGTGCTTGAGCGACGGTCAGCGGATCCCGTAGCGTTTGAGCTTGTAGAGGAGGGCGCGGCGGGAGAGGCCGAGGGTCTCGGCGGTGCGGGAGCGGTTGCCGCCGAGGCTGCGCAGGGTCTTCTCGATCAGATCGCGTTCGACGGCCTCGAGGGAGACGCCGGGGCGGACGCCGGTCGCGTCGGGCGGGCCGGCCGGGGTTTCCTCGCGGCCGCACAGCTCGCGCAACGCGGGCGGGAGGTGCTCCGGGGCGAGGTCGCCGGTGCCGGCGAAGAGGAGGGCGCGCTCGAGGACGTTGGCCAGCTCGCGGACGTTTCCCGGCCAGTCGTGCAGCGTCAGGCCCGCCGCCGCCTCGGCGGTCAGGCGTGGGCGCGCCTCCGGCCGGAGGCGGGCGAGGAGGTGCTGGGCCGTGGGGAGGATGTCCTCGCGGCGGTCGCGGAGCGGCGGCATGGCGATTTCGACGACGGCGAGGCGGTAGTAGAGGTCCTCTCGAAACCGTTTTTGCGCGATGTCGGCGCGCAGGTCGCGGTTGGTGGCGGCGACGACGCGGATGTCGACGTGGACCGGCGAGGTCCCGCCTAGGCGCTCGAAGGAACGCTCCTGGAGCGCGCGAAGGAGGCGCGCCTGGAGCGGCGGGCGCATTTCCCCGATCTCGTCGAGGAGCAGCGTGCCGCCGCCGGCGGCCTCGAAGCGTCCCGCGTGGCGCGCGCCGGCGCCGGTGAACGCGCCTTTCTCGTGGCCGAACAGCTCGCTCTCCAGAAGGCCCTCGGGCACGGCGGCGCAATTGAGCGCGACGAACGGGCCCGTGCGGCGGTCCGAAAGGTCGTGGATGGCGCGTGCGACGACTTCCTTGCCGGTACCGCTCTCGCCGTGGACGAGCACGGTGGCGTTCGACTTCGCGGCGAGGCGGACGGTCTGGCGCACCTTGGCCATCGCGGCGCTGGGTCCGACGAGGGTGCGGGGCTCGTCGGTCTCGCCGCCGCCATCGACCTTGTCGGGTGCGGGGCGCTCGAGGATGTCCTGAACGACGTTGCGCAGCTCGTCGATGTCGACGGGTTTCTCGATGAAGTCGCGGGCGCCGAGCTTCATGGCCTCGACGGCGGTGCGCACGTCGCCGTGGGCGGTGACGATCACGACGGGCAGCGCCGGGAGTTCTTCCGCGATGCGGCGCAGCGCCTCGATGCCGTCGAGGCGGGGCATGCGGACGTCGAGGAGGAGGAGCTCGGGGGGCGTCGTGGTCGCCGATCGGACGGCTTCCTCGCCGTCGGCGGCGAAGCGGCAGGCGAATCCGGCGGATTCGAGCGCGGCGCCGAGCATGCGGCGGTGTGCGGCGTCGTCGTCGGCGATGAGGATGGTCCTAGGCGCCACGGTGCGTCCTCCGCGGCCAGACGGCGCGCAGGAGCGCTCCGCCGCCCGGCGCCGCGTCGATTTCCAGCGAGCCGCCGTGATCCTCGAACGCCTGCTGTGCGACCGCCAGTCCCAGGCCCAGGCCGCCGGACTTGGTGGAGAAGAACGGGCGCAGGGCGCGCTCGCGATCGTCCGGCGCGATGCCGGGTCCCTGGTCCGCGACCTCGAGCACGAGCCGGTCGTCGGGCGAGCGCGTCGCGAGCTTCAGCGTGACGGTGCCGCGCTCGGGGGAAGCCTCGATGGCGTTGATCACGAGGTTCACGACGGCGTCGCGGAAGCGTTCGGCGTCGAGCATCGCGTCGGGCCCGGGGTCGGGGGGGAGGTCAAGGCGCAGCTTCAGCGCGCGCGCGGCGAGGTCGGGCTCGAGGAGGGCGGCGACGCGGCGGATGGTTTCGTTGGGACGAGCGGCGCGGAGCTCGGGCGGGGAGGGGCGGGCGACGTCGCGCAGGCGGTCGACGCGTCTGGTGATGCCGTCGAGCTCGGCGACCATGAGACCGGCGTACTCGGCCTGTTTCGAGCCCGGGGTGGCGTCCTCGGCGAGGAGCTGGGCGAAGCCGCGGAGGGAGCCGACGGGGTTCTTGATCTCGTGGGCGAGGCCGGCGGCGACGCGTCCGAGGCGTTCGAAGGAGCGGCCGCGCTCGTCGGCGACGGCGAGCGCCTCGCGCATGGCGGCGGTCTGGAGGGTCTGGCGGCGGTAGAGCAGGAGGCCGGCGGCGAGGCCGAGCAGGAGGAGGGCGCCGGCGACGGCCTGCATCCACACCGTGCGGCGCAGGACGGAATAGGGGGACGCGTCGAGTGCGAGGAGTACTTCGTAGTCGCCGGCGATGCCCCCGCCGGGGCCGCCGCAGCCCGTGACCTCGCCGGAGCAGCCGGTACAGGTGCCGCAGCCCTGCGTCTCGATGTGGACGGGCCCGGCGATGAGGAGGACCGGCTCGTCGAGCAGGTAGTCGCGGCCGTTGCGGGGGTAGTCGGGCAGCGGGTCGGGCAGGTCTCCGTGCGCGAGGCGGATGGAGCCGTCGACCTTCTGCAACACGGTGGCCTGGACGTCGCCGCCCGCGGCGATCTCGGCCAAGACTTCGTCCAGGCGCTCGAGGCGTGCGGTACCGTAGCGGGCGACGTTGCGGACCTCGGTGGCGACCATGCGGTACAGCGTCCGGGAGCGTTCGGCCATCATGCGGTCGATGTGGTCGAGTCCCGCGGAGGTCTGCCAGGCGGCGACGGCGCCCAGTGCGGCGAGGGCGAGAAGGGCGGCGGCGAGCGAGAGCGCGGGGCGGGGCGGGCGGGTGAGCGGTCTGGTGAGAGTGGGCACGGCCCACATCCTAGGATGGGGCGGGGCGGGGGACAAACGAACAAGCCAGGAACAAGGAACAAGGAACAAGGAACGAGGAACGGTGGTGGAGGGGAAGGCGCGGGGTGAGGTCTCCGGATTCCGGCGGGGAGGCTGGCGGGGGGCGTGGCGGTTGTGCTACGGGTCCGTCACCATGCGCGTGGTCATCGTGGGCGCCGGGCAGGTCGGATTCGCGATCGCGGAACGCTTGACGTTCGAGAAGCATGAGGTCGTGCTGGTGGACCGAGACGCGGGGCGTCTGGGGGACGTCGCCGGCCGGCTGGACGTCGCCGCGGTCGAGGGGACGGGTTGCTCGCCGGTGGTGTTGCGGCGTACCGGGATCGAGACGGCGGGCCTGGTGATCGCGGTGACGGACAGCGACGAGGTCAACCTGCTGGCGTGCCTGATCGCCGGCCGGCTTGCGCCGGGGGCGATGCGGGTCGCGCGGGTGCGGGACCCGGAGTACCACGCGGACCCCGAGGTGTTCCGGGGCGAGCCGTTCGGGCTGGCGTCGGCGATCAATCCGGAGGAGGAGGCGGCGCGCCGCATCGCGCGTGCGGTCAGCGCGCCGGGCGCGCTGGACGTGATTCCGCTCCTGGGCGGGCGGGTGCTGGTGCTGGGCCTGCGCATCGAGGCCGGCAGTCCGCCTGCGGGGCGCACGCTGACGGAGATCCGGCCGCTGGCCACGGTGCAGATGCGCGTGGCGTGCATCGAGCACCGCGGCACGCTGACGATCCCGCGCGGTCCGGACCGGATGGAGGCGGGGGACATCGCCTATGTGGCGTGCCGGAGCGAGGATGCGGCGGCGGTGCTGCGCTTCGCGGGGAAGTCGGGGCAGCCGGTGCGGCGGGTGATGATCTTCGGCGCCGAGGATCTGGCGACCTACCTGGCGATGGCGCTGTCGGCGGCGCGGATCTCCGTGAAGATCCTGTCCTCCGACGCGGAGCGCTGCCGCGTCTGCGCGGAGCGGGTGCCGCAGGCGCTGGTGGTGCAGGGCGACGGGACCGATCCGGAGGTGCTGCGGGAGGAGGGCATCGACGCGATCGACGCCTTCGTGGCCTGCTCGCGCCACGAGGAGCGGAACATCCCCGCCGCGCTGCTCGCCAAGTCGCTCGGGGCGCGGCTGGCGATGGTGGCGGCGGCGAGCGCGACGTACGAGCACCTGGCGCCGTCGATCGGGATCGACGCGGCGACGTCGCCGCAGTCCGCCGTGGTCGGGTCGATCCTGCAGCTCGTTCGCCGCGGACGGATCCTGGGCGTGCACGCGCTGTGGTCGCGCGACGCGGAGGTGATCGAGCTGCAGGCGCTGGAGGCGTCGAAGCTGGTGGCCGTGCCGCTCAAGGACACCGGCTTTCCGCAGGGGGCGATGGTGCTGGCGGTGGCGCGCGGGGATGCCGTGCTCGTGCCGCACGGCGACACGGTGATCGTGCCGGGCGACCGGGTCGTGACGATCGTGGAGCGGCGGATCATCCACAAGGTCGAGAAGCTGTTCACCGGGCGGAGCGACAGCCTTCCGCCGGCGCGCCCGAACGGTTCCTGATGCCCTGGGCGAGCGTCGTCCGGCTGACCGCGCTGATCACGCTGCTGATCGGCGGGGCCATGGCGATTCCGCTCGTCGTGGCCGTGGTGCTGGGCGAGCCGGACGCGGCGGCCCTGGGGATCGCGGTCGGGGCGGCGATCCTCGCGGGAGGCGGGGTCTCGCTGGCGCTGCGCGGCCGGGGCGCCGAAATTGGGCGGCGCGGAAGCCTGCTGACGGTGGCGCTGGCCTGGGTCTCGGCGTCGTTCTTCGGCGCGCTGCCGTTCTTCGCCTACGGGCACCTGCACGATGTGCCGATCCTGCGCTCGTTCTCGGCCTGCATCTTCGAGATCGTGTCGGGGTACACGACGACGGGGTCCACGGTCATCGCGGACGTGGAATCGCTGCCGCACGGGCTGCTGTTGTGGCGTCACGGCAGCCAGTGGCTGGGGGGGATGGGCATCATCGTCCTGTTCGTCGCGATCCTGCCGATCCTGGGCGTCGGTGCGCAGGAGCTGTTCCGGGCCGAGGTGCCGGGCACGACGAAGGACAAGATCACGCCGCACCTGCGGGACACCGCGCGGCTGCTGTGGGTCGCGTACGTCGCCATCTCGGTCGCACAGCTCCTCGCCCTGGCGCTTGCGGGGATGGGCTGGTTCGACGCGCTGTGCCACACGTTCACGACGATGGCCACGGGGGGATTCTCCACGAAGAACTCCGGGATCATGCACTGGAACAGCCCGGCGATCGAAGGCGTGCTGACCTTCTTCATGGTCGTCGCGGGGATGAACTTCGCCCTGCACGTCCGACTGTTCAGCGAGCGCAAGCCGCTGTTGTACTTGCGGGACACCGAGGCCCGGACGTACCTGGCGATCCTCGCGCTGTTCACGCTGGGGGTCGCGGCAGCGTTGTGGGATGCCGGGGCCTACGGCGGGCCGGGGCCGGCGCTGCGCCACGCCTCGTTCCAGGTGGTCACGCTGATGACGACCACCGGCTACAATTCCGCCGACTTCCATTCCTGGGCGGCCTCGGCGCCGGTGGTGCCGTTCCTGCTCGTCCTGCTGATGTTCATCGGGGGCTGCTCGGGCTCGACCGCCGGGGCGATCAAGGTGTCCCGGCTGATCGTCGCGGCCAAGCACGCGTGGCGGGAGCTGGCGCGGGTGGCCCACCCGCGGGCGGTGCTGCCGTTGCGCATCGACGGCCGCGCGGTTCCCGAGGCGATCGTCTCGCTGACCCTGGCGTTCATCGTGCTGTACGTGGCGCACTTCGTGGTCGGCGTCATCCTGGTGGCCGCGACGGGGCAGGACCTGACGACGTCGGCGAGCGCGGTCGCGGCGACGCTGGGCAACGTCGGGCCGGGTTTCGGGGCGGTCGGGCCGACGACCAACTACGGCCATCTGTCGCCGTTCGCGCTGTGGGTGCTGACCTACGAGATGCTCGTCGGCCGCCTGGAGCTGGTCACGGTCCTGGTGCTCGCCACGCGCGCGTTCTGGAGGAGGTAGGGGGCGAGGGCGGACTACGAACCGCTCTGCTCTTCTTCCTGCTGACCGCCGCCACAGCCGCAGCCGCCCTGGCCGCGGTTGTCGCAGACGCCGTCGCCGTTCTCATCGACGAAGCGACCGCAGCCGCAGGAGCCGTCGCCGTTGCACTGGTGCTCGCCGTCACCGCCCTGGCAGCCGCAGCGGTGTTCGCCGTCGCCGTTCTGTCCGTGGGGGCAGGCGAGGACGGGGGAGCAGACGAGAGGTGCCGCGACCGACTCGGCGGGGGCGGGGTCCGCGGGCGCCGGGGGAGTCGTGGCGGCGAGGGCGGTGGCGGCGACGAGGCAGCCGGCGACGATGATCCAGGTGAAGTGCTTGGCCATGGTGGACTCTCCTTCCGTGGGGTGGCGACCTATGGGGCCGATGCGGCGTCCCATGGTCGCCTCACGCGGCGAAACAAAGCACGTTCCGTGCCCGCCGGGGGTGTGGCGGAACAACCACCCGTGATTGCGGGTGTTTCTAGCCATGCTGTCTCCTTCGAACCTCCCGTCGATGCGCAAGGGGTGCGCAGGCGAGGTGTCCGCGAGTCCCGGGGCGAGGCATCGGTTGCGCAAGGCGTGCGCAGGGGTGGAGCGGTGGAGGGGTGGGGGGTGTCGGGTGTAGCCGTGTCACGTTTGTAAGGGTTTGACTGCCTAAGGTTGCTTACTCCTGTGGGGGCTGGATGGTGGGTG
>JACRCZ010000147.1 GCA_016218765.1 Deltaproteobacteria bacterium | reverse complement strand
GCACGGGCACTGCGCCGTCCTGCCCGGCAGACGCCTTCGCCGCGGCGACCCTCGAATGCCGCTCCTCCGCGGGCGTCTGCGACGTCGCCGAAAACTGCTCCGGAACGGCAGCCGCATGCCCTGCAGACGCCTTCGCGCCGGCCACCACCGAGTGCCGCGCCACCGCGGGCGTCTGTGACGTGGCCGAATCGTGCTCGGGCACGGACGCCGTGTGTCCCGCGGACGCGTTCGCGCCCGCGGCGACCGAATGCCGCGTCGTGGCGGGCATCTGCGACCTGGCCGAGATCTGCTCGGGCACGGCGGCCGACTGCCCGGCCGACGTCCTCGCGCCGACGACCACCGAGTGCCGGGCGGCGGCCTGCGCGGCGGGGACGGAGACGGTCGCCGCGACATGCTCGGGCGCGGACGCATCATGTCCCTCCGCGGTCACGGCACCGTGCGACCCGTACCTCTGCGGGGCCTCCGCCTGTCTCGACACCTGTGCGACGGACGCGGACTGCGTCACCGGCTACTCCTGTTCCGCCGGAGCATGCGTGCCGATGGGCGGCCTGGGCGACCCGTGCGGGGCGGGCGCGGCCTGCGGGTCCGGCCTGGCGTGCGCGGACGGCGTGTGCTGCATGAGCGCCTGCACGGGCCAGTGCGAGGCGTGCGACGTCGCGGGCAGCGAGGGCTTCTGCGTGCCCGTCACCGGCGCGCCGCACGGCGGCCGCGCGGCGTGCGTTTCCGACGGCTCGGCCTGCGGCGGAGCGTGCGACGGGACGGCTCCCGCGGCCTGCGCGTATCCGGGCGACTCCACCTCCTGCCGCGACGCCTCCTGCACCGCGGACGTGGCGATCCTGGCAGCCTTCTGCCAGGGCGACGGCTCCTGCCCCGCGGAGCAGACCCAGGCCTGCGCCCCGGCCACGTGCTCGGGGACGATCTGCGGCGGCGGCTGCACGGTCGACACCGACTGCGCCGCGGACGAATGGTGCTCGGCCGGCGTCTGCGTCGCCGAGCTCGACGACGGCTCGGCCTGCGGCGCGGACGCCCAGTGCTCGGGCGGACAGTGCGTGGACGGCTTCTGCTGCGACAGCGCGTGCACCGCGATCTGCGCGGCCTGCGACGTGGCGGGAAGCGAAGGCGCCTGCACGATCGTGACCGGCGCGCCCCACGGTGGCCGCGCGGCCTGTCCCGGCTCCGGCGACTGCGCCGCGAGCTGCGACGGGGCCCGCTCCGACGCCTGCACCTTCCCCGACGCCACGACCGTCTGCACGACGGCGACTTGCGCCGCCGGCCAGCAGAGCGGGCCGGAGACGTGCGACGGGGCCGGGACCTGCGGCGCGACCGACCCGGTCGCGTGCGAGCCGTACGTCTGCGGCACCACCGAGTGCCTCACCTCCTGCACGTCGGACACCGACTGTGCGACCGGGTACTCGTGCGTCGGCGACGCCTGCACCACGGGCGCCGATGCCGACGCGGACGCCGACGGCGATGCCGACGGCGGCGCCGATGCCGACGGCGGAGCCGACGCGGATGCGGCCGACGACGGCCGCACGGATGCCGACGGCGGCGGCGAGGTGACGGGCGACGCGGAGGACGACGCGACTCCCGACGGCGGCACGGGCGACGGAGGCGGCGACGGCTGCGGCTGCGTCGTCCCGGGCTCGCGCGGCGCCGGCCGCATCTTCCTCCTCGTTTCGCTCCTGGCGGCGGTGTTCCGGATCGCGCGGCGGCGGCGGTAGGAACGTTCGACCCGCCGGCCACGCCCGCGATGCCGGCGGTCGGGGTGTTGACAAGCCGGCCCGCCGAGTCTACCGAGCCGCTCCCGATGGCGCCTGCCGGGCTTGTTCCGGCGCCGGACGCATTCGGAAGGAGGTCGGAATGAACCGTTGGACGAAGCTCTTGGTGTGCGTTCTCGTCGTGGCCGTGGCGATGGCCGCCTGCAAGAAGAAGAAGGAAGAGGAGCCCGCGCCGACCCCGACGCCCGTGGTGACGCCGCCGACGCCACCCGAGACACCGCCGGCCGACGCCGGTGCGGAGCCTGCGCCCGCGGACGCCGCGGAGCCGGTCGAGGCGGCGGAGCCGGAGGTCGCGGCGGAGGCCGAGGCGGAGGCGACGTGGGAGGAGCTGGTCGCGTCCTCGAAGCCGCTCACCCCGACCGTGGCCCCGCAGAAGCTGGGCGACAAGGACATCACGGCGGAGGTCTGCGCGTTCGAGGGCTTCGAGCTGCTCGGCGAATCCACGATGGACGTCATGAACGCCCTCGCCGTGACCTCGGACGGGAAACTCTACATCGTCGACGCGGAAGGCGCGCTGCTGCGCTTCGCGTTCAAGGAAGGCGACGCCTGCGTCCTGGTGTACGACGCGGCGTTCGGCGAGAGCGGCAAGCTCAAGCTGGAGCGCGAGATCGAGACGCTCAACGTCGACGCGAACAACAAGCTGTACGCGTCGAACGGGATCTTCGAGGCGTACCGCCTGACCGACGGCGCGGTGGACTACAAGTGCGAGGCCGACCCGAGCGGCTACATCGTGCCCTTCCCGGACGGGACGATGGGCGTCAACTACTGGTCGCACGCCGACGTGGCCAAGATCGCGTTCACGGACACGGGCTGCACGGCGGAGAAGTGGGCGGTGGAGAGCCCGATCGAGATGCTGCAGTCCGCCGCGTTCATGGGCGACCTCGCCCTCCTGGGCGGCAGCGTGAAGGTCGAAGGCACCGACAAGAGCAACAACCTCGTGCTGGCCTTCAACAGGGAGGGCAAGGAGCAGTTCCGCTTCGGGTCGACCGCCGAGTCGATCGAGGACGGGACGCTCTGCTGGGTGCACGGGATCTCGGCCTGCGCCGGCGGCATCTGCGTGCTGGATTCGAACTGCCGCAAGATGGTCGTCTGGTCGGACAAGGGCGAGTTCGTCGGAAAGGTCAACCTCTCGGCCCTCTTCGGACTCGACTACCCCTGGTACCCGGACTTCCAGGTCGTCGGCGACGTGATGTACGTCGGCGCCGGCCAGGCCCGCGAGGTCCGCGACGTCGCCCAGGGCTTCGTCTACCGCGTCCGCGGCCTGTAGCCTCGCCTCCGTCCCAATCCGCCGCTACGTCCCCGCCGCCACGCGGGCCCACAGACCGGCCAGCAGAGGATCGTCCTGCGGGTCCACGGGATCCAGGTGCAGGCGGCGGTACAGCTCGAGGACGTCCTCCTGATCCGTCGGCTCGCCGGCCAGCCGCTCGGCGCGCAGCTGGTCGCACAGCGCCAGCCAGTCGGTGAGGCGGCACATCCGGTCGACGACGTGCCGTCCCACAGCTTCCGCGCGCCGCGCGTCGACCTCGAGGACGCGGCGAATGCGGTCCCGGACCTCCTCGAACAGCGCGCGCGCCCGGGCCGCGAGCGGGCCCGGCAGGTCCACCTCCAGCGCGGCGAGGTCGGCGGCGGCCGCGGCGAGCCAAGGCTCGTGCAGCCGGCGGGTCGCGAAGTCGCGCAGGACCTGCGCGACGAGCGTGTTGTGGGTGCCCTCCCAGCTCTCGACGACGATCGCGTCCCGGTACAGCCGCGGCAGCGGCGAGAAGTCCTCGATCGTGCCGTTGCCGCCCAGGACCTCGATCGCGTCGCGCACGCCGCGCGTGCAGGCCAGCGCCGTCCCGTACTTGTTGATCATCACGCCGATGCGGCGCGCCCCTTCCAACTCCGGGGCGGCGTTGCCCGCGGCGATGCGGTCGGTCCAGTCGAGCAGCCGGAACGTGGAGGCCAGCGCGGCCCGCAGCGACGCCTTGATCCGCGCCAGCAGCTCCTGCACCCCCGGGAACCCGGCGATCGGGCGATCGAACGCCACGCGGTGCGCCGCGAATGCGTGCGCCTCCTCCAGCGCGCGGCGCAAGACGCCGCAGGCCGCGAGCGCGTTGTGGACGCGCGAGGTGTCGAGCACGATCGCCACGAGGTTCCGGAAGCCCTGGTCCAGCCGGCCGATCGGCTCGGCCAGCGCGCCGTCGAACTCGATCTCGCCCGTGGCCAGCGCGCGCGTGCCGAGCTTCCACTTCAGCCGGCGCAGCCGGAAGCCGTTGGGCCGGTCGTCGATGCGGCGCGGCACGAGGAACAGGCCGAGACCCCGGGTCCCCGCGGCCGCGCCCGGGACGCGCGCGCTGACGACGAACAGGCCGGCGTCCGCGACCGAGCAGAACCACTTCTCGCCGCGGATGCGGTACCGGCCCGAGCCGTCCGGCACGGGCTCGGCCCGGCAGCCGTTGCGGCCGACGTCCGAGCCGCCCTGCACCTCGGTCACGAACTGCGCCGCGTGCAGGCGGCGCGAGAATTCCGTCTCCAGCAGCGCGGGCAGCCAGCGGCGACGCTGGTCGTCGGTTCCGACCCGCTGCAGCAGCCGGATCGCTCCGGCGGTGCAGGCGACCGGACAGGCGTGGCCCGCCTCGCCGCCCCGGTCCAGGAGGTAGCACAGCGCGCCGGAAAACGTGTCGTTCCCGGGCTCGGCCAGCACCGCGAGCACGCCGCTGGACCAGAACGCGCGGCCGATGCGCTCGTGCGCGGGGTGGAAGACCACCTCCTCGATCGGCCGGCCCAGGTCGTCGTGGCGCCGCAGGACCGGAAGATGCTCGTCCCGCGCCGTCTCCGCGACGTCCGCATCGACGTCGCGCGCCGCCGCCGCCGTCGCCCGCAGCCGCGGCTCGACCTCGGACCAGCGTGCGCCGAGGTACCGGCGCACCAGCCGCAGGAAGAACGGGTCGGCGTCGAGCGGATTGCGCGCCCGGAACTCGCGCCAGGCCGCCAGCTCGCCGCGGGCCTGCTCCTGCTCGGCCACCAGATGCTCGCTCATCGGTCTTGCCCTCCCCCGCAACCCCTCGTGCGCGGGTTGCGGCGAGTACGCGACGCCCGGAGGCCAAGGGAAATGAAAAACGTGAAACATGCAATGAAAATCGCAAGGCGGCGGACGCGACGTCGGTGTGCACCGCTTCGCGGCCCTGCGGACACTGGAGGTCCGTGGGAGGCCGGGTCGTCTGGCTGCTGCTGCTCGTCCCGCTGGCCGTGCGGGCGCTGTTCGTGCCGTTCTTCGCGCTGACCTACGACGAGGTGTCCTACGCGTGGATCGCGCAGCGGCTGGCCGACTCCGGCGGGTGGCTGGGATTCCAGGGTCCGGACGACGCGTTCTTCTGGCCTCCCCTGTTCCCGTACCTCGCGGCGCCGTGGATCGCGCTCGGAGTCGACCGCGTGATCGCCGTGCGGCTCGTGACCGTGCTGATGTCGTCGGCCATTCCGCCGCTGCTGTACCTGCTGGTGCAACGGACGGGGCACGGGGCGAAAGCGGCGTTGCTGACGGCGCTGCTGTGGGTCCTGAGTCCCTGGGCGTTCCGCTTCTCCGTCGTGGGCCAGGTCGAGACGCCGATGCTGGCGCTGGTGCTGCTCGCGGTCTTCCTGCTGCAGCGGGCGCGGGACGATGGACGGCTGCGCACGGCGGTGTGGTGCGCGGCGTCCCTGGGAGCGGCGGTGTGGATCAAGGAGACGGCGCTGGGGCTGGCGCCGCTGTTCCCGCTGTTCCTCTGGCGCGTCCGGAGGCAGGCGGCCGCCTGGGCGCTGGTGTTCGCGGCGCTCCTGGCGCCGCACCTCGTGCAGAACTTCCTGCCGCACACGTTCGGCGTGTTCTTCGAGCTGACGAACCCGTTCGCGAGCTGGAACCACGTCAATCCCGATGCCGTGCTGGGGAATCTGCTTCGGCTGCAGGGGATCGAGCCGCTGGGCCCTGGCGGGTTCGGACTGGCCATCGCGGTCGCCGTCGCGGTGACCTTCGTCCTGGCCGTCCGCGAGCTGTGGAACGACATCCGCCGCGGCGACGCGCTGCTCCGCTTCTGCGGCCTGGCGCTGGCGGTCTTCGGCGTGTTCTTCGCGCTGTTCTGGAAGAGGTTCGTCTACTACGCGCTGCCGCTGCACCTGTTCCTGGCGCCGTTTCTGGGCATCTACCTGGCACGGGTCCGCGTCTGGCGCTGGGTCTTCCTCGCTTTCGTCGCCTTGTCGTTCGCCGCCACGCTGCCGCGGTTCGCCCGGCGCGGCGAGGAGCGTTCGTGCCTGCAAGCGCTGCGCGTGATCGAGACCCAACGCCGCGGCGCGTCGATCGGCATGCCGCTGCCGCGCCTGGCCGAGTACCTGGCCGAGCGCGAGCGGATCGCGGTGCGGGTCTCGCCGAAGGACTGGGTGGCCTGCCTCGACGAGTCGTCCGACTGCCTCCTCGATCACGAGTACCTCGCCGGCAGCTCGGAGTCGCTGCGACGGGCGTTCGTCGGCATCTACTGCCGGTCGACGACTGTTTACGCCGGATGCGATCGCGCCGGGATGAACGAGCTTGTGGAGCGGCTGCACTACGTGACGGGCAACGACGGGTTCCGGGTGTACCGCCTCGAGCCGAGGTAGCGGCCGGGCGCCTCCCATGTGGACCCGTCCAGAGGGAGCCCGGGACGGAGCGCTCGGCTACGGGCCGACCGTCATCGTCCCGCTGCGCTCGATGAACTGCCGGCCGAAGCTCTCCGGCGGCGGAACGCTCGGCTCGTGCCCCGGCATGGGCGGGCCGGCGGTCGTGGCGAGGGTCAGCCAGGTCCAGTCGATCGGCTCGGATGGGACCAGCTCGAACGCGGCGTTCCAGCCGGCCGCGCCGCTCAGATCGGGCATCGCGAGCCGGTCGCCGCCTGCCAGCCAGCCGGCGGTCGCCTGGACGACCCATCCGTGCGTGGCAGGAGTCTGCCGCGCCTCCAGCCGGTACAGCTCGACCCACCCCTGCGGCTCGAACTGCGCGCCGAGGCGGGGCGGTGCGGTCGAGATCGCGGAGACGACGGGGGCGCTCGAAGGCCGTGCCGGAAGCTCGAGCGACGGCGCCGACGCGGCGCGGGAGCAGACGTCGGCGACGCGGACGTAGTCGGCTGCGGGGCCGGTCGCTGCCAGACGGACGCGGTGGATCTCGCCGGGTGACAGGATCGACTCCGACACGACGCGCAGCGCTTCGCCCGTGCTCGTGGACGAGACCGGGCAGCCTTCGTCCGCGCGCGTCAGCAGCTCCGAGCCGAGCACGTACGTCTCGCTCGGGTCGAGCCCGGAGAGCGCGGCGGTGCGCTCGATCGTCAGCGGCGCCGCGGCGGTGAAAGCGACGTCGATGTCGACGGCGCCGCCCACCGGGGCGGCGAACGACCCGCTGCGGAACGATTGCTGGGCGACTCCGCCCGCCGCGCGCAGCGCGGTGAGGACGTAGGTGCCGCCCGGGACCGTCCAGGAGTAGCTGCCGCCGACGGGAGGGGGCACGTCGAGGACCCGCTCGGCGTGGCCGGTCAGGCAGAGCGTGAGCCCCTCGAGAGGGCCGACGCCGGAGACGGAGCCGGCGATGTCCGACGACCCCGGCGTGAGCTCCACGGGCGCGCCGAGGAAGGCCACCGTCGAGGCGTCGGCCATGGTGCCGTAGAAGACCTCGACCGTGCGCCGCATCCTGCCGCCGATGACGAGGATGCCGTAGCGGCCGGTGGTGCATTCGAACTCGTAGAGCCCGTCCGTGCCCGCGCCGACCTGCCAGTCGCCGTCGCCGTCGCGGAACGCGAGGAACGGCGCGTTGGCCGGCGTGCCGCCGGGCCCCGTGTGCACGGTCAGGGTACCCGTCGGCAGCGCTTCCGCTTCTTCCGCGACGTCCGCATCCCCGCCGGCATCGCCGCCGCCGTCGGCGTCGAGCGGCGCATCGGCGTCCCCTCCCACGTCGGGCGCGAGATCGGCCCCGTCCGACTCGGTTCCGGCGTCCCCGTCGGCGACATCGCCCGCGCCGCCGCCGAAGGTTCCGCCGCATCCGGCGGCGAGTACGGTCCACGCCGCGGCGGCCCACAGCCAGGTCCAACCGCGAATTCCGCTCATCGCCTCTTCCCTCCAGCCACGCCGTCGTCCTGCCCAAGGCAGGAATCATGGCGCGTGTCCGCGACCGAGGTCGCGGAAGGCGGAGGGACTCTACCTCATTTCGATGCGCAGTTCGCCGCCGGTGTCCTGGAGCCTGACGGTGAGCAGCGCCGTGGCAGGGTCCTGCGCCCAGCCCCGATCCCCGGCGTCGAGCCGCTCGCGGGTCGACGCGGGCAGGGGAACGCCGTTGACGTTCACGCCGCCGATGGCGGCGGAGCGGTTGTGGACGACGAGGAGATAGTCCCGCGGCGGCGGCAGGAAGGTGCCGCCGCGTTCGCCGATCGTCAGGGTGACGCCATCGGCGGTCTCCTCGCAATCGAAGCGCGTCAGGCAATGGGCGCCGTCCGTGTAGTCCAGGCTCTCGCCGTCGTCCTCGTAGCGCGTGTACGAGCTGGCGCCCTCGGGATAGACGTCCAGGGTGACGAGGTCGAGCGGGCGCTGGCCGACGTACTCTGTCCAGTCCTCCATCGGGATGATGGCGCCGCCCCGCACGAAGATGGGCACGGTGTCCAACGGCGCGTCGTAGCTCGCGAGTGTCGTGGGGCCGTCGTAGACGGTCTTGCCGTCGCGGTAATCGACCCACCTCCCTTCGGGGAGGTAGACCGGACGCGAGGTGTCGGAGCTGCCGGCCGCGTCGCCGTGGACCACGGGCGCGACCAGCATCCAATCGCCGAACAGGAATTCGTCGGCCATGTCCTGGACGCGGGCATCGGTCCGGTAGTCGAAGATCAGCGGCCGGTGCAGCGGAACGCCGGTGCGGCTCATCTCCCAGGCCGCCGTGTAGATGTAGGGCAGCATCCGGTACTTCCACTGGAGCCACTTCCTGGAGGCGGCCTCCGCGGCGGCGCCGTAGCTCCAGGGCTCCTTGTCCTCGGAGCCGTCGACGTGGCTCCGGGTGAAGAAGTTGAAGACCTCCATCTGCAGCCACCGGGTATAGGACTCGCCGTTGCCGCCGAGCGTGGCCGCGGAGCCGCCGCTGTCGGAGCCGTAGACCACGCCCATCAGGCCCATGCTCTGCTCCATGCGCTGCTGGGCCAGGGTGTCCGACCAGTCGTCGAAGCGGAGGTCGGCGGACCAGGTCCAGGCATAGCGCTGCTGCCCCGTGAAGCCGCCGCGGACCATCACGTAGGGCCGCCGCGCGGAGCGCTCCCGGAGGTGCTCGTGGAGCGCCTGGGCATCGAGCAGGCCGCCCTGCGCGTTGTGGACCAGCCGGCCGGGGCCGCCCGCGAAGACGCGGTCGTAGTAGCCGAGGAAGGCCTCGGGGAAGCCGCCGTCGTCCATGTCGATCCACCAGCCGGCGACGCCCATGTCCACGAGCGGGTCGAAAAGGCCGGCGTACCACCGGCCCGCCGCGGGATTCGTGAAGTCCACCGTCGCGCAGGAGCCGTTCCACTGGCTGGACAGGAACACGCTGCCGTCGGCGTTGCGCACGTAGTATCCGCTGTCCAGGCCGTCGGTGTAGCTGCTCGCGACGGTGTCCATGGTGTGGTTGACGAGCAGGGCGAGCTTGAATCCGTCGCGGCCGAGGCCCTCGATCATCCCGGCCGGGTCGGGATACCGGTCGTCGAACGCGGGCTCGAAATTGACGTTGTTCCTCCACCAGCCGCGCAACGGGCCGTCGAGCCAGATCACGTCGCAGGGGATGTCCCTGCTGCGGAACCCTTCGGCGATCTCCTCCACGCGCGCCCGGGTCTCGTAGGCCCACCGACACTGCTGGTAGCCGAGGGCCCACTTGGGCGGCAGGTACGCCCGGCCCGTCAGCTCGGTGTACGAGGTGACGATCGTGCGAAACTCCGGCCCGTAGAGGAAGTAGAAGTCCATCTCGCCCGCATGGCCGTCCGCCTCGAGCTGGTCGGGGAAAGCGGCGTTGTCGATCTCGAAGGTCATCCGCGACGAGTTGTCGAGGAAGACGCCGTAGCCGCGCGTGCTGTAGTAAAGGTAGAAGGACTTGTAGCGCATCCCTTGATCGGCGTTGTAGGAGTCCTGGTTCCAGTTCTCGATCGACGTCCCGTTCAGGGGGAGCTGGGTGGCGACGCGTTCGCCGAGGCCGTAGAGCTTCTCGTCCGGGTCGACGCCGCGGTTCAGGAGCACGTGATCGTCGCCGCCCGCGGCATCCGGATAGTCGCCCACGGCCTTGTAGTCGCGGCTGAGCAGCGCGCCGCCGGCGTCGAAGAAATCGAACCGCAGCGGCCGCTTCCAGATCCGCAGGTGCAGGGCCGAGGTGCTCACGACCAGCTCCTGCGCGCGGTTCTCCACGGTGTACGGGACGAGTGGCCAATCGAAGCGGATGACGCCGTAGGAGGCGTCCGGCTCGAAGTCGCCGTGCGGAGCGTAGACGATGCGAATCAGCCCGCGCTCGCACACGACCACCTTGACCGCGCGTCCGCCGTCGGCCTCGAGGACCACGGCCTGCCCCTCCCGGCGATGGGAGGCGTAGTTGCCGATCCAGTCCGGGTCGGCGTTGTCGGCGTTGCCGTAAGTGAAGGTCGGGAACCCGGGCGGCGGCAGGATCACGTCTTCGTCGCGCGTATCGGGAGCGTCGACCGAGCCGTCGGCGTCCGGGGAGGCCGCACCGTCGTTGCGGCAGGCTTCGCCCGCGAACGCCGCCGCTATCAGCAGCACCAGAGGCGCGAGCGGGGAGAAGCTGCGGGAGCGTGGTGTTCTCATGACGGCACCTGCCGGTTCAGCAGCCGCTTCCCGGCCCGACGGTGATGCGGAGGTCGTCGCCATCGACAAGTCCCAGCTTGCGCGGCCGGCCCGCGGTCGTCAAGTCGCGGTCCGGCTCCCGGACGCTTGGTTCCCGGCGGATTGCGCGTTACGTTGCGTCCGATGACGGCGGTGATCCGGACGGAGCAGCTCACGAGGGACTTCGGGAAGACGAGGGCGGTGGATTCGCTCGACCTCGCGGTCGAGGCGGGCGAGGTGTTCGGCCTTCTCGGGCCGAACGGGGCGGGGAAGACCACGACGGTCGGCATGCTCACCACCACGGTGAGGCCGACCTCGGGCACCGCCGTCGTAGACGGCCACTCGATCACGAAGGAGCCGGGACTCGTGCGCCGCTCGGTCGGCATCGTGTTCCAGGAGCTGTCGCTGGACGGCATGCTCACCGGCCGGGAGAACCTGGAACTGAGCGGGCAGCTCTACGGCGTGGCGCGGGCCGAGCGGCGCCGGCGGATCGCGGAGCTGCTGGAGCTGGTCGACCTGGCGGCGCGCGCCGACTCGCAGGTCAAGACCTACTCGGGCGGCATGAAGCGGCGGCTCGAGCTGGCGCGCGGGCGCTTGCACCGCCCGCGCGTGCTGTTCCTGGCCGAGCCGACCCTGGGGCTGGACCCGCAGAGCCGCGAGGTCATCTGGAAGTACATCGCGGCGATGGCCGAGGCCGAAGGAACGACCATCGTGCTGACGACGCACTACATGGAGGAGGCCGAGCGGATGTGCGACCGCATCGCGATCATCGATCGCGGGCGGATCATCCGCGAGGGCACGCCCGAGGCGCTGACGACGGCGTTGGGCGGCGACGTGGTGCGGGTGCGGACGGCGCGGATCGACGAGGCGGCGCTGCGGGCGCTGCCGTTCGTGACCAAGGTGCAGCTCGAGCCCGGCGGAGCGACGATCGCGGTGGAGCGGGCGTCGGCCAACCTGCCCGCGCTGCTCGCCGCGCTCGGTCCGATCGACGCCGGCGAGGTCCGCCGGCCGACCCTGAACGACGTCTTCCTGGCCTCGACGGGCCGGCACATCCGCGACGAGGCCGCGACGGGGACGTGGCTGGACGACGCCATGCGCCTGGTCGTGCAGGGGGACAGGCGGTGAGGCGATGCACGAGCTGAACGCGATCGTGGCCGTGTGGCGGCGGGAGTTCATCGTGTTCCGGCGCGAGGTCTCGCGCGTCGTGTCGTCGATCGTGTCGCCGCTGATGTGGCTCTTCCTGTTCGGGGCGGGGGTGGGCGGCACGGTGGAGGTGGGCGGCGAGCCGTACCAGGCGTACATCTTCCCCGGGATCGTGATCATGGCGACGCTGTTCACGTCGATGTTCTACGGCGTGTACATCATCTGGGACCGCAAGATCGACGTCCTCAAGGCGGTGCTGGTCGCGCCGGTGTCGCGCGTGGCCATCTTCTTCGGCAAGGTCCTGGGCGGCTGCACGGACGCGCTGCTGCAGTCCGTCGTGCTGCTGCTGGTCGGCTTGTTCTTCGTGTCCTACACGCCGCTGGGCCTGCTGGCGGCGGCCGGCATCGTGTTCCTGACGGCGATCGCGTTCGTCGCGCTGGGCCTGGGGATCGGCGCGCTGTTCGAGAGCCTCGAGGGGTTCCAGCTCATCGGAACGTTCATCGTCTTCCCGCTGTTCTTCCTCTCCGGCGCGCTGTACCGGCTGGACAGCGTGCCCGGCTGGCTGCGCGTGCTTTCCCGCGTGGATCCCGTGACGTACGCCGTCGATGCCCTCCGCGGCGTGATGCTCGGCCGCCATGTCTTCCCCATCGCCCTCGACGTCGCGATCCTCGCCGGGTTCGCGGCCCTCACGGTCCTGGCCGGCAGCCTGGCGTTCGGCCGCATGAAATAGGCTCCCCGCCGCTACCAGCCGCCGGCCACCAGCCGCCAGCCCTGGTCTCGCCGGTTGCGACGCGATCGGGGGCCCATGCGCGCGCTTGCGAATCGCGGGTGGCGCGTGCTACTTTGCGGCACCGACGATGGCGGAAAGCGACCTCCAGAACGACGGATCGGCGACCTCGCAGGACAACGGAGGCGACGGCGGCTCGCCCGCGGCCGCCGGGGCCGCTCCGCCCGGCGAGGAGCCGCCAGTGCCGATCGAGGAGGAGGACGCGGCGGCGGCCGCGGCGGCGCCGCCGGGCCCGTCGCCGGAGCAGCGGATCGCGGCCCTGGAGGCGGAGGTCGCCGGCCTGCAGACGCAGCTCGCGCAGGCGAAGGATCGCTGGCTCCGGATGGCGGCCGACTTCGACAACGCCCGCAAGCGGGCGGCGAAGCAGGAGATCGAGGTCCGCGAGCGAGCGCGGGTGGAGACGTTGCGCGCGGCGCTGCCGGTGATCGACAACGTCGAGCGGGCGCTGGGCTACGCGCGCGAGCTGCCGGCGGCGACGACGATCGCGGAGGGGCTGAAGCTGGTCGTGAAGAGCTTCTTCGACGCCTTCGCCGCGCACAAGCTGGAGCGCTTCGAGAGCGCGGGCCAGGCGTTCGATCCGGCGCGGCACGAGGCGGTGGGGCAGGTCGAGACGACGGACGTGCCGGCGGGGACGGTGGTGCAGGAGCTGGAGGCCGGCTACCGGCTCGGCGAGAAGCTGCTGCGGCCGGCGCTGGTGACGGTGGCGCGGGCGCCGCGACCGGCGGCGGCGCCGCCGGCGGCCGAGGAGACGGCGGGGGCGGGACCGGCGGCGGGGAACGGGGAGCCGCCGGACGGCGGCAGGGGTCCGGAAGGAGACGGCGGGTGAGCGAGGGTTCCTCCAAGCGCGTGGTCGGCATCGACCTCGGCACGACGAACTCCTGCGTCGCGCTGCTGGAAGGGACGGGGGTCACGGTGATCCCCAACCCCGACGGCGGTCGCACGACCCCGTCCGTGGTCGCGTTCGCCCGGCAGGGCGAGCGGATGGTGGGGCCGCTGGCGAAGCGGCAGGCGGCGACGAATCCCGAGGGAACGGTCTACGCGGTGAAGCGGCTGATGGGCCGGAAGTACTCCTCGTCGGAGGTGGCCCGGCATCGCTCGCTCTGCCCGTACCGCATCGTCGAGGCGGGCAACGGGGACGCGCGCGTGGAGATCGACGGCGTGGAGCGCTCGCCGGCCGAGATCTCGGCGATGGTCCTGCGCTACCTCAAGGACGCGGCGGAGGCGTACGTCGGCGGGGAGGTGACGGACGCGGTGATCACGTGCCCGGCGTACTTCGACGACGCGCAGCGCCAGGCGACGAAGGACGCGGGCAAGATCGCCGGCTTCAACGTGCGGCGGATCATCAACGAACCGACGGCGGCGGCGCTGGCGTTCGGCCGGGGCGGCAAGGAGGAGGAGGCGAAGACGCGCCGCATCGCCGTCTACGACCTCGGCGGCGGCACCTTCGACGTCTCCGTGCTCGAGCTGTCGCGCGGCGTCTACACCGTGCGCTCCACGGCCGGGAACACGTTCCTGGGCGGGGAGGACTTCGACCAGCGCTTGATCGACATGCTGGCCGACGAGTTCCACAAGGCCGAGGGCATCGACCTGCGGCAGGACGCGCGGGCGCTGCAGCGGCTGCGCGAGGCGGCGGAGAAGGCGAAGCACGAGCTGAGCTCCGGCCTGGAGACCGAAGTCAACCTGCCGTTCATCGCGGGCGGCGCGTCGGGGCCCAAGCACCTGGCCCGGGCGCTCAAGCGCAGCGACTTCGAGAAGCTCGTGGCCGATCTGATCGACAAGACGTTCGACCCCTGCCGTCAGGCGCTGGCGGACGCGCACCTCTCGCCCGGCGACCTGGACGACGTGCTGCTCGTCGGCGGCATGACCCGCATGCCCGCCATCCGCAAGCGGGTCGAGGAGTACTTCGGAAAACCGCCCAATGCCGGCCTCAACCCGGACGAGGTCGTGGCGGCGGGTGCGGCCATCCAGGGCGCGGCGCTCGAGGGCCAGACGGGCGAGGTGCTGCTGCTCGACGTCACCCCCCTCTCGCTCGGCGTCGAAACGGGCGGCGGCGTGTTCACGCGGCTGATCCCGCGGAACACCACCGTCCCGGCGCGCAAGCGCGAGGTGTTCACGACCAGCCTGGACAACCAGCCGTTCGTCCCGGTGCACATCCTGCAGGGCGAGCGCGAGATGGCGGCCGACAACAAGAGCCTGGCGCGCTTCGAGCTGGTCGGCATCCCGCCCGCGCCGCGCGGCGTACCGCAGATCGAGGTCACGTTCGACATCGACGCCGACGGCATCCTCTCCGTCACCGCCCGCGACCTCGGCACCGGCCGCAAGCACGCGATCCAGGTCACGGCCGCCTCCGGCCTGACCAAGAACGAGGTCGAGGGACTGCTGCAGGAGGCCGAGTCGCACAAGACGACGGATTCGCTGCGCCGCGCGCGCGCCGAGGCCAAGAACACGGCCGAGGCGCTGCTGTACACGACGAAGAAGGCGCTGGCCGAGTTCCGGCACCTGCTCAGCGCGGAGGACGCCCAGTCGATCGACGACGACGTCAAGTTGCTCGAGTCGCTGCTCGCGGAGGCCCCGGTGGAGAAGGTGCGCGAGGCGACCAAGCAGCTCGAGAGCAGCGCGTACCGCATCGCGGAGGCGGTGTACGCCGGGACCGGACAGGCGTCCCAGCCGTCCCAACCGCCGCCCCCGGCCGACGGCCTGCCGTCGGATCTGTTCGAGACGTCGCCGGAGCGACTGGACGACGGTCCCGCCGGCGGGGCGCCCAAGTCGCCCACCCCGAAGCCGGACGGCAACCCGCCGCCCGGGTCCCGAACCTGAGTCCCCTACTGTTCCTGGCGGAGCGCGTCGAGGTACGCGATGAGCTTCTCGTCGTCGATGTTGTCGCCGGCGCGCGCGGCGTAGAGCTGCGTGGCGTACCACGCATCGAGCAGGCTGGCGCGGCGGGAGGCGAGCAGCTTGGCGGTGGTCTCGGGCAGCCGGCCCGCCAGTGCGGACTGCACCTGGGCATCGAGATCCCACGGTCCGGTGCGCCGGACGAGCAGCACCTCGCGCAGCGCGTAGCGCTGGCCGGAGGCGTCCGTGACTCCGGCCGCCACGGCGTCATGCTCGAGGTCCTCCGCGAGGACCGGAGCGGCCTCGGTCAGCGCCATCACGCGCTCGACGATGCCCTTCGATTCCCGGAGGCTCGGGGGCAGCTCGCTCTCCGGCCCCAGCGGGCGCAGGGACACGGTGTGTGCGCGCACGGCGAGCCCTTCGGGCACGGGCGGCGGCTCGGCGGGCGGGGCCTCGGGCTGCGAGAACAGCGCGCGCACCGGGCGGCTCGCGTCGCGCGCCTCCTGCGCCAGCCGCTCGACGGCGAGCAGGCTGCGGGCGATTTCGCGCTTGCCGCGCGCGGGGTCGAAGCCGGCGCCTGCCGTTCCGACGGCCTCCTGGGACCGCTTCTCGGCTTCCTTGGCATTGCTCTCCTGGGCCAGCCAGAGGTCGACGTCGGCCTCGGAGAGCGCGGCACGGAGCTCGTCGAACCGCGCCTGCAGCTTGCCTTGCTCTTCGTCGGAGGCGACCGAGGGGCCGACCGACCAGATCAGCACGTCGGTGGTCTGGGCGTCCACCCGCACCGCCTGCTCGACCTCGGCCGGTGACACGCCGATGCCGGCCGCGAGGATCTGCTGCATCTTGAGCGCCAGGAGGTTGCGGCGCAGGAAGCCGTAGAAGTCGTCGACCGACATCTGGTACTGCTGTTGCAGGGCGGCGCGGAGGTTGTTGGGGTCGAGCTTGCCGTCACGACCCAGCCCGATGCGCAGCGGCAGCTCGCCGCCGCAGAAGTGGATGCCGCCGAGCTGGTCCTTCCAGGCGCCGTGGTCGAAGATGTAGATGCGGCCGCGCGAGAGGGCGCGCTTGATCTCCTCGTCATCGATCGCCACGCCGCGGCCCTGCGCCTCGCGGACGAGCGCCTCGCGCAGGAGGAACGCGTTGCGGAAGTGCGCCGCGTTCTCGGTCTCGTCCAGGGAGGTCGGCTGGGGGCCCATGCCGATCGCGGCCCCGTAGATCGCCAGTTTGGACGCGGTCTCGTAGCACGCGGTGTACCCCTCGGGGGTCGGCAGGCCGGGCTGCATCGCGATGTGCGCGTGCCACAGCTCGAACTCCAGGTCCGTGACCTCGTAGCCCAGCACCGTCAGGACCGTCCGGGCCGAGCGTTGTCCGCCGGGGCCGTCGCCCCGGCAACCCTTCGATTGCGGCCCGAATTCGATGATGAACGCCAGGATGAGGATGCTCAGAACGAACACGATCACGATCGATTGGGCGTTGCGGCGCATGTAGTCGAGCATGGTTCGAAGCTCCTCCCGCTCTTCCGGTCGCGCTTGGTACTGGACTCGGCGCCCGGAGTCAACTCCGGAAGAGACCCCGGTTCCTGGACCGGTCGGGCGGCGGATGTTAGCTTGCCTGCATGTCGTATCCGCGATGCCCGAAGTGCGGGTGGGTCGGGGAGATCCCGGACGAGTGCCCGAGGTGCGGAGTCTACGTGTCGAAGTACCTCGCGGCGCAGCAGCGCGCGATGCACGGCGCGATGCCGTCGGATTCGCGTCCGCCGCCGCCCGGCGGCATCGTGCCCGATTCGCAGTACTCCCTCCCGCCGATGGCCAAGGGCTGGAACACGAAGGCCATCGTCGTCTGGGCGGCGGTCGCCGTGACGCTGGGCCTCGCCGGCTGGGTGGTCCTCGTCGACTGGTTCGGCGACGCCTGCGAGTACGCGCCGCCGCCGGGGTGGCAGGCGCTCGATGACGAGACCGCGGAGCAGGCGGCCGAAGCCGCCTCGCCGCCGTGGGGCGCCGAGCTGGAGGTCCACGGCGTCTACTCGCCCGGCGGCTCCGCCGCGTCGCGCTCCGCCATCCTCATCGGTGAGATCGACCGCGCGCTGCCGATGAACGAGCAGACCCTCGCCGAGACACGCTCGAAGTTCGAGGTGGCCAAGAACCAGCCCCAGCTCGCCGACAGCAAGCTTCGCGCGGCGGCGACGAAACTCGGCGGGCACGACGCGATCGAGGTCGAGTTCGAGATGAAGCAGGGCCAGATGTCCGTGTCGCTGTTGTGCGTGCTGATCGGCGCGGCGCGCAGCACGTTCCTGTTCCTGTTCCTGGCGCCCACGGAGGAGTACCGCACCGACATCGACGCCGTGCGCTCGTCCCTCGGCAGCTTCCGCATCCTCCGACCCCAGGGCGTCCGCGGCAACCCCGTGGTCAAGCACGGCCTGCGCTGGAGCTGGGTCGCCGGCATCCTGGTCGCCGCCGTCGTGCTCGTGGGTCGACTCCGCAACCGGGCGTAGGTCCGGCGCGGCGCGGCCGGAAGCGAACCGCCTACGCCCCGCGCAACGCCTCCACCGCGTTGCGGAACAGGCGCAGGCCGGCGCCTTCCTCGGGGAGGAGGTCGCGGGGCTCGCGGGTCCAGCGCGGGTGCTGCGTGCGCGTCACGAAGGCCTCGGGGTGGGGCATGAGGCCGAAGATGCGGCCCGTCGCGTCGCACAGCGCGGCCGCGTTGTCCTCGGAGCCGTTCGGGTTGAACGGGTAACGATCGGTCGGCAGCCCCGACAGGCTGTACCGCAGCGGAACCAGATGCCGTTCGACCGTCGCCTGCCGCACCGCGTCGTCCACGAAGAGCAGCCGTCCCTCGCCGTGCCGCACCGGCAGCTCGAACTCGGACAGGCCCTTGGTGAAGACGCAGGGCGAGGCGGCGTCCGGCAAGAGGCGCACCCAGCGATCCTCGAAGCGCCCGCGGACGTTCGGCCCCAGCGTCGTCACGGGGCGCGGGTCGTCGGCGCCCCCGGGCAGCAGACCGACCTTCACCAGGAGCTGGAAGCCGTTGCAGATGCCCAGGACCAGGCCGCCGCGCCGGACGAAGGCGACGATTTCCTCGAGCATCGTCGGGCCGCCGGGACGGGGGCGCGTGCAGCGCATGCGGTGGGCGCACGCGCGCGCCGAGCCCAGGTCGTCGCCGTCCATGAACCCGCCGGGCAGGACGAGCACTTCGTAGCCGTCGAGCGACGCGCGGCCGGCGGCCCACTCCCAGATCGGCACGATGTCGGCGACGTCGGCGCCGGCCAGTTTCCAGGCGTGCGCCGTCTCGGCCTCGCAGTTCGTCCCGTTGCCGGCCAGGACGAAGACGCGGACGGGTGCGCTACCGGCAGGCATCGCGCACCTCGACTTCCTCGCCGTTGAGGTCCAGCGGCGTGCGCCACGCGGTCTCGAGGTCGCGCACGTCCTGATCGAGCACGACGGCGCCCTCCAGACCGATGACGCGCAGACGCCCGTCGGGCCGCGTCCGGCCCACGAGGCGACAGGGCAGCCCGGCCAGGCGCGTCTCGAACCGCGCCTCCGACCCGAGCCGCACGGAGACGACGAAGCGGCCGTTGGACTCGGAGAACAGGAGCAGGTCGTCCCGCTCGACGCCGTCGGCCGCGAGTGGTCGAAGATCGACCTCCAGCCCCATGTCGCCCGCGAAGGCCGCCTCGGCCAGGGCGACGCCGAGGCCCCCGTCGGAGCAGTCGTGGCAGGACGAGACGAGCCCCTCGAGGATCGCGGCGTGGAGCTTGCGGTACAGACGCGCCTGCTCCTCGGGCCGCACGTCGGGCGGCACGCCGCCGGCCTCGCCCAGGAGCCCGAAGTACTCGCTGCCGCCCAACTCCTCCAGGGTGCGGCCGACGACGTAGACGCTCTCGCCGGGGCGCTTCAGGTCCATCGTGACGGCCCGCGCGGCGTCGGGGAGCTGGCCGAGCGCGGTGAAGAGGAGCGTCGGCGGGATGGAGATCCTCGTCTCGCCGTGATGGTAGTCGTTCTTCATCGAGTCCTTGCCGGAGATGAGGGGCACGCCGTGCGCGACGCACAGCTCGTGCAAGGTCTCGCAGGCGCGGACGAGTTGGGCGAGCTTGTGTTCGCCGTCGGCGTTGCGGGGCGACGGGATGGGATCCGGCCAGCAGAAGTTGTCGAGGCCGACGAGGGTGGCCGGGTCGGCGCCGACGGAGACCGCGTTACGGATCGCCTCGTCGATGGCCGAGGCGGCCATGGAGCGGGCGTCGAGGTCGGCGAACTTGGGGGCAATGCCGTGGGCCACGGCGACGGCGCGGGGGGAGTCGAGCACCGGGCGGACGACGGCGGCGTCGGAGGGGCCGGTGGCGCGCACGCCGCACAGCGGCTTGACGACCGATCCGCCCTGCACCTCGTGGTCGTACTGTCGCACGAAGTAGTGTTTGGAGCAGACGTTCCAGCGGCGCAGGAGCTGCTCGAGCGTCGCGCCGAGGTCCGCGGGGGGAGCGGGCCGCACGGGGAACGGCGCGGGGGCCGCCCAGGCGGCCCGCAGGTCCATCCGCGGCAGCCCTTCGTGCAGGAAGTCCATGTGCAGCGCGGCAACGACGCGCCCGTCGTGGCGGACTCGCAGGAGCCCGTCGTCCGTGAAGCGGCCGACGGTGGTGGCGAGCACGCCCATGCGCGCGGCCAGCTCGAGGAACGCGTCGAGCCGGGCGGGGGGAACGGCGACGGTCATGCGCTCCTGGGCCTCCGAGAGGAAGATCTCCCAGGGGTCCAGGCCGGCGTACTTGAGCGGGGCGTGGGTCAGGTCCACGTCCGCGCCGTTGGTCGTGCGCGCCATCTCGCCGATCGAGGAAGAGAGGCCGCCGGCGCCGTCGTCGGTCAGGGCGGAGTACAGGCCGCGGTCGCGGGCGACGAGCAGGAAGTCGGTCATGCGCTTCTGGGTGATGGGGTCGCCGATCTGCACGGCCGTCGCCGGCGAGCCCTCGTGCAGCTCCTCCGACGAGAACGTCGCGCCGTGGATGCCGTCCTTGCCGATGCGCCCGCCGACCATGACGATGGCGTCGCCCGCGGCGTGGTACTTGAGATGCGCCGGCCGCCCGCCGACCTCGGCCGGCAGGATCCCGCCCGTGCCGCAGTAGACCAACGGCTTGCCCAGGTAGCGCGGGTGGAAGACGACGGAGCCGTTGACCGTGGGGATGCCGCTCTTGTTGCCGCCGTGCTCGACGCCCTCGCGCACGCCCTCCATCACGCGCCGCGGGTGCAGCAGGCGCGGCGGCAGCTCGCCGGCCGTGTCGGGCGGCGCGAAGCAGAAGACGTCGGTGTTGCAGAACAGCCGCGCGCCCATGCCGGTGCCGAACGGGTCGCGATTCACGCCGACGATGCCGGTCAACGCCCCGCCGTAGGGGTCGAGCGCCGAGGGGCTGTTGTGCGTCTCGACCTTGAACACCAGGTGGTGCTCGGGCAGGAAGCGCACGACGCCGGCGTTGTCGTCGAACACCGAGATGCACGGATCGTCCGGCCCCTTGGCGGTCCGAACCGTCTCCGTGGTGCCGCGCACGTAGGTGCGGAACAGCGAGTCGACCTCGCGCTCCGCGCCGTCCGGGCCGCGGTAGCGCACGCGGGCCGAGAAGATCTTGTGCTTGCAGTGCTCGGACCAGGTCTGGGCCAGGCACTCCATCTCGACGTCCGTCGGCTCGGGAGGCAACCTGTCGCCCGCGCGGACCGCCCGCGTCGCGGGCCGCTCGAAATACGCCTGGATCGCGCGCAGCTCGGCCAGCGAGAGCGCCCAGACGTTGTCGCGCGAGGTCTGCAGCAGCTCGTCGTCCGGCAGGTCGAGACGCCAGGTGCGGACCTGGGGCTTGCGATCCAGGAGGACGCGCGGCACGTGCGGTGCGAACCAGCCCTCCCCCCCTTCCCACAGCCGGTAGGCCTCGATCAACACGTTGCACAGGAGACCTTCGACGAGGCGCCGCCGGTCCTCCGGCCGCGCCGGGCCGTGGGCGAAGCGGTACTGGCGGGCGTAGGAGACGCGCTCGCCGTCGCGCAGGGGACGCCCGAGCTGGAGCGCGAGCGCCTCGGCGGCCGTGCGGCCGACGTTGTCGGTGACGCCCGGTCGCAGGTTGACCTCGGCCGCCCAGTCGAATGCGCCGGGCAGCCGCTGCTCGCGCGCGAACTCCTGCAGGACCGGATCCGCCAGCGCGCCGGCCGCGAACGCGTCGAGCGTCCCGGGGCGGAGGTCGGCGGCGATGGTGTACACGTCCACGAGGCGGATCTCGTCCACGCGCAGGCCGAGGTCGTCGCGGAGGCGGCGGCAGAGCCGCCTGCCGGCGGCGTCTTCGCGGCCGACGCGGGCGCCGACCTCGATGCGATGGACCTTTCCCGCCGTTGCCTCGTCCGCCACGCCCGACATGCTCCTCCTCGCCGGAAACCCCCCCAGGTTCTTGCGGCTCGACGGCACCTAGCACATACTGGCGCGAGGCGTCCAGGGGCCTCCATGGAACGACGAGCTTCTTTTCGCGACAGCCCATGGTACTCGATCCTGGAGTCGCTGCTCGGCCAGGTCGATCGCGAGCCGACTCTGCGTGCGGTGGCCGAGCTGGCGTGCCGGGAGGTGCAGGCCGACCGCGCGACGGTCTTCGTGCTGGACCCGGCGCGGCGGACGCTGTCCGGCATCGTGGCCCTGGGCGCCGAGGGGTATCCGCTGGAGATCCCGCTCGACTTCGACTCCGTGGCGGGCTTCGCGGCGCTGGCCGATCGTTCGGTGCGGGTGGACGACGTCGGGGCGGATCTGGCGTGCATCGATCCGCGGCTCCGGTTCAACGGGCGGATCGATGAGCGGGTGGGGTACGAGACGCGCGCGGTGCTGGCCACGCCGATCCGCGAGCGGGGCTCGGTCATCGGCGTGATGGAGGCGCTGTCGGGGACGCCGGCGCGCTTCGCGCCGGGCGACGCGGACCGCCTCGAGGACCTTGCGGCGGTCGCGGGGCTCGTGCTGCACGTCAGCGGGTTGTACCAGGACATCAAGGACCTGCGGGAGGTCGAGCGGCGCAAGAGCGACTTCATCGACCTCCTAGCCCACGAGATCAAGGAGCCCATCGCCGCGGTGCACATGCTGGCGGACTACGCCAACACCGTGGAGAACGACCCGGCCGAGCGCAAGCGGCTGCTGGAGCGCATCGTGCTGCGGACGCAGCAGGTGACGTCGCTGGTCAACGAGCTGCTGGAGGTGAGCCGGGTCAAGCGCGGTCTGGTGCTGGGCGAGGTGCGCCCGGTGGACCTCGGGGCGCTCGGGGCGGCCACGGTCCGCAGCATGGAGGACATGGCGGAGCGGCGCGGAGTCAAGGTGACGCTGGATCTGGACCCGGACGCGCCCAAGGCCCGCCTGGACGACGGGCTGGCGCCGTACCTGTTCACGAACCTGGTGAGCAACGCCCTCAAGTACACCGACGGCGGCGGCACGGCACGCCTGCGGGTCCACGGCGACGGCGGCGGGGTGATGATCGAGGCGATCGATACCGGCATCGGCGTGCCGCCCGGCGAGCTGCGGCGGTTGTTCACCGAGTTCTACCGCGCGACCAACGCGCGCTCCCGCGGCGTCGACGGCACGGGGCTGGGCCTGGTCGCGGTCAAGGAGATCGCGGAGCGCTTCGGCGGGCGCGTGGGCGTCGACTCCGCGCTGGGCAAGGGATCGCGCTTCTGGGTCTGGCTCCCCGCCCTCCCCTCCGAGCACGAACCGGGCATCCCCCCCGGCGCCGACGGGGCGGCCGAAGCGTAGTACGGCGCTGTGGCCGGTCGTCGCGTTGCGTGCGTCGCACGGGTCGGCGTACAACTCGGGCCGATGGGGGAGCGGGAGGTGTGGACGTGAGGACGACGGCTTGTCGGCTGTGGGTACTGCTCGTGGTCCTGGGCTGCGGGGGCGGGAACGACACGGAAGCGGACGTGCCCGGCGACGCGGACGCGGTCGAAGCCGGCGCGGACGCCGATGCCGACGCGGACGTTCCGTTCGAGTCCGGCGAGGCCGTCGGGGACGCCGGGGAGGAGGACGTGTCCCTGCCGCTCGTGAACCAGCCGATCTGCGAGGGCGGAACCGGTTCGGGGACGCGCCGTCGCTGGACGGACCCGGTGAGCGGGTACACCTACTGCGAGGCGACGTGCCGCGACTGCGAAGCCGTGTGCGAGAACGACGGCACGCGCAGCGAGGGCTGGTACGCGCGTTGCACGGATCCCGGTACCGACGCCGGCTGCGGCACGGCCGCCAACCTGATCGTCTGGGCCAATTGCATGTAGGAGGGGGAAACAGCAACCACCGCTGAACACCGCTGGACACGCAGGGGGCGTTGACCCGGCGACCCGGAACCGAACAGACTTCGATGCCATGGGACGGGAGCCGCTCGCGCCGCCGGGATGTCGCCTGGCTCGCATGCTTGCAAGCGCGTGCGCCGTCGCCCTGGCGTGCGCCATCGCGTGTGCGCGCGCGTCCGGCGAGCCCGAAGATCGCGAGCCACGGCGGCCTGCGGCACCCGCCGTCGCTCCGGCGAAGTCGGACCGCCCACCCACCGCCGCCGGCTCCGCCGCCGCCGCTTCCCGTGCCCCGCCGAACGCGGGTCCTCCGACAAGTGCCACCGACCCCGCCACCGCCGACTCGTCCATCCTGACGACCGCCGGCCACCGGCCGCCGACCGCCCACCGCCCACCGTCCACCGCCCACCGCCCACCGTCGACCGCCGCCCGCCAACCGCCGGCGCCGCCCAAGTCCGGCGCCGGCGCGTCCGCCTGTCTGGGCGATCCGCCCTCCGATCCCCCGCCGTGGGTCATCGGCTACTGGGTCTCGCGACGGCGCAACCCGTACACCCCCGAGAAGATCCAGTGGCGGGCGCTGACGCACCTGGCCGTGGGCCCGGTCGAGCCGCGCGCCGACGGCTCGATCGATGTCTCGTCCCTCGTGGACGAGCCGGCGGCGCCGGAGTCGGCGCCGCACCCGGACGCGACGCGCACCCCGCGCTCGCCGCGCGTCCCGGACGGGGCCGACGACCTCGTGGCACGCGCGCACGCCGCCGGCGTCAAGGCCCTGCTCTTCGTCGGCGGGGGGGCGACGCACGACGCTTTCGCCGCGGCGGCGACCGACGAGACTCGCGCGGCGTTCGTCGCGGCGCTCGTGCGCTGGGCGCGCGACGAGCACGGGTTCGACGGCCTGGACCTCGACTGGGAGCCGATGCGCCGGGCGGACCACGACGACTTCCGGTCGCTGGCCCGGGACCTGCGTGAGGCGTGGCCCGACGTCGTCCTGACCGTCCCGGTCGTGCACCACAACGTGAACCTGGACGCCGTCGACCCGTACTGGGCGAAGGTCGCCGCGCTCTTCGACCGGATCAACGTCATGAGCTACGGCATGGCCGGCGAGTACCCCGGATGGCTGAGCTGGCACGCCTCCGCGCTGCACGGTGCCGCGCACGACTCGCCGACATCGATCGCCGACAGCGTCGAGGCGTACATCGCGGCCGGTGTTCCCGCGGCGAAGCTCGGCATCGGGATCGGGTTCTACGGCGTCTGCTATACGCCGCCGGTGGCGGGGCCTCGCGAGGAGCTGCGCGGCGGGTGGATCGCCGCCGCGGACGTCGACATGAGCTACCGCAACATCATCACGCGCTACTTCGAGGCGGAGGCGTGGCGCTGGGACGACGAGGCGAAGAGCCCGTACCTGAGCTTCGCCGAGCCGAAGGGCCCGATGGGCTGCGGGTACATCTCGTACGAGGACCCGCGGTCGATCGCCGAGCGTGCGGCGTACGTGAAGGCGCAGGGGCTGGGCGGGGCGATCGTCTGGTCGATCGAGCAGGGGTACTTGCCGCGCGCGGCGGAGGGGGAGCGCGATCCGCTGATGGACGCGCTGGCCGCGTGCTTCCTGGGACGGTGACGCGCCGGGCGCACGCGCCCTTCGGCTCGCCAGGCCCCTCGACAGGCTCGGGGCAGGCCTCGCTCAGGGCTGCGCGGCGCCCTACTTCGAATTCAGGACGCCGAAGAGGGCGAGGAGGGCGGCGCCGAGGGCGATGCCGAAGGTGAGCTTGACGCCGGTATCGAGGATCAGCCAGGCCAGGAGACCGACGACGGTTCCGGTGGCCAGCGGGATGACGCAGCCGGCGAAGGTCAGCGCACCGCCGATGATCCAGACCGCGGGATCCCCGCGCTTGCGCGGAATGACCGCCTGCGCCGGCGCGGTCCCGCCGGCATAGCCCTGCTGGGCCGCCTCCTGCCGGCACAACGCGCAGCCGGCGGCGTCGAGCGGGAAGTCGTGTCGTGGACAACGATCGCCCGCGGGAGCGGACGAGACGGGCTCACTCATCGTCCTTGCCCTTCCCGGGCAGCTCCTTCTTCTCCTCGCCGGCGCCCACCTCCTTGGGCGACTTCGACTCCTCCTCCTGCTGCGAGTCCTTCATCCCGGACTTGAAACTCTGGATGCTCTTGCCGATCCCCTTGGCCAGCTTCGGGAGCTGGGACGGACCGAAGATCAGCAGCACGACCACGAGCAGCACGATCAATTCCCAATGACCGAACATGTTCTCCCCAGTCTCCCCGTGCGGCGCGGACGCCACGGCGCCCGCCCGACGTCAACCGCCGAGCAGCCTACTCCCTTCCCCGGCGGCGAATCAAATCGGACGGGCGCAAATCCGATCCAGGGATACTATACTGCCGCCGCGAAGGAGGACTCGATGGACCTGCATCGTCCCGGAAGTCGCTTCGCCGCCGTGCCGGCCCTCGCCCTGCTCGCCGCCTGCGGCTCCCGGGAGCCGGGACCGACCAGCGGCCCTGACGAGGCCGGGACATCGGCCGTCGAGACCGGCGATCTGGGCCTGGTCGTCACGCTCGTCGCGCCCGCACGCACCATCGAGCGCCTCTCGGCCCAGTACGCCCTGTTCGTCGATGCGCTCGACGCGCTCGGCCGCAGCGCCCCCCTCCCCGCCCCGGACGCCTTGCGCGACTCGATGCGCCTGGGCACCCGGATGGGGTTCTACCGTGAGATGCTGCTCCTCCCCGGCGAGTTCGCCGCGGACCTGGAGGAGCCGGCGCATGCGGGGGTGCTGCTGCCGCGCGGCGGGGCGCCGTCGCTGGTCGCTTCGGTCCCGCTCCTGGACGGCGGCACGCCCGCGCCCCGCGGGGGTCCGCGGGGCATTCCGGGGGTGCTCGACTGGCGGCTCGGGGACGACCGCGTCGCGCTGGGCTACCTCGGCGCCGAGGCCGTGGAGATTGCGGGGATGCCCGGCGTCGCGGTCGCGTCCGACGACGACTTCACGCTGCGACTCTGGGGCGTCCCCGGGGCGGAGCGCGCCCGCCGCGCGCTGCTCGGCTGGGCCGCGGCGATGCGCGAGCGGGGAGAAGTGGGCATGGTCGAGGAGATGGTGTTCGCCGCGGGATCCACCGCCCTCGAGCTCCTGTCGGATGTCGAATCGTTGGAGGCGGGACTGCGGGTCGGCGACCCGGGGGAGCCCGCCGTGTCGTTCCACGCCGAGATGACGCCCCTGGCCGGCTCGCACCTGGCGTCGCTCTTCCCGGACGAGCCGCCCGCGGACGACTTTCCATTCCTCGGCGCGGCCCCCGCCGGCGCACGGAGCTTCGCCCTGTCGCGCGAGGCGCCGGGGGACGCCGCCCTGATCGAAACGACCGCGGACGCGGTGGAGCGCCTGTTCGGCGCGTTCGTCTCCACGGCCCGCCCCGATCTCGCCGCGCACGTCGCGGCGCTCGGCGCCGCGACCGACGACATCCTGCGCCTGCTCGACGGACGGTGGCTCGACGCCTCCTGGCCCGCCGGCGAGGAGGATCCCGCGCCCGCGGCCCTCGACGGCGACGAGCTGTTCCTGCTCGCGGCCGTCGGCAACCTGCCGCGACGCACGATGGTCCTGGGCGTCCGGGACGGTGACGCGGCGCTGGCGGCCGCCCGCCGGGCCTGCGAGGAGATCCGGGCGCTGGGCGAGTTCCTCGACGAGATGTTCGGCGGTCCGCTCGACGTCGGCTGCCGGCGCGAGCCCGCGGCGGACGGCGGGAGGGACGTCGATGTCCTCAGCCTGCGGGAGAAGGTCGAGCCGGGCGATCTCGAGTCGGGCCGCCGTCCGTGGTCGGCGGACGTGTACTACGCGGCGGGCGAGCGGCGGCTGGTCATGGTCACGGGCCGGGACTGGGCGCAGCGGCTGGACTGGGCGCTGGCCGACTCGGCCCCGGCCGGCGGGATGGCCGAAGACCCGGGCTATCGCGCGCTGCGCGGGCGGGCGCCCGAGACCGCCAGCTCCCTGGCGCGCTTCGACCTGGCGGCGGCCTTCCTGTCGCGGCTCCAGGCGGGCGGCCCCTCGCCGGCAGGCGAGCTGACGGCGATGCCGCTCGACGTGTGGTGCGGGGTCGCGGACGGGCGGGCGGTGCTGCACGCGGAGACGTCGGCGGACCTCGCGGGCGAAGCGGCCGCGCTGTTCGGCAGGCTCTCCGAGCTCGGGGTGTTCTGGTGAGCGTCGGGCCCTTCGAGCTGCTGGTGCTCCTCGTGGTGCTGCTGCTCGTCGTGGGGCCGACGGTGCTCCCGCGCATCACGCGCAACCTGGGCAAGAGCGTGGGTTCGTTCCAGCAGGGAATGCGCGACCACGACGATCGCGTCGCGGAGAGACCGGTGGAGGGGACGCTGGAGCGGACCGCGCCGCCGGCCGGGTCGCCCCGCGCGGAGCTGCCGCCCCGCGACGGGCCGTCCGGGGAGGTGTAGCGCCGTGCTCCGACCGTTGCACGATCCGGCCGGGGGTCCGCTGCGCGTCGTGGGGCTGATGTCGGGCTCGGGCTCGAACCTGCGCCGGATCCTCGAGCACCGCCGCGCCCTCGCGGCCGCGCGCGGCCGCGCCCCGTTCGACGTCGTGGCCGTCTTTTCCGACACCTGGGGCAGCCGCGCGACCGAGCTGGGTCGCGACTTCGACCTCCCGGTGCTGGTACGGGACATCGCCGCGTTCTACGCGGCGCGCGGCGCGCCGCGACGCGACATGGCCTTGCGGGCGGAGTTCGACGCCGCGACGGTCGAGGCGCTGCGCCCGTTCGCGGCGCGGGCGGCGGCCTACGCGGGCTACATGAGCGTCGCCACGGCGCCGCTGATCGAGGCCTTCCTCGGCGTCAACGTGCACCCGGCGGACCTCGCGCTCGAGGTCGGCGGCCGGCGGCGCTTCACGGGGGACCACGCGGTGCGCGAGGCCATCCTGGCCGGCCGCCCCGAGCTCCGCTCGACGACGCACATCATCGAGCCCGTGGTCGACGGCGGACGGCTGCTCCTGATCTCGCCGCCCGTGCCCGTCGTCCTGCCGCCCGGCGCGGAGCTGCGTGACCAGGCGGCCGTGAAGCGAATCGCGGCCGAGCACCAGGAGCGGCTGAAGGAGGCGGGAGACTGGGTGGTCTTCCCGCGGACGCTGGAGTGGCTCGCCGACGGCCGGATCGCGCAGGACGAAGGGGGAGCGCTGCACGTGGACGGGACGCCGATCCCGCGCGGGTGGCGGATGGAAGGCTGAGCTCCTGTCGCTCGAGCACCACGTTCCGGAGGCGCCGCTCGGGTGGGGCCGCACGTTCGCCTCCTTGCGGCACCGCAACTACCGCCTGTGGTTCTTCGGCCAGCTCACCTCGCTGCTCGGCACGTGGATGCAGTCCACGGCCCAGGGCTACCTGGTCTTCGAGCTGACGCGGTCGCCGGCCTACCTGGGCTTCGTGGCGTTCGCCGCCGGGCTGCCGACCTGGTTCTTCATGCTCTACGCGGGGGTGATCGCCGACCGCCTGCCGCGGCGGCGGATCCTCGTCTGGTCGCAGCTCGCGATGATGGCGCTCTCGGTCGTGTTCGCGGCGCTCACCTTCGCGGGACGGATCGAGGCCTGGCACGTCGTCGGTCTCGCCTTCCTGCTCGGCATCGCCAACGCGTTCGACGCGCCGGCCCGCCAGTCGATCGTGCTCGATCTGGTCGGGCGCGACGACCTGACCAACGCCGTGGCGCTCAATTCGCTCCAGTTCAACACCGCCACGACGCTGGGGCCGGCGGCGGGCGGCGTGCTCTACGACTGGGTCGGGCCCGGCTGGTGCTTCTCGCTCAACGCGCTGTCCTTCGTGGCGGTGATTGCCGCGCTGGCGATGATGCGCCTGCCGGCGCACGAAACCCCGCCGCGAAGGAAGTCGACGCTCGGCGAGCTGGTCGAGGGGCTGCGCTACGTGGCCGCGAACCGCACGATCCTCGTCATCCTGGTGCTGGTCGCGATGGTCACGATCTTCGGCATCGCGTACGTCACGCTGCTGCCGGCATGGTCGGTGAAGATCCTGCACGGGGACGCGACGACCAACGGCTGGCTGCAATCGGCGCGCGGCGCCGGGGCCCTCCTGTGCGCCCTGGCCATCGCCTCGCTCGGACGCACGCGGCTTCGCGGACGGCTGCTCTTGTCCGGCGCCCTCGCCCTGCCCGTCGCCCTGCTGCTCTTCGCCGCCGTCCGCTCGCTGCCGCTGGCGATGCTCATGCTCGTCGCCGTCGGCGCGACGCTGATCCTGTGCTTCAACATGGCCAACACGCTGGTGCAGACCCTGTCGGACGACGCCTTCCGCGGCCGGGTGATGGGCGTGTACACGCTGACCTTCTTCGGCTCGATGCCGCTCGGCGCCCTCCTGGCGGGAGGCCTGGCGGAGCGGCTCGGCGAGCCGAACACCGTCGCGCTGGGCGCCGCCGCGCTCGCCTGCGGCGCCCTGGTCATCCTCGCCACGTACCCCGCCCTGCGCCGCGTCGGATGAGCCGCCGCCTCAGGAGCCCCGGAGCACGGTCGCGATCTCGTCCACGAGCGCGGCGGAGCCGGCATAGAGGGCGGTGCGCTGGTGGGGGTCGAGCGGGAGGACGTCGAGGATCGGCGTTCCGGTCTCGTCGATGGCCCGGCCGCCCGCCTCGCGGCACATGAAGGCCACGACGGAGCCCTCGTACATCAGGCGGAGCTTGCCCCGCGGACGGTTCTTCTTCGGATCGGGGTGGTTCAGGATCGCCGGGTAGAGGAACATGCCGCCGTTGGTCAGGACGCGATGGAAGTCCGCGGCCAGCGCGCCCAGATAGCGGAAGGCGTAGCGCTGCTCGTGGTCGACCACCCACTGCCGAACGCCGGGGGCCCAGGTGTCGCGGTTGGCGGAGTTGAACGACAGCTCCCAGGTCCCGGGACTGTCGGGGAGCACGACCCGCGTCGGCCGCACGAAGCTCATCGTCTCGTCGATGTGGAAGCGCCAGCAGCCGGCGTCGCGCAGCGCCAGCGTGAACGTCCCGGTGGGGATGACGAACATGCCCGCGGCGATGTACTCGCGCCCGGCCCGCAGGTGGTTGTCCTCGGGCCCGTCGAGGTTGCGCTTGGCGGTGCCGAACATGAAGCCGATGGGGAGGTTGTGCGGCACGTTGGAGCTGCCGTCCATGGGATCGTAGTAGAAGAAGTAGCGCCCCTCGGGGTTCATCGGGATGATGCGCTTCTCCTCCTCGCTGACCGCGTGGATCACCCGGCCCGAGGCCCGCAGGTAGTGGCGGGTGATCTCGTTGGCGATCTTGTCGAGTTGCAGCACCGGCTCGCCCTGGACGTTGGTCGTGCCGGTCCGGCCGAGCAGTCCGCGCAGGGCGCCGGTGAGGTAGTAGTGCTGGATGCGGCGCGCGGCGTTGAGCACGGAGTTCATGAGGATCAGGAAGTGGTAGGTGCGGTTGTGCTTCTCCTGGTGCTGGAGCAGGAAGTCCATGAACGTCTGTTCGCAGTTGACCACGCGCACCTCCCTGGCCGACGGCCGCCGGCCGGGCGCCCGGCCGGCGCCGCCGGCCGGCAACGGCGCGGAGTCTAGGCGAGGCGGGCGCGGGTGCAAAGAGGCGGTCGGTCCCGACGGGCCGCGGCAGCCGCCGACCGTTCCGGACGGCAACGGGCGCGCCGTTACGGATGGGACACACGGTCGGGTGCCCGGCTGCCGTCGAGACGTGTCTGGAAGGACTTCGCAACGAGCGGCATTCGTCGCGCACGGAGATTGCGCTGGGGGCAAGAGGGCGGGAGAATCGCGCCATGGGTCAGAATCCGCTCGTGTTGGTGGGCATCGCCGCAGGCGTGATGGTGGTGATGCTCGTGGTGCTGGCGGTCGCGCTGCGGCGGCTGCTGTACGTGGCGGCGCCGAACCAGATCCTGGTGCTGAGCGGCCGGCCGAATCGATTGCCGGACGGGCGGGTGGTGGGGTACCGCGTGGTGATCGGGGGGCGAGCGCTGCGGCTGCCGATCGTGGAGCGTGCGGACGTCATCGACGGGACGGTCATGACCCTGGCCATCCGCATCCCGGGCGCGTTCACGCGCGCGGGCGGGCGCATCGACCTCGAGGCGACGGCGAGCGTGGCGATCAGCCGGGACCTCATGGTCCTGACGAACTACGTGGAGCGTTTCCTGGGTCGGACGCGGGAGGACGTCGCGCTCGTCGCGCGGGAGACGCTGGAGGGAGCGCTGCGGGCGGTCGCGGCCCAGCTCACGGCCGGCGAGCTGGAATCCGACCGGGCGAAGGTCAGCGCCGTGGTCCGCGAGGAAGCGTCGCCCGAGCTGGCGAAGCTGGGCCTGGAGATCCTGTCGCTGGACGTCGGACCGGCGACGCCTGCCGCGCCGACGCGGGTCCCGCACTAGGGCCCGCTCGGAAACAACGTTGCCGGACGGGGGGCGGGTAGCGGGGGGCGGGGGCCGGTAGCCGGTGGCTGGTGGCTGGGGCCGGGGGCGCCGGCCCCCTGGTCAGCCTGCCGATCCGGGAGCCGGCGTGGGAGCGGCCGCGCGAGACCCGGCAGGGGGCGGTTCGCGTGCGCCGGCTTCGCGTCTGGGAGGTCGCGCCCGCCCTGGTCGCGTTCCTCGACGGACGGTTCGGCGGCGTGTCCGGCTCAGGGAACCTCGGTGCCGTTGGGCAGCAGGCAGACGGCCCGGTCGTTCCGCATCGTGCACGTGCTGCCGTCGGGACACGGGCGCGCCTCCCAGACCGTGTCGCCCTGGTGGCCGCCCTCGCGGCAGAATCCGCGGACGCCGCTCCTGCAGTACAGCGCCTCCTCGAAGAGGTTCGCTCCGTCGGGCGGATCGCATTCGTTCGTTCCGCCCCAGCAGTCCATGCCGACCAGGCCCGGGGCGGACAGCAGGACAACGAGCACAAGTCCCAGGCGGGCGCCGGAGCCGGCGGAGCGGCCCGAAGGCGTCCCCGGCATGGGTCTTGCGGAGCATGGCTCCGACCGGCGTTCGAATCCGGCAGACTCGGCGATGCGGTTTGCGTCCACGGCCGGAACGTAGCATCCGGACGGGGGCATGGGCAACGGCAGGCGGCGAGGTACGCGCGGTGGGAGTTGCCCCGAAGCCGGGAATCGTGGTCGACTCGGGGGTCCGGCCGAGGAAGGAGGGACGCGACATGCTTGGTTGGTGGTTGCGTATGGGGCGAAAGGTGCGACCGTGGGTCATCGCCGTGGGGCTGTGCTCCGGGGCGTTTCTCGCGGCGGGCTGCCCCGTCTACTACGGCCCGCCGCCGATCTCGACGGTCTACGGCCCGGCTCCGTCCTACGTCATGCCCCAGCCGGGTGCCGGCGAGCAGTGCCGGGACGACCTGGAGTGCCAGCAGGCCAACGGACCCGGGTGGTTCTGCGAGCCGCCCGTGGACCCGGCAAGCTCGGCGTGGGGCACCTGCCACCCTTCGGAGGAGTAGGGGGCGTCAGCCCCGCTCCGACGCTCCTTCCGCCCCGGCGGCCTCGCGCGGAAGACCGGACAGGATCGCGGCGCGGGTGCGCGCCAGCAGCGAGGGCACGTCCTCCTGCTTCAGGCCCGTCGTGGAGATCGGGTCGCCGATCACGATGTCGATGCGGCCCGCGCGGAAACGCCAGCTGTCCGGCGGGAACATCGCGCGCGTCCCCGAGATGGAGACGGGGAGGATGGGCACCTGGGCCTCGATCGCCAGCCGGAAGCCCCCCGTCTTGAACTCGCCCAACCGCCCGTCGCGGCTGCGCGTCCCCTCGGGGTAGAACACCACCGACCGCCCCGCCGCGACGCGACGCGCCGCCTCGGCCATCGAGCGCCGCGCCGACTCGCGATTGCCCCGCTCGACGTACACCATGCCCATGCGCTCGCAGCCGTAGCCGAAGATGGGGATCTTCCGCAGCTCCTGCTTCATCACGTAGGCCAAGTGCATCGGCAGTGCGGCCACGACGGCCCCGGTGTCGAGGTGGCTCTGGTGGTTCACCATGAGCACGTAGGCCTGGCCCGGAACCACGTGCTCGCGCCCCAGGATGTGCAGGTCGGCACCCAACGTCCACAGGTTGGCCATCGCCCAGAAGCGACCGATCTCGTAGGCGGGACGCATCCCGCCCGGCAGCGCCGAGACCGCGATGACGGCCAGGCCGAGCGCCGCCGTGTCGAACGCGAGGATGCCCCACCCGGCCGCGACCTTGGCCGCGCCCACGAGCCCGTCCGTGTCGTCGAAAAAGCCCATGCCCGCCCCCGGCCCGACGTCACCGCCGCCGGAACCGGCGGCAAAGCGACACAAGGGCCGGCGCGAACGCCGCGAGGAAGACGCCGGGCGCGGGACGCGAGCCGGGCACCGCGCAACCGCAACCCTCCCCGTCTTCGGCGCCGTCGCCGCCGTCGCCCGTCCCCGCGTCGCCGCCCCCGGTATCGAAGGTCGGCACGTCGCCCGCGCCGTCGGCGGCGGCGTCCGCGTCCGGAGCGGCGTCCGAGTCGGCATCCGCGCCCGCATCCGTGCTCGCATCCGCATCGGCATCGGCGTCGGCGCCCGGCGGATCGAGTCGGGTGAGCCGCACGGCGTCGGCGACGAGCTGCGTGTCGGTGGAGCCCGGCTCGCCGGTGTTGTCATCGACGCGCACCCACTGATCGGCGCCGGCGGCGAACGCGAACTCGCCGACGAGGTTCCAGCCGTCGGCGAGGGTCTGGTCGACGGTGACCGGGGAAACGACGCCGGCGTGACGCACCTGGTACGGCGCGGTCCGCGACTGGGCCCAGGTCGCGTCGGTGTACGCCTCGACGCGGTAGTTGCCGCCCTCCTCGAAATCGAGGTTCCACACCGCGAAGTTGACGACGTAGTCGTGATCCGTCGTGCCCGTGTGCAGGAGCGAGCCGCCCGAGCCGGCGCTTTCGACGTGCCAGTACTCCGCGGGCCCGCCGGCCTCGAAGCAGATCTCGGTCTCCTCGACCACGCGGCCGGGAGGCGGGATCGGCTCGCAGCGCGGGCAGTCCCCGGGGCACGTGTCGTACGTCTCGTCTCCCGTGCACCAGCCGTCGCCGCAGACAGGGGTGTTGGAGGCATAGGACAGGAGGGAGGCCATGTCGCCGTTGAAGATGTCGGTGTCGACGTCGCCGGAGATGCCGGCGATGCTGCCCGAGGCGCTGTCCTGCCAGAAGAGCCAGTCGGTCCAGGGGGCGGGGGTGTCGGGGCACGAGACGCCCCAGTTCGCGACCCACAGCGGATGCTCGGAGAAATCGGCGGCGCCGACCGCGCTTTCCCAGAAGTAGGGGCCGGTGTAGATGATCGGCGGACGGCCGATCGCGGCCTCGACGCGGTCCATCCAGATCGCCAGGTTGGCGGCGATCGTCGCCGCCGACTCGCCGTCGTCATCCTCGACGTCGGCGACCGGGGGCATGTCGCCCGGTCCCAGGGCGCCCATGCGCGCGATCAGGAGATCGGCCTGGGCGACGGGGTCCTGGCCGGGCCGGAAGAACTGGTAGACGCCGCGCACGATGCCGACGCGTGCCGCCTCGGCCCAGTTCGCGTCGAACCGGGGGTCCTCGAAGCCGATGCCGTCGCTGACGCGAATGAACGCGAAGTCGATGCCGTCGGCCGCGACCGCGTCCCAATCGATCGTCCCCTGGTAGTAGGAGACGTCGATGCCATCGAGCGTCGGGCCGTCGGCGCAAACGACGACGGCGCCCTGCCACGTGCCCAGCGGCGACTCGCCCGCCCCCGGGACGCCGACTGGTCCGTCCGCCTGCGCGCAGCCGAGAACGCCCGCCGCCAACCCCACCGCCGTGATGATGCGCTTCATGAGCCGAAGCTTGGCACAGCGGCCGCCGGGCAACAACCCGGGCCGGGAAGGGCCGGGAAGGGCGTGCGGGGCGGGACGTGAAGGGACGCGGTCAAGGGAGGTACGCCGCGCCCGGCAGACAGCTCGCGGCAGCGTTCCCGAGTGCGTTCGCGCCGCCGGGCTCGGCCATCAGCCGCCGGAGGGCCAGGACGTATTGCGCGGTCGTCCAGCCGTACCGTGCGACGAGCGGCGCGGTCAGCGGCACCGACGGATCCCGTGTCGCCGTCGGCCTCGGGGAGTCCGCCAGGAACGAGCAAGTGATCTCCGCCTGCAGCCGCAGGACCCTGGTGCGCTCGTCGAGCGCCGCCAGCTCCGGGTCCGCGTCGGCAAGTCCGCAGGCGGCCCGCGCCCGCGCGAGCACCTCCCGCCCGCTCGCCCCGTCCGGCGCCATCCGCTCGTCGAGCGCCGTCCAGCCTTGCTCCGTGAGACCCTTCGCCGACAGGATGGCGAGGGACGCGTCCCGCATCTCGCTCGCCCGCGTCGGGAGTCCGTCACGGGCGCGCCGCGCCTCCCAGCACATCGTCTCCACGAGCACCCCGATGTAGCGCTCGCGGACCGCGTCCGGACCCGGCGCCGAGAGCGGCGGCGTCGGGCCCGCGTCCGGGCCGGGACTCGCGACCGCTCCGCCCGGCGCCGCGGCCGCCGGGGACTCGCGGCCGTCGGCGCCGGCCGATGGCGCGTCCGCAGCGAGCGGCGGGGACGAGCGACGTCCGTCGCTGCCCGAATCGAGGATCAACAGCGCGACCGCGACGAGCGCGGCGCCGAGAACGACGGCGCCGGCGACCCAGGGCAGGACCCGCCGGCGGGCCGCGGCAGGCCGGGCCGGACCGGCAGGCGCTGCCGGCGCGAGAGGCGGAGGGATCGCGACCGCCGTCGGGGCGCCGCCGGGGACGAGGGCGGAGGGTCCGGGACGCGGAGCGGCGACCGCCGTCGGGACGCCCGCCCCGGCGAGAACCGCGCGCGCGGCTTCCGGACACGCCGCGACGGACGCCGGCGCGGCGGCACGCGTCTCGTACGGCGAGACGCCGCCCGCGTCGAACGGCGCGAGCAGCGCACGGAACTCGTCGGCCGATCCCACGCGCCGCGCGGGCTCGCGGGCGAGCGCGCGGTGGAAGGCGGCCTCCAGGCCCGGGTCCAGGTCGGGGCGGAACGCGCACAGCGGCGGAGGCGCGGCGGCGACGATCGCCGCCAGGCGATCGGCCACGGTCGGGCCGTCGAACGGGCGCCGTCCCGTGAGCGCCAGGTACAGGACGACGGCCACCGACCATAGATCGCTGCGGTGGTCGATGTCGCGCGACCCCATCACCTGCTCGGGCGACATGTACGACGGCGTGCCCAGCACCGCGCCGGTGCGCGTGAGGCGCGTGGCGGTGTCGCCGGAAAGCACGCGCGAGAGGCCGAAGTCGAGCAGCTTGACGAAGTCGCGCCGCTCGCCGCAGGACGTGAGGAACACGTTCTCCGGCTTGCCGTCGCGGTGCACGATGCCGCAGGCGTGCGCGGCGCCGAGGCCCGCGAGCATCTGGCCGGCGATGTCGAGCGCGCGCGGCAGGGCCATGGGCGGCCGGTCGAAGAGGGCCGCGCCGAGCGTCTCGCCGGAGAGCAGCTCCATCGCCAGGTAGGGTGCGCCGTCGGGCCCGCTGCCGAAGTCGAGGATCGCGACGATGTGCGGGCTGCCGATGCGGCACGCCGCCGTCGCCTCCTGCGCGAAGCGGCGCGCGTTCGTGCGATCCTCGGCGAACTCGCGCCGCAGAAGCTTCACGGCGACGCGTCGGCCCAGGACCAGATGCTCGGCCGCCCAGACGACGCCCATGCCTCCCTGCCCCAGCGGGTGGAGCAGGCGGTACTTTCCGTCGAGGATCGTGCCCGGGCCGGCGGGGGTCGTCACGTCCGGGGACCCGGCTAGGTTCCCCGGGGCTTGTCGGGCGTGCCCGGCGGGCGGCCCGGGGCCGGCGGCGCGGCGGCCGGCGCGGGCACGGGCCTGGCGACGGGCTGCGACGGCGGCGACTTGGCCTCGATGACCTTGGCCTCGGCCTCGGCGATCCGCGCCTCGCCCTCGGCCCGTGCGCCCTCGGCCTTGCCCTTCATGAGGGCGGCGGCGCCCTGCGCGAGTCCGGTCACGGCGCCCAGGACGTCGCCCACGGCCTCGCGGGCCGGGCCGTCGCCGAGGCCGTTGAAGAAGCCGTCGAACTGGCGGCCGACGGCCATCGAGGACATGAAGCGCTCGGTCATCATCGCCATGGTGGACGGGTCCCCGAAGATCGTCATCTGGCCCTTGGCCATGAAGCTGCCGATGGCCTTCGCGCTCTCGACCTGCACCTCGGCCGCCTTGGTGATGCGCAGCTTGCCCAGCTCGAACTCGAGCGCCGCGCGAGAGAACTGCTGCCGCTGCTCCAGCTCCTGCCGCTCGACGTTGACCCGCGCCTGCGTGACCTCGACCGACTTGCGGTCGACCTCGACCTGCTTCTCGGCGACCTGCACGCCGATGAGCTGCCGCGCCTTGTCGACATCGACCTGCTTGGCGGCGACGTTGACCGGCACGGACTGCACGGCAAGATCGCCCAGCGCGCGCTTCTCCGCGGACTCCTTCTCGGCCTCGGCGGCACGGATCTTCGCGTATGCCTCGGCCTCCGCGGCCGCCTTCTTGCCGTCGGCCAGGGCCTTCAAGCGGTAGGCTTCGGCGTCCGCCTCGCGCTGTTGCTGGACGAAGCGTTTCTCGGCGTCGGCCTGGGCGGCGATCACGCCCTGGTCCTTGGAACGCTCGGCGCTGCGGACGGCTTCGACGGTCTTGACGGCCTGCGCCTGGCCCTCGCGCTCGGCCTCGGCGGCCAGCCTCGCGGCCTCGGCCTTGGCGCGTTCCTGCTCCTTGGCCGCGACGGCGATCTGCTGGTCGCGCATGGCGACCTCGACGACCTTGTTCCGGCTGACGTTGGCCGTCTCGACCGCCTGCTGCTTCTGGACCTCGGCCAGCTCGCGCTCCTGGTTCGTGATGACGAGCTTCTTCTGCGCATCGATCTTGGCCGCCTCGACGGCGCGCAGCTTCTCGACCTCGCGCTGGGCCACCGCCTGCTCCTGCTCGATCTTGAACTCGGCCGCGCGGCGGCCGGCCTCGGCCTTGGAGTTCGCCACGTCCCGCGCCTGCTCGGCCTCGGCCTTCTGCTTCTCCAGGTCGAGCGTCAGGATGCTCTTGCGGGTGGAGACGTCCTTGGTCGCAATCTGCTGCTCCGCCTCGCGCTCCAGCCGGTTGCGCTCCACGTTGGCCGCCTGCGTGACCTCGGCGATGCGCTTGCGCCCCTGCGCGTCGAAGACGTTGCGCTCGTTGAGCTGCGTGACGTCCGTCTGGTCCAGGCTCGAGATCGTGACCGACTCCAGCGTCAGGCCGTTGTGCTTGAGGTCGGCCTCGACCGCGGCCTTGACGTCCCGCGCGAACCGCTCGCGCTCGCTGTTCAAGTCGAAGAGGGTCGACTTGGCGGCGACGGTGCGCAGCGCGCTGACCAGCTTGTCGAACACCAATTCCTTGACCCCGACATCGTCGACCGAGCGCTCGCCCAGGGACCGCGCGGCGTTGGTGATGTCCTCGGTCGTGGGCTGGACCTTGAGGTAGAACTGGGCGCTGAGGTCGGAGCGGAGGAAGTCCGCCGTGATCAGCGCGTCCTTGCCCTTGCGCTCGACATCAAGGCGCATGGTCTCGAGGTTGATCGACAGCAGCTTGTGCAGGACGGGGATGTTGAACACGCCGCCGTCGAGGATGACCTTGATGCCGCCCATGCCGGTGCGGACGAGCGAGCGGTTGGCGCTGGCCTTCTGGTACAGCTTGGTGATGACGACGATGACGCTCATCAGGATCAGCGAGAAGATGCCGACGCTGAGGCAGATGAGCTGCGCCAGGCTGCTCATGTTGACGGCGGAGAAGACGGGCAGGACGAACGGACCGACGATCAAGGCGAGCGAGACGAGCAGCCAGAGGAAGTAGCCCCCGACGGCCCCCGCTCGCGAGCCCCTCCCGTCGTCGCGTGACGTACGCACGGGTTCCTGTTGCTGCGCCATCGTCCTCCCTCCTTCCGCGCCGCTCGCGGCGGCGCGGGACATCGGTCCGGCAGGCCTTCGCTCAGCCGCCGCCGCGGGTCAGCTCGGCCGGCGCCTTCTGCACGCGGAACATGCGGTTTCCCGGATCGTAGTCGAGCACCAGCACCGATTCCCCGGCCACGATCGGATCGCTCCCCTCGGACACCGCGTGCAGCTCGTGAATCGTGCCGCTGCGGTCCCGCACCTGGATGAAGCCCTGCCCGCCCTCGAAGGCATACACCGCCTTGCCCAGCGCCCCCACGTGCCGCCCCTCCGGCTCGACGTAGGTCTCGGTCGAGGGGAGTACGCGCCCGATCGCACGCGCCACGACGCCGGTCAGCGTGAAGCCTCCGACCAGCGCGAGGGCGTAGGCCAGGGCGCCGACCAGCGCCCCCGGCGGCAGGAACGTGCGCAGGACGATGATCGAGGCCACGCCGACCAGCGCGAAGAGGAAGCAGAGGATCATGAGCAGGATCGACATCGGGCAGCGCCCGACGCCGAGGAAGTCGAGCAGCACGGAGTGGCCGGTGTCGGCGTGCGAGCCGTCCCCTTCCGCGCCGTGCGCCTCGCCCAACGCGCTCTTGCCATCGGCCGCGCCCGCGTCGTGGTCGCCGCCCGCGTCGTGGTCCCCTCCCCCTCCCGCGTCCGCGTCCGCATCATGGCCGAGCCCCATGACGCCGATGACGAGCATCACGAGTCCGAGGACGAAGACGGCAACGAAGCCGATCCCGTACCAGGAGAACAACTCGGCGCCGGTCATGCTTCCTTCCTGGGATGGAATGGGGGGTGATGTCAAGAGTCGTGAGGCGAGTCCGGCATGGGAGAGGTGGAGAGGTCGGCTGGAGAGGTGGGGAGGCGGCAATTCAGCGGGGAGGCGGACCGGGGAGCCGGACGCGGGCGTGGAGGTGGGTCTGGCGCAGGAGGTAGCGCACGCCGGCGGCGTTGGGGTGGAGGCCGTCGGGGGCCATCAGCTCGCGAGGTGCGACCGTCCGGCCGTCGTCGTCGACGACGACGGGGGCTGTGGCGTGCAGGGGCGCGGTCCACTCCGACAGGGGGAGGAGCAGCACGTTCGGGCGCCCTTCGGCCCAGGCGCGGATGCGCGCGTTGAGCGCGGCCAGCTCCGGGAGCGGCGGGATCTGGGCCGGGTCGAGCATCCAATCGGCCGCGCCGGTCATGTCCGGCACGTCGCCGACCAGGATGGGGGCATCCAACCGTTCGAGCTGGCGCAGGCCCAGGTCGACGTTGTGCTCCCGCTCGGCCAGGGTCCAGCCGGAGCCGTAGGCGTACCAGAACAGGAAGTCGAGCGCGTAGACGACGGTCGGGCGGAACTCGACCGCGCGAGCGACTTGGCGCTGACCCTCGCCGAACGGATCCTGGAAGAAGAAGACCTGGGCGAAGTCGCCGGTCTCGTGCGGCGTGCGGATCGTCTCGTCGAGCGCCTTGGCGACGCGGATCGAGCCGAAGCCGGCCGAGACGCTGGCGCCGATCACGGCGATGCGGTCGAACGGCAGCGCGGGAAGCGTGGTGACCAGCGGCGGGGCGCCCGCCGCCGTTTCCGCGGCCGCTGTCCCCGTCGATCCTCCGGCTGGAGCCCCCGCCGGTGCCTCCGCCGACGCTTCCGCCTCCGCCGACGTTTCCGCGGCAACGGCGGCTTCCACCCCAGCGGTGCCCGCCGGCGGCGTGCGCGATTCCGTTCCGCCGCCCCGGCAGGCCGTGGTTGCGGCCAGGAAGGCGATCAGGATGCCGACGGATACGTTCTTCATGGCCCGCGATCGTCCCTCCCGCTCGCCGGCCCCGGACCCTACGTCCGCGAAACGAGCGTGTCGAGTGGGGTGTTTGCCTTGCCCCCCCCAGTCTTCTGGTCACCGCGCTTCTCGCACGCCTTCTCCCCGATGGTCAGCGGCATGGCGCGGGACAGCGCCGCCAGCATGAACCGACCGCTAGCGCTGCGCGCCCACCGCATGACGTCAGCACCGCAATCGTCAGGATCGTGAGATTGAGCACCAGTCAACTCCGGACGGTTGGGCTCCAGGTTGGCCCGAGACGGACCCCGAAAAACTGGGGGGCGGCAAGATCGCTCGATTCATTGCGGCCGGGCAGACACGGTGCTAGGAACAGCTACGTTTGGCAAGCGATCCGTCATCAGGCGGCGCGCTGGGCGTCGACCATCGGAGGAGCGCGGAACATGGACGGTCGATGGCGTTGCGCTCTGGCCTTGACGGTGCTGGGCGCGTCGGTTTCCGGGTGCCGTGCCAGCGAGTCCGGGACGACGACGACGCACGACGAGATCGTGCGGCCGGCACCAGGCGATCCCCAGGCCGCGGACGACGGTCGCGCGGGGCCTTGCACGGCATTCACCGCCGAGGCGATGCGTTGCACGACCGCGCTGCGGGCCGGCGGGGAATCACCGCTCGCTGCCGGCGCAGAGTTGGACCCGGAGGCCGTCTTTCGACAGCAATGCCGCGGGTGGCTGGCTGCCGGCGCGACTGCGGCGGATCTCGATTCGGCACTCGCCCATTGTGCCGGTGCGCCGTGTGCGACCGGAGCCATCGAGTGGTTCGTTTGCATCCTCGGTGGGTTGCCCGAGGGCGCCGTGCAGGCGTCCTCGGAATTGCCACCCCGGGGCGTGTGGGCGCGCATTCCACCGCGCTCATTTGACCCGGGGAAGCCCGCCTGCGAGACGTTCGTGGAGTGGATGATGGGCTGCACGGCGCAGCTCGCCGGCGGCCAACTTCAACTCGAGGTTGCCGCCGCTTCCCGTGACGCATTCGACGAGGTATGCGCCGTGTGGCAAAGCGATCCGGCGTTGCGACCGCTTCTCGCGGACGTACTGCGCTCTTGCGCCGACGCCGCCTGCGGCGAGGGCGGCGCTGACATGACGAACTGCATCGCCAGCCAGTTTGCGGCCGCCCTCGACCGCAGCTTGCCTCCGTGAGGGGCGTACCCGACGTCCGTCAGCTGGGAAGCACTCGTCTCGCGCCGCAGTTGACATCCTGCGGCATACATCCCAAGCTGCATCGTATGCGCACGACCCTCGACATTCCGGACGAGTTGATGGAGGAGGCCCGGCGGGTCCTGGGATTCAAGTCCAAGACCGACGCGGTGATCGTCTCGCTGCGCGAGTTGGTCCGGCGTCGCCGCGTGGAGGAGCTGATGGGGCTGCTCGGCGCCATCGAGCTGGACATCGACGTCCCGCGTTCGCGCCGTCGACCGCGAGCGGGACCGGCGCGCGGGCGGGGGCGGACTGCGTGATCGCCGTCGATACCTCGGTGTGGATCGCTTTCTTCCGCGGGCGCGATCGGCGGACGGCGGAGCGTCACCGCGAGCTGCTGGATGCGGACGCGGTCGCCCTGCCGGCACCCGTTCGCGTCGAAATCCTCTCGGGCGCGTCACGGGCGGACTTCCCTCGGCTGCGCCGCCTGCTGGGGGCGCTGCCCATCGCGTATCCCACGGCAGCCACCTGGTCGCGCATCGATGCCTGGCTGGAGGTGGCGACCGCCCGAGGAGAGCGTTTCGGTTTCGCAGACCTGCTGATCGCGTCGCTGGCCGCGGAGCGTGGCTGGCCGCTGTGGTCGCTGGACGGGGACTTTGATCGGATGGCCCGGCTCGGCTGGGTCGAGTTGCACGCGCCGCCGTAGGTGCGGGGTCCCGCCGCCTTGACCTGCGTCGGGACCTCACGGACGCGCCGGCCCTTGTCGCCGGAGAGAGGGGAGGGAAATGCGCGATCTTCGCTTCGCTTGGCTTCTCGCTCTGGCCGGCATGATCGGGCCGGGCTGCGCCGCACCGTTCGGGACCTTGGGACCCGACGGCTATCGGAGCAACAGGTTCGCCTTCCGCGTTCCTTCGGAACCCGACGGGTCCTTCATTTCGAACGACTGGGTCGTCGACAACTTCCGCCGCGTACGCGACGAATGGGCGCCGAAGACGGGAGTGGACTTCGAAACGGAGCTCCGGCTGGACGTGGACGGCGACGGCGAATGGGACGGGTTGGGGTCGGTCCCGACCTACGAGCTGCTGTTGCGCAACCGCCGCGACGCGGGGAAGATCTGGGTGCGCGCGCTCCCGATGAGCAGTCGCTTCGATGAGACCGAGCTGCGGGTACTGGCACGCACGTACGTGAACGACGTATCGGGGGCCGGCACCGTGGTCACCGTGTCCGCGCAGGAGGAGGGCACGGTCGTCGTGACCACCGATTCCCATCGGTTCGCGACCCGAACGATCGAAGAGGGGCCGTTGGCGGTGGGCGGCTTCGAGGCATGGGGAATCACCTTCGAGGTCGCAGACGTGGACCAGCTTTCGCTGTCGGCGGACAGCCGTTGGAACCGCGCCCGGGTGATCTTCGTCCGCGCCGGGTTTCTGTGGCTGTCACCCGCGAGTCTCCGCCCCGGCGCTCCATTTCCCGTGGCCTTCATGCTCGGCTATTCGAACCTGCCCGAGGACTTCGCGGGCGGACTGGCGGACTTCGAGCACTTCGTCGGCTCCCTGGACTGGCTGGACGACGAGCTCTCCGACGAACGTTCGGCAGTCCTGGAGTGCACCGACGAGGAGATGGTCAGGATCCTCCACATCGGCCGCGATTCCCGTCGCGAGGGGGGACTGCCGGGCCAGGAGGGCGTCTGGAGTCCCGACGTCAGCTACCGCGAGCTGGGTTGTTTCGCGTCCGAAGTCGCCGACCTTGACCTGTCGTTCGCGGCTCGCCGCGCCCCGTACGCGGCGCCGGCCCCGGTCGTCCCCGTGGTGGCGCCGTCGCAGCCCGCTCCGGATGACTCCCCGTCCGGCGGTTCCGAGCCTCCGGGGGCATGGCAGGTTGCGCCGGAGGAAGCGGCAATTCCGCCCGTTCCCTGAGGCCGCGCGACCTAGGAACCCCGCACGATCAGCCACCGCGCGATCTCGTCCAGCATGGCGCGCACGTCCGGGTGGACCTCCTCGGGACGCATGACGCCTGCGACGAGGTACAGGTCGCGCTTGTTCGTCCGACGGGAAGTCCGCTGCAGCAACTCGACGAGGAATGCGCTGCCCTTGGAATCCAGGAGCGCGAGTATGCGATCGTCGAGAGGGTCCGCATCCCGCAGGCCCTGACGCGTGAATTCCTCGTCGATGACCCCCTGGTCCTTCTCCGCGAACAGCGATGCGAAGAGCGGTTCGTTGCGGTGCGGCTCCTCCAGATAACGCAGGAGAGCCTCGCGATGGATGAGGTAGTTCTCGATCTCCCTCCGCCGCCACCGCAGCAACCGGAAACCGGCGGGCAGGTCCTGCGCCTCCGGCCCGGAGTACTCGTCTCGATCGAGGATGCACAGCCCACGAAAGTCGGCATGGACCTCGCGCAACGCGCTGAAGTGCTGCTTCACGTCGCCCAGGCGGCCGCTGCCGCCCATCGGGTAGACGAACGGGTCCGCCAGGAAACAACGCGCCGGGTGCTGCAAGACCTCCGCCCACTGCCGCAGGAGTTTGGCATCCGACTGATCTTCAACGTAGAGCACACCGTCCCGGGTCTGCGCCCGCAGGAGGTCGAGACTCGTGAGCCGGCGCAGAACGGTCTGGAGCGTCGTCACGTCGCGATGCATCACGAGCCGGCGCGGCGCGGCGCCGGCGAAGGAGACGACCTCGGTGGGCTGCGCGTCCTGTAGCAGCACCTCGGAGTGGGTGGACACGACCAATTGGCATCCCCGCCGGCCGGCGACGGCACGCAGGTGGTCCAGGATCTCGCGCTGCAAGACGTAGTGCAGATGGGCATCCGGCTCATCCAGCAGCAGCACCGAAGCGGGTCGAGCGTAGAAGAACGCCAACAGCAGCAACACCTGGTGAAACCCGCTCCCCCCGCTCGCGATGTCCAAGGGGGCATGGGATCGATCGCCGGGACGCGGCCGATACTCGCAGAGGATGAACGGACGTCCCGCGTCGTATGTCGGCTCCAACAGCTCGTAGAAGAACAGCCGTTCGACATCACGGACCAGGGACTGCCAGGCTTCCTGGCCCCCCTGCTGGAACACTTCCCACAGAAGGTTCCGGAGTACCTCGCCGGGTCGGCCCTGGCCGATGAGGCGATCCTGGAGCCCGGGGTCACGCCGCGGTTCCTCGGTCTCGATGCCCGAGAACGCCGGCACGTGGACAATCCGCATTTCCGCGGCGCCATCGGGCACCTCGGGCGTGTCCTTGGTCGGATGATCGAAGGACACCGGCCGCACGTGGACCATCTTCGAGTTGGCGTACAGGAGCTCCATCGCCAGCGCCCACCGACCCGCCGCCGTCTCGCCGCTCAGCTCGATCGCGATGGGCGCCGAGGCTGGCGACTTCCGACCGGCCTGATACACGGACGGCCGGCGGTCGAGCCACAAGAGGTTGGCCTCGCGAAGCGGCAGCGCCGTCAGCTCGTCGAGGGTGATGCTGACCCGCTTCTTCGCCGATCGGCGGCCTCGCTCCTCCAGCCAGCGCCGAAGCGCCAGACTCCACACCCCCATGGCCTGGAGCACGGTCGTCTTTCCCGAGTTGTTGGGGCCGGCAAGCAGCATCACCGGGGAATCCAGGTCGACGGTCTGCTCCCCCCCGTCGAAGCGCTTGAACCGCCGGAGACGAAGCTGCTTCAGCATGGATCCTCCCTGGTCCGAACGCGTCCCCCATCCGACGGAGGCCCTTCGCCCGACGCTCCCTGCGATCCCTACCACGACGCCCCGGCTTCTCCAATCGCGCCGCACCCTCCCCCCACCCCAACCAACAACTCCTCCGATCGACCCCCTCCTCCCTTCAACCCACTCCTCCGCTCTTCCCGCACTCCTCCGCTCTTCCCGCACTGCTTGACCCGCCACGTCGCCCGCCCTACGAACGGACCGCCGCGGCCGGGGCCCGCGGCGGGGAGGCGCGATGCTGAAGGTCATCCTGGCCGGGCACACCCTGGACCGCGAGTTCGTGCTGGCGCTGCGGCGCGGCGACCTCCCGGCCGACGTCGACCCGACTCCGGAGACGATTTCGGCCGCCTACGCGCGGATCAGCCGCTTCCCCGAGCCCATCCCGGAGCTGCGGGCGCAGGCGCGGCGCGACGTGCCCGCGTCGCGCAAGTCCAATCGCACCATCGTCTTCCGCATGGGCCACCACTCGGTCGCCGAGCACGTGCAGCTCAACTTCGACATCCTCGGCGTCTCCCGCCTGGCGCTGGAGGCGCTGGAGGACGCCCGCCTCTGCTCCTACACCGAGAAGTCCCAGCGCTACGTCACGTTCGGCGGCGAGCACGTCGTGCCGGAGGAGTTCGGACCCGCGGAGCGGGAGCTGTTCGAGACGACGGCGGGGGAGCAGATCGCGTTCTACCGCCGCGCGTTCGAGAAGCTGCTCGAGCTGCAGCGCAGGCGCAACCCGGACATGCTGGGGACGAAGACCGGCGCGGAGACCGTCGAGGGTTGGGCCAAGGAGGACGCGCGCTACGCGCTCGGACTGGCCACCGAGACGCAGCTCGGGTTCTCCGGCAACGCGCGCAACATCGAGCACGTGGTGCGCAAGCTGCGGCACCACCCTTTGGCCGAGGTGCGGGCGCTGTCGCGCGGACTGTTCGAGGCGGCGTCCGAGGTCGCGCCGTCGTTGATCATCCTGTCCGACCCGGAGCGGTTCCGCGAGGCGTTCGGCCGGGACGTCTCGGACGCCTTCGTCGCCCGCGGGCGGGCGACGATCGAGCGGCTGGCGCGGGAGGCGATGGCCTCCGCGCGGCCCGCGGCCGCGTCCGTGGGTTGGACCGAGGGCGACGTCACGCTGCTCGGAGGCCCCGCCGACCCCGACGCCGCGGTGCTCGCCGCGCTCCTGCACTCGGGCTCCGGGCTGCCGTACGCGGATTGTTCCGCGCGAGCGAAGGTCATGTCGCCCGGCGAGCGGCGGGGCTTCGTGCGCGACGCGCTGGCCGAGCTGTCGGAGTTCGACGCCTTGCCGCGGGAGTTCGAGGCGGCCTCGTTCACCTTCGAGATCGTGCTGTCGGCCGCGTGTTTCGGGCAGCTCAAACGGCACCGGATGATGACGCTCGCGGCGCAGCCGTACGACCCGGGTCTGGGGATCACGGTGCCGGACGCCGTCCGCGAGGCGGGGCTGGAGGACGGACTGCGGACGTTGGCGCACCGCACCGCCGACGCGTTCGGCCGGCTGGCGGCCGTCGCCCCGCGCGCCGCGGAGTACGTGCTGTGCAACGCCCACCGCCGGCGGGCGCTGGCGGTGATCGACCTGCGCGAGATCCACCACATGGCCCGGCTGCGGATGGACAAGCACGCGCAGTGGGACATCCGCAACGTCACCGCCGCGATCACCGCGCTGGCCTGTCGGGCCGCGCCGGCGACGTCGGCGCTGGCCTGCGGCAAGGACGCCTTCGCGGAGGCCCGCTCCGCGCTGCGCGCGTGAGGTCCGTGATGTGGGAGCTGGAAGTCTCGTCGTCGTTCTCCGCGGCGCATCGCCTCTGCGGCTACGGGCAGCCGTGCGAGAACGTCCATGGCCACAATTGGAAGGTCGTCGCCGTCGTCCGCTGCGAGCAGCTCGACGCCATCGGCATCGGATACGACTTCAAGGCGCTCCGCACGCGGCTGCGCGAGATCCTCGCGACGCTGGACCACCACGACCTCAACGCCACGCCGCCTTTCGACGCCGTCAACCCCAGCGCGGAGAACCTGGCCCGCTGGGTCTTCGAGCGTCTTGCGGAGAAGCTCGCCGACTCCCCCGCCCGCGTCGCCCGCATCCTGGTCCGCGAGAACGACGATTCGGGCGCGACCTACTCGCCCTGAGCCCGCCGCAAAGTTGAAGCTCCGGCGACGCCGAACGTATATTCCCGCAACCATGCGCAAACCTCGCCGGTTTCCCGTGTTGCTCCCCGTCCTCGCCGCCGTGGCCTGCGGCCCGGGCGCCGTCCAGGGCCCTGCATCCGCGCTGGGCGCCCAAGCCGATGCCGCGGTCGGACCGCTCGCGACCGACGCCGCGATCGGCGTCCCGCCCGGACCGACGCCGCTCGACCTCGCGCTCTCGGCCTACGACGCCGGTCGGCTGGCCGAGGCCGCGGGTGCGGCGACCGAGGCCCTCGCGGCTCCCGCCGACCCGGAGGCCGCGGACGCCGCGCGGCTCGTCCTCGCGCGCGTCGCCGTGGCGGAAGAGCGCTGGGACGAGGCGCGGGCGCGGCTGGCCGAGGTCGGGGGCGGACAGGCCAAGTACGTGCCGGGCTACTCCGAGCTGGTCGAGCTGCTCTCGTCCGAGGCGGACGGGACGCTCGCCGCGTCGGGCGAGGACGAGCGGCGTGCTGCCGCGCAGCGGCTGGAAGGCCTGACGCTGCTGCCCGGCGACGCGCTGATCGAGACGCTCCGCCTGTCGTTCCAGATCCGCCTCGATCGCGCGCTCGGCATGCGCGAGGCGTTCGTGCGCCACGTCGCGGAGCTCCTGCCGCTGTGCGAGCCGGCCGAGGCTCGCGGATGGCGGGACGAGGCGATCGCCGTGCTCGACGATCCCTCGGCGCTGACCGAGTTGGAGGTCCAGTCGCTGATGGCGGCGGTCGACGCGGCGTCGCCGCTGTGGCCCGCGGTGGCGCGGCGGCGTGCCGAGACGGCGCTCGCCGCCGGCGACCTCGTCGCGGCCGGCTCGGTCCTCGAACGCGTGGACGCGACGTGTCCGGGCGAGACGTGGGTCCGGGGCCTGCGCGAGCGCATCGCCACGGTGGCCGACGTCGACGCCGGGCGGATCGGGGTGCTCGTCCCGACCAGCGGCGGCTCGGCCGCGATCGGCCAGCGCGTGCTGGCGGCCGTGGAGATCGCGCTCGCGCCGTACGGCGACCGGTTCGTGATCGAGGCGCGGGACACGGGGGGCGACGAGGCGACGACGCGGGAGGCCGTGGCGGAGCTGGTCCGGGACTCGCGCGCCATCGCCATCGTCGGACCGGTCGAGGCGCGGGTCGCGCAGGCGGCGGCCCAGGAAGCGGCGTCACTCGGCGTGCCGCTCATCTCGCTCAACGGCCAGCGGGACGTCTCCGACGCGGCGTCGTGCCTGTTCCGCGACTACCCGACGTTCGGGGCCGAGGTCGCGGCGCTGGTGGACTACGCGTGGGCGCACGCCCGCGGGCACCGTTTCGCGGTGCTGCGGGGCGAGGGCCGGTACGGGGAGCTGATCGCGCAGGCGGTGGCGGAGGAGGTCGACCGGCGCGGCGGGGAGCTGGTCGACGTCCCGTCCTACACCGACGCGCAGACGGAGTTCCTGGAGCTGGCGCGGGACGTCCGGCGGGCGCATCCGGACGTCATCGTCTTCGCCGACTCGGCGACGCGGGTGGCCTTGATCGCCCCGGCGCTGGCCTACGAGGATCTCTGGCCGCAGCCGGCGCCGCACGATGCGACGTCGCAGGCGCCCGGCGGGCCGCGTCGCGAGGCGCTGTACCTGCTGCCGTCCGCCGCCGCCGATCCGGCGGCGCTGGGCGAGGCGAAGCGCTACGTCGAGGGGGCGGTGGCGGCGGTGGGCTTCGTGGCGGCGTCAGCGCCGGCGGAGCGCTCGGCATTCGAGACGGCGTTCGTCGCGCGCTACCCGTCCGGCCCGTCCTCGCTGGACGCCTTCGCCCACGACGCCGCGCGGATCGCCGCGACGCTGATCGACCTGGGGGCGACGAACCGCCCCGCGTTGTGCCGGGCGCTGGGCACGGTGGAGTCCGCGGCGACGGCGGCGCCCTTCTCGGGCTTCGGCGCCGACGGCGAGGCGCGCCGCGCCGTCCGCACCGCCGTCGTGCACGACGGCCGTCCCGTGCCGACGGACGGGACGCCGTAACTAGATCGCCGTGAAGTAGACCGTGCCGCTGACGGTGAAGCCCCAGAAGAAGGGGAGTTCCTCGCGGGCAACCGGCTGGTTGATGGACGTCCCCGCGGAAGTGTAGCCCGTGTAGCACATGTCCGAGCTGCAATCCGCGGGATCGGACTGGTACCAGATCGGGACGCCGAAATCGACGCGGCCCCCGAGGGCGATGAACTGGGTCACGAAGAGGTCGAGACCGGTGGCGACGCGCACGAGCCCCGCGTCATACGAGCTGTCCGAGCTGGAGCTCGGGTTGGCGGCGCCGCCCCAGCGGGCCCAGCCCGCCGCGAGGTCGACCCAGGGATCCCAGAACCCGTTGCCCAGGATGTGGTAGCGCAGGCCGAACACGAGATCGATGAAGAACGTCGAGCGCGAGGACGTGCCCATCGTGGAGTCGAAGTAGTCGATGTCGGGGAGGACGAAACCGACCTCCCCCAGGACCGACAGGTTGGGGATGACGCGCCAGAGGAAGCCGCCGCCGCCGCCGACGCCGGGCGAGCCCTCGGCGTACTGGCCGCCGCCCACCGGTCCGCCGCCGCCGACGAAGAGGTAGCCGGCGGGGCCGCGGTGCGGCTGCTCGCGGTCGACGACGTCCCAGATCGTCGTGACGCCGCGGCGCGAGAGCGTGGCGGGAGCCGGCGCGGGGCCGGGGCCGGGACCAGGACCGGGGCCGGGACCAGGGCCAGGGCCGGGACCGGGGCCAGGACCGGGACCGGGGCCGGGAGCGGTGCCGATGCGCGCCAGGGACTCCTGCGCCTGCGCACGCAAGTCATCCGGCACGTCGGGCGAGGCGACGAGCGCCTGGTACTCGGCCCGCGCCTGGTCGACGTTCCCGATGGCCTCGTGGCATGCCGCGAGGTTGAACAGGGTGTCGGCGAACTGCACGATGTCGTACGACTGCTGGAAGGCTGCGGCGGCCTCCTGGAAGCGGCCTTCGCCGAAGAGCTGCTGGCCCGTCATGTACGCCTGGCGGGCGATCTCGAACTCCTCCTCGGTCTGCGCCGTCACGGCCGGCGTGGCCAGGGCCACGGCGGATCCCAGGACCAGGACTGCGAAGGAACGCATCGGTCTACCTCCCGGCGGCGCGGCCGCCATGTGCCCCATCGGTCGCGGCGGACGCTCAGTGGCCGAACGGGTTGCTGTCGCGGATCCGCGGTCCGCCGGCGTCAACCTGCGTCACGCCGTGACCCGCCTCGATGCGGATCACCGGGCCGCCACCGTCCGGCGGCCGGACGACGATCACCGGCGCATCGCGCCGCGGCGCACCGGCGTCGGGCTGCACCTGCACGGTGACCGTCTCGCGGACCCCCGCGTCGCGCCGGCCCGATTGGACGCGCTCCAGGGGCACGTTGATGAATCCGTCGTCGTTGGGTGTGAACGACGCCGGCTGGTCGCGGAAGTTGCTCTTCCGGAAGACCACCTGCAGTTCCGATTCGCTCAGGTCGAAGTCCCACTGGCACGGCGTCGTGCACAGCTCCTGCTCGGAGCCGTCCGGCTTCACGAGGAAGGCCTTGGCGCCTTGCGGCGAGGTGACGAAAGTGATGGCGACCTTCTCCGGCGGGACGTCGATCGGGGCGGCGTCGGCCGAGGCGACCGCGCCGGCGTCGGGCGACGCGTCGGGGCCGGCGGCGACCGCGGCTTCGTCCCCGGCATCGGGCCCCGCGGCGACCGCGGCCTCCGCCGCGGCCTCGGCCGCAGCCTCGACGACCGCCACGGCGGTGTCCTGCACGGTGGCCGCCTCCGCGGCCGCGACCGCGACCTCGGTGCCCGGAGCACCGACGTCGGAGCCGGCCTTCACCACGATGCCGGCATCCGCACCGGAAGGCGCAGCCACGTTCTTCGGTGCTTCGCCGGTGTCGCGGATCGCGAACCAGTAGATGGAGAAGAAGGCGCCGCCGCCGACGACGAGGCCCAGGACGATGAACAGCGGAAGCTTGGAGCTCTTGGGAGCGACGACGGGGGCCGGCCCGGTGGTGCCCGGCTGCTGCCAGGCCATCGGGGTCGGTCCGGTGGGATAGCCGACGGGCGAGACGCCGCCCGGATAGGGGCTCGGGAAGCCCGCGGCGGGCGCCGTGCTGGTCGGCGGAACGGGCCCCGCCATCGCGGGCGGGCTGGGGAAGCCGGGAACCGGCGGCGACTGGGGGCCGGCGTACGGTCCCGAGATGCCCGGTGGGGTCATCGCCGTCGGCGGCACGCCCGCGGGCCGGGGCGCGGTGGGGGGCCGCATCGCCGTCGGAGGGACGCCGGGCCCGCGCGACGTGGGCGGGATGCCGGGCGCGCCCGCCGCCATGCCGACGGCGGTGTAGCCGGACGAGCCTTCCGCGACCCCGGTGGCCTGCTGCAGGGCCTGCGACATCTCGCGGCAGGTCCCGAAACGCAGGTTCGGGTCCTTCGCCATCGCGCGCAGGATCACGCCCTCGAGCGGCGGGGAGATCTGCGGGTTGAGCGCCGTCGGACGCACCGGCTCCTCGGTCAGGATCTTGACCAGGACCCCGGTCGAGTTCTCGGCCTGCACCGGCAGCGCGCCGGTCAGCGCCTCGTACAGCATGGCGCCCAGGGTGTAGATGTCGGAGCGGTGGTCCAGGCTGGGATCGCCGCGCGCCTGCTCGGGCGACATGTAGTGCGGCGTGCCGATGACCATGCCGGTCTGGGTGAGCTTCGAGCCGGCCATGCGGATCTTGGAGATGCCGAAGTCGAGCACCTTGACGAAGTCCGGGTCACCCTCGCGCTCGACGAGGAAGACGTTCTCCGGCTTCATGTCGCGGTGCACGATGTTCTTGTCGTGGGCCGCCGCCAGCGCCCGGCAGACCTGCGCGAAGATGTGCACGGCGCGCGGCACCGGCAGCACCTGCACCTCATTGAGCAGCGAGCGCATCTCCTTGCCGTCCAGGAACTCCATGACGATGTAGGCGGTGCCATCGTCCATCTGGTCCATGTCGGCCATGCCCAGGATGTGGGGATGCTCGAGCTGCGCGGTGGTGATCGCCTCCCGGCGGAACCGCTCCAGGGCCTCGGTATTGCGCGTGAAATCGGCGTGCAGCGTCTTGATCGCGAAGCGCTTGCCCAGCGTCACGTGGCGGCCGAGGTAGATTTTCCCCATGCCGCCTTCGCCGATCTTCTTCTCGACGCGGTACTTCCCGCCGATCACCTGGTTGAGGAACGGATCCTCCTCCGGCGCACCGACGATCAACAGTTTCGCCGCGTCCGCGATACAGAACTGCACCGTGTCGTCATACTGTCGGTGGCACTCCGGACAAACCCTCACGCTCTCGCCTCCCGCTCGCCCGGCATCATGACCCATCGCCGACGCCCGGTCAAACGGATCATGGCTCGCTCAGACGAACCGCACACGGGCCGCATTCTTACGATCGAGCCCGTTGATCGATGTCCCCTGCCCGCCGTCCCCGCCCTTCCCGCACTTCCCGCCCTTCCCGCACTTCCGCTTGACCCACCGACCCCTCCCCGTCAGAATAACGTTGGCGCCGGTTTCGACTCGCGGCGCGGTGGGTGGAGGCGAGGCCATGCGGCAGAGGGTGTTCTGTATCGTGCTCGCGGGTACGGCGCTGGCCCTGGCCGGCTGCGGCTCCGGCGCGGACACGTCCGGCGACGACACCCGATGCTCGGGCAACGCGGACTGCCCAGGCGGCATCTGCGTCGACGGCACCTGTTTCTTCTACGACGGCACGGGCGAGGGCTGGGACGTTCCCGGCGGCGACGCCGACGCCCCCGTCCCCGACGGCACGATCGACGGGGATCCGGACGCCGTGGCCGACGGCGACGCCGACGCGGACCCCGAGGGCGGCGACGGCGACGCCGACACGGGCGCCGACGCGGACGACGCGCCGGCGGAGTGGACGCCGGGCGAGGAGCGCTGCGGCGACGGCATCGACAACGACGGGGACACCACGGCCGACGAGGGCTGCTCGTGCGCCATCGGCGAGGTCCAGCCGTGCTACGTCGGGCCCGAGCCCGCGGCGGGGGTCGGCATCTGCGCCATGGGCTCGCAGACCTGCATCGCCGTGGGCGAGTTCGGCGCCTGGGGCGAGTGCACCGGCTCGGTCCTGCCGGGCAGCGAAGCCTGCGGCGACGGGACGGACAACGACTGCGACGGCACGGCCGACGAAGGCTGCGTCTGCGATGCCGGCGACCGCCGCTCGTGCTACACCGGCCCGGCCGGCACCGACGGCGTCGGCACCTGCACGGCAGGCAACCAGTACTGCCAGGAGACGGCGGAGGGGGGCACCGAGTGGGGCGATTGCCGCGGACAGACGCTGCCGGGAATCGATCTGTGCGACGGGGTGGACAACGACTGCGACGGCGCCGTGGATCAGGGTTGCGAGTGCCCGCCCGGCACGACCCGGGGCTGCTACGACGGTCCGGCGGACACGCGGGGCCGCGGGACCTGCTCCGACGGCGACCAGGACTGCGTGGTCGACCCCGGCGGCGCCCTCTCCGGCTGGGGCCTGTGCCTGGGCTGGACGGGTCCGGGATTCGAGCTGTGCGGCAACGGCATCGACGACGACTGCGACGCGCTGACCGACGAAGGCTGCGGCTGCGCGCTCGACGACGTCCGGAGCTGCTACACGGGTCCGGCCGGAACGGAGGGCGAGGGCACGTGCCTGCCGGGTGGCCAGACCTGCGTCGCGACCTCCGGCGGCGGCACCGAGTGGGGCCCCTGCACGGGCAGCGTGCTCCCCGCGCCCGACGTCTGCGACGGATTGGACAACGACTGCGACGGCGAGCCGGATGCGGACTGCGCGTGCCCGCCGCTGGCCGAGGAGGCCTGCTACCCCGGGCCGGCCGGCACGCGAGGCGTCGGCACCTGCATCGATGGACGCCGCGAGTGCTTGTGGGACACCGGCTCCACGACCTCCACCTGGACCGCCTGCACCGGCTGGCACGGTCCGGACACGGAGATCTGCGACGCGATCGACAACGACTGCGACGCGGCCATCGATGAAGGCTGCACCTGCTCGCCCGGCGCGACCCGCTCCTGCTACTCCGGCCCGGCCGGCACCGCGGGCGTCGGTCCGTGCCGCAACGGGACCCAGACCTGCGTGAGCGGCAGCGGCGGGACCGCCTCGTGGGGCTCGTGCTCGGGCGAAGTCGTCCCGACGACGGAGGTCTGCGGCGACTCCATCGACAACGACTGCGACGGCACGCGCGACGAGCTGTGCGCCTGCACGCCGGGCGCGACCCGCTCGTGCTACTCCGGCCCGGCCGGCACGGCCGGCGTCGGCGTCTGCCGCCAGGGCTCGCAAAGCTGCGTCACCATCCCGGGCGGCGGCAGCACCTGGACGGCCTGCGCGGGCGAGGTCCTGCCCGGAATCGAGGCCTGCGCGGACGGCCTCGACAACGACTGCGACTACGGCACCGACGAGGGATGCACCTGCACCCCCGGCTCGACACGCTCGTGCTACTCCGGTCCGCCGGCCACGCGTCTGGTCGGCGAGTGCCGCGACGGCACCCAGGTCTGCGTCGAGATCCCCGGTTCCGGCTCCACCTGGGGCGCGTGCTCGGGCGAGCGTCTTCCCGGGACGGAGGCGTGCGGCACGGGGCGCGACGAGGACTGCGACGGCTCGGTCGACGAGGGATGTTCGGGACCACCCTGGACGATTTGCCCGACGTCCCCGGTCACGATGGTGGCCCGCGCGACCATCACGCTGACCGCGTCCGACGGCGATCCCGACGGCGACATCGTCTCGCGCCGCTGGGAGGTCATCTCCGGCCCCGCCGGGATGATCTACACCTTCGGCTGCGCCATCTGCGCCTCCACCAGCTTCCGCGCCGACATCGCCGGCGTCTACATGCTGCGGTACACCGTCACCGACAGCGGCGGGCGGACGGCGAGCTGCACGGTCGAGGTCCGCGTCACGGGCCTGGGCCTGCGGGTCGAGCTGGTCTGGGACATCGCCGGCGACGTCGACCTGCACCTGCTGCACCCCAGCGCACCCTCGTGGTTCTCGTCGCCGTACGACTGCTACTACGCCAACACCCGGCCGTCCTGGGACGCGGCCGGCACGCTCGACGACCCGCGCCTGGACTACGACGACATCCCCGGCGACGGCCCGGAGAACATCAACATCGATTCCCCCGTCGTCGGCAACACGTACCGCGTCGGCGTCCACCATTACGCGGCGAGCGGCTGCCGCACCGCCACGGTGCGTGTCTACTGCGGCGACATCAGCTACACCCCGGTGGGCACCTACACGCGCTCCGTCTGCGCCAACGGCGGCAGCGGCGCGCGCGACATGTGGCGCGTCGTCGACGTCTACTGGAGCGGCCCCGACACCTGCTCGGTCACCCCGCTCAACACCGTGATCAGCGATACGACCTCGCGCTCCACTCGCTAGCGGGAGAGCGAACGGTCGCGGGGAAAGCGAGCGGTCGAGCGGGCGCGGGAGGAGGCGAGCGGCCGGAGGGGGAAGCGAGCGGTCGAGCAGCCGCGCGGTCGGCCGGGTCAAGCCGCGTCGTCTTCCGCGGCGACGGCCAGCCGTCCCAACTCGGCCTCCAGGGTCGCGCGCGGGCCCTCGAGCGCGGCGAGCGGCAGGTCCCGGGACACGACCAGCGGTTCTCCTGCCACGATGGTCACGCGCGCGAAGGGCTTGGGGAGGACGAAACCGTCCCAGGAGCGGCGGAAGCGCCAGGCCCGCGTGCAGGCCGCGGACAAGGGGACGATCGGCGCGCCGGAGCGCGCGGCGAGGAAGACGGCGCCCGGCTTGACCACGGCGCGAGGGCCGCGCGGACCGTCGACCGCGACGGCGAGATCCTTGCCGGCGGCGAGACGCCCCAGCGCCCCGGCCAGCGCCGCCGGGCCGCCGCGCGAGCTGGAGCCGTCGATCACCTCGAATCCGAACCGCCGCATCACGCGCGCCTGCAGCCGCCCGTCATCGCTCAGGCTGGAGACGATCGCCGTGCGCGGCCGGGGGAACCGGAGCAGCGGCGCCTGCCGCCCGTGCGCGAAGGCATAGATGCACGGATGCGGCAGCGTCTGCGGACGCTCGCCGACGAGCCGGACGCGCAGGGTGCGGACGAGCAGGCGCGCGGCGAGCGCGACGAGCCACGCGAGCACGAGCCGCCACGTGCGGCGCATCACTTCGTGCCGAACAGCCGGTCGCCGGCGTCGCCGAGGCCGGGGAGGATGTAGCCGCGGTCGTTCAGCCGCTCGTCGCGCGAAGCCGCGAAGATCTCGACCTCGGGGTGCGTGCGCTCCAGGAGCCCGATGCCCTCGGGCGCGCCGACCAGGCACAGCCCGCGGATCGTCGTGCACCCCGCGGCACGGAGCATCTCGACGGTCGCCGCGAAGGAATGGCCCGTGGCGAGCATCGGGTCCAGGACGATGGCCAAACGCTCGGCGATGTCGGCGTTGAACTTCTTGTAGTACTGCACGGGCTCCAGGGTTTCCTCGTTGCGGTACAGGCCGACGACGTTGACGCGGGCCGCGGGGATGAGGTCGAGGACGCCCTGGAGCATGCCGATGCCGGCACGCAAAATGGGGACGACGGCGACCTTCTTGCCCAGGATCTGGCGGACGCGGACCGGGCCGGCCCAGCCCTGGACGGTCGCCTCCTCCGTGTCGAGGTCCTTGGTCGCCTCGTAGCTGAGGAGGTTGGTGATCTCGCGCGTCACCTCGCGGAACTTCGCGGTGCTCGTGTCCGCGGCCCGCAGGATGCCGAGCTTGTGCTGCACCAGGGGATGCTCGACGACGTGGAACATGCCGGGAAGCCTACGCGGGAGAAATCCGTGGATCAACAGCAACGGAATGGGGTTGCCGCCCGTCCCGGCACGGCGCTATCGTCGGGCCCGCCGGCTGGAAGGTCGCGCGCGAGGAGCGAGGAAGGAGGAGGAGATGAACGGAACCGCATTCGAGACGGTGGCGGCGAAGATCGATGGATACCGGGACGAGGCGATCGCGCTGGAGAAGAAGCTGACGGCGATCCCGGCAATCTGCCCGAAGAGCGGCGGCAAGGGCGAGCTGGCCCGGTGCCTCGCCGTCGAGGAGTACCTGCGCGGGCTCGGCATCAAGCAGCTCGAGCGGATCGACGCGCCGGACCCGGAAGCCGACGGCGGGGTGCGGCCGAACCTGATCGCGCGGATCTCCGGCGCGTCGCACGATCGGACCGTGTGGATCATGAGCCACCTCGACATCGTCCCGGAGGGCGACCTCAAGAAGTGGGACTCGCCGCCGTTCGAGGCGCGGGTGGACGGGGACAAGGTCTACGGGCGCGGCGTGGAGGACAACCAGCAAGGCATCGTGGCGTCTCTCCTGGCGGCCAAGGCGATGCTGGAGACGACGACCGTGCCGGCCTTCGACGTCGCCCTGCTCTTCGTCGCGGACGAGGAGACGGGGAGCGTCTACGGCATCCAGTACCTCCTGAAGAAGAACAAGGGCATGTTCCGTCCGGAGGACATCGTGATCGTCCCCGACGGCGGGCTGCCGGACGGGTCGATGGTCGAGGTCGCGGAGAAGGGCATCGTCTGGCTCAAGATCACGACGCAGGGCAAGCAGTGCCACGGCTCGACGCCCGAGAAGGGGATCAACGCCCACGTCGCCGCGGCGCACACGATCGTCAAGCTGGGCTCGCTGTACAAGAAGTTCGGCGCGCGCAACGAGGTGTTCGACCCGCCGATCTCGACCTTCGAGCCGACGAAGCACGAGGCGAACGTGCCCAACGTGAACACGATCCCGGGGGAGGACGTGTTCTACGTCGATTGCCGCGTGCTGCCCGAGTACGACATCACGAAGGTGCTCCGGCGCGTCAAGACGATCTGCGGCCAGACCGACCGCAAGATGGGCACCAGGACGACCGTCGACATCGTGCAGCGCGACAACGCCGCCCCCCCGACCCCCGTCGACGCCCCCGTCGTCACCTCCCTGATCAAGGCGGTGCAGAAGGTCTACGGCGTCGCCGCGAAGCCGATGGGCATCGGCGGCGGCACCGTCGCCGCCCACCTCCGCCGCGGCGGCGCCCCCGCGGCCGTCTGGGCCCGCATGGACGAGACGATGCACGGCCCGAACGAGTACGTCATCCTCTCCAACATCCTGGGCGACGCCAAGGTCATGACCCACGTCATGCTGCAGGCGTAGGGAACAAGTGCGGGGAGTGCGGGAAGAGCGGGGAGTGCGGGAAGAGCGGGAAAGTGCGGAAAGAGCGGGGAGTGCGGAAGGAGCGGCGGCTGGTCGAGCCGGATTTCCCTGCTCATCGGTATCCATCGGTGGTTCCTGTCTTCTGCTGCTGGTCGCCTGCGGCGGTCCCGAAGGGCCGCGTCCGCCGGAAGGAGTGCCGTCCGTGAACGACCCCTGCAGCGCGCTTGACGCGCTCGAGGAGGAGTACGAGGCGCTCGCGCGGCGCCTGGGCGCCGCGACCTGGCTCTCGTACGTCGGGGAGGAGGAGGGCGCGACGGTCGAGGATCCGGCGATCGTGCGCGCGGAATTCGGCCCGCTGTTCGAGCGCGCCGGCCCCGCGCTCGCCGCGTGCCGCACGCCCGGCGACGACCCGGTCCTCGCCCGGCGGGTCGAGATCTGGCGCCGCTGCGAGAGCGCGTGGCGGCTCGACGGCGACCCGGAGGCGGTCCGCCTGCGCACCGATCTGGAGCGCCGCGTCAACGAGCACGCGTTCGTGCGGGGCGACCGGACCTGGTCGCGTTCCGACCTCTCGCGCCTTTCCCGCTCCGACGATCCGGCCGAGCGGCGCCTGGTCGTGGAGCTGCGCGCCGACCTCCACCGTGAGGTTGTGGAGGACACCCTGAGCCTCGTGTCGCTGCGAAAGGACGCGGCGACGCGGCAGGGTGGCGGGACGTACGCCGAGGCAATGCTGGGCGCCGAGGGACTGCCGCCGGACATGCTCGATCCGCTGCTGCGCGAGCTGGACGAGCGGACGGCGGAGGCGTGGGCGGATGTCCTGCGGCGCGGGCGCGAGGCGGGAGGCGACCCCGCCGCGACGCTCGCCCCGTGGGACGTGCCGTGGCTCATCGAGAAGCTCGGCACGATCCCCGACGACCGGTGGCCGAAGGAGCGGGCGCTGCCCGCGCTCACCGAGACGTTGCTCGGCATCGGCATCGAGCTGGAGTCGCTGCCGATCCGCCGCAAGGAGGGCGACTTCGGCTACGGCGGGCAGACGCTGGCGGTCTCGATCCCCGACGACGTGCGCATGATGATCAACCCGCTGCCCGGCTGGCGCGTCTGGGGGACGCTCTTCCACGAGACCGGCCACGCGCTCCAGGGCGTCGGCACCGCGGTCCGCTCGCCGATTCTGAAAGGCTACGAATGGCTGGCGGGAGCCAGCGTGCCGGCGTACGCGGAAGGGATGGCCGAGTTGCTCGGGCTGCTCGTCGGCGACCGCGCGTTCCTGGAGCGGCGGACCGATCTCACGACGGAGGAAATCGAGCGTTTCCTGGCCTTGTGGCGGGCCCGCTCGCTCGTCGCGCTGCGCTCGCACCTGGCCGACGTGGCGCTGGAGCGCGCGCTGTACCGGGAGGGGACCGACGTGGATGGGGTCGAGCGCGAGACGGCCGAGCGGTTCCTGGGCATCGTGAGGCCCGCGGACGCGCCGGCGACCTGGGCGGCGACCGCGTTCCTCGCGGCGTATCCGTGCTACATGCAGAACTACGTTCTGGCCGATCTGATCGCGGCGCAGGTCCTGCAGGCGGTGCGCGAGCGGTTCGGCGAGGGGTGGCTCGACGACCCTGCCGTCGGCGCGTTCCTGCGCGAGGCGCTGTGGTCGGACGGCGAGACGCGGGAGTGGACGGTCCGGGTGCGCGAGGCGACGGGGACGGAATTATCGGCGGAAGCGTACCTCGCGTTCCTCACGGGAACCTGAGCTCAGTTGATCGTCCACCAGGAGCTGTTGAGCGCCATGGCCACGGAACCGCACCCGCCGGCGACCGTCCTGGTCTCCTCCAGCCGGATCGTGTAGGTCGGTCCGTAGATCGCCGCGAAGGAGAAGCTCCGCGTCGTGGCCCAGACGCCGATCGGGAAGTCGAAGGTCCCCACCTGCGTGCCGTTGATCAGCACGCGCAGCGACAGCACGTCGCACGAGAGGTACGTCTCCGAGGCCTGCAGCGTGAACGTGACGGAGGTGGCACACGCGACCGACGTCGAGCGCGTCCCCTGCCAGTAGTCGCCGTAGTTCCACATGTACGGGTACCAGACGATGCCGTACGGGTCGCCGCCGTCGGGGAAGGTGAAGCTGGAGCTGCCGCCCACGCAGCAGCCCTCGTTGGTGCTGCCGTTGCAGTTGTCGTCGCACGAGTTGCCGCACACCTCCGAGGCGGAGCAGCAGGAGCCCCAGGTGCACGACGGCCCGGCGCAGGTCTGCGAGCCGCCGATGCCGCACGTGTTCGTGCAGGCCGCGATCGACCCCAGCCGGCAGGTGAAGATCTCGTCGGTCGACCCGTTGCAGTTGTCATCCATGCCGTTGCACGTCTCGGGCGTGCCGACCGCGCAGGAACCCCAGAAGCAGCCCGGCTGGCAGGTCTGCGAGCCGACGCACGAGCCGAGCGTGCAGGACTGCGTCCGCCCGACGATGCAGCCGAAGCCCTCGTCCGTGACCCCGTCGCAATCGTCGTCGGCGCCGTTGCACACCTCGCTCGCCGACGCCGTGCACGAGCCCCACACGCAACCGGCGACGCACGTCTGGAACCCGGGGCACGCGCCGACGCTGCACGCCTGGACAGCGCCGAGCCGGCAGGCGTAACCCTCGTCCGACGAGCCGTTGCAGTTGTCGTCCAGCCCGTTGCAGACCTCGGCGCTTGACACCACGCAGGAGCCCCAGGTGCACGACAGGCCGCAGGCCTGGCTGCCGGTGCACGGGCCGAGCGTGCAGCTCCGGGAGGAGCCGGCGGGACAGGAGAAGGTCTCGTCCGTGGTGCCGTCGCAGTCGTCGTCGGTGCCGTTGCACGCCTCCGTCGCCCCGGGATGGACGCCGGAGGATCCGTCGTTGCAGTCGGTGCCGATGCAGGCGGCGTCGCCGTACGTGTCGCCGTCGCGATCCGGGGAGGTGCCGACGCAGGCGCCGGCGCCCCCGGAGGCGGCGGGATCGCAGCGGTCGGTGGTGCAGGCGAGGGCGTCCGAACACACGGGAGGCGTTCCGGGGCCGCAGCCGACGCCGCCCGAGCAGACCTCGGCGCCGTTGCAGAACAGGCCGTCCGAGCACAGGGCGCTGTTCGGCGTGTGCGTGCAGGCATCGGTCCCCGCGTCGCAAGCGTCCAAGGTGCAGGCGATGCCGTCGGAGCACGCGGGAACCGCGCCGCCGATGCAGCCCAGGCCCGGGTCGCAGCGTTCGGCGCCGTTGCAGTACCGGGCGTCGTCGCAGCGGGAGTCGTTGGCGACATGGGAACAGTCACCGGTCGCGAAGTCACAGGAGTCCTCGGTGCACGGGACGCCGTCCGAGCAGGAGATCGGCGTGCCCGGCTGGCAATCGGACGAGGCATGGCAGACCTCGTGGCCGTTGCAGGCGTTCCCGTCCTCGCAGCGCCAGTCCTCCGGCTCGTGCGAGCAGCCGGCCGTCAGGGGGTCGCACAGATCGGCGGTGCAGATGACGCCGTCGTCGCAGTCCACGGGCGTGCCCGCCTGGCACCCGAACTCGGGGTCGCACAGCTCGCTGCCGTTGCACGGGTTGCCGTCGTCGCAGTCGACGTGCGACTCGCACGGCGGCGGGACGGCGCATCCCCCGTCCTCCGGCCGGCACAGCTCGGGCGGCGTGCACCGCTCGTGCGCCGGCGTGTTCACGCACTCGCCCGTCATCGGCTGGCACTCGTCGCGCGTGCAATCGATGCCGTCGCCGCAGTCGATCGGCTCGCCCGCCGCGCACCCGCTCGCCGGATCGCAGTACTCGCCGGACGTGCACGGATTGCCGTCGTCGCATCCGGCGTCGTCCGCAGCGTGGACGCAGACGTGCGCGAGGTCGTCGCAGGTGTCCACGGTGCAATCCACCCCGTCGTCGCACTCGGCGGTGGTCGTGCACGGCTCGCCGCCGGCGTCCCCGTCCCCGTCCGCGCCGCCGTCCTCGTCGGCGTCCGCGCCGCCGTCCTCGTCGGCGTCCGCGCCGCCGTCCTCGTCGGCGTCCGCGCCGCCGTCCTCGTCGGCATCCCCGTCCGCGCCGCCGCCGGTGTCGTCGCCGGCTTCCGCACCCTCGCCGGCGAAGTCGGAACTCCCCGCGCCGCCGGTGGCACATGCCGCGGGTACGAGCAGGACCGCCAACCACACACCCATGCGCACGCGCGACGTCGCCATGTGCGAAACCTCCCGCCGGCGCTCCCCGGCGTCGAATTCAGGGTAGGCTACGGACCCCGATCGGTCAAGGAACGCTGTTCAGGAACGGTGCTCGGGGACCCGCCCAGTCGCCGCTCGATCCAGCCCCCGCCCAGCACCCGGTCGCCCTCGTAGAACACCACGGCCTGCCCCGGCGCGACTCCCGCCGCGCGACGCGCGAACAGCACCTCGGCGCCCTGCCCTTCCGCCGGCCTGACCTCCGACTCCACCACCGGCATGCGGTAGCGCGTCTGCGCGAGGACCCGCAGCGGCCCGTGCGGCGGCTCCACCAGCCAGCGCACCCCCTTGGCGACCACGCCGTCGCACTCCAGGTCCCCGAACCCCCCGACCACCACCTCGTCCCGCTCGGGCCGGATCTCCACCACGTAGGCACGGCGACCCAGGGCCACGCCGAGACGATGGCGCTGCCCGACCGTGAAGCGGTGGCAGCCGCGGTGTTCCCCCAGCACCCGACCCTCGACGTCCACGATCCGCCCCGGCCGCAGCGGCCCCCCGAACAGCTCGCGCAGCGCCTCGGCGAAACTCCCGTCGCGCGCCGCGAGGCACGCATCGCGGCTGCCCGGCCGCGCCGCGTTCGGCAGCCCCAGCTCGGCCGCACGCGCCCGCACCTCGTCCTTCGTCATGCCCCCGATCGGCGTCCGCGCCGCACGGAGCTGCTCCGCGGCCAGCGCGAAGAGGAAGTAGGACTGGTCCTTGCGCCGGTCGCGCCCGCGACGGAGCACCGGTGCGCCCCCTTCCCCCTCCGGCTCGATCCGCGCGTGAGGCCCGGTGGCGACGGCGTCGGCGCCGAGCGACCGGGCGTGGGCGAGCAGCCGGCCGAACTTCAGCTCCTGGTTGCACAGCACGCAGGGGTGGGGGGTCCGCCCGGCCGAGTACTCGGCCCAGGCCGGCCGCAGCACCCGCGCCTCGAACTCGTCGCGCGCATCGATGAGGTAGTGCGGGATTCCCAGGCGGTCGGCGACGCGGCGGGCCATCTCGAGGTCGTCGGTGCCGCAGCACGAGCGCGCGGGTGCCGTGCATTCCGGCGGGCGCAGGCAGAGGGTGACGCCGACCACCTCGTCGGAACCGGCGGCGAGCATCGCGGCGGCGACGCTCGAATCGACTCCGCCGCTCATGGCGACCACGACGCGGCGGCGCGGCTCGTTCACGGCTCCGGCACCGGCGGGGGCGCGCTCCAGCGCTCAGTCCTGCCGGCAGAGCGCGAAGTAGGCGCCGAGCTTCTTCTCGCCCTTGTACGCGGCTCCGATGCTGACGTGCCGGGAGACGCGGCGCATGAAGTCGCGCGTGCCCTGGTAGACCAGCATCTGCAATCCCTGGCTGTTGGGGACGACCTTCGGCCAGCCCGGCGCGACCGGCCCGTTCGGCTCCAGGAAGTAGTCGACCACGATCGCGCCGCGCCGCTCCCAATCGGCGTTGCCGGCGGTCGCGTGGACGACGAAGTAGCCGGGGCCGAGCAGCGCGCGCGTGACGCCCTCGTTGTAGCCGAAGAGGCGGGCCGAGCCGTCGCCGGGCCGCGTGAAGCGCTTCTGGAAGGTCTGGAACACGGGCAGCGTGTTCTTGCCGTCGTGGATCACCTCGCGCAGGTCCGGACGATCGGGCGGCGCGAAGTGCTCCAGCGTGATGGGCGGCGCGGACTCGGCCAGCTCGTACAGGCGCGCCTGGTCGGACCCGCCGAGCTGCCGCACTTCGTGCCAGCGGTGATCGGGCGACAGCCGGTCGAGATACTCGGCGATCTCCGCGATGGAGGTCGCCGGCCGGTGAATCAGGTACGTCAGCGACATGCGTGCTCCTTCCTTCCACACCCCCGTGACGGTGCCCCGTGCGTCGGACTGTAGTACGTCCACGCGCGAGTTCGAAGTCGACACGGGAGGAATCGCCCTGCGGCCGACCCCTCCCCTACCGCACGGATGGCCGGGCCCCCGGAGCGACGCGGAGGCCGAGGTCGGCGATCATCCGCAGATCGGCCTCGACCGGCCGTCCGATCGTCGTCAGGTAGCCGCCGACCATCATGCCGTCGGCGCCGGCGAGGAAGATCCACGATTGCAGGTCCCCCAGCACGCGCTCGCGCCCGCCGCACACCCGGATCTCCTTCGCCGGCATCATCAGCCGCGCGACGGCCACGACCTTGAGCGCGTCGAGCGCCGGCATCGGCGGCAGGCCTCCCAATCGAGTGCCCGGGATCGGGTTGAGGAAGTTGAGCGGCACCGAGTCCGGATCGACCTCGCGGACCGCGGCCAGCAGCTCGACCCGCTGCGCCGGCGCCTCGCCCATGCCGAAGATCCCACCGCAGCACGTCTCCAGCCCGGCTTCCTTGGCCCGTCGGATCGCATCGACGGAATCCGACCACCGGCGCGTCGTGCAGATCGCGGGGAAGAAGCTTTGGGCCGTCTCCAGGTTGTGGTGCAGCCGCCGCAGCCCGGCATCCCGCAGGCGCCGGAGCGCCTCCGTGTCGAGCAGCCCGAGCGACGCGGACGGCCGGACGGGCAGCTCCCGCCCGATCCTGGAGAGCGCCTTCGCGACGGCGCCGAGGTCCCTCTTCCCCAGCGCGCGGCCCGAGGTCACGATGCTGAAGCAGGCGGCGCCGTTCGCGGCCGCGTCCCGTGCGGCGCCGACCATCCGCTCCACCCCGAGCAGCGGATACGTCTCGATCGCTGCCTTGGCCCGCGACGACTGCGCGCAGAACGCGCAGTCCTCCCCGCAATGCCCGCTGCGCGCGTTGACGATCGAGCACAAGGCGACCTCGTCCCCGCGCCGTTCGTGCCGCACCCGTCCCGCACGCGCCAGCAGCTCGTACAGCTCCGGGCCCTCGACCCGCAGCAGCTCCAGCGCCTCCCGCCGCGAGATTCCTCCCCTATCTGTGTTCATCCGTGTCCATCTGTGGTTTCCGTCTCTCCGCGCCCTCCCCCGCCAGCACCTCGTTCATCGCGCCGGTGCGGTAGCCCTCGAGGTCCAGCGCGACGTACACGAAGCCGGCGTCCTTCGTCGCGCGAACCACCGCCTCGCGCACGTGCGGCTCGAGGAGCCGCGGGAGGTCATCCACCCGGAGCTCGAGCCGCGCGACGTCCCCGTGGTCGCGGACGCGGACGATGACGAAGCCGAGCGCCCGCAGCGCCGCCTCCGCCTTTCCGATCCGCTCCAGCCGCTCGGGGGTGATCTCCACCCCGTACGGCAGCCGCGAGGCGAGACAGGCCTGGGCTGGCGCGTCCCAGTTCGGCAGGTCGCGCGCGCGCGCCAGCTCGCGGATCTCGGCCTTGGTGAGCTCCGCCGCGGCGAGCGGACTCAGGACGCGCGCCTCGTGCGCGGCGCGACGGCCCGGGCGGTAGTCGCGTCGGTCGTCGGCGTTCGCGCCCTCCAGCACCTCCCAGCCGCCCTGGGCGACCGCGAGCTGGCGCAGCTTGGCGAACAGCTCACGCTTGCACGCGAAGCAGCGGGTCGGCGGGTTCATCCGGAACTCGGGATCGTCCAGCTCGTCGGTCTCGATCACCCGGTGGGCGGCGCCGAGCAGCCGGGCGACTTCGCTCGCGCACGCCTCCTCGGAGGCGGTGTAGGTCGGCGAGCGGGCGGTGACGGCCAGGACCCTCTCGCCGAGCGCATCCTTGGCGGCTCGGAGCAGCAGCGAGCTATCGACGCCGCCGGAGAAGGCGACGACGGCTCCGGGCAGCCCGCGCAGGGCCTCGAGCACCCGGGCGTACTTGGATTCGGCGGTCGACGGGCGGCGGGCGGCGGGCGGCCCTTCGACGGGCTCAGGGCAGGCAGGCGGACCCTTCGACAGGCTCAGGGTAGGCGGGTCGGCGGCGCGTCGCTTCGTCATCGGACGTCGAGCATCCTCTGGAGGGAGGTTTCGGCGCGGGCGCGCACGTCCTCGGGCACCTCGATCGGGGTCCGCAGCTCCTCGAGGGCCCACAGCACCTTCTCCAGCGTGTTGCGCTTCATGTTGGGGCAGACCGCCTGCTCGGTCGCCGCAACGAACGTCTTGGCGGGGCTGTCGAGCTGCAGGCGGTGGAGCAGTCCGACCTCGGTCGCGACGATGAAGACACGGGCCTCGCTCTCCCGCGCGAAGCGCAACATGCCGCTCGTCGAGAGCACCGCGTCGGCCATCGCCGAGACCTCGGCCCGGCACTCGGGATGCGCCAGGACGACGGCGCCGGGGTGCTCCCGCCTCCGCCGCTCGACGTGTTCCGGGAGGATCCGCGCGTGGGTCGGGCAGAAGCCCGGCCACAGCGTCATCGGCCGCCCGAGCTTGCGCTGCACGTGGCCTCCGAGGAACTTGTCGGGGACGAAGAGGACCTCGCGATCGGCCGGGATCGAGGCGACGACCTTGTCGGCGTTGGCCGACGTGCAGCAGACGTCGCACTCGGCCTTCACCTCCGCGGAGCTGTTGACGTAGCAGACGACCGCCGCGCCCGGGTGCTCGGTCTTCAGCTTTCGCAACGCGGGGCCGTCGATCATGTCGGCCATCGGACACCCGGAAGCGGGATCGGGCAGGAGCACGGTCTTGCGCGGCGAAAGGATCTTTGCCGTCTCGGCCATGAAGTGCACGCCGCAGAAGACGATCACCTCGGCGTCCGTCGCGGCCGCCTTGCGGCTCAAGTCGAGCGAGTCGCCGGTGAAGTCGGCGACGTCCTGGACCTCGCCGAGCTGGTAGTTGTGCGCGAGAATCACGGCGCGGCGCTCCCGGCGCAACCGGTTGATCCGGGCGACGAGATCCCGCGGCGTGTCCGGCATGGGACTCGCGTTCATCGGGGCGCAAGATAGGCATGAGCGCGGGGCGGTGCAAGGGGGAGTGCGGGGGGAGTGCGGGGGAGTGACCGGCGTTGAAGTCGGCGGGCGGCGTTGGATAGCATCCGGCCACCGGCCGTGGAGCGACGGCGGCCAAGGGAGGAGGAGGCAATGGCGGACGATCAGGGCAAGCCCGAGGTGAAGCTGCCGGCGGCCTGGGCGGCGAAGGGGAAGGAGGGTCGCCCCGGACCGAAGGTGTGGACGGCAGGCGCGAGGACCGACGATCCGACCAGGCGGGTCGTCCACGAGCCGTCGGGGCAGGGCATCGGCACCGGGAAGTCGTTCCTCTTCCTGTTCGGGTTCAAGATCCACAGCGACCGCGACCAGGGGTTCCTGCAGCGCGAGACGGAACAGCTCGGCGACGACGTCGAGGTGCTGCGCAACGCCGGCTACAAGGTGGTCGTCGATCCGCAGGCCACGCGTCAGGACTTCCTCGACGCGGTCGCCGGCGAAGGGGAGGGAGTCCGGGGGCTCGTCCCGGCGGGCGTCTACTGGAGCGCCCACGGTGGCGAGGACGGCTCGGTCGAGACCTGCGACGGCGGCCACGTCGTGCCCGAGGACCTCGATCCGGCGAGGGTGTCGCCCGGCCTGCGGCTGGTGGTGTTCGCCTCGTGCTACGTCGGGTCGCGCTCGCGCAAGTGGCGCGGGGCGCTGGGCGGCAGGCCGCTGGTCGTCGGCTGGGGCCGTCCGGTGACGATCGACCGCGCGGTCGAGTTCCTCCAGAGCCGCGCGGACACGGAGACGGATCTGGACGATCTGATCCGGCGCTACATCCTGGCGGACACGCCGGTCCCGGGGGACGCCGGCGTGGCCTACGCGCCGGTGGCGGACGCGGCGGAGTCCGGGCGGCTGGGGAACGTGCCGGACCGGCTGCGGACCGTGGTCGAGATGCTCGGGGCGAAGACGAGAGAGGAGCCGCACTGGGTGAGCGTGGACGTGCCGCTGGCGGAGAAGCGCTGGCAGGGCGTGAAGGTCTTCGTCGTCGAGTCCGCGGAGCCGTACTGCGAGGGCGAGCCGATGCTGGGGGCGGAGTCCGACGTCGGGGAGCTCACGGCGGTGGTCGAGCCGCAGGCGCTGTTGGGGGGCTTCGGCGGGCCGGGTTACGCGCGCGTCGCGCTGGTCAAGAGCGGCACGGACATGCCGCGGATCGTCGTGCAGGGCTTCCTGCCGATCGCGCGCGTGCGCGATCAGGACCTCGCGGCCCTCGTCTTCCAGGTCGCCACCCTGGCCGATCGGTTGGAGGGCCGCATCTTCGGCATCGACCGCGCGTAAGCCGGCCCGGGCGCCCGGCCCCGCGACCGCTCGACCGCTCGGCCGCTCGACCGCTCGGCCTAGAACTTGTCCTGTGCGGCGAACTGGCCCTCGAGCTGGTCCGCGGTCGAAGCGACGACGTGCAGCGGCAGCTCGAACTCCTCGATGTCGAGGTTCTTGAGCGGGACGGTGTACTTGAAGACGTAGACCTCGCCGTCCAGGCAGATGGCGCCGACGGCAAAGTCGTTGTTCTTCTTCAGCGCCACCACGGGGGACATCTCGTCGTTCTTGCAGCACGCCGAGGAGAAGTCGAGCCAGTCCTGGTCGAAGGCCTTGAAGTGCTTGACCCGGACGAGCTGCCGGCGCTCGTTGTCGTAGGCGAACACGAGCGAGAACCAGTGTTCCTCGTCCTTGGCCAGCTTGTACTTCGTGCGCGCGTATTCCTGGATCTCACCCCACGTCGGCATCGGCACCTCCCTGCGCGGCTCTCCCCCCGCCGCCCGCGCCAGGGGATGGTCGCAAGAGCGGAGGAGGGAAGTCAAACGGGGACAAGACGGAGACAAGGCGCACCGAAGTCGACCCGAAGTCGGCCTTGCCGGACGGTCGCGGCGCCGGTATCGTTTCGCGCATTGCGGGAGGATCGCGTGGGCAACGGCGCGGTGACAGGGATGCGAGGCCGGAGGGCGCCGGAGGATTGCCGCCCCGCTGCCTGCCTGCGGGGCGGGCGCCGTGATCGACGCCACGCGATCGCGGCGATCGCGGTCCCGATCGTCGTTCTCCTCGCCGCCTGCCCTCGGGAAGAAGCGCCCGCGAGCGGAAACGGAAGGGCGCTGCGGGCCGACGGGCCGCGCGCCGCGTCGAGCACCCCGACGCCCGACCCCGCGTCCTCCGCGTCTTTCGGCGCCGCGTTCGCCGGGCTCGACGACGACGTCCTCCTGCTCCCGGAGTCGCGCCTCGCCGACCCGGGCGTCCTGCGGCGCTTCGCCGTGCCCGATGCCGTCACGGAGCGCTACGCGGTGCGCTGGGTGGACGGCAGCGGTGAATTGGCCGGACCGGCGCACGTCTGCCTTGCCCTCCCCTGGCTGGACGGCGGCGGGAACGTCGTCGGCCGCGAGTACGTGCTCACCGATCTCGACGCCTGTCGCTCGTACGCGGACCTCGCCGCCGAGGCGCGGCGCATCGCGAACGACGTCGACACGGCGCTCGGCGCCGCGGGACGCGTCGATGGGCCGGTCCTGCGCGAACGGACGCGCCGCAGCGCCGCGCACTTCTTCACGCTGGTCGTCTCCGCCTGGTCGTTCCAGCACCCGATCCGCGACGGCCTGGGGGGACTGCCGTTCTGGCTGCTCACGCCGGAGCGCCTGCCGGCCGACGCGCCCGCGCCACGCACGCGGCCGACGGCGATCCACCCGGCCGGGGACGCGGGCGGACTGGTCGAGGTCGTGGCCTACGACGGCCCATCGGGACCGTTCCTCTTCAGTCATCACGCGGGCCGGCGGGTCGAGCCGGCGGCGCTTGGCTGGCGGTTCGAGCCGGCCGAGGCGCTGCACGCGTGGCGGACCGGCGTCGCCGTGCGGCACGCGTCCGATCCCGCGGGGGCCGTGCGGGCCCAGGCGGCGCTGTGGACGTGGACGTTCGACGGAGGGACGCCGTGAGCGCCGGCCGCTTGACGCGCCGCGCGTCCGGTGCCGTCGCCGTCGCCCTGCTCGTCTCGTCCTCCGCTGCCGTCGCGGTCGCGGCGCCGCGCTTCCTGCGCGACGCGGACTCGACGACGATCACGGAGATCCTGCCGCCGCACACGCAGGGGTCCGCATGCTGCGCGTCCTGCGCCGGGAACGACGCCTGCCCGGACTGCGCCTGCTGGGCGACGAGCATGGGGATGCTGCTGGGCTACTGGGACGACTACGATCACGGCGGCGGCGGACCCTGGGAACGGCTGCTGCCGGGGGGGGACGCCGACGACCCGGCGGCCTACCGCGCCGCGACCCAGGCGCTGTTCGACCGTTTCGGCGGTGCTTCGTGCGAGGGGAGCAGCAGCGGCCTGTTCTTCTGGTTCTTCTGCGCCGAGGACCGCGGCCTGCTCGAGGGGTACACGTCGGACCTGGGCTACTCGTTCGCGTTCTACGACCACGACTGGCTGAGCTGGGAAGACGACGTGGTGACCGAAATCAACGGCTGGCGGCCGGTGTACTACGGCTACTACCCGGAGGGCGGCGGCAACCACGTCGTCCTGGTCGTCGGCTACGACGACGCCGATCGCACGATGCGTCTGTACAACACCTGGGACTACGCGGTGCACGTCAAGGGCTTCGACGAGGCCTTCAACCACTGCGCCGTCACCAGCGTCCCGGGCGGCGCGGACTGCTCCACGGGACCGTGCTGCAGCGCGCTGGGCGCGTTCCGACCCCCCGATTACGCGTGCGAGATCGATCGGGACCGCGAGGTCGGTTGTCCGTGGGGCCGGGCCTGCGGCCAGGACCTGGCGGTGCGCACCCGCGACCGCATGTGCCCCGGCGAGAGCGCGGACTGCGTCGGAGCGCCGGGCCCGTGGAAACCGTGGGAGGTCCTGCTCGACTGCGGTGACACCGAGACGTGCACCGCGACCGAGGAACGCTGCGCCGGCGGCGCGGTCTGCGGCTGCGACTGCGCGGAGGGCGAGTGCTGCGACGGATGCCGCTTCCTCCCCGCCGACACGACCTGCGGCGAGGAGACCGTGGTCCAGGAACGGTGCACCTCCGCGAGCTGCGGCGCGACCATCGAACGCCGCGAGGGTCCGAAACGCTGCACCGGGATGGGCGGCGAGTGCACCGAGGACAACGTCGGCTGGAGCCCGTGGACCGCGTCGGAGACCTGCACGCCGTCCGCGGGGTGCGTCCTGGTCGCCGACGGCGCCGCGTGCCGCGAGTGCGAGTGGGGATGCGACGAGGCCGGGTGCCTCCCGTGCCCGCCCGACTGCGCGGAACGCGAGTGCGGCGACGACCGCTGCGGCGGCTCGTGCGGCGACTGCCCGCTCCAGCACGAGTGCACCGCCGACGGCCGCTGCGAATACCAGGCGCCCCCGGGCATCGCCGGCGGCTCCGGCTGCGACTGCCGCGCCGCCGGCGGCTCCGACGGAAACCTGTCCCTCCTGGCGTGGATCGCGCTCGCAGCGCGGTGGCGTCAGCGCAGGCGAAGCGCGCCGGGGCGGCACTGGCGGGAGCTGCGGGACGTGACGTAGTCGCGGATGCGCTGCGCGTCCGCGGCACGCGGCCACACGAACGACACGCACGTCTCGCTCGTCCGCGCCAGACACCGCTCGTCGGCAATCACCCCCAACACCTGGATCGGCTGCGGATCCCCCGGCAGACAGAACCGGAGGATGACTTCGTCCCCGTCCCTGCGCGGCGCCAGCGTCGAGTTCTCGTAGCACAAGCCCAGCTCGGAGATGTTCCGCGTCCGCACGCGCGCCTCCCCGCGATGCGCCTGCTCGCACAGCTCGACCTCGAGGGGGACCCGGATGCGCGTCCGTCGTTCCTGGGTGCTCTCCATCGCAGCCTCCGGTCGGCACCGAATCGTGGCCGACATGGTAGGAGTTTGTCCTACACCACGCGCCGGGTCAAAAAACCGGGTGGCGGGGCAGGCGCGGGGCCGGGATGGAGGCCTTGGGGAGCGCGCGCACGTGGACGCCGGTCCAGCGCTCCAGGGCTTCGTGCGCGACGGCCTGTTCGGCCGCGGGGAGGTCGCCGAGCTGCGAGGAATGGGTGCCGCCGGCGACGACGAAGCGGAACGAGTCGACCGCCGCGCCCGTCTCGAACGCGCCGGCGGTCCATGGATCCCATTGGCCGTAGACGAAGATCAGCCGCGCCCCGTCTTCCGCGACCCAGCGCGCGATGTCGGCCATGGGGGCCGGGTCATAGGCCGGCACGGGCGCTCCGGCGGGCAGGACGCCCTCCTCGAGCGACGGGGCGCCGGTTCGCAACAGGTCGGCCAGGGACTCGCGGTCCACGTCCGGGAAGCCGAGCTGCTCCCGGGCCTGGTAGTAGTACGGTGCGAACCAGTCCATGTCGGCGTCGCCCGCCGAATCGAATCCGACGAAGCGATCGATGAACGAGAAGAGAGCGTCGTCGCTCGCGCCGGGCACGACCGGCACCGACCCGCAGTACGTGGTTCCGGCGTACTGCCAGAACGTGAACGGCACCTCGAGCACCACCGATTCGAACGCGCGCTCGACGCCCCCGAGGCGTGTGAAGCGCCACGGATCGAGGCGCGCGCGCAGCGCATCGCCGCGCAGGAGCGCCTCGCGCTGGACCGCCGCGAGGCGCGCGCGGCAATCCGGCTCGCCGGCGGCATCGACGAACGCGAGGTAGCGTGCGTCGGGGGCGCCGAAGGAGATCGGCGCCACGTAGGCCACGGTGCCGACGACGTCGTCCGGGTGGAAACGCCGATGATAGACCGCCGTCATGCCGCCCTTGCTGTAGCCGGTGGAGACCCACGGTCCCGTCAGGATCGGCCGCAGCGCCTCGACGATGCGGTGGTGGTCGCCGGCCGCCTGCTCGATGTCGAGCTTCGTCCAGTCCGGCGGGTCGGGGACGGACAAGCCGAAAAAGCGGTGTTCCACGACGAGCTGGTTGGCGTCGAGCAGCAGCGCCGGCTCGGCCCGCTCGAAGCCCCACATGTTCGCATAGCCCTCGGTCATGAGGACCGTCGGAGCGTCGGCGGCCACGAAGGCCAGCGTCATCGATTGCCCGAACGTCGCTCCCCCCGGCTCCGCCTGGTCGACCGGCTGCTCGTACCTCAGCTCGAAGAACCGGACGCTTCCCGCGCCCCCCGCGTCGATGACGTCGAGCCCGGGGACGCGTGCGAGCAGCGTGCGGATGTCCTCCGGCGCCGTCCCGTCCTCCCCGCCCGCCTCCTCGAAGCCGCCGTCTTCCCCCTCGCCGGCGCCGTCGTCACCCGGTTCGCCCCCGTCCTCGAGGATGTCCTGGGCGATCGCATCGTAGCGCTCGTGCCCCGCATCCTCCGGCCCGCCCGCGTCGTCCGAACACGCACCGATTGCCAGGGTGATGGCGAGGGGCAACAGCACCGCAGAGGCGAGCCAACGATCGCCGTTCATCCTCTTCACCCCCACCTGCTCCCTGCCTCCTCCCGCCTGGTCCTCTCTTTGCGGTCTTTGCGTCCCTTTGCGTCCTTTGCGCGAAATCCCCTCATGGACCGCGCCGCAGGATGGCCCCGTTGGCTCCCAGCCCCCACAGCGTGCCGTCCGCGGCGCCCGCCAGCGAGGTGAAGTACACGGGCATTCCCGGGGTGGACGGGGTCCAGGCCGCGCCGTCCCAGTGCGTCGGGCCGCCGCGCGAGATGGCCCACACGTCGTCGGGGCCGAAGACCCAGGCGGCGTTGACGGTGTCGTCCTCTCCGGTGGGTTCGCCGTACGGCGCCCAGCCGAGGCCCTCCCAGCGCCAGAGGGCGCCGGACCGGTCCAGGGCGGCCAGGTCGTCCGGACCGGCGCCGCCGACGGCGACGGGGGCGGCGAGCAGGGAGTACCGGACCCACGACGAGCCGTCCCAGACGTGCGCGACGATCGTGTCCTCGAAGAAGTCCAGCACGAACGACCAGGCCTGCGGACCGCCGCCGCAGAGGACGGCCGGATTGTGGGTGCCGAGGTCGCCGGCGACGCCCCAGGACGAGCCGTTCCAGTGGTACATCCCGCCGTCGTCGTCCTGGGCCCAGATGTCGTCCGGGGCGCTGCCCCAGATGTCGGTGAGGTCCCACACGCTTGTCCCGGCTACTTCGAAGTTGGTCCACAGGGTGCCGTCCCAGTGGCAGAGGTCGCCGTAGTTGTCGGCGACCCAGAGGTCGTCGGCGGCGAAGCCGACGATTGCCATGGGGTGGGAGAGTCCGCACGAGCTGGCGGTCGCGTCGCGCGTCCAGGTCGTCCCGTTCCACACCTGGACCTCGTATTCGTTGAGGCCCCACGCGCGATCGGCGGCGGCGACATAGGCGTCGTGGAAGGGTCGGTCGGCGATCGGCCCGACCAGCTCGGACCACGCGGAGCCGTTCCACCGCTCCAGGCTGCCGCCGGCGCCGACGGCGATGACGTCGTCGGGGGCGAAAGCGCGGACGCGGATCAGGGTGTCGGTCGTCGCGGCATCGCGGCGCGCGAACGCGGTGCCATCCCAGTGCAGGACGTCGCCGGCGGCGCCCACGAGCCAGACGTCGGCGGGGCCGGTGCCGCCGATGCCGTGCAGCTCGAGGTCGGGGTCGGTGGGCATGGCGGTCCAGCCGACGCCGTTGAAGTGGACGACGGTCGAGGTGCCGGTGCCGTAGGCGACGGCCCACACGTCGTCGTCCGACGAGCCCCAGCCGTCGGAGGGCTGGTTGGGCATGAGGGCCTCGGGGCCCGTGGCGACCCACGACGTCCCGTCGTAGTGCAGGAAGACCTGGACGTCGCCGCGGATGTCGGTGGTCGAGAGCCAGGCTTCGTCGCCGCCCGTGCAGAACACGCGCGCGCTCCAGGAGGTGGTGAGAGGATGGGGCTCCGTCCGCCACGCGGTCCCGTCGTGGTGGAAGATCGAGGCGCCGACGGCCCAGGTCTCGCCGGGGCCGTTGGAGCAGACGTCGGCGGCGGTGCCGCCGCCGGGCAGGGTCTGGGTGGTCCACGAGGTCCCGTCCCAGTGCGCGGCCGACCCGACCAGCCCCACGGCCCAGATGTCGGTCGGCGAGGCGCCGGCGACCGCGGTCAGGGTCTGCGTCACCGGGCTTGCCGCCGCTTCCCAGCTTCCATCGGCGAGCCGGCGGGCGATCGTGCCCTCGGAGCCCACGGCCCAGGCCTGGAGGGTCGCACCGCCGCCAGTGGCCCAGATGTCGGAGAAGGTCGTCGGCGTCGGACCGGTCGGCGCCAGCCGCTCCCAGCCCGTCGCCGTTCGCCGCAGGAGCAGGCCCCCGTCTCCCGCGATCACCACCTGCCCGCCGTTGGCGCGGATCGCGCGCAGCGACTGCCGCACGCCGCTGGCGACCGCGACCCACTCCGTCCCGTCCCAGTGCAGGATCGTCCCGGCGTCCGCCACGGCCCAGACGTCGGTCGGCGACGTGCCGGCGATGCCGTACGGCACGACGGTGAAGCCCGTCACGACCGTGGACCAGCTCGTGCCGTCCCAGTGCAGGAACGCGCCGGCGCCGTAGGCCGAGGCCCAGACGTCGTCCGGCGCGGCGCCCCACACGGCGATGAGGTTCGACGTCGTGCCGGTCTCGACCCGGTTCCAGGCCGTCCCGTCCCAGTGCATGGAGACGCCGTTGTAGCCGACGGCCCAGGCGTCGGTCGGCGAGGCGGCCCAGACGGCGCTCAGGGTGTCGGTCGAGCCGGTGAGCGTCGGGCGCCAGCCGGTACCGTTCCAGTGGTTGATCACGCCCGAGCCGGCGACCCAGACGTCGGTGCGCGACGTGCCGTAGACGTCGCCGATGCCGTAGAAGGCCAGGGTCGTGTCCTGGGTCCAGGTCGAGCCGTCGAAGTGCCAGACGCCGTTGCCCACGGCCCACACGTCGTCGGGGCCGCTGCCCCACATGTGCGTGAGCTGCGCCGCCCACGCCCCCGCGGTCAGCGCCTGCCAGGTCATGTCCCCGCCGGCCCAGCGCAGGACCCCCGCGCCGCCGCCCCACACCTCGGTCGCCGACACCGGCCAGACGGCGCCCAGCGCAAGCCCGGACGGCAGGGGGTTCTCCCAGCACCACGCGTCGCCGCCGCAGACGCGGCCGGAGCAGGCGGCGTCGAGCGCGTCGGCGACGCCGTCGCAGTCGTTGTCCAGCCCGTCGCTGCAGTTGCCCCCGCCCTCGAAGACGCCGGGGTGCACGCCGGCCTCGGAATCGTCGCAGTCGTCGCCGCCGCAGACCTCCGTCAGGTGGCCGTCCTCGTCGGCGTCCAGCACCGGCACGCCGGGCACGCAGGCGCCCGCGTTGCAGACCTCGCCCCCCGTGCACGGGTCGGTGCCGCACGGCGTGCCGTCCAGGGCGACGTCGTGCGCGCAGGATCCGGACACGCAGCGATCGACCGTGCACGCGTTGCCGTCGTCGCAGTCCGCGGGGGCGAGGCACTCCACCCCCTCCCCCGTACCGTCGCCGTCGGCGTCGCCCGTCGCGTCGCCGTCCGCGTCACCGCCGCCACCGCCGTCGTCGCCGCATCCGAGCGGCCCCCCGAGCAGACTGCCGAGCACCGTCAGGAGCGCAACCGGCTGGAGCACGTCCTTCATCGCAAGCCTCCCATCCCGGAGAGGCTACGGTGGGCGGAGCCGAGGCGCAAGGGAAGTCCGGCGGAGGAAGTGCGGGAAGTGCGGGAAGTGCGGACGGGCGGGCGGGCGGGTCAGGGTCCGGACGAATCGCAGCCGTAGGGGCAGAAAGGCATTCGGCTCGAACGGTCGTCGTTCAGCTCCAAGAGCTCGGCGTCGCCGTAGCCCAGCGAACCGCCCTGCGGGTAGCGGCGGTGGATGAGCTCCTCGATGATGCGGCGAGCCTCCAGGCCGCCGCCGCTCTCGGTGCACTCGTCCCAGCGCCGGAACAGGAAACGCCGCTGTTCGGCCGGGGTCCGATCGCCCCGCGAGACGATCGACTCCAGCTCCTGCGCCAGGCCGTCGAGCGCGTCGAATTGCCACGAGCGATGCTGGCGGTCGGCCATGTCCGCCCGAAGCCCCGCGGTCGCCTGCTCGATCTCGTCGTACTGGTACTGCGGCAGCTCGGGGATGTCCCACGGCAGCGGCGCGCCGCCCAGGATGCACAGCGCGTCGGACGGTCTCGGCCCGCTCTCCACGTCGATCGATCCGTCGGGAGCGATGTGCACCGCGTTGTGCGAATCGGCCCGGTAGACGTATCCGCCGCCCTCGGGCTCCAGCACGTACCCACGCTCCTGGTAGCCGGGATCCACGACCATCCCCATGAAGCTCTGCGGACGATTGAGCACGTCCGGCTGCTCGACCGAGCACACCACACCGTCCGCGGTCTGCGTGCACCCCGCCTGCGCCTCGTCCGTGCCGGGCCGCGACTCCGCAGGCCCTTCCGTGGCCGCGACCTCCGCGGCCGCGCCGGGCGCCTGCGACGCGCCCGACGGTCCGCCCGCCGCGCCCTCCGTCGCGAGACCAACGTCCGATGAGACCCCTCGGGGGTCGGCCACCGCGACCAGAGTCGCCGGCGGCGGACGCGGCGGCTCGGCGCGACCCGTCGTCCCGCGCCCGGTCCGCGGTGGAACGCGCCGGCCGCGCGGCACGCCGACATCGCGCCGCGGCACGTCCGCGCGGGCGGCGGCCGCCGGTGCGGGAACGATCGGATGCGCGGGCGACGTCATCCCGGCCGCCTTCGCTGCGGGGGCCGGAGGCGCCGGCGGGTGCTCGGCCTCCGACTCGAGGGCCTCGGGCCGGATCAGCTCGAGGACCACGCCACGACGCCACTCCCCGCCCCCGGGGCTGCCATGGCCGCCCAACGCCCAGCCGAGCAGCGGGAGCAGCGCCGCGTGCAGCACCGTGGCCGCGCCGAGTCCGGCGAGCAGCCGGCCCGATCCCGACGTCATGATCCGCTCGCTTCCATCATTCGGGGCACGCCCACTCCCGCTGGATAGCACGGAGTCCCGCGCCGGTCGAACCCGCCGCGCGTGTCCCCCGCCGTGGGTGCCGCGCACCCACCTGCCGGCCGACCTCGAAGTTCCCCTTCGACTTCGCTCAGGGCAGGCGCGCAGAACCGCAGGGGTGCAGGGACGCAGAAGGGCGCATCACATCAGGGTCGGCGGGCGCGCGGTACCCCGGCGCTCCTGCAAACGCTCTGCAAAACCCCGGCCCCGGGCGGCGCGTTCGCATTGCAGCCCACGTCGAACGCCGCGGAGGTGACGGATGTACAGAGTGCTGCTCCTGACCGCGTTGCTCGACACCGCCGGGATCTGCGGACCCGGAGCCGTCCAGCAGCAGCTCCAGACTCCGCCTGCACCGGCCGAGGCGACCTGGACCGACGGCCGCTCCTGCGCGGCTGCCGGCTTCGACGACTGCGAGGGGCGGCGCGGCGAGGAGCTCGCACTCCACCCGTTCCCGCCGGCCGACGCCTCGGATCCCTACGTCGGCGCGCGCTACGAGTTCGACGCCGAGGGCCGCTACCTCTACGCGCGCCGCGAGGTGATCATGGCGGTGCGGCACGCCCTGCACGGGACCAACGAGGTCTTCCCGTTCGACGCGCCGCTGGGGATCCTCGACGCGTCCCAGGCCGACGGGATGACGCCGGGGACGGACGCCGGCGACCCGCGACACCCGGCCTCGAGCCACTCGCAGGGCGGGAACATCGATCTCGCGTACTTCCAGACCTCTCCCGACAACCGCTCCCGCATCGTCTGCGGCGACGGCTCGGTCCACGAGGACGGGTACTGTTCCGACGAGGCCGCCACCCTGCACACCGTGGACCTGCGGCGCGAGGCCTACTTCCTCGCCATGCTCGCCGACTTCGACGACGGCAACCGCCTGCGCGTCATCGGCGTGGACAAAGTGCTCGCCCCGCCGCTCGCGGAAGAGCTCGACCGCCTGGCCGCGGACGGCCTCATCACCGAGAAACTCCGCGACCGCACGAAGGGCCGGCTCGCCTCGGGCGACGGCTGGCCGTACCACCACCACCATGTCCACGTCTCGTTCCACTGGTGGGCGGCCGGCGGGAGCTGAAGGTGGCCGCGGGCGGCGCCGCGCCGCCGGACGGGAGGACTCGCGGAACCGCGGGTCTCCGCCCTACCGGGTCAGGCAGCAGCGGAAGCCGAGCGCGGGCCACTCGAGGTCGCACTCCTGGTACTGCAGGTTGGCGCAGCCGAGGCAGACGGGGTCGCTGCAGCAATCGACGGAGCCGCCGAGCAGGCCGCAGCGGCCGCCGACGTAGTCCCAGACCCACTCCCAGACGTTGCCGCTCATGTCGAAGATGCCGGGGAAGCCGCCCTGGCACAGCGGGTACGTCCCGGTTCCGACGACCCCCGAGCCGTCGCGCGGGCAGCTCATCCCGTTGCGGTCGTTGCAGTACCCGGTACCGAACGCGGCGCCGTAGGGGAAGGGCCACGCGGCCGGCCCGCGGCAGGCCGACTGCCATTCCGCCGCCGTGCAGAGGCGTTTCGCAGCCGCCAGGCACGCGGTCTCGGCATTCCAGCGGTCGATGTTGCGCCACGGGGCGGCGCCGGAGGCGGAGACGGCGAGCGAGCCCGAGCGCGACGCCTCGTAGCGATCGATGCAGACGCCGGTCGTCCCGATGCGGATCATGTCGGCGGGACAGGCCAGGGCGCACGTGCCGCCGACGCACTCGTAGCCCGGGGTCGAGCACGCCCCGCCGTCGCAGCACGCCAGGGTCGGCGTCCCGCACGGCGCGCACGCCGGGTACCCGCCGAAGCCCGGCAGGCAGGCGTCACACGCCGGCGGCGCGTAACCGCCGTAGCAGGCACAGGTGCCCGCCGCGCAGACGCCGTGGCCGCTGCAGTCCGCGGGGCACGAGACGTCCGTCGCCTCGTCGGCGATATCCGCGACGTCCTCGACAACCCCTTCGTCGGCCGCGTCCTCGACCGCCGCGTCCTCGACCGCGTCCGCGTCCGGCGGCAGGTCATCGCCGTCGAAGGCATCCGGCAGCGTGTCCTCGGACCCGCTCCCGTCCTCCTCCGCCTCCGGACCACCATCTTCGAGCGGCTCGCCGTCCTCTGCAGGGTCGGAGTCCGCGTCCGGCGGTACGTCGAGGTCCGCATCGGCGTCGCGGCCGTCCCGCCCGTCCTCCCGCACGTCCGCGTCCGAACGAACGTCGACGACCTCGTCGAGGTCCGCAACGTCGCCGCCGGCGCCGTCATCCGGCTCGGCGAGCCCGCCGGCGGAGAGGCTGCAGCCGGCAACGAACAGACCACCCACCACGACCAGCCGGGTCCGGATCCGCCTCACGGGGACATCCTACACGATTCTGCGACCGTGGGTACCCGCGCCCTAGCGATGCCGGCAAGTCCGACCGCGACGCCCGGCCCTACACGCACCCCACGGAACGGGGCAGGCCGGCAATCTTGCACGCGCCGCGCGCGGGGCCCGTGGGGAACAGGTCGTAGATCTCCGACAAGGTGTGGCCGGTCGAGCGCATGAGCATGCGCAACATGGGTGCCATGCCGTGCTGCAGGTAGTAGTCGCGGATGAAGTTGACGACCTTCCAATGCTCGCCGGTCAGGTCATCGACTCCTTCGGAAATGGCCAGGGCGTGGGCGACGTCCAGGTTCCAGAGCTGGGGGCTCTGAAGGAACCCGTCCTCATCGGTCTCCAGGACGTTCGATCCGACGATCAACGTGAGCGCCATGGTCCTCCTCCTCTCCTCCGGCGACGAGGCCCCGTCGCGGGGAATGCTCGGACGGCGCGGCCCGGTGCGCCGTGGGGCGCGGCGAGCGGCGCGAGCGCGAGCGGAAACGGGCGGCCGCGATACGGCGTACGGCCTCCACGGCCGCGCACATCTCGTCCTCGTTGCTGAACGGACCCGGGACGAAGCGGACGGCGCCGCCGATGCGGTCGGTGCCGAGAGCCTCGTGCACGCGCGGCGCGCAGTGCAGGCCCGTGCGCGCGGCGACGTCGTGGTCGGCGTCGAGCAACGCGCCGGTGTGGGCCGCCTCGAGCCCCTCGATGTTGAAAGCCAGCACGGGGATCCGGTCCGCGTCGGAGTCCTGGCAATAGAGGACGACGCCGGGGGTTTCCCGCAGGCCGTCGCGCAAGAGGCGCCACAAGCGCATCTCGTGCGCCAGAATGGCCTCGCGCGTGCGGCTCTGGAGCCAGGTCACGCCGGCCGCGCAGGCCGGCGATGCCGGGGAGGTTCGGCGTGCCGTACTCCATGCGGAACGGGTAGGCATCCAAGTGCCGGCGCTCGATCGAGCTCACGCCGCTGCCACCGGCACGCGTGTGCCGGATGTCGACGCCCTCGCGCACGTACATCCCGCCGGTGCCCATGGGCCCCAGGAGCGACTTGTGGCCCGTGAAGCAGAGGACGTCGGCACCCAGGTCGTCCAGGTCCACGGGAGCGACGCCGGCCGTCTGCGAGACGTCGACGACCAGGTGGATGCCGCGCTCGCGGCAGGCGCGACCGATGGGGGCGAGCGGCTGAACGGTGCCGATGACGTTGGAGCCGTGATTCAGGATCACGGCGCGCGTGTTCGTCCGGAAGCGACGGACCACGTCGTCGGGGTCGAGATAGCCTCGAGCGTCGAACCCGACGTGCTCGACCTCCACGCCCTGCTCCGCCAAGTGCCACAACGGCCGGAGGGTGGAGTTGTGGTCGAGCGCCGAGGAGATCGCGTGGTCGCCGGGGGCGAGGAGCCCGAAGATGGCAAGGTTGAGGGCATCGGTGGCGTTGCCGCAGAAGACAAGGCGATCGGGATCCCGCCCGCCGAAGAGGCGGGCCAGCAACGCGCGCGTTTCCTCGATCATCCACCCGGCTTCGCGGCAGAGATCATAGCCCGACCGGCCGGGGTTGACGCCCAGCACCCGGCATGCGTGCTCCATGGCGGCAATTACCGCGGGCGGCTTCGGAAACGATGTGGCACCGTTGTCGAGGTAGATAAGGTACCGGTCGCGACCCGAACGGCCGTCGGACGACGTCACGGACTGCCTGACTTGGTCCACCTTCTTCCTCCCTCTCCCGCCCCTCCGGCCCTTGCATAATGGGTTCCGGACATGTGTCTTGCACCTACAGCGTATTACATGCCATCGTCACAATGCTCCGTATTTACACAATACTGCATCAAGCCGAGAACCGTTCTTGGAGATCAACCGTGTCCAATGACGGCTATCCGTGAAATACAACAGATGCGATCCGTTGAATATGACGGGGCGAGATCGTGCGTCGCGGTATCGCGGGCGCAGGGTCAGCCGGGGTTCGTCAGTCGAGCCCTGTGGTGGACTCTCCGTCACCGCCCGAACTCCTTGGGACGTCCTTGCGCCGCGTTGCCCCGTGTCGTAGAAGCCCTCCCGAACGAAGCCGCTGCACTGCAGCGTGCCGGCTTGGGCCGCGGCGTGCGGGCTTCGACGGGACGACGCACTTGGACGGACCACCCTCGCAGTCCCGCTTCACCCTCGCAGTCACCGACTGGGCGACGTCCCGGGCGGAGCTGTTCGAGATCCGTCGGGAGGTCTACATCGTCGAGCAGGCGGTGCCGCCGGAGTTGGAAGTCGACGAGCACGATCCCGTCTGCGTCCACGTCCTGGCGCGGGACGCGGCTGCGCGGCCGATCGGAACCGGCAGGCTGCTCGACGACGGACACGTCGGTCGCGTCGCGGTGATCGCGGCGTGGCGCAAGCGCGGCGTGGGCGCCGCGATCGTGCGCAAGCTGATCGAGCTGGCGGGGGAGCGGGGGATGCCCGAGGCCGTGGCGGACGCGCAGGTGCGTGCGATCGGGTTTTACGAGCGGCTGGGCTTCCGTGCGGAGGGCGACGAGTTCCAGGACGCCGGCATCCCGCACCGGCGCATGCGCCTGCGCGTCAGAAGATGATCACCGTGTTGATCGGATCGACGTTCAGCCCGCCGGGGTAGAGGTAGGACGTGTAGTTGCCGTAGCCATAGCACATGACGCCGATCTTCTCCGGGCCGGTCAGCGTGTGCGAGCCGCCCGGGACCTGGATGCGCGCCACACCGTAGCCCGAGGCGCCGATGGCGGTGAAGTCGGTCTGCTCCACGCCGTCCAGCCACGTCGTCGCCCCCGCGGGCACGATGAGGTTGATCCAGTTCTGCCCCACCTGCCGCGGACCCTCGTCGCGATAGTCCTCCGGGGAGAGGAAGTTGTAGTCCGTGCGGAACTGCTCGATCGGCACAGCCAGGCCCATCGAGGGATCGCCGATCGAGTCCATGTCGTCGCCCTCGCCGGTCAGGTACTGCACCAGCAGGAGCGGTCCCGTTCCGGTCACCAGGAAATCGTCGGTGGACTCGAACTCGCGGTGCTCGCCGTGCCCCAGCGTCATCGGCGCGTGGGCGGCGGCCGGCGTGAAGGTCACCTCGTTGCCCTCCGCAGCCGAGACGATGCGCCAGACGTTCCCTTCGCCGCGGATCGATTGCGACGCGGAGCCGATGTAGCGGCGTCCGAGCGATTCGGCGGGGAAGATCTGCTCCTCCAGGTGGTCGCAGGCCCAGCGGTCGTGGGGCACGAACGTGCAGTCGTGGCCGCCGAACACCGAGACCGGCTTGTTCGCCGCGACCGTCGTCCCCGTGAGGTCGTACTCGGGTCCGACCTCGCAGTAGTGGGCCTGCACGCCCGCCGGCGTGTACGCCCAGTTGCTGCCCGGGCAGTCGTCCGGGATCTGCGATAGGAGCTGCAGCACGTCGCCCTTGTGCAGCGTGTATTCCGCCGTGTCTCCCGGCGACTGCGCCGCGACCCCGATGCCCTGGGTGTGCGCCGAGAACGTCACGGTCACCCGCGTGTCGTCGCGCGTCGCGACGATGGCCGCGAAGCCCGGGATCGGCGTCGTCGACTCGATGCCCTCGCTGTCGACCTCCACCTTCTTGAACGATTCGCGTGCCGCGACGACGTAGCGGCCCGAGAGGACGTTGCGGGGGAGGACCAGCGAGGCGTCGTTGGTGTACGAGCCGGGGTAGATCGGCCGCGACTCCTCCCAGTAGCGCAGCGGGTTGAACTGGTAGACGGTCACCGGCAAATCGCTGCGCACGCGGAAGGCGCCGCCGGCCACGATGCTGCTGCCGCGCGGCGAGCGCAGCGCCGGCTTCCAGTCCAGCTCGATCGACGCCGTGCCGTTCGACGCCACGTCCGCGCTCCCCACCTCGACGTCCCCGTCGAACACCTGCACGTGCGCGGCCGCGACGTTGCGGTTGCCGACCACGATGGCGAAACGGAAGACGTCGGGGCCGAGCATGGTGGAGTTCACGGTCTCCGTGACGAAGTAATCGCAGCCCTCGTAGGAGCGGTTCCGCCGCGCGTCCTCGCACGCGCCGCTCAGGTCCGTGCAGTAGCCGCCGTCGCAGCGCTCCCCCAGCGCGGGATCGCAGAAGTCGTCCGCGAACCAGCCCGAGCCGTCCGGCGTGCACATCCGGGCGGTGTCGCCCTCGCACCCTCCCGTGCCGCCGGCGCACACCGTGCAGCCGAACCCCGGCGTGCAGGCCGGCGTCGGATCGGCACACGCCACCGGCGCCTCCCAGCCCGTGCCCGCGGCGTTGCACACCTGCATCCGCGAGCCTTCGCACTCGATCGCCCCCGGCGTGCAGCGATCCGTCGTCTCGGCCGTGCCGTCGTCCCACGTCACGTCGGCGTCGGCGTCCGCGCCGTCCCGCCCGTCGTCGACACCGTCGCGCGCGTCCGGGTCGCCGGTCGTGTCGTCGGCAGGCGAACATCCGAGCGCGAGCACCGCGACCGCCGCGGCCACCCATCCCGAGAATCGAAGAGACATCCCAATCCTCCTGGTTCCCGTCCGGAAACAACGGGAAAGGTACCATCGGCGCAAGGGACCGGCAATCGGGGGCGCCGCGCCCGGGGCACCGGGCCCGGAGCTTCCCCACCTCTCCAGCCGGACTCTCCACCTCTCCCCGTCCCCCGTCCGGAAAGGCCCGACGCGCCGTCACGCACCGAGGGATTCGTGCTTCAGGACGCAATGGACGCGCGCAGCTTCGTCACCGCCTCGGCGACGGCGCCGATCGCGCGGTCGATCTCCGCCTCGGTGTTGCCGCGGCCCAGCGAGAAGCGCACCGCAGCGTGGGCCTCCTCGGGCGTGCGGCCCATCGCCAGGAGCACGTGCGAGGGACGCAGGGAGCCGGCGTTGCAGGCCGAGCCGGTGGAGACGGCGAAGCCGAGCAGGTCGAGGTTCATGAGCAGCGACTCGCCCTCCACTCCGGGAAACCCGACGGAGAGCGTGTTGGGCAGCCGGAGCGACGGATGACCGTGGACGCGGGCGTCGGGGAGCCGCGCGCGGATGCCGGCCTCCAGCCGGTCGCGCAGCGCGCGCAGCCGCGCGGCGTCCCCGTCCAGCCGCGCGCGGGCCAGCTCGCACGCGCGGCCCAGACCGACGATGCCCGGGACGTTGGAGGTCCCCGCCCGGCGGCCGCCCTCGTGCTCCCCGCCCCGGAGCAGCGGCGCGACGCGCGTCCCGCGGCGCACGTACAACGCCCCCACGCCCTTCGGTCCGTAGAGCTTGTGCCCGGACAGCGAGAGGAAGTCCACGCCGAGCGCACGGACGTCGACCGGGATGCGGCCCACCGCCTGCACGGCGTCCGTGAACACCGGGACCCCCCGCGCCCGCGCCGCCTCGACCACGCGGTCCACCGGCTGGATCGTCCCCACCTCGTTGTTGGCCAGCATCACCGCGACCAGCGCGGTGCGCTCGCCCAGCGTTCCGGCGAGGGCGTCGACGTCGACGACGCCTTCGCGGTCCACGGGGACCCGCACGACGCGCGTGCCCAGCTCCTCGAGCCGCGCGCAGGGCGCCAGCACGGCGTGGTGCTCGACCGCGGACGCGACCACGGCGGCGCCCGGACCGCCGGCCGCCTCGCTCGCGCCGCGCAGGACCTGGTTGGCGGCCTCGGTGCCGCCGGAGGTGAAGACGATCTCCGCGGGGTCGGCGCCCAGCAGCTCCGCGACGCGTTCGCGCGCGCGCTCCACCGCCGCCCGGGCCCGCTGGCCCCACCAGTGCGTGCTGGACGCGTTGCCGAACTCGTCCCGCAGGTACGGGAGCAGCTCGTCCAGGACCTCGGGCGCCACGGGCGTGGTCGCGTTGTGATCGAGGTAGACCCGGCTCATATCCCGCTGCCGGAGAGGAACGTCTCCTGCCGCACCTCGACCTGCGTCACCCGGCTCCCGGGCGGGACGCCCGTCGTGAGCCAGACGTTGCCGCCGACGGTCGAGCCGCGGCCGATGGTCACGCGCCCGAGGATGGTGGCGCCGGAGTAGATGATCACGTCGTCCTCGACGATGGGATGGCGGGGCACGTTCTTGATCGGGTTGCCGTGCTCGTCCAGCGGGAAGCTGCGGGCGCCGAGCGTGACGCCCTGGTAGAGCCGGACGCGGTTGCCGATGACGGTGGTCTCGCCGATGACGACCCCGGTGCCGTGATCGATGAAGAAGAACTCGCCGATCCGCGCGCCGGGGTGGATATCGATGCCGGTCAGGGAATGGGCGTGTTCGGTGATCATCCGCGGGATGATCGGCACCCGCAGCTCGTACAGCTCGTGCGCCAGCCGGTAGCTGACGATGGCCCGCAGGCCGGGATAGCAGAACACGACCTCGTCGGGACTCGTCGCCGCCGGATCACCCTCGTAGCCCGCCCGCACGTCCGTGGCCAGCAGCCGCCGCACCTCGGGCAGCCGCGACAGGAAGCGGCGGGTGATGTCCAGCGAGCCCTGCTCGCACTCCTCGCAGTGCTCGCTCGACCGCTCGCAGGCGAAGCACAGCCCCCGCCAGATCTGTTCCTGGAGCAGGCGCTGCACGTGGTCCAGCGTCGCGCCGACGTGGTAGCCCCGGTTGTCCTCGGGCACCTCCGAGAAGCCGAAGTAGCCGGGGAAGAGCACCGAGCGCAACCCCTCCACGGCCTCGATCACCACGGCACTCGAAGGCAGGACGCCGCGGCGCCCCGGCCCGCGCAGGGGCAGGGCCATTCCGTTGCGCGCGTCGGCCAGCGCCGCGACCACGTCGCACAGCTCGAGGTCCTTCTCCGGACCGTCGCAGAGCGGCGTCGGGTTCCCCTTGTCCGTCGCGCTCATCGCCGTCGTCCTCCCGCGCTCGTCCGCTCCGGGGAGCGCTAGTGGTGCCCGCAGTCCGGCGCCTGCGGCGCGGCCGGGTTGGCCGCGAACGCGCTGGCGCAGCCCATGCAGCCGAACAGGTGCACCTTGCCCTCGTGCGTGATCGCCGGCGTCTGCGCCGACACGGTGTAGCTGTCGCCGCCGACCTCGCACGTCTCCGACTGTCCGATCCGCTCCGGCGCCAGCTCGGCGGCCGTCTTGATCTCGAGCCCCCCGGCCGCGGGCGCCGGCGCCGCGGGCGCGCCGTACTGCTGCGGGTTGGCCAGGAAGCGCGGCGCGCAGCCGGCGCAACAGAAGAGGTAGACCTGCTCGCCGACCTTCACGGCGGGCGTGTTCTCCATCACGGTGAAGGTCTCGCCGCTCACCGGACAGGTCGCCTGCTGGCCCAGCTTGTCGGAAGCGAGGTCCTTCGCCGTCTGCACACCCGCACCCGCCTCGCCGGGACAACGACAGGCCCCGCCCTCGGCGCACGCGTGCCCCGCGGGCGCCGCCGGCGGATCGCCCGCCGCCGCGACGACGGCAGGCGCCGCCGCCCCCGCCGCGCTCGCCGGACCCTCGACCTTCGCCGCCTCCGGGGTCCAACCCGCGGGCGCCGCCTCGAGGTTCATTCCGCACTTGGGGCACCGACCCGGCCCCTTCTGCCAGACCGCGCACTCCTCCATCGGACACCGATACCAGGCCTCGGGATCGCCGGCCTGCGCCGCCGCCGCGTCCGCGGCGGCCGGGGCCGGCGCCGAGCTGGCGGCCGCCTCCGTCTTCTTGCACGCGGCAAACGCAACCGCGAGGGCGACCGTCACCGAGGCAACTCCCCAAAGCAGTTTCTTCGCGTCCATCGATCTCCTCCCGGGCCGGCGCCAGGCCGCGCCCGAAGAGCGCAGGATAGCAGAACCGCACGGCACCACTAGACGGATTCGCTCACGGACGCGCAACCTTGCGGATCAGGACCCGGAAGGCGTCGCCCTCGGCCATCACGCCCAGAACCTGCTGGCCGTCCGCCGCCGCACTCGCCGGGACGTTCCGGGCGCCCGCCGCGTCCAGCAGCACGGCCAGGACCTGGCCGTTCGCCAGGCGGGAGAGCGCCAGCCGCGTCTTCGCGTAGTTCAGCGGGCAGACGACGCCGCGGAAGTCGCGAACCTCCGCGGGCGACGAGGACGACGGAGCGGTGACGGGCGCGGGGACCTCGGCCGCCACCGGCTCCGCCGCGGGAAAGCCCAACGTCCCGTCCATCCGGCCGTACAGCGCCCGCACCTCGTCCACGAACGCCTCGACCTCCCGACCCGCCGCGGCGAAGCCGCCGTCCGGATCCGCCGCCGCGACGTCGATCGCGGACCGCACGAGCGGCCGGAACCTCGGATCCGCCGGCCCGTGCTCCAGGAACTCGCGCTCGAACGCACGCAGCCCCTCGACGTCGCTCTCCGGCTGCTCGCCGCGCGTCACGAGCAGCGCGCGCGCCGCCAGCGCCGTGGCCGCGAGGAGCCGGCCCGAGCGGAGCGCCTCCGCGGCGCTCGCCAGGTCCACCTCGATGAGATCCATGACCCCCGCGCCGCATTCCCCGGGTCCCCGCCCCGCCAGCGAGAACGGCTCCCGGGCGCCCCAATCGACCGCCAGGTCGTCGGCCCTCGACGCGCCGCTGCGCGGGGTGTGGAGCGCGGCGAGCGCCGCTTCGCGGGCTTCGTCCTCGCCGTCCACGAACGCGCGGAACCCCGCCGCCGTGCCCGATTCCCGCCAGGCCGCGAGCAGCTCCACGACGACGTCCGGAACGTCCCGCGCGGGCACGATCCCCACCCGCCGGGCCAGACGCGTCCGGCCCTCGCCCAGCCTGCCTCCCAGGGCCAGCTCGTAGTGCGGCACCAGGCGGCCCGCCACGCGGCGCGCGGCACCCACCAGCGCGATGTCGGCGAGCGGGTGCCGGCCGCAGGAATCGGGACATCCGTCCACGGCGATCCGCACGGACCCCAGGGCGTCGAGATCCAGGCCGCTCGACTCCAGACGGTCGGCCAGCGCCGCGGCGAGCCCCCGGGAGCGGCACAGGCCGAGCTTGCACCAGTCGGCCCCGGCGCACGACACGAGGTCGCGCAGCACCGGCGGCGCGCCCTCGCCCAGGCCGATCCGTCCCAGCGCCTGGTGCAGCCCGGGAAGGTCCTGCTCGCGGACGGAGCGCAGGAGCAGGTTCTGTTCCTGCGTCGCGCGCAGGAGCCCGTCGCCGAAACGCGCCGCGAGGGGGGCCAGCGCCAGCGCGCGATCGGCCTCGAGATCCCCCAGCGGCAGGGGCAGAGTCACCTGGCAGAGCCCGGGCTGCTTCTGCGGCAAGACGGAGCGGGACCGCCAGCGGGCGAAGTCGCGTTCTGCGCCCTCCCCCGTCCCGGCATCTCCTTCCGGAGGGCGTCCGGCGGCGCGCTCCGGGGCGCAGGGGCGCCGGGGGGGAGTCGGAAGGAAGTCCTCGATGCCGTCGTCCGGCACGGCAGGCTCCGGGATCGGCCGGGTCGTGTGCAGGAGGCTGCGTTCCGCGCGCACCAGCTCGCGGAAGCGAGCGGCGCCGAGCTCGGCGACGAGGAAGCGCAGCCGTGCGCGGCGCTTGTCCTTGCGGTTGCCGAAGCGGGCGAAGACCCGCATCACGGCCACGGCGACGACGTCGAGCTCCTCGACCGGCACGAAGGACTTGAGCGGGTCGGCGATGCGGCTTCCCGCGCCCATGCCCCCGCCGGCGTAGGCCGCGAACCCGGGCACGCCGTCGCGGAGGCGGGCCACGAACGCCAGGTCGTTCGCCAGTGCGCCGCCGCAGTCGCAGCCGCAGCCGGCGAGGCCGACCTTGAACTTGCGCGGCAGGTTGCGCGCCGCGGGATCGGAAAGCAGCAGCGCGGTCAAGCGCCGGGCCAGCGGCGAGACGTCGAACGCCTCGTCCGGGCACACGCCCGCGCTCTCGCAGGCGGTCACGTTGCGCACCGAGTTGCCGCCGCTGCCGCGCGTGGACAGGCCGGCGGCGGCCAGGTCCCGGAGCGCGGGCACGATGCCGTCCAGCGGCACGCCGTGCACCTGCACGCCCTGGCGCGAGGTCACGTGCAGCAGCCCCGTGCCCCGGCAGGCGGCGGTACGCGCCAGCCCGACGAGCTGCGCGGGCTCCAGCACGCCGGCGGGACAGCGGACCCGGAGCATGTAGGTTCCCGGCTCCCGCTGCTCGTAGACGCCCATCGGCACCCGGATCGCCCGAAGCTGCACCTCGCCGAGCGCGCCGGTCCGGAACTTCTCCACGGCCGCCGCGACCCGCTCGATTTCCTGCCGCTCGTCCATCCCGCTCCTCACTCCGCCGGCTTGCCTTCGTCGCCCAGCACGTCGGCGAAGAAGCTTGCGTACTTCATGCCGCCGTCGGGCGAGATCGCCACCGCCAGGCCCTCGCGGCCCGCGCCCCACTGCGCGGCCGCGTGCACGATCGCTCCCGTGGACGGCCCGACCATCAGCCCTTCCTCCCGGTACAGGCGCTTGGTCATCGCGTAGGCCGGCGCGTCATCGACCCGCACGACCTCGTCGATCAGCTCGCGGTCGAGGATCGCGGGCGTCTTGGACTCCTCGAGGTTCTTGAGGCCGGGAAGCCGGTGGCCGCGCTGCGGCTCGACCGCGACGATGCGGACGGCCGGGTTCCGTTCCTTCAGGTAGCGACCGACGCCGGTGAGGGTGCCGCAGGTGCCGTACCCGGCGAGGAAGGCCGTGACCCGGCCCTCGGTCTGCCGCCAGATCTCCGGACCGGTCGTCTCGTAGTGCGCGCGCACGTTGTCCGGGTTCTCGTACTGGTTCGGCATGACGAAGCGCTCGGGCTCGCTCCGGACGAAGGAGTGCGCGAGCGCGATGGCGCCGTCCTTGGGGTGGTCGACCGGGCAGAGGTCGTCGGGCGTCGTCCAGACCTCGGCGCCGAGCATGCGCAGGAGGACCTTCTTCTCGTCGGGCACGCCGTCGGGGATGGTGACGGTGAGGCGCCGGCCCATCAGCGCGGCGAGGGCCGCCAGGGCGATGCCGGTGTTGCCCGAGCTGGGCTCGACCAGCTCCTTGCCGTCCAGCTCGCCGCGCTCGGCCATGCCGCGCAGCAGGAACAGGGCGGTGCGGTCCTTGATCGAGCCGAAGGGGTTGAACCACTCCAGCTTGAGGAACAGCTCGAGCCGCGTTGCCGGCACGACACGCCGGACGCGGACCAGCGGCGTGGGGTTGTCGGGATTGCCGATGAGCGCGCGCACGTCGTCGTAGCGCCGCAGGCGGTCGTCGGCGAGCAGCTCCCCGCCTCTGCGCCGCCGGTCGCCCGGCGTGCGGTCCTGCCCTTGCGCCCGCGCGTCGCCGCCTCCGTCGAGTCCGTGATGCTCGTCCATGTCCTGCCGCCGTCCCCTTTCCGTCGCCGCGTCCGCTCGCCCTCCCGGGCGCGTCCGCACTGTGTTCACTATAGTGAACGCTGCGTGCTTCGTCAAGCGGTATGTTCGTTATCGTGAACATGGGGCGAGCGGCCGGAGCGCAGCGGCGGCCACGAAGGACCCGCTCGAAGATACCTTTGCGTCCTTGGCCGCCGATCCATCCCCGCCGGCGGCGTCGACGCCCGCTCCGCTCACGGCCGGGCGCAGGAGCGAACGACCTGCCGGCAGAGCGCGGCCACGATCCACTCCACGGGCGGCGCCGGCACCAGCCGCCCGTCCGTCTCGTAGATCCGGCACTGGATGCCGAAGTCGTCGCGACGACCGCCCGTCGCGTCCACGTCGCAGTCGTCGACCCGCACGGTGGGCGACCCGAGGAACCGGCGCGAACGCGCCTCGCCGTCGTCCGCGACCCGGATCTCGCGGATCGCCACCGGCTCGGCAACCCCGGCCCACGCGATGGCCAGCCGCACGACCCGGCGCGCGCGCTCGACGTGCGGACAGCCGTCGAAGAACAGGATGTCGATGGTATGCGCCATGGTCAACCCGCCGGCACGCAGACGTCGGCCGTGGCATGGCCCGCCGCGTCGGGACGCGAAGCGCACACGTAGCCGGGACGGCAGTCCCCGTCGCCGCCGCACAACGCCAGGCAGTACGTCGTCGGGTCGAGCACGCACTTCCCGCCCGTCGTCGCCGTCCCCCCGAGCCCCGGGTCGTCCGGACAGTCGTGGCCGTGCTCCGCGCACGCCGCGACCGCGCAGTACCCGCCCGGCCACGCCGTCAGGCACACCGCGGATCCGGATCCCCCTTCGGGACAAGTCGCCGCCGACGTGCACGGGTCCCCGATCCGCGCCGCTCCCGCGGCCTCGTCCGCCGGCCCGTCGGACGCGACATCCCCGGGCGGCGCGTCCAGGGGACCGTCGGCCGCGGCCTCGTCCGGAAACTCGTCGGCCGGTGCATCGATCGACTCGTCGGCCGGCGCGTCCGTCCCTCCGTCGTCCGCATCGCCGCCATCCGGGTCCACCGTCTCGTCCTCGACGGGCCCGTCGGCGAGCCCATCGGTCAGGGCGCCGTCGGCCTCCCCCGCGTCGTCCTCGCCTCCCGGACCATCCGCCTCGGCGACGAAGTCCGGAGGAACGGCGTCACCCTCCCCCGCCCCGACGCCGTCGCCGCAGCCCCAGCCCATCCCCGCCGCCAGCAGCGGAACCGCCAGTCGCGCCATTTTCATCTCAGCTTCTCCTTCCCCCAGCGTCGGTCGGCTGGCCCGGCCGGCGGCCTCACAAGTACCAGCGCGCGCCGAATCCCCCCTGCCCCAGAAACCCGACCTCCGGATACGCGATCACGCCCGGAGCGAACTCGGCGAACAGCTCGAGTGGTACCTCGCGGAAGATCATCTCGATGCCCAAGGGCACCCGCGCGCCGGGCTGGACCCAGGCCGTACTGCACTCCGACGGGACGCCTCCCGTCATCGGGTCGCCGCCGCTGCAGTCGTATTCGCTCCCGGCCGGCCACACGCCCAGCGACGCGCCGATCCCCACGTGCCAGGTGAACTCGAACACGCTGTTGCCGAAGATGGAGGTGGGGTGCCAGACGTAGTCCATCGTGACCGTCGCGGCGTCCAGGAGCACGAGGTCGTAACCCAGCCCGAACTGCAGCGCGTGGGCCGGCGCGAGAAACACCTTCGCCGTGGCGCCGAGCGGTCGGCCGAGCAGGACGCCGATGCCGAACGTGCCCAGCTCGGGGGCGAGGGGAGTTGTCGGTTGTCGGTCGTCGGTTGTTGGCTCCGACGGAGAGGGAACGATTGGCTCCACGCTGGTGACGGCTGGTCCGGGCGGTGGGGGGGCCATGGGTTCCTGATCGGTGGAACCTGGTCCGGCCGCCGGCGCCGGGGACGGCTCGTCGGCCATCGACGACGTGGCCAGGACCGCGACCAGCACCGCCGGAAGGAACCTCATCGCCCCGCCTTCCCCCTCACGACGCCGCCGGCGGGGGCGCGCCGAACCGCTGCGGGTCGGCCAGGAAGCGCGGCGGGCAGGCGGCGCAGCAGAAGAGGTAGACGGTGCCCTGGTATTCCACCGCGGGTGTCTCGTCCATGACCGTGAAGGTGTCGCCGGTCACCGGGCACGTCGCCTGCTGACCCAGCCGTTCCGGCGCCAGGTCTTTCGCCGTCCGGACCGCGGGCGTCTGCGTCGCGGCCGAAGCACCGGCGCCGGCGGGGGGAGTCCACCCGGACGGCGCGGGCACGAGGTGCATGTGGCAGATGGGGCAGTCACCCGGGCGATCCTGGTACACCTCGGGGTGCATCGGACACGTGAACCAGGTCTTCTCCTGGTCGGTGGTTTGGGCGACGGACGTGCCCGCGTCCGCGGCGGCCGGGGTCGTCGCGGTCGCACCGCCCGCGACGGCGTGCGGCTCGCCCGCGGCCGCGTGACCATGCACGTGACCCGCGTGCGGGTCGGCCGGCGCTCCGGCCGAACCGTGCTCCATCCCAGCCATCCCGCCCGTCCCGGGACTCTCCCCGGAAGCTCCGTGCTCCATCCCGGCCATCCCGGCCGTCCCACCGGAGGGATCGTGCGTATGCCCCGCATCTTCACCGGCGACGCAAGCGTCGCCGGCGCACGCGCCGGTCGGCTCCCCCGGCGGCGCCCAGCCCTCGGGGGCGCGTTCGAGGTTCATGCCGCACTTGGGACACCGGCCGGGCCCCTTCTGCCAGTAGTTGTCCTCGGGCATCGGACAGCGATACCAGGCGCCGGCCTCGCCGGCCTGGGTCGCGACGGGCGACTCCCCGCCGACGACCGGCGGGCCCGGCTGCTCCTTCTTCGCGCAGGCGGCGCCGGCCAGGACGGCGGCGGCGCCGATCGCGATGTTCCACGCGATGACCTTGCTCATGACACGTCTCCCTTCCGGCGCGCGCGGAACGGCGCTCGACGCGCTCGAGCCGCCGGCGGCGCGTGCCGCACTACGTTCCTCCGCCGGCCGGTGCCGGCGCCCCGAACTGCTGCGGGTTGCCGAGGAACCGGCCGCGGCATCCCGGGCAGCAGAACAGGTAGAGCTGGCCCTGGTAGACTGCCGCCTCGGTCGCGGCCTCCACCGTGAACGATTCCTGGGTCGCGGGACAGACGGCCTCCGTCCCCACCCGCTCGGGCGCCAGCTCGGCGGCGGTGCCGAGCGTCGCGTCGGCCGGCGCCGCGGCGCCCTGGCCCTGGGCCCCCGGCCCGTCCTCGCGGGTGCAGGCAAGCCCGGCGAAGGCACTGACGGCGAACACGACGGACAGGACGACGAGGACCTTCTTCATGACTTGTCTCCTTCGGGCGCCGCCGGACCGCCGGGGGCGCCGGTGGGCGCGGCCGGAGCGTCGGGCGCGCGCGGTGCGGTTTCCAGGCGCAGGGGATCGGCGAGCCATCGGCCGCGGAACGCCCCTGCTCGGACCAGGATGCCGAGCGCGACGAGCAGCGCCGCGCCGGCGACGGACACGACCCAGGGGGCGGGAACGCTCTCCTGCCACCGGGGCCACAGCGCGGCCGACAGGACCAGTCCGGCGGCCGCGAGGAAGGAGAACAGCAGCACGACCGTGCGGCGCCAGAGGTTGCGCAGCTCCAGGTCGCGCCAGATCGTGTAGACGGACGGGATGATGATCAGCGTGAGGATCGTCGAGGAGAGCAGCCCGCCGACCATTGGTGCCGCGATGCGCTTCATCACGTCCGCGCCCGTGCCCTCGGACCACAGCAGCGGCACCAGGCCGACGATCGTCGTGCCGACGGTCATGATCTTCGGCCGGACGCGCCGGATCGAACCCTCGGCGTGCGCTTCGAGAATGTCCCCCAGGCCGCGCATCAGGCCGGCCTTGCGCCGCCGGTAGTACGCGTCATCGATGTACTGGATCATCACCATGCCGGTCTCGGCGCCGACCCCCATGAGGGCGATCAGCCCGACGATCACGGCGGTGGAGAAGTTGTAGTCCGCCAGGTACATCAGCCACATCGAGCCGACGGCGGCGAAGGGCAGCGACAGGAGCTTGAGCACGGTCTGCGTCACGCCCTTGAAGCTGAAGTAGACGAACACGATGACGAGCACGATGGTCAGCGGCAGGACGTACTTGAGCCGCGACCACATCTCCTCCATCAGCTCGTACTGGCCCGTCCACTGCAGGTGGATTCCCGGACGCTCGCCCACGGCCTTGGCCACCACGACCTTCGCCTCGTCGACGTACCCGCCGATGTCGCGCTTGGACTCGTCGACCGTGACGTAGACGTAGGCGACGAGCGACCCGTTCTCGTCCTTGATCATCGGCGGGCCGTTCGTGAGCCGGACGTCGGCGAGCTGTCCCAGCGGGATCGGTGGTCCTTCACCGGGCCGGTCGACCGGGATGCGCTCGATCGCCGCCGGGTCGCCGCGATAGCCCTCGGCCAGGCGCACCAGGATCGTGAAGCGCTGCCGGCCCTCGACCGTGGTGCCGACCACCATCCCGCCGATGGCCGTCTCGACGACCGCCTGGACGTCGGCGACGCGCAGGCCGTAGCGGGCGATCTCCTCGCGCTTGGGCACGACATCGATGTAGTACCCGCCGGAGACGCGGTCGGCGAAGACAGCCTGCGTCCCCGACACGTCCTTGAGCGCGGCCTCGACGATGCGCGCCACCTCGTCGACCTCGGCCAGCGACGGCCCCAGGACCTTCACGCCCACCGGCGTCCGCACGCCGGTGGTCAGCATGTCGATCCGCGTCTTGATCGGCGGCGACAGGGAGTCGACCCAGCCGGGCACCTCGAGCGCGTCGTACATCAGCGTCTTCAGCTCTTCGGTGGTGATCGGCCGCTCCTCCGGCCAGGCCCAGTCGAACCCCCCCGCCAGGAAGTCCGGGGCCCAGGACGACCACCAGCGGTCCTCGCGGACCTTGCGCCACTCGTCCCGTGGGCGGAGTTGGATCACCGTCTCGATCATGTCCAGCCCGGCCGGATCGGTGGACGTCGTCGAGCGTCCAGCCTTGCCGTAGACCGAGACGACCTCGGGGAACGACTTGAGCACGCGGTCCTGTTCGATCATCGACCGCCGCGCCTCTTCGATCGACACGCCCGGCAGGGTCGTCGGCATGTAGAGCAGCGAGCCCTCGTCCAGCGGCGGCATGAACTCCCAGCCGATCCTGGGCAGGATCGGCACCGTCACCGCGAGGATCAGCAGCGCGACCAGCACGGCGGCGTAGCGGAAGCGCAGGACGAAGTGGATGATCGGCTCGTAGATCGCGATCAACACTCGGCTGGTCGGGTTCCGGTGCTCGGGCAGGATCTTCCCGCGCACGAACCAGACCATCAGCGCCGGTGCCAGGGTCACGGCGAGGATCGCGGCGAAGAACATGGAGAAGGTCTTCGTCCAGGCGAGCGGGGCGAACAGCCGGCCCGCCTGGCCCGACAGCGTGAACACCGGGAGGAACGACGCCGTGACCATGAGCAGCGCGAAGAAGATCGGCCGCCCGACCTCGGCCGCCGCCGAGGCGATGATGTCCAGGCGGGAGACGCCGGGGGGCGGCAGCTCGAGACGCTTGTGTGCGTTCTCGACCAGCACGATGGAGGCGTCCACCATCGCGCCGATCGCGATCGCGATCCCTCCCAGGCTCATGATGTTGGACGAGATGCCGAGCAGCACCATGGGCAGGAAGGCGATCAGGGCGGCCAGCGGCAGGGCGAGGATCGGGACGAGGGCGCTGCGGAAGTGCAGCAGGAAGATGATGATCGTGATCGCCACCACGATCATCTCCTCGATGATGCTGTCCTGGAGCGTCTCGATGCTGTCCAGGATGACGCCCGAGCGGTCGTAGACGATCTTGAGCTTGAGACCCGCCGGAAAGCCCTTCTCGACCTCGGCCAGCCGCGCCTTCACGCGCTCGATCACCGCGAGCGCGTTCTCGCCGTGGCGCATGATCACGATGCCGCCCACGGTCTCGCCCCGCCCGTCCAGGTCGCCGGTGCCGCGCCGCATCTCCGGGCCGAGGCGCACGTCGGCCACGTCGCGCACCAGCACCGGCGTCCCGCGGTCGTCGGTCCCGACGACCGACGTCGCCAGGTCCTCGGGGCGCTTGACGTATCCGCGCCCGACGACCGAGTACTCGCGCCCGCCGCGCTCCACCACGCGAGCCCCGACCTCGGAGTTCGCGTCACGCGCGGCGTCGACGACGTGCATGAGCGACATCGAGCGTCCGCGCAGCTTGTCCGGGTCGACCTGCACCTGGTACTGCTTCTCGAAGCCGCCGATCGAAGCCACCTCGGCGACGCCCTGCACGCTCTCCAGCCAGTAGCGCAGCGTCCAGTCCTGGAACGCCCGGATGTCGGCCAGCGACCGCGTCCCCGTCTCGTCGACCAGCGCGTACTGGAAGACCCACCCGACGCCGGTCGCGTCCGGGCCGAGCGTCGGCATCACGCCCTCGGGCATGTTGCCCTGGATGCGCGAGAGGTATTCCAGCACGCGCGAGCGCGCCCAGTAGATGTCCGTCCCGTCCTGGAAGACCACGTAGACGTACGACATGCCGTACATCGAGAAGCCGCGGACCGTCTTGGCCTTGGGCATCGCCACGAGCGCCGAGACGATGGGGTAGGTCACCTGGTCCTCGACCAGGTCCGGCGACCGGCCCATCCACTCGGCCTTGATGATCACCTGCGTGTCCGACAGATCGGGAATCGCGTCGAGCTGGAGGAATCTCAGAGAGAAGAACGCGGCGAGGCCGACGCCGGCGGCGAGCAGCACGACCGTCACGCGGTGGTGCGCGCACCAGACGATCAGCTTCTCGACGGGCCCGTAGCCGCGGCTGGAGGATTCGAGCTGCACGCGCTAGGTCCCTCCGTGTCCGGCGTGCCCGCCGGCCGGGGGAGTCGGGGGCGTAGGCTGTGCACCCGAACCGCGGTCGTCAGACCGCGGCGGGTTTCCGCCCCCGGAAGGGCGCGGTTCGGTTGCGGGGGCTTCCCCATTCGCCGCCTGTTCCCCATGCCCGGCGTGGGCTCCGCCGCCCGTGTCGCCGCCGCGGATGCGGCTCTCGGAGTCGACGATGAACGTGCCGGAAGCGACCACGACGTCGCCCACCGCCAGGCCCTCGCGGATTTCCGTGAGGTCGCCGGACGAGCGTCCGGCGACGACGTGGCGCGCGGTGAACATGTCGGTGCCCGATTGCACGAAGACGTACGTGCTGGTGCCGGTGTCGACGACGGCATCGTAGGGCACCGCGAGCACCTCGTTCTCCCCGCCGACGATGCGCACCGAAGCCCACATGCCAGGGCGCAGGGCGAGGTCCGGGTTCTGGATCTCGATCCGCACGCGCAACGTGCGCGTCATCATGTCGACCTCGGGGCTGAAGAACGTCACGCGGCCGTCGAACAGCCGATCGCCGAGGGCCAGCGTCCGGACCTCGGCCCGGTCGTCCAGGTGCACCTTCCGCAAGTCCTGCTCGTAGACGTCCGCCCAGACCCACACGTTCGACAGGCTGGCGATGACGAACATCTCCATCCCGGGCTCGACGAACATGCCGTCCAAGACGTTCTTCATGAGCACGAAGCCGGAGGACGGGCTGCGGATGGGGATGGTCGCCCGCGGCTTGCCGGTGCGCTCGATGTCCTCGATCACGTCCGGGGGAACGCCGTAGACCAGGAGGCGCTGCCGGGCCGCATCGGCGAGCGTGCGGATGGGGTCGCCGATCGCGCCCGCGGCGCCGCCGCGCCGGCCGCCGACGGCCAGCAGCTCCTGCTGGGTCTGGAGGATGTCGCGGCTGAAGATTTCCAGGAGGACGTCGCCGCGCGCCACGAACTGGCCCGTCTGGTTCACGTTGACGACGGTCACCCAGCCCATGACCTGCGAGTGGACGTGGGCCACGCGGGTCTCGTCCGCTTCGACCCGTCCGATGGTCAGGAGCTCGTCCCCCATCGTCGCGCGGGCCGCGCGCGCGACCCGGACGGAGCCGTGCTGGAGGACCGAGGTGGGCACCGTGACCGGCGCGGTCCCCGGGACCGCGTGTTCGGCGTGCTCCCCGCCCTGCGGCTCCGCGGGCTTCTCCTTCACCAGCGTCATGCCGCAAATGGGGCAATCGCCGGGATGATCCTGGCGCACCTGCGGGTGCATCGGGCACGTCCAGGTCTCGCCGGTCTGCGCGCCCGCCACCACGGGTGCGAACGGTCCGACCTTGAGCACCGCCATCATGGCCACGCCGCCGCCCAGCAGGAAGATGAGCAGGAACTGGACGACGGCAACGACGCGCCAGACGCCGCCTCCGCCTCGCGCCGCCATCGCCTGGAGGCGCGGGTCGTCCTCCGCCGTCGCGTGCGGCAGCAGGGCGTCGGACGCGGGGTCGGCGGCCGGCCCTTCGACAGGCTCAGGGCGAGCCGGTGGGCCCTTCGACCCCTCGACAAGCTCGGGGCGGGCGGGGCTCAGGGCAGGCTGGTCGGCGGGCGAGGGGTCGGGCGGGGAGTCGCTGGTGGATTCCGGATCCGACCCGCGGGCTTCAGCCCGCGGCGTGCTCGACTCGGCAGGTCCGGTACCGCCCGCCGCACCCTGAAGGGTGCGGTTCGGCTCCGCGTCGGGAGTCTCCGGTTCGGGCTTCGGTCGGTTCTCTTCGTCGTTCATGACCACCCCTCCGCGGCCTCGATCTGCTCGTCGATCGGCAGGGCGATGATGCGATCGATGCGCGCCCGCACGGCCTGGATCTCGTAGATGCTGCGCACCAGGGCGCGGCGGGACTCCAGCAGGCGTGACTCCAGGTTCAGGATCGCGTCGAAGTCGCCGTTGCCCGCGGTGTACGCGGCGACCGCCGCGTTCTCCGCCTGGCGCAGGTTGCGGATCGTCTTGCGCACCAGCTCGAGGCTCCCGGCGAGCTGCTCGTAGCGCGCGAGCTGCTGCCGCAGGTCCGACTCGATCGCGAAGCGCAGGCCGTCGCCGTCCGCGCGGATCATCCGGCCCATCGCGCGGGCCTCGGCCTCCATCGCGTCGAACTGGTCCGGCGAGGCCCACGGCAGCGTGATTGACACGCCGACCATGAAGGCGACCGGCGGCATGTCCCCGCCGAGCCGCTGCTGCACGCCGCCCTCCAGCATCAGGTCGGGCAGCCGCTCTTCGGCCGCCACCAGCCCCATCGACTCCGCCGCGTCCGCCCGCGCCTCCAGCGCCGCGAACTCCGGCCGCCGCTCGACCGCGCCCGCCAACAGCTCCTCGAGCGTCGGCAACGCCGGCGCCTCGTACTCCTCGATGTCGATCGCCGGCGGATCGGCGGGCGTCTCGGAGCTCACCAGCGCCGCCATGGCCGCGATCATCGCGCGTGCGGACGTCGCCATCGCCTCGGCCATCCGGCGCTCATCCTCCATCATCGGGATCTCGGCCCGCGCGCGCAGGGTGTCGGCCTGCGAGCCCATGCCGACGCCGGCGGCGTAGGCGTTGTTGGCGATGCGCGACATGCGGCTCATCGTGTCGGTCTGGTCGTCGACCACCAGGACATCGGCCAGCGAGCGGGCCAGCTCGACCCAGGCGAGGCGAATCTGCAGGACGAGGTCGAGCTGCAGGGTCGCGCGGTCGGCAACGGCCTCGTCCGCGCCGGCCTGCGCCGCTTCGGCCCGCCGGTCGCGCGCATCGCCGAGCGGGAACATCTGGCTCGCCGTGTACCAGAGCTCGCCGTAGCCGTTCATCTCGTCGCCTGGAAAGCCCATCGCGGTGACGCCCACGGTCGGCACGGGATAGGCGGAGACCTGATCGCCGACGGTGCGCGCCGCGTCGATCCGCGCCTCGGCGGCGAAGACCATCGGTGAGCCGTCGACCGCACGTTGCAGGAGGGCGGGCAGCGGCAGGGCAACGGCGGGAGGCGGCGTCTCGGCGGTCGCGGCATCCGCTTCGGCCGATTCCTCCGCCGTGCCGGTCCCCTCGGATCCGGCGGCCTCCTGCGCCGTTGCCGGGCCCGACACCAGCAATGCCGCAACCGCCAGTCCGATGACCACGGTGGGCGGAGCGTCAGGTCGTGCGAAGCGCGTCAACATCCAGCTTCCTTCCCCCCGATCGCCCCCGGTCGCCACGTCCGTCGCCGGGTCCAACCGGGGGCAGAAGCGTCTCCCGTGCCAGTCCACGTCGCCGCCACGAACCCCAAGGAATCACCGGCATTACCACCCATCGCCCGACTCGGCTTCAACGGCCCGCCGGAGAATAACCATGAATGTACCGAAGACTATTCGCCGAGCCGGAAGAGGGTCAACTTCCCCGAGCGCCGGTCGCGGGACCCGGGTCGGCCTGGGCGGCGGCACCCTCGTGCGCCGGCGTCCCTCCGCCTTCCGAAGGACCGCTTACGACGATCACGGGACAGGAGGCCCGCCGCGTAAGTCGCACCGCCACGTCGCCGAACAGGTACTCCTCCGCGCGCGTCAACCGGCGCCGTCCGACCACGATCACATCGTACGCTCCGTGGTCCTGCTCGCGCAGGATCGCATCGGACGGCCGTCCGTCGGCCCGCAGGACCCGCGTCGCGATCCGCTCTTCCGGCACGCCGCGCTTCGCCAGGACCATCGCCGCGCGCTGCACCCCCGCCTCGGCCCGCGCCGCCGCGCAGGCCGCCTCCGCCGCATGAGCCTCGGCGCTGGCGAAATAGTCGGCCTTGGGTTCCTCGCACACGGACGCCAGGGTCAAGCCCGCCGCGTCGTCCTTGGCGAAGAGTGCGCCCGCGAACTCGGCCGCCTGCATTCCCGCGGGCCCGTGATCGACGACGACGAGGACCTGCTGGGGAAACCGCCCCGGCGTCGGGTCCGGATCGCCCTGGTCGGCGGCCTGGTGGCGGCGGCGCATGTCCGTGTACGCCCCGACCGCCGCGCCGATCAGGTGGAAGAACACGAGCTGGAGCGCATTACCCACGGTCGACTCGGCCGTATGGATGCTGGTGGCGACATGGGGCGCGTAGACCGCCGTGATCACGGCCGCCGCCACCAGACCGCCCCGCAGGCCGAAGCCGACCACGGCCAGGAGGATGGGAACGAAGTACAGCTCCCGGAACACGACGTGCAGGTGGAGGTGGTGAGCGTCGGTGCCGTAGTGGAGCGCCGTGACCGCGCCGATCGTCAGGGCGACGACCAGGACCCGCTTCGTCTCCGCGCGCGACAAGCCCATGTGACCTCTCCCGGCGCCGGGGCGATCATGCCCGACAGCGCTTCCCCCAGGTCCTCGGCCAGCTCCGCGATGCGCTCGTAGAAGACCTCAGCTCCCGCCGAGAAGTGCATGAGAACACGGTTCAGGGAAGCCGGGATGTACCGGAAGCACGCGCCCAGGTTGACGACCCGGCGGCGATCGACCACCGAGTGGTCGCCGGGGCCGATCCGGTCGAGGGTACGGGCCAGGCCGGGCTCGCGGAGCAGTCGGCGCCGGTCCATCACGCCCTGGCCCACGATGAACGCCAGGACGTGGCCCGCACCCAGGATGTCGAGACCGAAAGGCGCCTCCGGATAGTCGTAGTCGTAGTCGTAGTCGATCCAGCGCAGCAGGCCGGAGTTGCGATCCAGGATGATGTGATCCGGTCGGACATCGCCATGCCGCTCGCCGTGTTCGTGCAGGAAGCGCAATCCCTCCAGGCACGGCAGGAATCGCCAGAGCAGGGCGGGGACCTCGCGGTGGAAGTACTCCTCGTGACCGACCGGGAGATTCCCGACGTGGTGTTCCAGCGACGGTCCCGGGATCACATCGATGACCCGGACGTTGTTCCCGGCCCGGTCGCGCAGGCTCGTGCCCGTCATGAACTGTGGATGGCGGCGCACGCGGTCCAACACGCGCGCCTCCTTGGCCGGGCTGCGGAAGCAACGGACCACGCTCTCCCCGAAGTGCAGGTCGAACTGCTCGAGAAACACGAGCTTGACGATCTTCTCGGCTCCGCTCCCGCACAGGACCGCACGCTTGACCCAGTACTTGGGCTGCTCGTCCAGGCCGAGCCCCTCTTCACGGACCGTTCCCGTCACGAGGTAGTACCGGCCGCCCAGCTCCAGCGCATCGCCCCGGTCGATGCTGCTGAACGCCGACGTGTCGGCGAAGATGCGTACTGCCCCGGGCCGGTAGCCCAGGTGGCGCTCCACATCGGCGGACAACTCGAACGCGGTCCCCGGCCCCAGCACGTTCATCCCGTGATCCACGCCCCACCCTCCCGCGCGACGGTCACCAGCAGCGGTAGCCACGCAGGTCGCCGGGCATCGGGCGACCGTGCCGCTCCGACGGCGCGACGTCCCGATCGTGGGAGGCCCGTCCCGGAGGGCCGCCGTGCCGGTGCGCGGGACGCTCGGCCGCGGCCGACGCGGCCGCCGTGGCCTGACCGTCGAGCGCCCGCGCCGACGGCGCACGTGCGCCAGGAGCAAGCTGCGTGCCACAGCGGGCTGACGGCGACCGACCCGCGCGCGATGCACGACCCACGCGGGGGCCGGAGCGGTTCCGCGCCCATCCAGTGATACTCGCGCCGCCTCCCGCTCCACGATCGAAGCCCGGCACCACGGGGGCGCCACGACCGACCGAAGACTATTCAGCGCCCGCGTGCGCAATACTCGACAGTCTCCGTGCGCAGGAGGGGCCGCTCGAGCGTGACGCGACCGCGGCGGCCCGCTGTCGACCTGGGGAATCGTCGTGATCGTCGCAGCACCCGGGCTCGGAGCCCGCACACCGCGCGCTCGCCGCGTCAGGCATTCCGGAGCGGGGGGACGGCACGACGCGTGCAGGAGCGGCCGGCCGCGGAAGGGAGTGTGTCATGAATCGATCGTGTCTGATTGTCCTGTTCGCCGGTCTGATCCCCGCGGCGGCCGTCGGTGCCACGGGGGACGTGGTCACGAGCTTCCCCTCGTCCTTCCCGTCGCCAGACGGGCTGGCCTGGGACGGTGCAACCCTGTGGGCCACCGACTGCGGCAGCACCCGGATTGACAAGATCGACCCCGAGACCGGAGAAGTGCTCGAGAGCATCGACGTGACGGGCGTCTTCTCGGACGAGCTGGCCTGGGACGGCGCCGCGTTGTGGGTCAGCGATCACACGGCGACCGAGATGCCCGGGATGGGCGCGCCTCCCCCGCGCCTGTACCACGTCGACCCCGCGGACGGCCGGATCCTCGAGAGCTTCGACGCCCCCGGACGCTCCCAGTACCCCATGGGCCTCGCCGCGCCGGCCGGCAGCCTCTGGAACGTCGACCCGTGGGACCGCCTGATCTTCGAGCTGGACCCGGCCACGGGCGACGTGCGACGGACCATCCCAGCCCCGGCCGCCGGCGCCTGCGGACTGGCCTGGGACGGCGCTTGCCTCTGGGTCACCGATGCGACCGAGGACGGGCTGGTCTACCACCTCGATCCCGCGACCGGGGAAGTCATCTCCTCGTTCGCCGGTCCCGGAGGGCCCGGACACCTGGCGACCGGCGTCGCCTGGGATGGAGCCAACCTGTGGGTGCATGACGAGGCGGCCGGTCGCGCTCGCATCGACAAGCTCGTCGTGGACGACATCACCGAAGCGGGGCGGTGCGACGCGACGATCGGGCCGGGCGACGAGAGCGGCGAGCCGTCCCCGGATGCCGGGGACGGCGACGACATCGCCGCGGACGGCGGCGACGTCGACAACCCGTCGGACATCCCGGCGCTCGACGACGACGGGTCCGGCGATGCGATCGAACCTGACCCCGGCGCCGATTCCGCCACCGGCTGCTCCTGCTCCACCGCGGGCGCCTCGCTCGCCTCGCCCGCCTTCGCCGGCGCCGTTCTCCTCTTCGTCCTGACGTTTCGCCGCCGAAAGCCCTGAGCGATCGCCCCCGCCGGCTCACATCCCGCCCTCCCCCATCATGCCGTCACCGCCCATCGCATCGCCCGAGCCGTCCATGCCGGCGTCGCCACCGGGCGCGCTCGGGACGCAGACGTTCGCGGTGCCGTGCCCGGCGGCGTCGGGCTGGGGCGAGCAGACGTAGCCCGGCCGGCAATCGCCGTCGCTCGCGCACAAGGCAAGGCAGAATTGCGTGGGATCGAGGACGCACTTCCCGCCCGTGGTGGCGGTGCCGCCCAGCCCCGGGTCCTCCGGGCAGTCGTGGCCGTGATCGGCGCAGGCTTCCACCGCGCAGTAGCCGCCCGGCCAGTCCGTCAGGCAGACGGCCGAGCCCGAACCGCCCGCGGGGCAGTCGGCCGACTCCGTGCACGGGTCGCCGACGCGGCCCGCACCGCCGTCTCCGGCGAGGTCCGGTGCCGCCTCCTCCGGCCCGTCCTCGGCGGCCTCATCGCCGCCGTCGGCCGTCTCGTCCACCGCATCCGCTTCCGGGTCGCCCTCATCCGCGTCCGCCACAACGTCGAACGGCATCCCGTCTTCGTCCGACGCCCCGCCGTTGTCGCACCCCAATTCCGCCCAGGCCAGCAGGACCGTCGCCACCAGGATCTTCGTTTCCATCCGTCGCGCTCCTTGCCCACCCCCCGGACAGGCCGGAAGCCCGAGCGACTTTCGTGCCGGACTCGCGGTTGCACCTCGGGCGGCCAGGCCCCCCCGGTCCCAAGCCGCTTCGGTGCGGCCGGGGTCGCCCGCAGCGGAAGCGCAACCCGGCGAATGCACGGTCCGGGTGCGCACCGTTCGATCCCCCGGCCGAAGTGGCCGAGCCGGCAGGGACGCGCGACTGGATGACGGACGAGCCGAGCATCCGCGGGCAGTCCGACCGACGCTTGAAGACTATTCTCCACCGGACTGCGGTATTCTCGCCGATGCGACGCCGGCCCCGCCGACCCGCATGACGTCGGGGGTCCCGCGCGCGATGCGCGGTGGCGTTGGGGCGCAAGCCGGTCTCCGGCGGTCCCGACCGGGGCGGTGCGGCCGGCTCACGCTTGCCGGCACGGACCGTGCATCGCCCACCGGCGGCTCGGCGTCGGGATCGAGACCACTCCCCGGCGCGGAATGGAGGTTCGAGGGTGATGCGAAGCGGGTTCGTCCTCCTGCCGGCGTGCGTCTGGCTCGCCGCGTGCGTCGTCCCTGCCGGACCGCAGAGCGACGTCGGCGAGACACCGGACGGCGGTGACGCGAGCGCGCCGGATGCGCCCGACGCGTCGCCCTTCGACCCGGCATCGCTTCCGCAAGGTCGTCCCCCGGCCCGGGCGCCGGCCAATGCTGTCGTCATCTCGGTCATCGACGGCGACACCTTCAACGTGCGTTTCGAGGACGGCAGCACCTCACACGTCCGCTTCCTGAGCATCGACGCCCCCGAGTTGTACCCGAGCAGCGGAGCGCCGGAGTGTCTTGCGGCGCAGGCCCGCGTGCGGGCCACGGAGCTGACGCCGCCGGGGTCCCCGGTCTGGCTCACGTTCGACACGACCGAGCGGGATCGCTATGGCCGGCTCCTGGCCCATGTGTTCGCCGGCGACGCGCCGGCTCCTGTTCCGCCGGACTGGGTCAACCTCGAGCTGGTGCTGGAGGGCTACGCGCGGGCCTACGTGTTCTCGGACAACGAGACGTACCGGAGCACCTTCGAGGGAGCCGAGCGCGAGGCCCGGAGTGCGAACCGCGGGCTGTGGGGCACTTGCGGGCCGTGAGGCGGGAGGCAGGAGGGTGCGACCCGACGAGCGATCCGCTCGCCGCCCTCCACGGCGCCGGCCTCGTCGTCCGGGAATCCAGTCACTTCGACGGCCGGTGGCTTCCGGTACTGCGGCGGCACGTCGCCGGCGTCGCCGTATCCGACCCGGCTAGGTGCCCCCCACAGGTTCGCCGCTCGCGACCAGCAGACCGGTCAGGAAGCGGGTCGCGCAGGTGTCACAGCAGAACGTGTGCACGCTGCCGCGGACCTCGACCGCGGGCGTGCCGCTGCCGACGAGGAACGTGCTGCCGGTGACGCCGCACACCGCCCACTGCCCCAGTTTCCCCGGATCGAGGTCCTTCGCGGTGCCGACCGTCGGCTCGGCCGTCTGGAACGAGGTCTGGATCGGCGTTTCCGCCGACCCCACCGTGCAGGCCGAAGTTGCGCCCAAAGCCAAGGCCGGCCACGGCCCGTCGGCCGCCGAGCACGCGCTCGACGCGCCGCCCCCACGCCCGCCGCCAGTCCAGGCGACCGCACTCGGCTGCGGAGTCTCCGGGCGGGAGTCACCGGACTTGCCCCCGCAATCCGCCCCCCCGGCAACCACAACCGCGGCCCCCACCGCACCCCCGGCCAGCACGACGGCACCCGCGACCAGGACGGTGTCGACGATCGAGTATCTCATGAATTCCCTCCTCCCGGCCGGCGCGCCGGCCGGCCGTTGCCGTCCCACGCCTTCATCCGGTACACCGGCGCGTTCATTGCTCGACGGGATTGTGCGTCTTTCGTGCCACGGTGCGCGCACAGGCGCGTCCCGGAGACCGACGCTGTGGTCACGCAGGAGCCTTGGGGATTCGCTGGGTGTTTTCAGCAGGCGTGCGGATCGTGAACCCAGCCACCGTGCGGGTGGACGGCACGCCGGCGGCAGGCCGAAGAGTATTCGCCGTTCGCTGCGCGAATCTTGCGCAGTGGCCGGTGCCGGACGCCGATCGGCCCATCGGTAGGCAGTCAAGAATGGCGCCCGGAGCCTGGGAGGATCTTCGTCAGGCTCGAGTCGGGGGCGGGAGCGTCACATTCCGCCTTCGCCCATCATGCCGTCGCCCCCGCCGCCCTCCATCCCGCCCTCGCCCATCCCGTCGGCGCCGTCCATCCCGTCGGACATCGCGTCGCCGGCGTCCATCGTGCCCTCCTCCATGGCGTCGGCGACTTCCATCCCGCCTTCCTCCATCACATCGACGCCGTCCATCCCGTCCTCGCCCATGGCGTCCTCGGCCGCCGCGGCATCGTCCTCGAGCGGCGCGTCGGACGATTCGACGTCGGAACCGCCGTCGGCCGTCTCGTCGACGATCGTCTCCTCCCCCGCGTCCCCGGTCTCGCCGCCACCGTCGCAACCGAAGGCGAGGACGACACACGGTACACATCCGGCCAGCAACAAGCGGTTCATGCGGACCTCCTTGGCCCTGCTCCACGAGCCTCGACGGAAGCGGACCTCACATCATCGCGCCGCAACCCAACGCGCCGTCCATCGCGTCGGCGCCGCTGTCCATCGACCCCATGCCCGACTCCATCATCGACATGCCGGACGCGTCGTTGCCCATGTCGCCGTCGTCCATCATTCCCGCGCCGGCGTCCATCATGTCCATCCCGCCGCTCATCATGGACATGGCCGAGTCCATCGCCTCCATGCAGCAGTCCATCGAGCCGGAGCCGTGCATCGAGGTCATGCCGCCGCGCATGCCTTCCATGCCGCCGTGCATCCGATCCAGTCCTTCGCTCACCATCGTCATGCCCTCGTCCGCCCGGCCCGACCGATACGCCTCCAGGCCGCTCCGCACGACCCCGCCGGCCTGACGGACCTGCTCCAGCCCGTCCGACATGGCGCGGCCCGCCGAGCCCATGTCCCCGTCGCCCATGCACCCGGCCAGCACGAGGACAACGACCGCCCCCGGCGACAGGCAACTCGTCCTGATACCATTCGGATTGCGATCGTTCATTCTTCTTCCTCCCGACTCGTCGCACCGGGGCCGCGTCCCGCGGACGCGACCGGATCGCCCCGGCCGGAAAGGGCGCCCCGGCAGGCGCCATGGGACGTAAGCGACCGGCGTCCGCGCACCTGCACGGTGCGTACCTACCTGCAGGCCTGGACGCGGGCGCCGGTCATCTCGTTGCACGAGCCCATCATCGAGCGACAGCTCGTCAGGAACGTGGCAGAGGCGCCGCAGGCCGGCACGGCATCCTCCGTCCACCCCGCCACGTAGTCGCAGGTGCTTCCGGATGGAGCGCACGAGCCGGCGGCGGTGTACTGCTGCTCGTTCCTCCCGTCGCAGTTGTAGTCGAAGCGCAGCAACGGAATGCTGCCGCAGGTGAAGCCCACCGTGAAGAACGACGTCTGGGCCGGATTGACCCGGAAGTCGGTGTCGCAGCAGTCGTCCGGATTGTCGGCATAGCCGGGCGGCGCGGCGGCGGCGCACACGGCGACGAGCGCGTCGCCGTAGCCGTCACCGTCGTCGTCCAGGTACCACGAGCGCAGGCCCGTTCCGGTACACACCCCGCCCGAGCAGACGTCCGGGCTGGTGCAGGCGTCGCCGTCGTCGCACGGCGCCGCGTTGGGCGGGTAGACGCAGCCCGCGGCCGGATCGCACGTGTCGTCGGTGCAGAGGTTCGCGTCCGCGCAGACCAGGGAGCCCGTCGACGCGCAGGCCCCGTCGCGACACCGATCGCCGGTTGTGCAGGCATTGCGGTCGTCGCAGGCCGCCGTGTTCGGCGGGTAGACGCACCCCGTCACCGGGTCGCACGCGTTGTCCGTGCAGACGTTGGAATCGTCGCACGCGCGCGCGGCGCCGGGCGTGCAGACGCCCCGGGCGCACACGTCCCCCACGGTGCAGGCGCTGCCGTCGTCACAGGCCGCCGTGTTCGGCGGAAAGACGCAGCCCGTCGCGGGGTCGCAGGTGTCGTCCGTGCAGGCGTTCCCGTCCGTGCAGCTCCGCGCGACGCCGCCGCACGATCCCGCCGCACAGACGTCCGTCACGGTGCAGGCGTTGCCGTCGTCGCACGGCGCCGCGTTCGGCACGTTGAGGCAGCCGGTTGCCGGGTCGCACGAGTCGTCGGTGCAGGCGTTCCCGTCGGCGCAGCTCCGCGCGGGCCCCGTGCAGACCCCGGCGGCGCACGCGTCGCCCGTCGTGCAGGCGTCGCCGTCGTCGCACGAGGCGCCCTCGGAACGCGGCTGCGGCGCACACGTCCCCGTCGCCGGCGCGCAGCGGTTGGCCAGGCACGCGGAGTCGCCCGACGGATCGCACGTCACGACGGTGGCCGGATCGACCGCGCAGACGTTGAGGTCGCACCGCAGCGTCCCGTTGCAGGAATCCCCGTCCTCGTAGGCGGCGCAGTCCGAGTCCACGATGCACTCGCACGTCGCAACTCCCCCGCCGCAGCTTCCGCCGCCGCAGGCCTCGCCGGTCGTGCAGGCATTGCCGTCGTCGCACGCCGTACCGTCCGCGACCGGCATCGGCACGCACTCCCCCGACACCGCGACGCAACGGTTCACCAGGCACGCCGTGTCGCCCGACGAATCGCAGGTCACGACGGTGGCGGGATCGAAGACGCACGCACGACCGACACACAGCGGTCGCCCGTTGCACCGGTCGCCGTCATCGTAGGCGAGGCAGTCGTCGTCGACTTCGCACACGCAGACCGGCTCGCCGCCCCCGCAAACGCCACCCGCGCACGACTCGCTCGCGGTGCACGCGTCGCCGTCATCGCAGGGGAAACCATCGGCCGGCGGAATGCCCGGACGGCAGGCGCAATCGATGCACTGTTCCGCGCCGTTGCAGGGCTCCAGGTCGGCACAATCCAGGTCGTCCAGGCAGAGGCACGGCACGTCGCCCGCATCGTCCCCGTCCGCGTCGCCGTCCGCGTCCGCATCCGCGCCCGCGTCCGCGTCCCCGCCCGCGAGGTCACCCTCACGGCCGTCGTCCGGAGGGGTGTCCTCGTCCCCGTCCCCGGGCACGTCCGTCGATTCCTCCCATGCGTCACCCCCGGAATCCGGATCCGGCGCATCGCCCGAAAGCAGGCTCGACCGTCCGCCGCAACCGCTCGCGACCAGCACGATCGCCCACGCCGAAAGCCAACCTGTCCCGCGTCCTGCCCTTCCCATCCGTGCCTCCTGGGCCCTCGCTCGCCGCTCGCCCGGCAATCTCGAAGCCCGGCCGCCGGAACGCTGTGCGCCCCGGCCCGGGTCGCTTCGCCCCGCGCCTGCCTATTCCGGAATGGCCGGAGTTTCCTTGCACTACCATCGGCCTACATCCCGGAAACCGTCAGCCGGTACGGACCGGGCGGCGAGCGGCTCTCCAGGATCAGGAAGTTCAAGCCCTGGGGCAGCGTCGCCGTGACCGTCGAGCGGCCCATCCCGAAACGGCAGGTGTCGTCGTCGTCGTTGCACGCGAGCTCGTCCGCCGCTTCGCAGCCACCTGCGGCCAACGTCAGGATCGAGTCGCAGCGCTCCATCGAGCCGCAGGTCGATGCGGTCACCTCGCGCGGCGCGCACAGGCCGAGGTAGTAGGTCGTGTCGGGGACCCCCGGTTCTCCGCAACTTCCGCGGAACCGATCGTCCCAGCCCATGGAATTTCCGTCGTACGCACCGTTGCCGGGCAGACCGATCGCGCCCGCGCACGCCGCGCGCTGGAATCGCAGCGCGAACGGGCCTGCTGCCGCCGCGTCCCGGCCGTCGACGACGACGACGTACGAACCGGCCTCGAGCCGCTCCACGAGCTGCGAGCGGCGGCCGCCTGATTCGCCCGGACACTGGTCGTCGGCGCAGAGCGGCGGACGAGCAAGGTCGCCGCACGTCCCGCCGTAGAGCACGAGCACGCTGTCCCACGTGTTGCCGTCCACCGTGTCCAGGTAGACCACCTCCGGCGCGTCCAGCGTGAAGCGGAACCAGACGTCCCGGCCGCCCGGGGCTCCGCACCCCGCGACGGGCTCGTGGTCGTCGCCGGCCGGCCCGGTGTCGCCCGCGAAGACGCCGCCTTCGCCGAGGTCGTTCGCGCCGGCGCACGTGTCGTTGGGGGGCTCGGGCTCGATGTGGATCCGCTCGGGGTCGAAGCAGCCCCAAGCGACGGCCGCCACGCACGACGCGGCGACGCCGGCAGCGACCAGCGGGCGGCGGAAGCGGCGCAGGGGCATCACGGGACGCCATCCTCCCCGGCGCCAGCCTCGACACCCCGGGCAGCCTCGGCCGCGTAGTTTCCGTCCGGTTCCTCGGCGAGATACGCCGCATAGCACTCCCGACTCCGGTCCGGACGTCCGGTCCCCGCGTGGATCCGGCACAGCGCGATGCGCGCCTCGCCGCGGAACTCCCCCGCGGGCTGCTCGGCGAGGTACCGCTCGCACGCCGGACCGGCGAGCTCCGGCCGGCCGAGGCGCCGGGCCTGCGCGGCCAGCTCCAGCAGCGCCATACCGGACAGCGCCGACCCCGGGGCGACGTCCGCCGCCTGCCGCAGCAGGTCCATCGCCTCTTCGGCACGCCCGGCCGCCATCGCCTCCTCGGCCCGGCGGAAGAGCTCGTCGGCAGCGTTCGGGGGCGGCCGTGACCCGCCCGAATCCCCGCCCTCTCGCGCGTCCTCGCGAGGGTCGCCGCCATCGTTCGCCGCCACGGCCGGCGCCGCCGGCTCCGGTCCGACGCGGGAATCGCCGCCGGACTCCGGCAGCGCGGCGACCGCTGCACCATCCACCGGTCGCGCGGGAGGCGGCCGGACTCCCGGCGGCTCCGGCGCCGATTCGTTGCCGTCGGGGAAGAACGACGCCAGCGACGCCCGCCAGACCGGGTCGAGGCGGCCCGGCGCCGTGAGACCGCTTCGCCACTGTCCGCCCGCGCCGACGACGACCTCCCGGCCGGCGGCTCGCACGTGCACGACGCCGTCCAGGACCGCCACGGTGGAGCCGGCACCGCCCCCGGCGGCTACCGCGAAACGCGTGCCCTCCACGGCAACCCGGACGTCCGGAGTGACCACCTCGAACGGAACCCGCCCGTGCCGGCCATCCACATGGACCCACACGGCCCCGGCGGCCAGCGACACCTCCCCGCCCGACACCACGCGCAACGAGGCATCCCGCTCGGCCACGATCCGCACCCGCGGCGACGGCAACAGGAACCGGTACTCCGCCGGACGTGCCGCGGCCGGGCCCGGCGACGACGCGGCAGGCCCGGGCGGCGTGCGGGCCGTCGGCTCCGAGAAGACCGGCGCGAGGATCAAGGCCATGGCGGCGGCGGCGGCCAGCCCGCCGGCCGCAATCGCCAGGGCGACGCGCCGGAGCCGGCGGCGGCGCGCTTCCGCCCACACCACCCCCCAGTCCGGCTGCGACCCGTGCCGGGACGGCGCTGCCAGCCGGCGAGCCTCGTCGAACAGCTCGTCAACCTCGTCGCGCGCCTCGCGGGAGGACGGCACGTCCGGAACAGTCATCGCGTCTCCTCCTCCCCGGCCTGCTCCCGGCGCTGTTCCGCGAGAAAGGCCCTGACCATCGCCCGTGCGCGACTCGCGCGGGTGTAGACGTTGGTGACCGAAGTCCCGGTCATGCGCGCCACTTCCTCCGCCGGGAGCTGTTCGCCGACGTGCAGGACGAGCGCCTCGCGCAGGCGCAGCGGGAGGGTGTCCATCGCCCGGTAGAGGAGGTCGGCGCGCTCGCGCCGTACGAGGCTCTCTTCCGGCGTGGGCACCTCCTCCCTCGACACCCTGGCCCGTCGGTGCGCCGGCCCGTCGCTCCCGTCACGCCGGGCCGAATCCCAGTACTTGTGCGCCACCTTCAACGCGATCCCGCGCAGCCAGGCACGCAGCGGGCGGCGGGGATCGTACCGGGCGAACGAGGTCAGTGCGCGCACCAGCGTCTCCTGCACGATATCGTCGGCCTGGGACGAACGGCCGACCAGGAAGCGGGCGTAGCCCGACAGGTCGTCCACCTGGGCGACCAGCAGCGATGACACCGAGGCCTCGGCAGGCCCGTCGTCTCCATCCTGTCCGTCCCTCTCCGTCACCCTCGCGCCGCCCGATCGTCCCCCCGCCAGTTCCCGAACACCCGCCGTTTCCTTACACCCCGGCGCGTGAACCGAAGCCCACCCAGACGCCGCTCCACCACCGCCACGCTCCCAGGGAGAACACGGACGTCTCCCCGTAGATCAGCACGACACCGGGCGGCAACAGGTCGACGCCGAACTCCGCGCCCACGACGAGCCACGGCAGCAGGTGGCGGGCCACCGAAAGCACGAGCCCTCCGCCGGGGCGCCACCCGGATCGAGGAGTGCCGCCGGAAGTCCACCAGGCCTCCACGACGGCCTGCAACCCGATCCGAATCCGCCAGTCCGCGGCCGCCAGACTCGCCCCCGCACCAACCCGGACGGGCACCTGGTACAGGCGAAGCGTCTCGGGGTTCGACTCCTCGCCGAAGTGCCAGTCGACCTCCCCCTCCAACCACACCCCCCACGGCCACTCGACGTCCAGCCGCAGGCCCAGCAACAGGGCGCGGCTCCGGCCGGGCGATCGGTCCGAAAGATCCCCCGCACCACCTGCACGCACGGCGACGCCCATCCACGGACCGTTCGTGCCGGGCTGTTCCGGCCACGGCAAGGGGCTGCCGGTCGCATCCCCTGCGGGAGCCGGTGACGCCGTCGAGCCGCCTGCCTCCGCCGCGGGCACGGGCAGTGGCCCCGGCGTGAGCGGCACCTCGGCCGGCGGCGGCTCGGACGCCTCCCGCGGGACCTCCCCATCGGTCGGCGGGCCTTCGACGAACGGCGACTCGGCCAGCGCCAGGAGATACTCGATGGCCAAGGCCGTGGAGCGGAGGCGGTCGACCGGCCCGGCATCCCCCGCCCAGGCAACCTCCCGGCGCCAGACCCCGCCCGCAGGCGACTCGAGCGTGACGACCGCCCCGCCGGGTGCGGCGAACACCTTCACCACCCAGGTGTCCCCGCTGGCCCCACCCGGAGCCTCACGCGCCTCCGACACCTGGACCGTCCGGCCGAGCCGCGCGCTCAGCGCGCCGGCAAGCTCGTTCGCAGGAAGGGGCTCGCACGAACCGAGGATCAGATCGGGCTCGGCCGCGGCGGCGGCCGGCGAGTGCAGTGCGACGCAGGCGGCAATGCCGGCCGCCCAGCCGCACCCTCGGACGGCCACACGCACGATCGGGCATCTACCACGACTGTCCGGGGCAGCCAACGCCGGCGGTCAGGCCGTCAGTGGCACCCGCCTCCGCCCCCTCCGCCGGAACGCCCGCCGCGCGAGTCGCCGCGGTCGGCGCTGGTGCGTTCCGTCCCGCCGCCGCCGCGATCGACGCCCGAGCCGCCACCACCGCGCTCCGCGTGCGAGACGCCTCCGTGCTCCACGCCCCCCCCCGACGACCCCGTCGTCGCGCAACCCAGTGCGAGCATCAGCGCGACCACCACCCATCCAATTCCACGCATCCTTCACCTCGTTGCCTTGCGCCGGCCGTCCGGCGGCGCCGGCGCAAGACGACGCATGCCCTGAGCAAGTCCCGTGCCCGACCGCCGTCGCCCGGCCTTCGCCGGGCCGGCGCCGTCCCGCGACCGGTGCCGTCAAGCCCAATCCTCCCGGCCCGGGGCGAGGTCCCCACGTGCGGCACACGGGGTCGCCGGGGCGGAACGCCGGCGCCCGAGCCCCTCGGCGACACCACTTGCTGGAGAATAGTCTCCAGTCGACCGGCGGATAGTCTACGGTGCGGCACTACGGCGTCATCGTGAGCGTGATCGTCTCCGTGCCGGTGTTGCCCACGGAGTCGGTCGCGGTGAGGGTGATCACATTGGTGCCGGCGCTGAGCGCGGCGCTGAACGACCCGCCCGTCCCGATGGTGCCGTCGATGCTGCTGGTCCAGACGAGCGCCCCGCCCGACAGCGCGCCGTCCTCCCGATCGCGCGCGTTGCCGACGAACGGAATCGAGGAGCCCGCCACCCGGACCTCGCCGTCGCCCGGATGCCAGATCTCGACGACCGGCGACTGCGCCACCACCGTGATCGAACCGCTTCCGACGTTGCCGTCGGAGTCGGTCGCGGTGCACGTCACTCGATGCGAGCCCGAGGCGGGCAGCACGACGGTGACCGACAGGCCCGTCCCCAGCGGCACGGCGTCACGGTCCGTCGTCCAGACCACCGAGGCTCCCGACAACGCCCCGTCCTCCGGATCGGTCGCCGACGCCACGAACGTCCGGTCCGCGTCGTACGGGGCGCTCGATCCGTCGAGCGGCGCCGTGATCGTGCACGCCGGCGGGCTGCCCGCGTCCGGACCCCCGTCCTCGTCCGCGTCCCCGTCCGCATCCGCGTCCCCGCCCGCCGCGTCCTCGTCACCGTCCCCGTCCGCGCCGGTCTCGCCGGCAGAGTCCTCGCCAACAACGGCGTCGCCGTCCATGTCGTCGGCGACCACCGAGCCCCCGCAGGCCGGCAGCGTCGCCACGAGCAGCGCCGCGAGACGGATCCAGCCGTTTCTCGCACCGTAGTTTCCGTCAGTCATGACGCGCCCTCCACTCCGACCGAGCTACACTCCCCGCGGAATCGGCCGGCAAACCATCGAGCCCGCGGGGAGAAACCAGGCCCGACAACGCGTCGCCCAGGTCGTCGATCAGCTCGCCGATGCCGGCATAGGACCGCCGGGACCCGGCGGCGAAGCGCCCCAGCCCCGGATGGCAATCCACCGCCCCGCGGCCCACGAGGGAGGCCAGGATGCTCCCCGCCCCGTGGACGTCCAGGACGAACGGCGCCCCGGGACACTCGAAGTCGTAGTCGAAATCGATCCAGCGCAGGAGGCCGGACCCGCGATCGACGATCACGTGGTCCGCCCGCACGTCACCGTGCCGCTCCCCCCGCTCGTGGAGGAAACGAAGCCCCTCCATGCAGGGCAGATACCTCCACAACAACCGCGGCAGCTCCTCCCGGACGTACGCCTCGTCGCCACCGGGAGGGCTCGACGCCACACGCTCCAGCGACGGCCCCGGGATGAAATCGATGACCCGCACCAGGTTCCCGACCCGGTCGCGCACGCTCGAACCCGCCATGAACTGCGGATGCCCGCGAACCACGTCGAGCAGCCGCGCCTCCTTGGCCGGACTGCGGAAACAGCGGACCCGCCGCCCTCCGAACGGGAGGTCGAACTGCTCCAGGAACACGAGCTTCACGATCTTCTCGACGCCCGTCGCCAGGTCGACCGCACGCTTGACCCAGTACTTGGGCTGCTCCTCGAGACCGAAGCCTTCCTCGCGGACCGTCCCGGTGACGAGATACGTCCGGCCGCCCAACCGCAGTGCGTCGCCCCGGTCGATGGCGACGAACGAGCCGGTCTCCTCGTACACCCGCACCGCGGCGGGACGGAAACCCAGGTGGCGCTCCGCGACCGTGCACAGGTCGATGGCCGCGGCCGGACCGATCCGTTGCGCCGCGGGCGGGGCGGCGGCACGAGGGTCGTTCGTCGTCGCGTTCGCTATCATGGGTTACAAGTCTAGTATAGTGAACGACGCTGTCAAGCCCGAACGGCGAGGAACCGCCGGGAGGAGCGGGCGGGGCGTTCGTTCACGGCGCCGCGCCGTACCGGCACTCGACCGTGGCCGCGAACTCCCACGCCGGCGAGCCGCGCCAGGTCAAGACGTCGACCGCCTCGCCCGCCGCGACCTCGACCGTGGTCGGCTCCGGGTTGACATCCGTCGTCACGGTGCAGGAGACGGCGACGCCGCAGTCGTTCGTCAGGTGGACGATGTGATCGTATCCGGCGTTGCGGTACGGCGCCTCGGTCCGGACCTCGACGCAGTTCGCCCGCGACGACGCCGCTCGTGCGACCGCCGCCGTCGCCCCGAGAACCGCCAGGGCGACCCCCGCGACCACGGCGAGATTCGATGCCTTCGGGAATGGACGACTCATGGGCGACCGCCCCGCCCCCCTCCCGTCCGCGGAATTCTTCGGCCGGGTCGGAGTCCCACGCTTTTTCGGGGCGGACGGGAGGGAGGCCGCCGCTCCGATCCCGGTCAACCATACTGTCTAACGACCGCCGCCCCGCATGTCAGGCGCCGCCCCGGTCTTTCTTCCCCCTGGCGGGCCTTGCCTCCTTGCACCCCTGGCGTGAAACCGGGCCGCGTCAGCCGGCAGCGACGCGCAGCTGATCGAGCGGCGACGCCGCGGCTCCCACCGGCGCCTCCACCGGCTCCCCCAGCCCGAGGAACGCGACCACCTGATGGTCGCGCGGCACTCCCAGGTGCGCGGCGGCCCGCACGTGGTCGAAGCGGAACGCCGCCTGCCATCCCAGGCCGAAGTCCGCGGCGGCGACGAGCACGTTGGTCATCGCGATCGGCACGTCGATCAGGAAGAACGGCTGCTCGCGCGTGCGCGCCTTGACCGGAAACGGCGCCCCCAGCTCGAGCAGCGCGAGGGGCGGCAGCTCGTCGGCCCGCGGCTCCGGTGCCTCCGGAAACGCCGCCGCCCACAAGGCGCGCACCGCCTCGCGTCCCTCGACGACGACGTGGCGCGCGATCTGCGAGTTCTCCGCGGACGGCGCCCAGCGCGCGCACTCCAGCAGCAGCCGAACCCCGGCCGGCTCGATCGTCCGGTCGCCGAAGCGACTGCAAGGCCGGGGCGCGCCGATGCCGGTCCACCCGCCGTCGCCCCCGCCTTCCACGCCCCGCGACGCGCTGCGCACCGCGCCGGGCCCGACGAACGGCTCGCCGAAACGGCCCCTGTACGCGATCTTCTCCAGCGGCTTGCGCCGCCCCGAGACCAGCTTCTGCGTCATCACGTCCCAGCCCCGCCCCAGGAGCGAGAACGGCACGTCGGGTCCGACGGCGGGGAAACCGAGCGGAATGACCGCCAGCGGCCGGTGGCCGGCCGGCAGCCGCACCACCTCCGCCACCGAGCGCTCGTGGAACCCCCCCACCCAGCAGCTCCCGATGCCGCGTCCGGCGGCTTCCAGCACCGCGAGCTGCGCCGCAACGGACGCGTCGGCGTTGTACCAGTGCCGCTCGCCGTCCCGCAGGCCGCCCGAGGAATCCCCGGCGGCGACGAGGAACGCGGGAGGCCGCGAGCGGAGGAGCCACGGGTTGATCTTCCCCACGAGCCCGGACATCACCGCGCCGGGCAGCTCGGCCGCCCGCTCGTCGTCCACCAGCACCGCATACCCTGACCGCCGCCCGAAGAGGGACGGCGCGCCCGACAGGATTCCGGCAAGCGCCGCGCTCGCGTCCGCCGGAAGCGGCTCGGACCGGAAGCTGCGGTACGAGCGCCGGGCCAGAATGGCCCGGATCCGCGCCTCGCCTTCCCCTGCCGGAACCGTCATGTCGTCGTTCCCCCGCCTGCGAGGAGTCCTGCGCGGCCCCGCGAGCCTATCGACCTACCGCTTGGCGCGCAGGAGGTCGCCGAGCGTGTCGTGCTTCCCGTCATCGACGACCGTGCCGCCGCGGGCGGCGACGTACGCGCGCCCCCCCTCCTCCTCCAGATCGGCCTGCTCGAGCGAGATGCGCCGGCGCTCGACGTCCAGCTCGCGCACCACCACCTCGACCGTGTCGCCGACCTTGGCCACCTCGCGCGCGTGCCGGACGTTCTTGCCCGGCGCCAGCGCGCTGACGTGCAGCAGCCCTTCGATCGCGGGCGCCAGCTCGACGAACGCGCCGTAGCTCTCGACGCGCACGACCCGGCCCGACGCCCGTGCCCCGACCGCGAACCTCGCCGGCACCTCGTCCCACGGATCCTTGGCCAGCGACTTGAGCGACAACGAGATGCGCTCGGACCGCCGCGGGTCGTCGGACTTCTCAATGCGCAGGATCTGGACCTCGACCTCCTGCCCCACCGCCAGGACGTCGGCGGCGCGGGTCACGCGGGCGAAGCCGATCTCGCTCACGTGCAGCATGCCCTCCAGCCCGCCCAGGTCGACGAAGGCGCCGTAGTCCTTGAGCGCGGTGACCTTGCCCCGCACGACCAGTCCCGGCTGCAGGCGCGCCCGCGCCTCGGCCGCCTTCGCCCGCGCCTCCTCCTCGACGATCACGCGCCGGTTGAGCACGATGTTCGGGTTCTTGCCCCGCGGACCGGGCTCGTACTTCGTGATGTGGAACGTCAGCTTCTGTCCGACGAAGGCCGCGGCGTCGGCGACGTGTCGCAGGTCGAGCTGCGAGATCGGGCAGAACGCGCGTACGCCCGCCACCAGCACCTCGACCCCGCCCTTGTTGACCCCGGTCACGGTCCCCTGCACCGGAACCTGGCTCTCGAACGCCTCCGACAGCTCGTCGCGGCCGACGGGCCCGCGGCCCATGCGGTAGCGGAGCACGAGGCTCCCGGCCTTGCCGTCGATCTGGGCGACCCGCGCCTCGATCTCGTCGCCCACCCTCACCGCCGGCTTCCCCTCCGCGTCCTGCACCTCGGCAGCATCGATGATGCCCTCGGACTTCAGCCCCAGATCGACGAGCACCGCTTCCTTGCCGATCGAGACGATGCGGCCCTTCACGGCGTCGCCGACCTGCGGCCCGCGGCGTTTGGGCGCGAACCCGCCCGCCTTCTCGTACTCCTTGAGCAGCGCTCCGAAATCCTCGTCCTTCTCATCCCGGTCCGTCATGGCGGGCGCATCCTATCCTCGCCCGCGCCCGAGGCCAACAGCGAATTGCTGGTCGCTGGCAGCCGGTTGACCGCCCGTACCCCCCGTGCGCATATCCCGGCCCGATGAGCGACTCGTTTGCCAAACATCCGCTGTCCGGCCTGTTCAACAAGCTCACGCCCGAGCACGTGCTCGACGCGCTGGAGGCCGGCGGGCGGCGCTGCTCCGGCCGGTTCCTCGTGCTCAACAGCTACGAGAACCGCGTGTGGCAGTTCGAGCTGGAGGACGGGACGTGGGTCGTCGGCAAGTTCTACCGGCCCGGGCGGTGGAGCCGGGAGGCGATCCTGGCCGAGCACCGGTTCCTGCGCGAGCTGGAGGCCGAGGAGGTGCCGGTCGCCGCGCCGGTCGAGCTGCGCGAGGGCGAAACGCTGGCGGAGGTACAGGGAATCCTGTACGCGCTGTTCCCGCGCATCGGCGGGCGCGCGCCCCAGGAGCTGGACGACGAGCAGGTCCGCATCCTGGGCCGGCTCCTCGGGCGCATCCACAACGTCGGCGCACGCAACGACGCCCCCGCGCGCATGCGCCTCACGCCGCAGACCTACGGCCTGGACAACCTCCAGTACCTGCTCGACGAGGACGTCCTGCCGGTCGAGGCCCGCGAGGGCTACGCCGCCGGCGTCCGCGCGCTGCTCGAGCGGATCGAGCCGCTCTTCCGTGACGTGCCGGTGCACCGCATCCACGGCGACTGCCACCTGGGCAACCTGATCTGGACTCCGCGCGGCCCGACGTTCCTCGACTTCGACGACACCCTGGTCGGCCCCGCCGTGCAGGACGTCTGGATGATCGTGCCCAGCGCCGACGACGAGGGGCGGCGGCAGCGCGAGCTGCTGCTCGAGGCCTATCGCCAGTTCCGCGATCTCCCCTCGGCCTGGCTGCGCCTCGTCGAGCCGCTGCGCGCGCTGCGCTACATCCACTACGCCACGTGGATCGCGCGCCGGCGCCACGACCCGATCTTCCCCCGCACGTTCCCCCACTTCGGCACCCTCCAGTACTGGCAGCTCCAGATGCAGGACATCCGCGAGCAGATCGCCCGCATCGATCAGCTGCTGGACTGAGCCGGCCGAGTGCGGCGGAGTGCGGGAAGCGGGGGAGTGCGTGAGCCGACTTCCGCCCGCCCGCCGTCCGCGGTAGTCTCCAGCCGGCGGGAGCAACCTGGAATGACGGGTCCGAACCACGCCGTGCTTCTCGTCGCCCTCTTCGCGACGGGCGCATGCGCCACCGCGGAGAGCCCGGACGAGGAGGACGAGGCGACGGTGCGCGATCACGGTGCCGACCGCACGGATGGTGACGCGCCCGGGGACGTGCTCGCGGACGCGGATTCCGACGCGGCGACGGAGGCCGACGCTGGCCCGGACGACGGGACCGACCGCGCCGACGGGGCGGACGCCGGCGACGGCGCTCCCGACGTCTTCGACGCCGACTCGTCGGACGATTCCCCGCATGACGCAGACGTCTCCTCGGAGTCGGACCTGTCCGCCGAAGCTGACGCCGAGGCGTCAGTGGAGGCGGAAGCGGACACCCCGCCTGGTCCTTGCGCCGGCGCGCGCGTCGGCGGGCACTGCTGGTACCTCTCCGGCGAGGAACGGAGCTGCGACAACGCCTGCGCGGCCCACGGCGGGTACGACGACGCGACGCGGACCTACGCCGGCAGCTCGGGCACGGACGCGAACTGCGACGCCGTCCTCGACGCGCTCGGCGCGGGAGGCTCCGCCACGTCGACGCTCTCCGGCAGCGGCGCGGGCGTCGGGTGTTTCCTCATGAACATGGTCGATTCGCGCTACCGCGTGCAGGACACGCCGACGACCCCGGCCGCGACGTACCTGCTGGCCCGCCGCGCCTGCGCCTGCACCGAGTAGCGAGTTTCCGCGACGTCTCAGCGCCCCGGCCGGAGGCTCCACGTGGCGGTCACTTGCGACGGCGCATCGGCCTCGGGAAAGCGGAGGCCGTGGAATCTCCTCGCGGCCTCGCTCCAGTCGTCGCCCAGCGCGCTCACCGATTGGGGGCGCACGCCGTCCACGGTCCCGTCGGGCGCCACCAGAAGCACGACGGTCGCCTCGCCCGCGGCGACGGGCGGACACTCGTCGTACTGCTGCCGGAAGCGCCGGTCCTCGCACGGATCGCCGGGGAGATTGTGCACCCCGGCAGCCGCCTTCCGCACGAGGTCGGGGAGCACCGACGTCACGCGGCGCAGGACCGTACGCACCTGCTCCTCCGCCAGCGGTCCGTCGATGGCGACCGCGCCGAGCGTCGCGCTCACGTCCGGCGGCGGATAGCACTCGGGCAGGTCCGGCGCCGCGCCGCCGCCCGTCTGCATCAGGCGTTCTTCCTGCCGCCGGCAGTACTCGTCGAGGTCGTTCGCCAGCAAGGCGACCGGCGACGCTGTCTCGCGGCCCGCCGGCGGCGCGTCTTCCTCACCCTCGCCCTCGGCCGTCGCAGCCGCGTCCGAGGCGGCGAGGTCCTGCGCCGCCACGCCCGATGTCTCGGCCGCCAGGGTTGCCGCATCGTCCTCGGCGTCCGGCGGAGAACCGCCCTCGGCCGCGGCCGCTTCCACCGCGGCGTCGGGAGCGGGCTCCGCGGCGTCGCCGCCCGAGCCCGCGACGTCCGCGCGCGGAACGCGCCCGGGCGCCGGGACCGCCTCGGCCGACATCGCCGCGTCCGGGGCCTCGCCCGGCGCGGCGGGCTCGGCCTTGCGGCACGCCACGCCGTCCAGGAGCGCCGCGCCGCCGAGGAGCAGCACGGCGTTCGCCGCGATCTGGCGCAGGCGCGACGCCTGCTCGGGTCGGGGCGCCGGCATCCGTTCGGCGAGCTGCAGAAGCTGCCCGGCGTCGGCCGCTCGCAGGATCGCCTTCTCGCTCGCGTTGAGGCCGACGCCCGCCGCCGCGGCCGCGGCGTCCCGTTGCGCGATCAACCGCTCCCGGAAGTCCGCATCGACCGCCGCCAGGCGCAGCAGCCGGTGGAGCCCCACCGGCACCGGCGGCAGGGACGGCTCGGGCGCCCGATCGGCGCCCGCGTGCGACTCGTTTTCCTTGCTCGGAATCCTCGCCACGGCCCACCTCCTGTGACGACGGCAGGGGCGACCCCTGCGACCCGGGGAGTGCATCACGTCGGCGCGGGTCGCGCAAGCTCCCGCTCGACCAGCTCGCCGATGCGCACGTCGGCGAGCGCGCCGCCCTCGTAGAGCGGGAACGCGGCGGGGTCGTCGCGCAATCGCGCCAGGTGTGCGGCGGTCGCCGCCGCCGGCAGCGCCAGCGCAGCCCACGCCGCCGTGCCCCGAATCGCAGGGTCGGGAGACTCCAGGTACGGCGGAAGGTGCGGCGGCGCGTCCTGGGCGTGCCGGGGCCGCGCATGCGCCAGGCGCCCGATGCCCCAGAGCACGCCCGCCGTGCGGGGGGTCCTGGACGATCCCGCGGCTCGGGGTGTATGTTTCCCCTTGACGCACACGGGCGCACGGTCGCGGAGTCGGAGACCGGGATGGGGGAACGATGAGCCGAGCGGAAGACGGATCTTCGCCGCGTCCGGCCGGCGAGGAGCGGCGCCTGCGCGCGATGCTCGAGGCGATGCACGACGTCGTTCTCGTCGTCGATGCGGCGGGACGCTACCTCGAGATCGGACCCAGCCGTCCGGACCTGCTGTACCGTCCGCCGCCCGCGCTTCTGGGACGGACGGTGCGCGAAGTGTTCGCGCCGGAGCGGGCGGCGCAGTTCGAGGCCGCGATCACCGGGGTCTGCCGGGACGGGAGGTCGCGCACGATCGAGTACCCGCTGCCGATCGCGGGGCGGGAGATGTGGTTCGAGGCGCGGCTGTCGCCGATGCTGGCGGCCGGCGATGCCTGTCCGGTCGTCGTGGTGGTCATCCGCGACGCCACCGAGCGCAAGCAGGTCGAGGAGCGGTCGGAGCGCCAGGCGCGCTATCTCACGTGCGTCGCGGACGTCGCGCAGCTTCTGCTCGCCGCCCCGGATCCGCGCGCGGTGCTGCCCGGCGTGCTCGCTTCGATCGGCGGCGCGACCGGCGTCGACCGCTGCCACTTTTCCGAGACCCGTACCGCCGCCGGCGGCGGCCTTCTCCTGTCGCGGACGGCCGAGTGGGCCGCGCCGGGGGTGGAACCCCGGCTCGCCGACCCGCGGCTCCGGGAGCTTCCGCTCGCGGAGGCCGGCTTCGCCCGCTGGATCGACCTCTTGCGCCGTGGCGAGCCGGTCGCGGGCCACGTCGCCGGGTTTCCGGAGTCCGAGCGCCCGCTGCTGGAATCCCAGGACGTCCGCTCGCTGCTTCTCCTGCCGCTGGCCGTCCAGGGCGGGTGCGAGTGTTTCCTCGGCCTGGACGCGTGTCGTGCCCCACGGAGCTGGGAGCGGGCCGAGGTCGATTTCCTGCGCGCGGTCGCGCAGGACCTGGCCCAGGCCATCGCCCGCGCGCACGCCCTCGAGACCCTCCGCGAGAGCGAGGAACGCTTCCGCCGTCTCGCCGCGGCCACGTCGGAGGCGATCGCGATCCACGACCGGGGCGTGATTCTCGACGCCAACGACGCCTTCGCCCGGCTGTTCCGCGTGCCGCCGGACCGCGTCGTCGGCCGGAGTGTCCTGGAGTTCGCCGCGCCCGCGTCGGTCGAGCGGGTGCGCGGCAACTTCCTGGCCGGGGTCGAGGAGCCGTACGAGGCCGAGGGGCTGCGCGCCGACGGCTCGACGTTCCTCGGGGAGCTGACCGGGCGAGCGCTGCCGTACGGGGGCCGGAGCGTGCGGGTGACCGCGGTGCGGGACGTGACGGAACGGCGGCGTCTCGAGGAGCGGCTGCGCGAGGCGCAGAAGATGGAGGCCGTGGGACGGCTCGCGGGCGGCATCGCGCACGACTTCAACAACCTGCTCACCGCGATCACCGGGCACGGCGCGTTCCTGCTCGGGGCGCTGCCGGCGGAGCATCCGGCGCGGTCCGAGGTCGAGGCGATCCGCGGCGCCGCGGATCGTGCCGCGACGCTCACGCGCCGACTGCTGGCCTTCGGCCGACGGCAGGTGCTCGAGCTCCGCGTCGTATCCCTCGCGGACGTCCTGGGCGGCGTGGAGAAGACGTTGCACCGCGTGCTGGGCGAGGACATCGACCTCCGCGTCGTCCACGCGCCCGACACCGGCAACGTCCGCGTCGATGTGGCCCAGATGGAGCAGGTGCTGCTCAACCTCGCCCTCAACGCGCGCGAGGCGATGCCGCGCGGCGGCCGCCTGATGCTCGAGACGGCGAACGCGGAGCTCGACGCGAGCTACGTGGAGACGCACCCCGAGGCGACCGCGGGGAGCCACGTCATGCTGTCCGTCGGCGACAGCGGCGTGGGCATGCCGCCCGAGGTGCTGGCGCGGATGTTCGAGCCGTTCTTCACCACGAAGGACGGCGGTACGGGCCTGGGCCTGCCGATGGTCCACGGCATCATCCGGCAGTTCGGCGGCCACGCGCAGGTGTACTCGGAGGTCGGTCGCGGCACGACGGTCAAGCTGTACCTGCCGCGGGTCAAGGCGGCCGCGGAGCCGGCCCGGGCCGGGCCGCCGGTGGCGGAGGGCGAGTGGCCGACGGGGAGCGAGACAGTGCTGGTCGTCGAGGACAACGAGCTGGTCCGCGGCCTCGCCGTGCGCGTGCTGCGCACCCAGGGCTACGTCGTGCTCGACGCCCCGCACCCCGACGCTGCCCTGCGCCTGGCCGCGGCGCATGCCGGCGACATCCACCTCCTGCTGACCGACGTCGTCATGCCGGGGCACAGCGGTCGCGAGCTGGCCGCCGTGCTCTGCGCGGCGCGCCCCGCCCTGCGCGTCCTCTATATGTCGGGCTACACGGACAACGTCATCGCCCATCACGGCGTGCTCGAGCCCGGCACCCCGTTCCTCGAGAAACCGTTCACGCCGCAAGCCCTGGCCCGCAAGGTCCGCGCCGTGCTGGACGAGCGGTAGGGAGATCAACGACCCGGTACGACGCCTGACTACCGGATCCGAACCGCGGGCTTCAGCCCGGCGGGCCGTGCCGCTCTTGCGGCAGGAGAAGGCGGTCGGCACGGAGTGCCCGCGTGGTACATTCCGCCCGTCGCCGGTGTGCCGGCGGCGATGGAGCTTGCGGTGGGCGACGCTTCCGGCGGACTGGAGGGCGGGGACTACGCGCGCGGCGCGTTCCGCGGGCGGTTCCCGCGCTGGGTGTGGATCGGCCTGGTCTCCTGGCTCCTCGCCGGGGTCGTCCTGCTCGTGGTCCCCGCCGTCCTGGGCTGGATCGGCGGGCGTTACCAGGACGACGTCACCGACGAGCTCGCCGAATGCCGCACCACCGGCCTCGCGGGACTCGACGATGCCGCGACGGCGGACACCCTCTTCCGCGTCGAATCGTGGTTCCCGTTCTGGAAGCCGCGCGCTGCGCCGCGCCGCGCCGAGCTGGTCGCGCAGGTCGCGGCCAGCATCGAAGCCTGCCGCCGCCGCGGCCCGCCCCCCGACGGCCTGACCGAACGCGGCGTGGAGTTCGTCGTCGCGCGGCTGCCCGAGGTGTACGGCGCGGCCGCGGATCCGCCCGCCGTGCGCCGCCGCGTGGAGGAGTTCCTCCTCGCCTCCGGCCGCGAGAAGGAGCTGCTCGCGCTCGCAAAACGACTGCCGCACGGCGGCGACGTCGAGCGGCGCGTCCGAGCCCACCTGCGACTGGGCGACCCGAGCGGCGCGGCGGATGCGTGGCGCGCGCCCGGCGCCGGCACCAGCGCCCCGGCGGCCACCCACCTCGGCAAGGGCATCGTCCTCTGCCTCGCCGGCGAATACGACGCGGCCTTGCTCGAGCTGGATGCGACGTGGAGGGCCCACGTCACGGGCGACCCGGGCGCCACCTGGCGCGCGGAGTTCCTCGGCGCCGCCGCGGAATGCGCGCTGCGCGCCGGGGACCTGGAAGCGCTCGAACGGTTCCTCGCCGGCGTCCCGCGGACCCGCCTGGGCGCCGCCCTGGCCGCCCGCTACCGCGCCGAGCTGGGAGAGCAACGCCTGCCCTCCCCGGTCGACGGAGGCCCGCCGTTCGAGCAGGATCCCGCGTTCGAGCGCACGACGCTCGACGACCGGTTCCTCCCCCTCGCGCTGGCCGCGCTCGACGGAACGCCGGACGAGCTGCTCGCCGCCGCGAGGTCGCCGGCCGTCGAGCGCGAGCTGCACGCGCTCGAGACCGGCCCTTCCCCGGAGCGGCTCTTCGACGATCGGTCGTTCCCGCCGCTCGACGAGCCGCGCCTGCGCGCCGCGATCGACGTCCTCGCGGGCCTCGACGCGCCCGGCGCGCGCGAGGCCGCGGCCGGTCTGCTGGTGCTCCTGGGCGTGCGGCTCGGCGTCCGCTGGGACCCGCGCCTGGAGGAGACGCTGGCGCGCGCCGCGTCGCTTCGTCCGGGCTGGACGCTGCCGCAGACGCTCCGCACGACGTTCCGGGCGCTGCACGGGGAGGGCACGACGGGCGGGGGCGGGGCGGCGGGCGGGGACGCCGTCGCGGGTTCCGGCGCGATCCCGCGGCAGGACCTCGAGGAGCTGCTTCGCGGGGCCGGGACCCCGGCGCCGCTCTCGGCCCTGTTCCTGCGTCTCACGCGCCTCGTCGTGGCCGGCCGGGCCTTGCAGGTGGACGTGAAGCGCTGGGAGGACCAGCTTGCGGCGCTGCGCGCCATGGTCGACGCCCAGCCCAACCCGCGCCTGCTCCGCTTCGCCGAGCCGCTGTAGGCGCTTAGTACCCGGAACGGACCCTGTACGTGACAATGGTCTCGCCGCCGGACGGGACGGACACCTTGAACACGCAGAGCGACGAGGACTCCTTGAACCACTCGTGCGACGACGAGACGACTTCCCAGTCGCCGCCCATCGGCTCGCGCAGCTCCACGACCACCGCCTGGTCCTTGTGGTTGCGGATCTTCACCTCCCAGGCCGTCTCCCACAGCGTGCTGGTGAGGATCTCGTAGTCGGTCTGCCGCCGGTCGGCGACGATGTCGAACGCCTGCCCCAAGCGCAGCCTGACGCGCTCCTCGCGCGGCGTGTGCTCGATCGCGTCCTCGCCGATGAACTGCTGCCCGCCGCTCGCATCGGCCTTGTACACGCGCACCACCCCGGCCGGCATCGGGAGGCCCAGCCCCGACTCCTCGACGTTGCGGAACTCGAGCCACACGTCCACCGGCAGGTTCTCGAACGGCCCGGACTGCTCGGAGACGTACCAGTACGAGCTGCCCTCCAGGCGGTACTTCTTGTCGAGCGCCAGTCGGTCGGACGACAGCAGCTCGATCTGCTTCTGCTCGCGATCCGCCACGTCGGTCGGGCGCTGCAGCGTGTACAGGTGGTACTCGAACATCCCCTCCTCGACGAACGCGGGCGGGGGCGGCGGCGCCATCGGCTCGGCCGCCGCCATGCGCATCACGATCGGGGCGTAGACGGCCTCGGGCGCCGGCGGCGCGACGACGTTGACGTGGCCCGCGACGAGTTGCAGGCCGGCGCCGGAGAAGCCGATGCCCGAGTCGTTGCGCAGCGTGACCCAGCCGGTGAGGTCGCCCTGTTCCTCGTCGTCGTCCAGCACGAGCACGTAGTCCGCGTTCCAGCTCATGCCGTAGGTCAGGTAGCTCGCCTCCACCGGCCGGCGACCCGCCTCGCGGCTGTCGAGCAGCCATTCCAGCGTCGGGCGCTGGACGAAGTTCGGCGGCACCTCCGGGAAGACCACGCGGCCGGGATGGTTGAAGGTGATCCCCTCGTCCGTGCGGTAGACGTACTGGTAGGCCTGGGTCGAGAGCAGCGTGGCCTGCTCCGTCTCCTCCACGCCGCTGTCCGGATCAACCGTGACCAGCGTGAGCTGGCGGTCGACGTACAGCTCCATCAGGCGCGTCGGGGTGAGCAGGTCGTACTTGTAGTTCTGCTCGAGCACCGCGAAGGTCGCGGCGTCGCCGGGATCGCCGACGAACACCGTCTCGGGGCGGATCTGCGCCGCGACGTCCTGCCAGCGCACGGCGGACGTGCCGCGGGGCAGGTCGACCTCGCGCACCTCCCGCACCAGCGCCAGGCCCGCGTTGTAGACCGTCACGTTGACCTTGGTCTGCGCGTCGCCCCGCACGTCGATCCGCGGCCGCTCCTGCGCCGCCGCGCCCGCAGCGAGGACCACCACGCCCAGGAACGCCAACACCGCCCGCACCCGCGCCGAACGCCCGCACCCCGTCATGGAACCGTTCATTACGACCTCCCGCTACCCGGCCCCCTCGCCGGCAGTCCCGCTCGTGCGAACGGAACGCGAGGCTATCCCCAATCTCACCCGAGTTCCAGCACCCCCGACCGGACCAACAACTCGCCCCGATCAACCAACCAGCCGCTCGTCCCGATCAACCAACCGACGACTCGACCCGGACGACCAGCCTTCTCGCTCTACCCCTGCGGCAGGTGGATCACGAACGCCACTTCCCGCCCTTCGCCTCCAGGCTCCACCTCGAGGAGCCCCCCGTGCGCGTCCACGATCCGCTCCGCGATGGCGAGGCCGAGCCCGGTGCCGTTCTCGCGCGAGGTGACGAACGGTTCGAAGAGCCGGTCGCGCAGGTCCTGGGGGATGGGCGGTCCGTCGTTCGCCACGCGGATCGCGCCGTACTCGACCTCGCCGCGCCGCAGGCGGGACGTGGCAAGCCGCAGCGTCCCGCGTTTCGCGGGCGCCATGGCCTGGATCGCGTTCAGCCCCACGTTGAGGATGACCTGCTCGATCTGGGCCGCGTCGCAGCCGACCGCCGGGTCGTCCGCCGCGACCCGCACGTCCACGTCCACACCCGCCCGCGCGGCCTCGACGCGCAGCAGCTCCGCGGCGCGTCGCACCAGGTCGCCCGCGAGGTGCGCCTTCTTCTCCGGCGCGCGCGGCCGGGCGAAGGCCAGGAACCGTTCGAGCAGCGCGGCGAGGCGATCGATCTCGCGGACCTGCAGCTCGAGCATCCGGCGGGGGCGCGGGTCGTCCGGCAGGAAGTCGCCCAGCACCTCGGCCGTCCCTTTCATGGCGTGCAGCGGGTTGCGGATCTCGTGCGCCAGGCCGGAGGTCATCTGGCCCAGGGCGGCGAGGCTCTGCGAGCGCACGAGCTGGCGCTCCGTCGCCCGCAGCTCGTCCAGCGTCGCCTGCAGCCGCAGCGCCAGACGCTCCTGTCGGCGCCGCTCCTCGCGCTCGCGGTCGACCAGCACGCCGGCGACGACGGCCACGACCTGGTAGAGCACCAGCTCGAGCACCTTCTCCACCGGCCGGCCGGGGTCGTGCATCCCGATGGCGAGGAACCCGTGCGGGATGTAGCAGAGCGCCGTGACCAGCGAGGCGGCCAGGCCGCCGCGCCAGCCGCCGGCGAAGGCGCCGAGCAGGATGGGGAGGTAGTAGAGGCGACGCAGGATGTCGTGCGCGCCGTGCGCGTGCGTCGGGGTTGCGAAGTGCAGCGCGGTGACGAGCAGGATCGGGCCGTAGGACAGGACCCACATCCGCGCGCCCAGCAGGTCGCGGAAGCTACGGTTGGCGGAGTCCATGCTTCTCGATGCGGTAGATCAGCACGTGCCGCGGGATGCGCAGGTACGCCGCCGTCTTCGTCCGGTTCCAGCCGTGCCATTCGAGTGCCCGGCGGATGACGTCGACCTCGAGGTCGATGAGCGAGAGTCCGTCCGGCGGCAGCGGCGGCCACGCGGCCGGCTCCGGACCCGCCGCGGCCGGAAGGTCCTCGACCCGCAAGCGGTCGCCCCGGCAGAGCAGCACGGCCCGCTCGCACGCGTTCTCCAGCTCCCGCACGTTGCCCGGCCAAGGCCGCCGCCGCAGCTCGGCCAGCACCTCCTCGGGCACCTCCAGCTCCCGCGCGCCCGCGAACCGCGCCACGAACCGCCGCACCAGGGGCTCGATGTCGTCCGCGCGCTCCCGCAGCGGCGGGACGCGGACCTCCACGACGTTCAGGCGATAGAACAGGTCCGTGCGGAACCCGCCGACGTCGATCAGCTCCGCCAGCGCCCGGTTCGTCGCCGAGATCACCCGCACGTCCACCGCCTGCGGCCGGTCGGACCCGACGGCATCGACGACCCGCTCCTGCAGCACGCGCAGCAGCTTGGTCTGCATCGGCGCCGGCAGGTCCCCCACCTCGTCCAGGAACAGCGTCCCCCCGTCGGCGCTCGCGAAACGCCCCGGACGGTCGCGGCTCGCCCCCGTGAACGCGCCCCGCACGTGCCCGAACAGCTCGCTCTCGAACAGCTCCGCCGGAATCGCCGAGCACGAGACGGCGACGAACGGCCCGTCCGCACGCTTCGAGCGCGCGTGCAGGCGCCGCGCGATCAGCTCCTTGCCCGTCCCGCTCTCGCCCGTGATCAGCACCGACGCGTCGCCGGGCGCGACGCGGTCGACGACGTCCAGCGTTTCGGCCATCACCGCCGAGCGGAAGACGATCTCGTGGCGCGCCTCGCGCTCCTCGCGCAGGCGGCAGTTCTCGTCGAGCAGCCGCACGTGCTCCAGCGCACGGCGCACGACCACCCCGAGCTGCTCGCGGTCGAACGGCTTGCCGATGAAGTCGTAGGCTCCCGCCCGCATCGCCGCCACCGCTCCCGGGATCGAGGCGAACGCCGTCACCACGATCACCGGCGTCCCCGCCGCGCGCTCCTGCACGTGGCGCAGCACCGCCATGCCGTCCGCGTGCGGCATCTTGAGATCGGTCACCACCAGACGGTGCCGGCCGGCGTCGAAACGGCCGATCGCCGTCCGCCCGTCGGGCACCGCATCGACCTCCAGGCCCAGCCCGCCCAGGTGGTACGACAGGACCTCCCGCGAGGCCTCCTCGTCGTCGGCCAGCAACACCCCCACCGGTCGCGTCCGCCGCTCGTTCATCTCCGTCCCCGCTCCACCGCTCTACCGCTCTGCCGCACTACCGCTCCACCCCTCACCCGCACGTCGGGCAGGAGCAGATCGGACCCGCCGGATCGTCGCCGCAGGAATCGAACGGCGCGACGCAGACGCTGGCGCCCCCGCAGGCGCAGCTCGGTACCGCCCCGCACTCGTCCAGCCGCTCGACGCAATGCGCGAAGATCCCGCTGCGCTGGACGTACTGCACGCAGAACTGGACGTCCGGATCGCAGCGGCTGCAGTCCTTCACGTACGCGCACTCCGTCGCCGGCACGCACGCGCCCCAGCACGAGCCGGACACGCTCGGGACCTCGCCCTCCGGGCACGCCGGAGGCGGCGTGAGGCAGACCACCGTGGAGTCGTCGCAGTTGTAGCCCGCGGCGCAACGTCCCGCGGCGCACGTCACGTCGGCGGCGTCCATTCCCCGCGCCGAGCACGTCGTGACGAAGCACTCGGTGATGCCGCACGGCGGCGGCGGTTCGCCCGCGGCCAACGCCAGGCAGCTGCAGCAGTCGGTGTACAGGGTACAGCCGCCTTCGCCCACGCACTCGGGAGGCCTTGTCCCCCCGTCGGCGTCCGTATCCGTCCCCGCCTCCACGTCCGCCTCCGCTCCCGCGTCCGCTTCCGCCTCCACCTCCGCCCCCGTCTCCACGTCCGCATCGTCGGTCCCGTCCACGTCCGCCTCCGGCTCCGCATCGGCTTCCGGCTCGACGTCCGCGTCCGCGTCCGCCGCGACCTCGCCGCCCGAGTCTTCCTCCGTCCCCGGGTCGGCCGCGACGTCGGTGCTTCCGCCGCCGTCCGAGCAGCCGAACAACGCCGCGACCAGGCCCGGCACGACCATCCGACGGAATGACGCGTTGTGCATCGTCTCCCTCCCGGCCCGGCGGCCGCGCGCCTCCGGGCAACCGGGCCGCAGCCTAACACCCCCATCGCCGTCCGGCCAATCGGCACGTCCCGGATCGGCGGCGGCGCCGCCGCCGAGGTTGTGACCCCCGTCCCGACGTGGTTACGGTTCAAGCCGGATGGCGACGGTGCTGCCGCTGCCGCGGTCGGTTGCCGGGTCCGGACCCGCCGGGCGGATCGTCCTCGCCGTCGGGGCCTGGGCGACGGCCGCGGTGCTCGCCTGCCGTGGTACCGGGGGCGGGGCGCCCGCAACCGCGGAGACGGCCGCCCCGGCGCCTGCCGCGGACGACGCGGCATCGGAGCCCGGCGCGACCGTCGAGGCCGCCGCGCACGCGACGGACTCCGGGCTCGCCGACGCGACCGGACCCTCGCCCGATCCCCAGGAGGCGCGTTGGACCGCGCTGCGTGACCGCATGGTCGAGACCCAGCTTCTGGCCCGGGACATCGCGGACCCGGACGTCTTGCGGGCGATGCGCAGCGTGCCCCGCCATCTCATGGTCCCGGAGGAGGTCCGCGAGCATTCCTACGACGACGGACCCCTGCCCATCGGGTGGGACCAGACGATCAGCCAGCCGTACATCGTGGCGATCATGACGCAGCTCGCCGAGGTCGCGCCGGGCGAGCGGGTGCTCGAGATCGGCACGGGCTCCGGCTACCAGGCCGCCGTCCTGGCGGAGCTGGGCGCCGCGGTCTACACGATCGAAATCGTCGGTGCTTTGGCCGAGCGGGCGCAGCGCGATCTGGAGGCACTGGGCTACGGCGGGCGCGTCCAGTTCCGGACGGGCGACGGCTACCGCGGCTGGCCGGAGCACGCGCCGTTCGACGCCGTGCTGGTGACCGCGGCGCCGCCCGAGATTCCCCAGCCGTTGCTCGACCAGCTCGCCCCCGGGGGTCGTCTCGTCGCCCCGGTCGGCGACGACCTGCAGGTCCTGGTCGTGGTGGAGAGGGACGCCGGCGGCACGCTCAGCCGCCGCGAAATCGCCCCCGTGCAGTTCGTCCCCATGACCGGCGAGGCGCAGCATCCTTCCCCGGCCCCCTGACCTCTCTCCCTTGGCGTCCTTTGCGTTCCTTTGCGCTCTTTGCGCGAAATCCGGGAACCGCGCACTTGACCCCGGTGGCTTGCACGATAGACTGGCGCCCGGCTGCGGGGAGGCCCGCGCGAGGTGAGGACGATGGGCAGGCGGAAGGTGATGGTGATCGGGCTCGACTGCGCCGAGCCCAGCCTCGCGTTCGACAAGTACGCGGGCGTGATGCCGAACCTCCGCCGGCTCATGAAGAAGGGCTGCTGGGGCCTGCTGCGCTCGACGATCCCGCCGATCACGGTGCCGGCGTGGACGACCATGGTGTCGGGTGCCGATCCGGGGGAGCTGGGAATCTACGGGTTCCGCGACCGCACCGGCTACGGCTCGTACGAGCTGGACTTCGCGACGGCGAGGACGGTCCGCGTGCCCCGGCTGTGGGACGTCCTGGGCGATGCGGGCCTCCGTTCGACCGTCCTGTTCGTCCCGCAGACGTATCCTCCGCCGGCCGAGCTCCGCGGCTCGATGGTCACCTGCTTCCTCACGCCCGGCGCGGACTCCGACTATGCGCGGCCCGTGGAGCTGAAGCAGACGCTGGAGTCCAGCTTCGGCCCGTACATCGTCGACGTCCCCGACTTCCGCACGGACGACAAGCCGCGGCTCCTGGAATCGATCTACGCCATGAGCCGCCAGCACTTCGCCATGGCCCGCTTCCTCCTGGACAAGGACGACTGGGACTTCTTCATGATGGTCGAGATGGGCTGCGACCGCTTCCACCACGGGTTCTGGAGGCACATCGCCGCCGACCATCCCCGTCACGTCCCGGGCAACCGCTTCGCCGACGCCGGCCGCGAATACTACGCCTACCTCGACCGCGAGCTGGGCACGCTCGCCGAGTTCGCCGACGCCGACACGACCGTGCTCGTCGTCTCCGACCCCGGTGCGCGCACGATGAAGGGCGGCATCTGCCTCAACGAGTGGCTCCTGCGCCACGGCTACCTGGCACTCGAGGAGCTCCCGGACCGTCCCACGCCGCTGCACCGGCTGAAGATCGACTGGTCGCGGACCAAGGCGTGGGGCGAGGGCGGGTACTACGGCCGGGTGTTCCTCAACGTGCGAGGCCGCGAGCCGCAGGGCATCATCCCGCCCGAACAGCTCGATACCGAGTGCGAGGCGCTCAAGGCGATGCTCGAGGCGATCCCCGACGAGCACGGCCGGCCCATCGGCACGGTCGCCCACCGGCCGCGGGACCTTTACCCGGTCGCGCGCGGCACCCCGCCCGATCTCATCGTGCTCTTCGGGAACCTCGACTGGCGCAGCATCGGCTCCGTCGGCACGGGGGCGATCCATGCCGTCGGGAACGACACGGGCCCGGACGACGCGAACCACTCGTGGGACGGCATCCTGGTCGCGTCCGGCGCCCAGGTTTCCGCCATCGGCCGGATCGACGGCGCTGAAGTGCGCGACATCGCCCGCACCGTCCTCGGGCTGTTCGAGCTTGCCCCGCCGGAGACGATGGGCGGAACCGGCATCCTCTCAGGCGTCCGGCGGGTCCGGGAGCAGGGCGCATGAGCGGGTACGTGATCTGGCTGACGGGCGACCGGGTGCGCATGGACGCGCTGGCCGAGGCCCTGCGCGCGGGCCTGACGGGGACGGCTCCGTCGATCGACGTCCTGACCGCGGAGATGGTGGAGGACAGGCTGTGCGCGCACGAGCCGCGCAACGCGGATTTCCGCGACGTGGTCGTGCGCCGCCTCGCCTGGCTCTGCCAGGTCCTCGCCCGCAACGGGGGCGCCGCCATCGCCGTCGCCGCCTCGCCCCGCCGAGCCGTTCGCGACGAGGCGCGCCGCGGCAGCGACCGGTTTCTCGAGGTGCTGGTCCACGGCACGATGCCGGACGGCTACGAGCCGCCGCTGGAGCCCGCGCTCGAGGTCCGGGCATCGGACGCGGCCTACTCCGTCGTGGACGAGGTCCGCCGCACGCTCGCGGCGCGCGGCCTCGTCGCGCGACCGCCCCGCGTCTACACCCCCGAGGAAGAAGCCCGCGTCCGCGAGCGCGTCGAGAAGCTCGGCTACGCGTAGCTACGCTCCTCTCCGCGGCTCTGCGACTTTGCGCCTCTGCGCGAGATCCCCCTCCGGATCCGCCTATTCCCCCTCGCGCGCCGCTTTCCAGCTCCGGGCCAGCGCCTCGGCGGCGCGTTCCACGTCGGCCTCCGTGGTGCCGCGGCCCAGCGACAGCCGGACCGCACCCAGCGCGACGTCGGCCGGCACGCCCATGGCCGTCAGCACGGCGGACGGCGACTCGTCGCCTTCGTGGCACGCCGAACCCGTGGTCGCCGCCACCTCCGGGGCGCCCGCCAGGACGCACGAGCCCCGGACGCCGGGGAAGGCGACATGGAGCGTGTTCGGCAGGCGCTCGGTGGGATGTCCGTTGCGCCGGATCCCCGGAACGGCCTCACGGAGGAGATCGAACATCAGATCGCGAAGCAGGCGCTGCCGCGTCCCTTCCCCGTCCATGGTCCGTCGCGCGACGTCGCACGCCGCGCCCAGCCCGACGAGGCCGGCGACGTTCTCGGTGCCGGGGCGCAGGCCGCGTTCGTGGCCGGCGCCGACGAGCACCGGCGCCAGCTCGACCCCGCGGCGGACGTACAGGGCGCCGACGCCTTGCGGCGCGTAGAGTTTGTGGCCGGCGACGGTCAGCATGTCCACGCCGAGATCCCCGACGCCGGTAGGGATCTTGCCGGCGCTCTGGGCCGCGTCCGTGTGCACCAGGAGTCCCTTCTCGTGCGCGAGGTCCGCCAGCTCGCGCACGGGCTCGATCGTCCCCACCTCGTTCTGCGCGTGCATCACGCTGAGCACGAACGCCTTGCGCTCCAGCGCGGCGCGCAGCGCGGCGGGGGCGACGCGACCGTCGCCGTCGACCGGCAGGACGACCAGCTCCCAGGCGCCCTGGAGCACCAGGCACATCTGCCCGCCCGAGCAGCGGGCGGGGATCGCCGGCTTGCCGACCAGCGGCCCGCGCTGCACCAGCCAGGCGCCGCAGGCGGCGACCGAGGGATGTTCGAGGGCGCTCAGGATGATGCGACCCCCGCGCTCCGAGCGTCCTTCGGCCAGCCCGCGCAGCGCGAGGTTGTTCGCCTCCGTTCCGCCGCCGGTGAATACGATCTCGTCGGGCAGGGCGCCGAGCAGCTCGGCGACCTGTTCCCGCGCCCGCTCCACCGCGCGCCTCGCGTCGGTCCCGAAGCCGTGCCCGCTGGAGGGATTCCCGAAGCACTCCCCCAGCCACGGCAGCATGGCCTCGCGCACCTCCGGCAGGAGCGGCGTCGTCGCGTTGTGGTCGAGGTAGATCGTCTTCGCCCCGTCTTGGACAGTCATTCCCGCCATTGTCGGTCCGCATTCCGCCAAGTCAACGTCCGCCGTGCTTGACCCCGGCCCCGGGAACGGACACGTTGCGCCCGTGGGCCCTCGACCTCTCCGGCTGCTCTTCCTCGGTCTGGACGGCGCCGACGCGCGCATCATCCGGACGCTCCTCGCCGCGCGACGTCTCCCCGCCCTGGCGGCACTCGCCCGACGCGGCTTCCTCGCCGACCTCCGCTCGACGATCCCCGCCGCCACCCTCCCCGCGTGGGCGACTTGCCTTGCCGGCGTCAACCCCGGGCGCCACGGCGTCTTCGACTTCGCCCGACCCGACGGCTACCGCCTGCGCTTCGGCTCGCCCCGCCCGGCGGTGCCGTCGTGGCTCGAGTCGCTGGCCGCCGCCGGTCTGGGCGTCGGCGCCGTCGGCTTCCCCGGTCGCCTGCACGATGAAAACCCGCTCCGTTTCCACGTCGCCGGCTGGGACACGCCGCTCGACACGGCCGCGGGGCGCGGGCACGTCCGGCCGCCCGAGCTGTTCGAACGCATCCGCCGGGAGCTGGGTCGGGGCGCCCTGAGCTTCGCCGCCTTCGACGAGTACGCCGCGGGCGCCGGCGGCCGCGAGGACGTCCTGGTCGGGGCACTGCGCGGCTCGTCGCGGCTGCGCGCCGATCTCGCGCGCTTCCTCTGCGACGCCGTCCCGGTTGACGTGCTCGCCCTCCATCTCCAGGCCCTCGACACGGCAGGCCACCACGGGTGGCCGCGTGCCGGGGACGGCAAACGAACGGCGGGCCGATTGCGCGAACCTGCCCGCGAGCCTGCCGCCCCCGGGGACGTCGTGCCGTGGGCCATCGCCGCGACCTACGAAGCGGTCGACGAGGTGGTCGGGGGGTTGGTGCGCGACCTCTGTCCGCAGGCGGTGTTGATCGCGTCCGACCACGGGATGGGGCCGACGTCGGACCTCGTCGTCTCGCTCAATGCCCTGCTCGTCGCCGGCGGCTTCCAGACGCCCGTCCCTCCTTCCCTCCTCTCGCGCGCGGCGCTGTTCGGGCGCCGTGCGGCGCTGCGCGGCCTGCCGGACTCGTTCCGCCGGGTCGCCTTCCGCGCGGCCGGCGCCGTTGTCCCCGGCCTGGCCGAATCCCTGGCGCGCACCGCCGGCATCGACCTGGAGCGTACCGCCGCCTGGTCCGACGAGCTGACCTACGCTCCGTCCGTGCGGCTCAACGTTCGCGGGCGCGAGCCGCTCGGAAGGATTGCCCCCGCCGACCGCCCGCGCGTCGCCGGCAAGGTCGCCGCGTTCCTCCGCACGGCCCGCCGTCCCGACGGCGATCCGCTGTTCGCGACCGTGCGCCTGCGCGAGGAGGCATTCGCCGGACCGCACGTGGAGTCGGCCCCCGACGTCCTGCTCGAGCCGGCCGAGGATCCCGAGGGCCGGACACCCGTGCTCTGCCCGCCTCACCTGCACGCGGCGCTCGCCGGCTCGTGGCACATGCAGGTGCCGGCCGCGGAACGCTCGGGCGGCAAGGGCGGCCTCCTGCGCGGCAGCCACCGTCCGTTCGGCATTCTCCTCGGCGACTTCCCTCTCGCGCTCCCGGACGACGGCGGACGCCCCGCTCCTCCGCCTCTCGACCTGCGCGACGTCGCCCCCCTCGTCCACGAGCTTCTCGATGTCCCCGCACCCCCGTGGATCGAGAAGCCCCGCCGTCCGGCCCGCCCTGAGCATGTCGAGGGGCCGGCCGCCGACTCCCGACCGCCGGCCGCCTCCGCGGCCTCGCCCGACGCGTCCGACGGCCTTTCCCCCGCCGACCGCCGCGCCTTGGCCGCCCGCCTGCGCGCCCTCGGCTACATCGAGGACGACGGATGACGCCGCCGCGCCCGGCCCCCGACCCCCTCCGCATCCTCGAGGTCGCCGCCCTGCCCTTCCCCTCGCGCCAGGGCACCCAGGTCGCGCTCGACGCCGTCTGCCGCGGCCTGGCCGAGCGCGGGCACGACGTCCACCTCCTCGTGTACGCGCACGGGGCGTTCCCGTTGCGCGCGCCGTACGCGATCCACCGCCTGCCCGACTTTCCACGCTTCCGTTCGCTGCGTTCCGGCCCCGGCTGGCGCCGCGCGGTGCTCGACCTCCGCCTCGCGCTGGAATTGCGCCGCCTGGCGCGCGTGCTGCGTCCCGACGTCGTGCACCTGCACAACGTCGAGGCGGCCGCGGCGGCGTTGCTCCTGCCCTTCCGCCCCGGCGTTCCCTGCGTCTACCACGCGCACAACCTGATGGAGCACGAGCTGCCCGCGTATGGCACGCTCGGCCCGGCCGCTCTCGCCGGCCGCCTCGGCCGGTGGCTCGACGCGCAGCTCCCGGCACACGCCGACCTCATCATCGCGATTTCGGCGCCGACCCGCGACGGCCTGATCCGCGCCGGCGCCGATCCCTTGCGGGTCCGCGTCGTCGAGCCCGGGGCGGACCTCGCCGACCTGGCCGCTCCGCTGTCGCCGGAAGGCGCCGGCCCCGGGGATCCGGCGGTTGGCGAGATCCGCGTCCCGGCCGGCGTGGTCCCGACCACCTCGGAGCGCCCCCGCGCACCGCGGGGCGCCGCGGCGGACGCGTTTCCCGCGCTGAGCGTCGCCTACCTCGGAAACCTCGACTGCTACCAGGGCCTGGACACGCTCGTCGCCGCGGTCGCCCTCGTCCGCAGCCGGGGCCGCCCCGCCGAGCTGGTCGTCATCTCGGATTCGTCGCCCGACGAGCTCGGCGGCCGTGCGGCACAGCTTCGCGTGCCGGTCCGATTCGTCCCCCACGGACCGCTGGCGAACGCGCTGTGCGTCCTGGGCGGCTGCGGGGTCGCCGCCCTGGCGCGCAGGATTCCCGGCGGCTTTCCGATGAAGCTGATCACGCTGCTGGGCGCCGGCGTCCCCGTCGCCGCTACGCGGACCGCCGTCCATGGCCTGGACCTCGAATCGGTCGTCGTCGCCGCCCGTGACGACTCGCCCGCCGCCCTGGCCGACGCGCTTGTCGCCGCAACCGACGATCCCCGGCGCGGGGATCGCGTCGCCACCGGCCTTCACCTGGCTCGCACGCGCTTCTCCCAGGCTGCCGCGGCCGAACGCCTCGACGCCGCCTTGCGCGAGGGCGTGAGGCGCGGTCGGGAGGCGGCCGCCCGCCGGAGCTAGAACGCGAACGCGAAGCTGATATCCGGACCGGCGACGATCGACGCGCGCGACAGGATGCCTTCCTCCCCGTCGCCGTCGCGCCGGTGCAGCCAGGGGACCAGCCATCCGATCAGCGAGCCGACCGCGGCGCCGATCAACACGTCGCTCAGGTAGTGCTTGTCCGCCGCGATGCGCAGCCAGCCCGTCGCCAGCGCCATGGTGCCCCCAATCGCCCACAGGTACGGCGCCGAGTCGTACCCGCGCAGCGTGGCCACCGTCGCGCCCGAAACCGCGACCGCGAAAGCCAGCGTCGTGTGCCCGGAGAAGAACGACAGGTTGTTGTCGTCCGGCTTTGCCGTCAGACCCTTCCACTCCTCCGGCAGGGCGTGCACGAACGGCCGCTCGCGACCGACCAGGAACTTCGTGAGCTGGTTCACCGACGCTGCAAGCGCCGCGGCCTCCGCGACCAGCAGCAGGTCCTCCGCGCCTTGGACCGCCCGCCCTTCGTCCCGCGCCGAGGCCGCGTTCACCGCCAGCGTGATCGCCGGAAGCAACCCGAACGCCAGGACCCCCGACGTCGCGTCCGCGGCATCCGTGTCGGCCCACAGGAACGCGTCGCGTGCCGCGTCATCGAACGCGTTGCTCCCGCACCAGACGCACTCCTCCGGCGCCAGGTGCGACTTCAGCGCCTCGGTCGCGATCCAGGCTGCACCGAAGCCCCCCGTCAACCCCAGATCCCACCCCAGGTCGATCTCCAGGTCGTCCGCCCTCGCTGCCGCCCCGGCCGCCCACGCCGTCAGCACTGCAACCGCCGCCGCCCCTCGCACTCCACGCCTCCGCATCGCCCTTCCCCTTCCCCCCGGTCCCGATCCCCCCTCCCCTTCCCCCCGGTCCCGATCCCCCCCTGAAACTGCCTTCTCAGCGTTTGTCTCAGCGCCCTCAGCGCCTCAGCGGTCAGTCGGATCTCCGCGCCCTCCCCTCCCCTCCGCGCCCTCCCCCCCCGCGCGCAATCCCGACACCACCGCCCACGCCAGTCCCCCCTCTCCCCTCTCTCTCCCCTCCTCCCCTCCCTCCGACCCCTCCGCGCCCTCCCCCCCCGCCAGTTCCCCCGCCAGGTACAAGCCGTCCTCGGCGCCCTCCGGCCGCATCCGCTCATCGACCGCCACGCGGACCGACCTCGGCCCTCCCTCGCCGAACAGCCGCGCCGGGAGGAACGCGTCCGCCCCCGGTCCCAGCGGAGCGGCCTCCTGTCGCAGCGTTTCCCGCCCGAAGACCAGCCTCCCTCCGACCCCCGGCTCTGCGAAGATCCGCCCCCGCTTGAGCAGCCCGCCCCCCGCCGCGCCCCCGGTCGCGACGATCGCCACCCGCGCGCGCACCAGCGGACCGCTCTCCCCGAAGGCCGCCCACGAGTCTCCCTCCCTCCGGAGCTCCTTCACGCGCTCCTCCAGCACCTCTACGCCCGCCCCCTCCAGCGCCGCGCGGATCGCCGCCGACAACTCGCGTCCGCCGGGGGCCCCGCCGTAGGTGCCGAGCATCCTGCCCACCGGCATCCCGGACTCCTCGGCCGCCCGCCGGAGCGCGGTCGCGGGCGCCCACGAGGGTGCGAGGATCGCCCGCGCCACCGCCTCCCGCGTCCCCGACACCGCCTTGCGCAACAGCTCCCCCGCGAGTGCCGGCT
>JACRCZ010000145.1 GCA_016218765.1 Deltaproteobacteria bacterium | reverse complement strand
GTCGAGTCCGGCCAGGTGGTGTGCCAAGGTGGCGCCGGTGGGGGGGGGGAGGGCCAGTGGGTTGATCGGAACGGGTCGTGGGTGGGTTGAACTGGACAAGGTGTTGGTGGGGGGCGCTGGCGGCACGGATCAGGCATGAAAATACCCCTTGCACATGGCCGGGTTCGGGGCCATGCTGGCTGCGGAGTGATCGCGTGAAGGGGCGCGGCCTACACATCGTGGATTCTGCGGACGCGAGACGGGAGGCATTCCCGGCCGTGCCTGCGTCGACCGTGGCCATCCGGACGGTCGCAACCGCGGTGGAGGGCGCCGTCGCGTTGGCGCCGGGGGTCGTGTCGGAGGATCCGGTCGAGGCGCGGCGGGCGGCGGAGCGGCTGGCGGCGGCGGGGGACCACGAAGCCGCGGCTTTGCTGCTGCGCGGCGCGCTCGGACGTGCGCCGGCGGCGCCGGCGTTCGAGCTGCGTCTGGATCTCGCGCAGGCGTTGGGTCGTCTGGGCCGGCACGGTGAGGCGGCAGAGGTTCTGCGGCCGGATCTGGAGGGGCGGTGTGCGGAGAACCGGCTGGCGCTCGCGGAAGCGCGGCGTCTGGCGGGAGACTTGGCGGGCGCGCGCGAGGCGCTGGAGCATTCGCGGAGCCGCGACGGCGCCGCGTTCGTGCGCGAGCGCGAGCGTCAGGAGGCCGAGTGCGGGCTTCTGGAGGGCGACGTCGCCGGGGCGCGGGGGACGGCCGAGCGCCTGTTGGGCGCGGCCGCGCTGCCGGGGGCCGAGCGAATCCGGATCCTCGACCTCCTGGGCCGGGCGTCGTGGGCACAGAGCGACTGGACCGACGCGTCGGCGCGCTTTTCCGAGGTACGCAAGGGCGCCGCGGCGCTCGGGGACTCGCGGCAGGAAGTCCGTGCCGCGATCAACGAGTCCGTTTGCCGGATGAAGCTGGGAGCGACGGAGGACGCGGCGCGGGGGTTCCGCGACGCGGTGTATCTGGCGGCGGTGCTGGGTCTGCGGCGCGAGGAAGCGATCGCGGCGCAGAACCTGGCGTGGCTGGAGCACATGCGCCGCCGCTACGGACCCGCCCTCGAGCACTACCGGCACGCGCTCGGACTGCTCGACGCCGTCGGCAACCCGGAGTACCTGGCGCGGCACGTGCACAACCTGGGCGAGTTGATGCTGCGGTTGGGCGACCCGGTCGGGGCGCGCGAGCAGCTCGACTACGCGCGCGGCGTAGCCGCGCGGCAGGCGGTGGTCTCTCCCGCGCTGCGCGGCGAGGCCGCGCTGCTCCGGGCGCGCATCGCGCTGGCCTCGGGGCGCACGGCGGAAGCGGCGGAAGCGCTGGACGAGGCGCGGGGGATCTACGCGGCGGCGCCGGAGCCCGAGCGCGCGGCGGAGCTTGCGGTGCTGGACGCGGACCGTCTGTCGCGCGACGGGCGATTCGCGGAGGCCCACGACCTGGTCCGCGGACGGACCCCGCTCCTGTCGCGGTTCCCGAAGCACCACGCGGAGGCGTTGCTCGTCGCCGCGGACTGCCTGGCGGCCCGGGGCTCCGATCCGCGGGCGTCGCTGGAGCGGGCCTTGGAGCTGGCGCGCACGCTGCGCGACGACGAGATCGTGTGGCGCGCGCAGTTCCGTCTGGCGCGTCATCTCCACGACCTGCACCGGACCGTCGAGGCGCAGCGCGCGCTGGCGGCGGCGCGGAAGGTCGACGACCGGCTGCTCGAGTCGGTGCCGGCGGAGCTGGCGGGGCGGATGGAGCGGATGCCGGAGCGCGCGGCGATGCGCGCCCTGGTGCGGCAGATCGAGGCGGCCGGGTCGTGCGCCCCGGCGGACTCCCCGGCCGCGCCGGCGGAGCGGCCGGAGACGCTGGTGGCGCGAAGCGCCGCGTTCCGCGGACTCCTGGAACGGGCCCGGTGCGTCGCGCGCAGCGAGGCCACGGTGCTCGTCGTGGGCGAAACGGGCGCGGGCAAGGACCGCGTGGCGCGGTTCATCCACGAGCAGAGCGACCGCCGCGGCGGGCCGTTCGTGAAGGTCTCCTGCGGCGCGGCCGTGGAGGACCTGTTCCTCACCGACCTCTTGGGCCACGAGCGCGGGGCGTTCACGGGCGCGGTGGAGCGGCGCGCGGGGTGGTTCGAGGCGGCGGCGGGCGGGACGCTGTTCCTGGACGAGATCGCGGAGACGACGCCGCGGACGCAGGCGCTGATCCTGCGCGTCCTCGAGGAGCGGCGCCTGGTGCGCGTGGGCGGCCTGGAGCCGGTCGCGGTGGACGTGCGCGTGATTTGTGCGACGAACCGGCCGCTGGACGAGCTGGTGGAACGCGGGGCGTTCCGCGCCGACCTGTACTACCACCTGCGGGGCATGCGCCTGGAAGTCCCGCCGCTGCGTGAGCGTCCGGAGGACGTCGAAGGCATCGCGGGGGCCGTGCTGGCGCGGGCGGGCACCGGCCGGTCGTTGCGGCTGACGCAGGAGGCGCTGGTCGCCCTGCGCGGGCACTGCTGGCCGGGCAACGCGCGCGAGCTGGAGAACGTCGTGCTGGCCGCGGCCGCGCTGTCTGCGGGGCCGGCGATCGACGCCGCCGACCTGGTCCGCCACGGCGGGCTGGGCGGCTCGCGGGGTCCGAGCGCGCAGGCGCGCGAGGCGGCGGCGGAGCTGGCGGCGGAGCTGGATCTGGTCTTGGCGGGCCGCCGCCCGTTGGGCGAGGTACTGGCGGCGCTCGAGACCCGGGTGGTCGCGAGCGCCTGGGATCGTTGCGCGGGGAATCTGGCAGCGGCCGCTCGGATGGTCGGCCTGCCGCGTGCGCGCGTCGCGCAGGCGGTGCGCCGGCTGGGATTCCGGGCGGTGCGTTCGAAGGACGAGGTGAAGTCATGAGCCGCAAAGCGCTCCTCTTGCGCCGGCTCGCCGTCGTCGCCGCAGCCCTGGGGCTCGGCGGCTGCGTCGGAGGGCCGGACGGGCTGGACCCGCCGTATCGGGCGGCGGCCTTGATCGAGGCCGGCGTTCCCTCGACCTGCTCGGTCGAGGATCTGGCCGTGGTCGCGTCGCTCGCGGCGATCGCCGACGACGCCACGCGCGTGGTCGCGTTGTACGCCGGCGAGCCGCTGTGCCTGGCGCCGCGGGCCGCGGTCGGCGGGGACGGGACGATCGATCCCGGCCTCCTCGGCGGGGCCTTCGAAGGGGCCGGCCAGGATCCGACGGTCGTCTTTCCCGAGGTGGGCTTCGACCCGGAGTCCGGGTGGGGCGGATTCTCCGACGCGCGCTATCTCAAGTCCGACATGCCGCCGCAGAACGGCGATCCGCCGCGGCCAATCGCCGTCGGAACGCCGGGCGGGATCGTGCAGGATCCGACGCCGCAGCCCGCTCGCCCGGGCGAGAAGTCGCCGCTCATCGGTCCGCCGCCATCCAGCCCGAACTCGCCGCCCGACAACTGATCGTGTGTCGCCGCTGCCTTCGTGCGAGGGGAATTTCGCGCAAAGGACGCAAAGGGACGCAAAGGACGCAAAGGGGACGGGAATGGGACGGGTGTTGGTCCTGGGGGCAATGCTGCTTGTCGTGGCCTGCCGGGCGAGGGTTCCGCAGCCTCCGATCGAGGCGACGCATGGCGGGGGGGACGTGACGAGCGGCGCGGGCACGGTGGTGGAGGATGCGGCGACGGGGCCGGGGGGAGCGAGTGTTCCTCCGGGCGCCGCGGGGGCGGAGGCGGCGACGGCGGACGGCGGGGCGGTGTGGGAGAGCGGTGCGGGCGCGGCGCAGGCCGGCGGGGATGCGCTGGGCGAGTCCGCGGATCCGTTCGCGGCGGCGATTGCGGTCGATCTGCACGCGGACGTCGTGATGCAGGTGGCGGAGCGCGGCCGCGACTTCATGGCGGACGACGGGGAGTGGACGATCGAGCGGGCGCGTCGCGGGGGATTGGACGCGCAGATCTTCCCGCTGTGGATCTCGCCGCGGGAGGCGGACCAGGAGGCGGCGCTCAAGCGTGCGGAGCGTGCATTCCTGTCGATGATCGAGGGTTCGGGCGGGGCGCTGGCGGCCGTGCGCACGGCGGCGGAGATCCGCGAGCGGGCGGCGGCGGGGCAGCTGGGCGCGCTGCTGGGCATCGAGGGGGCGTTGCCGCTGGGGGAGGACCCGGCGAATCTGGACCCGCTGGTCGCGATGGGGTTGCGGTACCTGGGGCTGACGTGGAACGCGTCGAACGCGTTCGCCGAGGCGGCGTCGGAGCTGCGCGAGCCGCACGGGTTGACCGAGGCGGGGAGGCGGTTGGTGGAGCGGGCGAACGACGCCGGGGTGCTCATCGATCTGGCGCACGCGTCCGCGGGGACGTTCTGGGACGCGCATCGATGGTCGAGGTCCCCGCTGTTGGTGAGCCACACCGGTTTGCGGGCGTTGCGGGACATCCCGCGGAACATCGACGACCTGCAGCTCCTGGCGGTGGCGCGCAGCGGGGGTGTGGTGGGGATCGTGTGGCATTCGGGGTTCCTGATGGCGTTGGGGGAAGGGGAGACGGTGGCGCCGCTCTCCGCGTTGCTCGACGCCTACGACCATGCGAAGGGGCTGGGCGCGGTCGCGGCGCTCGCCCTCGGCTCCGACCTCGACGGCGGGATCCATCCGCCGGCGGAGCTGGCGACGATCGACTTGTTGCCGGCGCTGCCGCTGGGGCTGCGCGAGCGGGGGTGGACGGACGAGGAGATCGCGGGGGTCCTGGGGGAGAACTTCCTGCGGCTGCTGGATGCGGCGGACAGCGCGGCGGCGCATGCCACCGATTCTCCCGCGAGGGAGTGGGCGGCGGCGGTGACGTGTGGGGGGTTGGGGACGGAGAAGGAGGCCGCGGCGATCAGCGATCGGATCATCCTGCCGGGGGTGGAGGTGGGTGGCGGAACGGAGATCGGCGTTTCGTGGGAGGAGGAGGAGGGGACGGGGGCGGTGGTGGAGGTGTGGGGGGAGGTCGGGGGAAGGATCGAGGTGCGCGCAGCGGGCGGGGCGGCGTTGACGGAGACGACGATCGGCGATTCCGGCGGCGCACGCGTCGAGCTGCCTGCGGACGTTGCGGCGGGTCGTCGGGTGGTGGTGGTTCCGGTGGGGGCGACGCCGGTGCGGATTGACGAGGTCGCGGTGTGGGTGAGGTGAGATCGCAGTTGACACCCGGATGCGGCGCTGGTAGGAACTCGCCCGCTCGGGCGGGCCCGGGCCTGCGGTCCTGCCGGTCGGGCGGGTAGCTCAGCGGCAGAGCGCTGGTCTTACAAGCCGGAAGTCGCAGGTTCGATCCCTGTCCCGCCCACGAGTGAGTTCCGCAGGAAGCGGGGCTCGTTGAAAACTGGGGCGGTAGTTAAGTTGGTTATAACGCCGGCCTGTCACGCCGGAGGCCGCGGGTTCAAGTCCCGTCCGCCCCGCCAAGAGACGCAAGGAACCTCGTGCGCGCCCGCGGCGGGCACCGCGGCGGTGTCATGACGCCGCGGGCGGGTGCCGGGCGGGCGGCGGGTCACGGTCCGCGGCGCACGCAGCGCACGCGGTCCCGGCCGGTGAAGGTCTTGTCGTCGTCGCGCAGCCATCCGCCGCTGAAGGTGACGACCCAAGCCCAGACGGGGTCGGCGGCGCGGGACGAGGACGACCAGAAATTGTTCGCGGGCGTGGCGGGGAAGGCGATCGGGTCGGCGGACGGCGAGGTGCGCCGGTTGTCGACGATGCTGCGCAGCTCGCTCAGGTTCGGCAGATACCAGTCGGTGAAGCCGGCCCAGGTCGAGTCCTGGCAGTAGTCGAGCGCGGCCTGCCAGGACGGCGTCGAGGCGGTGCCGGTGCAGGCGGAGCCCGCAAGGCCCGCGGCACAGCCCTGCCATACGAGCCCGGTGGCCGCATCGGCCACGACCGCGAAGCCGGCGACGGGCTCGGAGCGGACGAATCGTGCGACCGGCGAAGCGGCGCCGCGGACGCAGCGGACGACGTACGTGGAGGACCGGGCGAGGTAGCTGGTGATGCCGGTGGAGAAGTAGACGAACCAGGCGTCAGTGGCGGTGCCGGCGTAGGCGGACGACGTCCAGAAGAAGTCGGCCGGCGTTCCCGGGAAGGCGGTGGTGTCGATCATCGGGCCGAGGGTCACGTCGTAGCGGACCAGGGACTGCAGTTCGTACTCGTCCGGCAGGCGCCAGTCCGTGCGGCCGCCCCAGGAGAGGGAGTCGCACTGCGACAGGGCGTTTGCCCAATCGACTCTCGAGACCGTTCCCGCGCAGGTGCTGCCGGTCCTTCCGAGCGGACATCCCTGCCACTGCAGGCCGGTGACGGTGTCGGCAACGACCGGCTGGCCGGCGACGGGCTCGCTCCGCGTGAACCGTTCGGAAGCCGCGTGGGTCACGTCCCACCCGTACTGCGCGTCCTGGCCGCAGAAGGCGGTGGTGCTGCAGGCGGCGCTGCCCGGAGTACCGGGGCAGGAGGTGCCGCCGGTTGCGTTGTAGCAGTTCCGCAGGCCGGTGTCGGCGAGGGTCCGGTCAGGGCCGGGGGCGTTGCAGGTCGCGTCGCCGCAGCCGGGGGAGACGCAGGCGCCGGCGACGCAGATGTCGTAGGACCGATCGGGCGTGGTGAGGAGCTCGCAGGGCGTGAAGTCCGGCCGGCCGGTGCAGCTCGTCACGGCACAGATCCCCCAGTTCTCGTTGCAGACGCGGCCGGAGCCGGTGCACGGCGCGTCGGACGTGCACGGCACGGTCCCGGGGCATCCGTCGTCAACCAGCGTGTCGCAATCGTCGTCACAGGCATTCTCGCAGGTCTCACTCGTCGCGCAACACGCGCCCCAGGAGCAACCGGCGAGGCAGGAGCGGGAGCCGACCGTGGAGCAGGCCGTCGTGCACGCCTCGGTGGCGCCGAGCGGGCAAGAGAACCCCTCGTCGGTCGTGGCGTCGCAGTCGTCGTCGACACCGTTGCAGGTCTCGGCGGTGGTCACGACGCACGAGCCCCAGGCACAGCCCGAACTGCAGGTCTGCGTTCCGGCGCACGCGCCCGCGGTGCAGGCGCCTGTCTGGCCCGGGGTGCAGGGGAAGCCGTCATCGATCGTGCCGTCGCAGTCGTCGTCGGCACTGTTGCAGATTTCGGCGATGGTCACGGTGCACGAGGTCCAGTCGCAGGACGCGTTGCAGGACCGGGTCCCGCCGCAGGTCCCTGTGGCACCCGTGAGGATGCACGGTTCGGTCAGCCCGAAGACGCAGGAGAACAGCTCGTCGAGGGCGGTGTCGCAGTCGTCGTCGGTCGCGTTGCACGCCTCGGCCGCTCCGGGGTGGATGTCGCCGTTGGCCTCGTCGCAGTCGCCGCCGCACGCGGCGCCCGGCCCCCAGCCGTCGGCGTCGGCGTCGATGGCGGCACCGAGGCAGAGTCCGCCGGAGCACGCGTCGCCGGCGGTGCATTCGTCGGCGTCGTCGCAGGCGTCGGCGTTGTCGGCGCGCCCGCAACGCCGGCCGCCCGGCGCGACGTCGCACGTGTCGGTGGTGCAGGGGTTGTCGGGCGTCTCCCGGCACTCGTCCGCCGCGTGGCAGGAGAAGGCGCAGTCCGTCTCGCAGCCGTCGCCCGCGACGGTGTTGCCGTCGTCGCACTCCTCGTCCGGATCGACGAAGCCGTTCCCGCACGCCAACGGACGGCAGAGCTCGGCGAGACAGACCCCCGTCGCGCCGAGCTCCGTGGTGCAAGGGGTCCCTTCGTCCAGCGGCCGGCCGGCGACGCAGCGGTCGTCGATGGTGCAGACCTCCTCGCCGTTGCAGGCGTTGCGGTCGTCGCAAACCGCGGGGTCGCACGCGGCGCCGTCCGCCTCGGGCTCCGCGTCGTCGTCGGCCGGCGCGTCGTCGGCACCGGCGTCATCGTCGTCGGCCTCGTCGGCGTCGGCGGGCGCGTCGTCGGTCTCGCCGGCGTCGGCACCGGCGTCGAGCGCCTCGTCACCGCCCTCATCGAGTTCCGCATCGGCGTCGAGGTGCGCATCGGCACCGAGATCCTCGTCGCCGGCATCGTCGTCAAGGGTCGAGCCCTCGTCGCCGCATCCGGTGGCCACGAGAAGCAGGCAGCAGGCGAGGCTTGGCCATCGGCCACCGGACGGCACAAGGCGCGTGAACCGCATGATCCGCCTCCCTCGGAGGTCGCGCGAAGGCTCCCCCGATCCGAACGGCGGCGCGCCGAGCGAGGGCGCGCGGACTGCCCCCCCAGCCCACGGCGGCCCGAGTCTGGTCTCGGCGGTCGGCGTCCGTCAAGTCGAGGGTTCGGGGAGGGGCGCGGCGTGGTAGACTCGCGAGCGTCGAGAAGACAGGCGGGACATGGGGCCCGCGGGAGGAAGGCGATGAAAAACGTGGGCAAGACCTTGGCGAGGGCGGCGCTGGGAGTGCTGACGGCGGGGATGGGGTTCGTGATCGCCGCGTGCTACGGCGCGATGTATGCGTTCCAGGGCGGCGGACGCGTGGTCGATGCGCGCTCGCAGCAAGGCGTCGCCGGCGCTCGGGTCGACTGCCGCCAGGGCGGCCAGTCGATCGCCAACACCGAGACCGCAGCCGACGGCTCGTACGACTTCGGCTCCTACCCGTGCGACGAAGTCTCGGTCCAGGACGCCAGCGGCCACTACCAGCCGCAAACCGTTCCGGCTCGCCCGAACGGGACGACGTACGTGGAGCTGCAGGGTACGAAGTAATTGGTTCCCAGGTCGCGCTCCTGTTTCTTGACATGTAGTATAAGGTAGCCCAACATGTAATCATGTGGGTGTCTACACCGACGGTGGCATCGTTACTGGCCGCGTTGTTGTTCATGATCTACGCGCAGTTCGCGCGTGCGACGGACACGGGAGATCCGGAGCAGCAGGCGGCGGAGCCGGAGGAAGGAAACTACTACGGGCGCCGGGGCGAGCGGCAGTGCCGCGAGGGGGAGTCGACGGCGGACTACCGGCTGAAGGTGGCGACGCTGCGGATGGTGGACGAGACGGTTCCGGAGCCGCAGTGGGTAGACGGGTTCCGCGAGCTGCGGCTGCGGGCAGCGCACGGGGGCGAGACGATCACGGTCGTGCCGTTCGACGAGAGCGGGGAGCTGACGAGCGAGGCGGCGGCGCAGGTGACCGACGTGTTCTGCGGGACGCGGTCGGCGTGCGACGTGGCGGTCGATCCGCGGCTGGTGCGGGTGCTGTACGTGCTCGCGCTGCACTTCGAGGCGCGTGAGATCGTGATTGTCTCCGGCATCCGGCTGCCGGAGGAGGACGGCCGGACGAGCAACCACCACGCGGGGCGCGCCGCCGACATCATCGTGCCCGGGGTCCCGAACGAGGAGGTCGCGTCGTACGCTCGCGAGTTCGGCCGTCTCGGCGTCGGGGTCTATCCGGTGTCGGGTTTCACGCACGTCGATGTCCGGGAGCGGTCGTTCTTCTGGACGGACTCGTCGGGGCCCGGCGAGCCGATCTGCACGGTGGGGATCCTGCCGGACGTGGCGCGGGAGGTCGACGAGCTGTACGACGAGGCGTTCGAGGATCCGCGCACCTGGTCGCCGGTGCCGATGCCGCCGGAGCCCGAGGATCCCGGCGCGCGGCCGGAGGGGGACGAGGACCGGCTGGACGAGCTCGACGACGAGGCGCTCGTGGGTTCGATCTTCGACGAGGAGCTGGAGGGCGACCTGCGGGTGGCGACGCGCGAGGCGGGGCGGGGAGGGAGAGGGCGGGCGGCCACGACCGCGTCTTCCGAACCGAGCCGCGGGCTCCGGTCCGCGGCTGGGGCTGCGCCGGAATCGCGGTCCGGAGCGTCCGAGGTCGAGCCGGCGGCTCCGGAGACCCCTCAGGCGAGCTCGAACACGATGTCGCCGCCGACGACGGTGGCGACGGCCCTGCCGGGGACCTCGTAGCCGCCGAACGGGGTATTGCGGCCCATCGACACGAACGACGACGGATCGATGCGGAACGGGCGCTCGGGGTCGACGATCGTGACGTCGGCGGGATCGCCGACCGCGAGGCGGCCGCCGGGAACGCGCAGGGCGCGCGCCGGGGCGGTGCTCATCGTCTCGATCAAGCGCAGCGGCGTGAGAACCCGATCCCGGACGAGCGCCAGGCCGAGCGGCAGGGCGGTCTCGAGGCCGACGACGCCGAAGGCGGCGCGATCGAATTCGATGACCTTCTCCAGCACGGAGTGCGGGGCGTGATCCGTGGCGATGCAGTCGATCGTGCCGTCGCGAAGGGCCTCGCGCAGGGCGCCGCGGTCGTGTTCCTCCCGGAGGGGCGGGTTCACCTTGGCATTCGTGTCGTAGGTCTCGATCGCCTCGTCGGTGAGCCACAGGTGGTGCGGCGTGACCTCGGCGGTGACGCGGACGCCCTTGGCCTTGGCGGCGCGGAGGAGGTCCACGGTGCCGGCGGAGGAGACGTGCTGGATGTGGAGGCGGGCGTCGGTGTAGGCGGCGAGCAGGAGGTCGCGCGCGACGATCAGCTCCTCCGCGACGCTGGGCCAGCCGGCGAGGCCGAGGCGGGTGGCGCGGGGGCCTTCGTGGGCCAGGGCGCCGACGGTGAGGCGCGGTTCCTGGGCGTGCTGGAGGATCAAGGTGTCGAAGGAGCGGGCGTACTCGAGCGCGCGGCGGAAGAGGCCGGCGTCGGCGACGCACGTGCCGTCGTCGGAAAAGCCGACCGCGCCGGCCTCGAGCAGCTCGCCGAACTCGGTCAGGTGTTTTCCCTCGCGCCCGATGGTGATGGCTGCGATGGGGAGGCAGCGGGCGCCGCGCACGGCGGCGGCGCGACGAAGAACATGCTCGGTGACGCTGCGGGCGTCGTTGGGCGGCTGGGTGTTGGGCATGGAGGCGACGGCCGCGAAGCCGCCGGCGGCGGCCGCGCGAAGACCGGTCTCGATGGTCTCCTTGTACTCCTCGCCGGGCTCGCGCAGATGGACGTGCATATCGACGAGCCCCGGGACGACCCACTTGCCCTTGGCGTCGATCGTCCGTTCCGCGCGCAGGGAGCGCTCGAGGCGCCCGGGGGGGGCGTCGGCGGCGATCCTGCCGTCGGCGAGAAACAGATCGCGCGGCTCGTCCATGCCGCGCGCGGGGTCGATCAGACGGCCGTTGCGCATCTCGATCCGCATGGGAAGACCTCCGTGACGGGCGAACTTCCCCCGGTTGGGGGGAGCAAGTCAACTGGGGGGGAGGGAGGGCGCGGAGGGGAGGGAGGGCGCGGGGGGGAGGAGGGCGCGGAGATCCGGATTACCGCTGAGGCGCTGAGGGCGCGGAGAGGAACGCTGAGAAGACCGGGATCAGGGGGGAGGGGGGGGGTACGGGGGGGCTACGGGGGGGGCTCGGAGCAGAAGCCGCCGACGCAGGAGCAGCCGAGGCCGCACTGGGCGTCGGTGGTGCAGGGGAGCTTGCAGACGGCGTCGATGCAGAGGTAGTGCGTGGGACAGTCGGCGTTGGACAAGCACTGGGGGGGAGGAGGAGGAGGGCCGTCGGTGCCGCCGTCGGTGGGCGCCGGGACGCACTCGTGGGTCTCGATGTCGCAGACCTCGCCGGCCGCGCAGTCGGGGTTCGCGGCGCAGGCGTCGGTACCGGCGGGGAGGCAGTTGCCGGAGCCCGAGCAGACCTCGCCGGCCGCGCACTCGGCGTCGGTCGTGCAGGTGCCGGGATGGTCGTTCGGCACGCAGACGCCGTCCGCGCAGTGCTCGGCGGCGTCGCAGTCGGTGTCGACGACGCACTCGTCGGTCACCGGCTCGAGGCAGCGAGCGCCGACGCAGCGCAGCCCGGCCGGGCAGTCGGAGTCGGCCGTGCACTCGGCGACGCAGAACCCGGCCTCGGTGCAGAGCGGGCGGTCGCTGGGGCATTCCCAGTCGCCGTGCGAGCACTCGGCGGCGGGCGGGGGATCGACCGGGCGACAGCCGTAGCTGTCGCACCAGTAGCACCCGGACTCGTCGCAGTAGTACTCCTCGTTGCACCCCGAACATGCGCCCTGCGAGAGGGCCGCGAGGGCGAGTCCTCCAACGACGAACAGCCTGATCCGCGACATGGGCCACCTCCTCGTCAACAAACCCAGCGGCCGAAGGTCATTCTAGCAGCCGTCGTGCCAGTCGCAAGTCTCTTCAACCGTGTGAAGATCGCGGGGGAATCCTTGGGGAGGAGGCGAGTGGGGACCACGACTGTGAACGGAAGGCCACAGGCGGCATGTGGCCAGTTTCGAGCGGAGGGCGCGAAGAGGCAAAGCACGCAAAGGGGGGGGAGCGAACGGGGGCTCAGGGGGCGGGGGGGGTTGCGCGGGGGAAGAAGAGGAACTCGAGGCGGACGGCGCCGGTCTGGGAGAGGCCGTCGAGGGGTTCTTCGGGCTTGACCAGGCCGAGGCCGAGGGAGCGGATGCGGTCGGAGGCGTCGTCGGGGGAGATTTCGGCGGCGGCGAGGCGGGCGAGGTCCGAGGTCTGTGAGAGGCAGTTCTCTCCGCATTCGGGATCGATGGAGCGGGCGACGACCAGGCAGAGGAGGGAGGGGTCCTCGGTCCACTTGGTCCGCAGGTCGCGAAGGGCGGTGCGGGCGGGCTCGGGAAACGCGATCTGCAACTCCGCGGATTTCGCGTCGAGGGTGAGGAGGATGCCGCGCGGGTCGATGGCGACGTGGAACGGGGGGTCGAAGCCGGAGCGGTACGTTTCGGCCAGGGTGCGGACTCGCTCGGCCATCGCCTCGGCGCCGCCGTCGGATTCCATGGTCAACATGCGGAAACGGAGCTCATCGGCCTGGGCGACGGCGTAATCGACGAGGGGGCGTTCGATGCGCCAGGGGGAGACGTCGGCGGCGTCGAGCGCGGTTTCGACCGCCTCGGTGGCCATGCGCTCGGCTTCCGGATAGGCGTCGGCGACGCCGAGCATACGGGCGACCTCGAGGGTGCGGCGGGCTTCGGCGGCGTCGGTGCGCGCCTGGGCGCGCCAGTTCTTTTCCCACGTGGCGCGCTCGGCATCGGTCAGGCGTTCGGCGCGGAGTGCTTCTTCCTCGACGGCCTGGGCGCGTTCGCGTGCGACTTCTTCCTGGATGCGGCGGTAGGCCCAGAGGCTGGAGAGGCGGGTTTCGAGGACCTGGCGGCGGGCTTCGATTTCGGCGTACGCCGCCTCGGAATCGGCGACGGTGCGTTCGGCTTCTTCGCGACGTTCCCGGGCGAGGTCCTGGCGGGCGAGGGCGACGGCGAGGCGGACCTGGACCTGGGCGAGGAGGGAGAGGCGCGAGGACAGCTCGAGATCCCCGTCCTCCCATGCGGCTTCGGCCTCGGCCTGTGTCGCGCGCGCGGCGGCCACGGCATCGGGGGCGCGCGGTGTGACATCGGCGACGACCCCGCTGGCCAGCATGAGCTGGAGATCGTCGAGCTGTTGGGGGCGGGGAGGGGGCGGGCAGGCGAGGAGGAAGGCAGAGGCGGCGAGCAGCAGAGCTGTGCGGGCGAGGCGCCGTTTCCTGTTCATCCCGGTACTCATCGTCCTGCCTCCCCGGGCATGGGGATGGCGAAGAGCTGGAGCTGTTCGGTGATGCGCTGGAGGGCGTCGCGGACGACGGCGAGGCGTTCGAGGGCATCGACGACGCGTTCGGCGACGGCGTCGGCGGCCTGTTCCAGCTCGCGCGCTTCGATCAGCTCGGCGATGAGGTCGACGAGCAGGCGGGCGCGGCGGAGCTCGACGGCGGTGCCGGCGACGCCCTGTTCGGCGAGGCGGCTGCGGGCGGCATCGATGGCGGCGCCGGCCTGGTCGATGGCGTCGGGCGCGGCGGCCCGGGCGTTTTCGTCCTGGCGGTAGGCGTCGACGTCGGCGGCGAGGCCGTCGAGGAGGGCGTTGGCTTCGGCGACGGACGCGGGGAGCGGCTCATCCCCCGCGGCCGCGAGCCGCGGGGCGAGGGCAAGGGCAAGGGTGAGGGCAAGGGGGGTGAGGGTACGCATGATGCGAGGGATTCTCGGGCGGGGGGGTGAGAGGAGTCAAGGTTCTTGGTAGTTGGTGGGTCGTTTGGGTCGCGCCGCAACCGGCGCGACCCGGGCTGGTGGCTGGTCGCTGGTCGCTGGTAGCGGCGCGATCAGTTGCGATGGTGGCGGCGGCGGGAGGGTTGGTTGCCGGTCCAGAAGTAGGTTTCGTCGCGGGAATCGACGTGGACGAAGCCGTCGCGGGGGTAGCGGCCGACGCCCATCGGGCCGTAGGGGCCGTCGGAGAGGACGGTGAAGAAGTCGGCGAGGATCTCCATGGGGATGCCTTCGAGCTTGATGTCGGAGGCGGCGCCGTAGATGTGGCGGCTCTGGCGGCGGGTGCAGACGCTGCGCGGGCGGTAGCCGGAGACGAGCGTGATCGGGGACTGGAAGAACCAGGCGGCCTCGGTCAGCAGGGCGACGAGGCGGGGGTCCATGTCGCGTTCGGCGCCGCTGCCGCGGTAGCGGAAGACGGAGCGGACGATCTCGGCGGTCGATTCGGCGAGGGTCGGGGCCTGGGGAGTGCTGGTGCCGTCGAGGGGGAAGAAGCGGTCGGGGACGTCGCGGCCGGAGCCGATGACGAGCTCGCCGGGCTGGATGGCGGGTTCTCGGCGGCGTTCGAGGATCTCCTCGCCGTGCTCCTCGAGCCACGTCTCGAGGCGTTCGCGGGCCTGGTCGCGCACGTGCTGGAGGTTGCGCATGCGGGGGGAGTCCTCGGACGGCTCGAACTCGGGCAGGCCGAGGTCCTCGGGGCCGCCGGCCGCGGTGACGAGGGGGAAGTCCGGGACGGCGGGGGGAGCGGGGAGCTCGGGGACGGCGCCGTGGCCGAGCTGCCAGACGTCGGGGTAGCGGGTGACGTAGGGGAAGACGAGGAGGATCAGGGGGAGGCTTGCCAGCGCCACGTCGCGACCCTAGCATGGCGGGCATGACGACGCGAACGACGGCGGTGATCGGGGCAGGGAACTGGGGCACGGCGCTGGCGAAGCTGATCGCGGACCGGGGGAGCCCGGTGACGATGTGGGCGTACGAGCGGGAGGTCGTGGAGGGGATCAACGAGCGGCACGAGAACCCGTTCTATCTGCAGGGCGAGCGGCTGCCGGAAGGCCTGCGGGCGACGGGGGAGCTGGCGGAGGCGCTGCGGGGCGCGGAGGTGGTGCTCCTGGCGCCGCCTTCGCACGTGTTCCGCGACGTGCTGGGGGCCGCGGCGAAGCACGTGCCCGCGGGTGCTCCATTGATGATTGCCACGAAGGGGATCGAGGAACAGAGCTGCCTGATCATGACGGAGGTGGCGGCGGAGATCCTGGGCTGGAAGGCGTGGGAGCGGACGGCGGTGCTGTCGGGGCCGAGTTTCGCGAAGGAGCTGGCGCGAGGGGATCCGACGGCGGTGTCGCTGGCGTGCCGGAACCTGGCGGTGGCCGAGGACCTGCAGCGGTTCCTCTCCGGCGACGTCCTGCGGGCGTACGCGACCGAGGACGTCGTCGGCGTGTCGCTGGGGGGCGCGGTCAAGAACGTGATCGCGATCGCGGTGGGGGCGGCGACGGGGCTGGGCCTGGGACACAACAGCCGGGCGGCGCTGATGACGCGAGGCATCGCGGAGATCACGCGGCTGGTGCTGCAGCGGGGCGGGAACGCGTTGACGTTGGCGGGCCTCTCGGGCATCGGCGACCTGGTGCTGACGTGCACGAGCGAGCTGTCGCGCAACCGGCAGGTGGGGGAGGCGCTGGGACGGGGGGAGAAGCTCAAGGACTGGGTGTCCCGCAACCGGCAGGTGGCGGAGGGGGTGCACAACGCGCGGTCGGTGCGGCAGCTCTCGCAGCGGGCGGGGGTCGAGATGCCGATCTCGGAGCTGGTGTACCGCGCGCTGTACGAGGAGCTGCCCCCGGCACAGGCCATCGGGCTCCTGATGGGGCGGACGCTGCGGCACGAGAGGGACGAGAAGTAGGGTCAGGGTTGGTCGTCTGGGACGAGTGTCGGGTGGGATCATCGGGTCGAGTCGTTGGTTGGTCGAGCGGGTCGAGTTACCGGTCCGGAAACGGGGGGAGCGATGCGGGGGGTTACAGGCCGGTCATGTTGACGCGATAGGCTCCCTGGGCGCCGAAGTAGCCGTCGACGATGAGGAAGTTGAGGCCCTTGGCAGCGTTGACGCCGAGGGTCGAGGCGCCGGTGAAGGCGGCGCAGGCGGCGTCGTTGTTGCAGCCCAGCTCGGTGCCGGCGCCGCCGCAGCTTCCGCCGCGGAAGTAGATCAGAGTGTTGTACGCCGTGGTCGTGTTGCAGGTGGTGGCGGTCACGCGGCGGGCGTTGCAGGCGGCGAACCAGTAGTCGACGTCCGGCGCGCTCGTGCCGCCGCAGGAGGCGTTGTGGTCGGCTCCGGCGCCGGCGGTGGTGCCGTCGTAGTTGCCGTCGGCGGCCATGGGGAGCGCGGCGGCGCACGCGCCCCCGGAGTGCTGGTAGAGGAGCGAGAAGGCCCCGCTCTGGGCGGCGCCGGCGCCATCGATGACGACGTAGTAGGTGCCGGCGGGGAGGATGCCGAACCACTGGGAGCGGCTGCCGGTGCAGGCGTCGTCGTTGCAGGCGGCGCTGGTCATGGTGCCGCCGCAGGTGCCCTGGCGGACCTCCAGGACCGTGTTCCAGGAGTTGCCGTCGACGACGTCGAGGTAGACGATCTCGCTGCCGGCGAGGGTGAAGGAGTACCAGACGTCGCGGCCCCCGGTCGTCGCGGAGCAGGACGGGACGTGGTCGTCGCTGCCGGTCGCCGTCTGGCCGTTGTAGGTGCCGCTGTCGGGGAGCGCGGTGGCGGTGGCGCACGTGTCGTTGGCCGGCGGCGGCGGGGTGGCGACGAAGACGTTGAGCACGTAGTCGCCGCGGTTGCCGGCGCCGGGGCCGTCGAGGATGACCCAGTAGTCGCCGGCGGGCATGTTCGTCCACTGGATGCGCGCCGCGCCGCCCGTGCCGCCGCTGTTGTCGTCGCAGCGGTCCGCGGTCGTGCCGGGGCAGGTCCCGGTGTGGCGGATGAAGAGCATGCCGTCGAAGCCGGAGCCGACGGTGTCGATGATGACGTCGCGAGGGCTGGTGATGTGGAGGGTGAAGACGACGTCGGGGGAGGCGCCGATGGTGCCGCCGCAGGAGTAGCTGTAGTCGTTCAGGGCGGCGCAGGTGTTGCCGACGAAGGTGCCGCCGGTGGAGATGTCGGTCAAGGCGCCGCCACAGGCGTCGTTGGTCGGCGCGGCGCCGAAGGTGCAGGTGCCCCAGCTGCAGGAGGTGCCGTCGCAGAGGCGGGTGCCGGTGCAGGTGCCGGCGGTGCAGGCCGAGCTGGCGCCGGAGGTGCAGGAGAAGCCGTCGTCGATGACGGTGTCGCAGTCGTCGTCCGCGCCGTTGCAGGCCTCGGCGGGTGCGACGCAGTCGGCGGCGGCGGGGAGATCGCAGGTCGCGGAGCAGGCGCCCGTGCCGGTCGAGAGACAGGCCGTGGTGCAGGAGACGGTCGCGCCCTGGACGCAGGCGTAGATGTCGTCGGGGCCGCCGGCGCAGTCGTCGTCGAGGCCGTTGCAGGTTTCGGGAGGCGCGGAGCAGTCCGCGGCGGCGGGCAGCGAGCAGTCGGCGGCGCAGAGGCCCGTGCCGCTGCCGCCGCAGGAGTTGGTGCAGGCGATCGTCGCGCCGGCGGCGCACGGGTAGCCCTCGTCGGTCTCCGCGTCGCAGTCGTCGTCAACGCCGTTGCAGATCTCGACCGGCGGGGTGCAGTCCGCGGGCAGCGGGAGCTGGCAGGCGGCCGTGCACGTGCCGGCGCCGGTGGACAAACAGCTCGTGGTGCACGAGACGGAGGCGCCGATGCGGCAGGGGAAGCCGTTGTCGACCGCGGTGTCGCAATCGTCGTCGGCGTCGTTGCAGGTCTCGACGGGCGGCGTGCAGGTGGTTTCCCAGGCGCACGCGGTGCAGAGCTGGGTGCCGGCCGAGGAGCAGGTCGTCGTGCATGCGCGCGGCGCGGAACCGTCGCAATCCTCGTGGCCGGCCCACACGTACCCGTCGCCGCAGGCCGCGCTCTGGCAGTTGCCGGGGCAGTCGTCGGTGTCGATCGTGTTGCCGTCGTCGCAGGTCTCGCCGGCATCGATGGTGCCGTTGCCGCAGCTTTCGAGAGCGCAGGAGGCGGAGCAGCCGTCGCCGCCGGTGGTGTTGCCGTCGTCGCACGCCTCGTGGCCGGTCCAGACGTAGCCGTCGCCGCAGGCGGCGTCGAGGCAGGCGTTGGTGCAGTCGTCGGTATTGACGGTGTTGGCGTCGTCGCAGTCCTCGTCGGCGTCGACCGTGCCGTCGCCGCAGGTCGGAGAAACCTCCGTCTCGGCATCGCCCACGTCATCCGCGTCCGCCCCGCCCTCGTCCCCGTCGGCTCCGCCCTCGTCGGCCTCGCCGCGGTCCTCGCGGCCGTCCTCGGCGTCGGGAACGTCGTCCTCGATGTCCATGCCTTCCTCGACGTCGGCATCGACGTCGTTGTCGTCGCCGCCTCCGCCGCCGCAGGCGGGCGCGAAGGCCGCGAGAGCGAGCAGGACGGCGAACAGGCACGACGTGGTCGACTTGTGCGTGGACATCCGACACCTCCTGGCCGCCCCCACGGGGGCGGGATTGCGAGTGGGTGGTAGTAAAGCACGCGGGGGGATTTCGCGCAAAGGGCGCCACCCTTCGACGGGCTCAGGGCGCCTTCGGCGAGGATCGCAAAGCACGCCAAGGGGGCTCAGCCGACGAGCATCATGCCCAGGGACGTGGCGGAGAGGGCGGCGATGAGGATGGCGAAGGACCAGCAGACGACGTTGTAGACGGGGCCGTTGACGCGCTCGCCGAGGACGGCGGGGTCGCCGGCGAGGCGGAGGATGAAGACAAGGATGACGGGGAGGAGGATGCCGTTGACGACCTGGGAGTAGTACATGACGTCGACGAGCGGGAGGTCGGGGAAGAGGACGGCGGCGGCGCCGCCGAAGACGAGGACGGAGTAGAGGACGTAGAACTGGGGCGCCTGGCGGTAGGAACGGTCGACGCCGGACTCCCAGCCGAAGGCCTCGCAGACGGTGTAGGAGGTCGAGAGCGGGAGGATCGAAGCCGCGAAGAGGGAGGCGGCGAGGAGGCCGAAGGCGAAGAGGTAGGCGGCCTGGGCGCCGGCGACGGGGATAAGGGCACGCGCGGCGTCGGCGGCGGTGTCGATGCGGACGCCGGCACGGAAGAGAGTCTCGGAGCAGGTGATGATGATGAACAGGGCGACGACCGTGACGACGAGGCCGCCGAGGATGGTGTCCCAGGAGGAGAGGCGGACATCGCGCAGGGAAATGCCCTTCTCGACCACGGCGGCCTGCTGGTAGAACTGCATCCACGGTGCGATGGTCGTGCCGGCCAGACCGACGATCATGAGCAGGTACGCGGGGTCGCCGGACAGCCGGGGGCGGAACAGCTCGCGCGCGACGGTCGCCGCGGAAGGCGCGACCATGGCGCCGGAGACGAGGTACGCGACGTAGAAGACGCAAGCGCCGAGGAAGACCTTCTCGACGACGCGGTAGGGCCAGCGCAGGACGAGGAACCAGACGCCGAGCGCGCAGAGGGGGACGGCGACGTAGCGGGAGACGCCGAACAGCTCCATCGCGGCGGCGATGCCGGCGAACTCCGCGACGACGTTGCCGAGGTTGGTGAGCAGCAGCGCGAGCATGAGGAAGAACGTGACACGGACGCCGTACCGCTCGCGGATCAGGTCGGAGAGGCCCTGGCCGGTGACGATGCCCATCCGGTTGACCATCTCCTGGACCATGATGAGGACGACCATGATCGGAGCGAGGACCCAGACGGTGGCGAGGCCGAAGTGCGCGCCGGCCTGGGAGTAGGTGGTGATCCCGCCGGCGTCGTTGTCGACGTTGGCCGTGATGATGCCGGGGCCGACGACGGCGAAGAACGCGGCCAGACGGCTCCAGCGGCCGCGGAGGAACCGGCGCAGCGCCCCCGCCACGCGCCCTACCCTTCCTGGCCGAAATGCTCGTGGATGCGATCGAGGGCGTGCTGGAGGCCGACGACGCCCAGCATCCGCTGCGGACCGTCGTCCGCGCCGCGCTCGACGACGGGCAGGAACAGGAAGCCGAACTTCTCGAACAGCTGGGCGACCTCGCGCACCGGCGTGTCGGGGAACAACGTGACGAGGCGCTCCTCGCCGACGTCCTTCAGGCGGGCGGCGGGTCGGGCGATCACGATCTGGCGGAGCGAGACGACGCGCAGCAGGCGCCCCTCGGGGTCCGTGACGTAGACGTAGTAGATGGCCTCGATGTCCGCCGCCTTGCGCCGCAGCTCGTCGATCGCCTCGAGGGCGGTGGCGTCGGGCGAGACCGCGATGAAGTCCGTCGACATGAGCGAGCCGGCCGTCCCCTCCTCGTAGGACGACAGCTTGCGGATGTCCTCCGCCTCGTCCTTCTCGACGTGCTTCATGATTTTCTCGGCCTGGTCCTGCGGCAGGTCGGAGAGGAGATCGACCGCCTCGGCCGGCTCCATCTCCTCGACGATGTCCGCCGCCACCTCGGCCGGGAGCTGCTCGACGATGGACTTGGAGACGGTGTCGTCGACCTCCTCGAGCACCTCGGCCGCCGTCTCCGGACTCATCTGCGAGACGACCGCGATGCGGCCTTCGCGATCGAGGTCTTCGAGGATGTCGGCAAGCTCGCCGGGGTGGAGCTCGTGGAGGGCCTGCTGGGACACCGAGAGGCGGACCTGCCCGCCGTTCTCCACGGGGGAGCCCGTCAGGGCGTGGATGTACTTCCAGGAGACGAGGTCGTCGCGGCCCTTGCGGCCGAAGACCGCGCCGAGCCGGCTGAGCGCGGCCTCGACGCCGATGCGGCGCAGGAGGCCGCGGACGCCGACGTCGACATGTACGAGGAAGACGCCGCGCTGATCGACGAGGAGCTGGACGTCGTTGACGCGGACGACCTTGGCGCCACGGACGTCGACGACCTGCTTGTCCATGAGCAGGCTGTGGACGCGGAACTCGCCGGGCAGGAGCATCATCTGGCGGGGCGGCCCGGCGGCGCCCTGGGACGCATCCACACGGCGGCCGAGCGCGAGAGCGGCGGGCGCCACCTTCTCCAGGTCGACGCGGATGACGCCGGCACGGGAGCGGACGACGAGGGCCGTGACCTTGGGATAGGGCGGCTGCTCGACGGCCACGAGATCGATCAGCTTGCCGACGACGTGCGGCTCGGGCAGGTCAACCTTGCGACCGAGAAGACGGGAGACGTAGACGAGGAAGTGGGTGTGGGCGCCGAAGCCGTTGATCCCCGCCACGACTGGGCCCCTCGTTCGGCATCGCGCACCCCATCAGCACGGCGGTCTCATCCCCCACGTCAGCCGCGCGGTAGGTAGCACCGCGGGGGGATGGTGGCAAGGTGAAAAGTGCTCGGTAGGGTGGACGAGCCGGCACATCGCCCCAGGTGGGAGGCTCTTGGCTGGCAGTTCGATCGGCGTCCGAGTCGAGCAGAGGCATGGAAGGCGATCCAGGTCGTACTGCGGGTGAGCGGGGTGCACGGGCTACGCGCCCTGCGTG
>JACRCZ010000144.1 GCA_016218765.1 Deltaproteobacteria bacterium | reverse complement strand
GACGGGGTTTCGGTCCGCGCCGCCGCGGCGCCGGAGGGCTGAGGTGCGGGCGCTGCTCCTGGCCGGCGCGCGGCTCCCCGACGGCGCTCCCGCGGCGGCGTTGCGCGTCGCGGGTCTTTCGCTGCTGGAGCGGGCGCTCTTCGTCGCGCGGGACGCCGGCGTGACCTCCGCCGTCGTCGTGGCGGACGCCGCGTTGCACGGCGGCCTGCGCGCGGCGGTCCGGCGACAGGACGTCGGGGTCGAGCTGACCTTCGCGGATCCGGCGAGCGAGCGGGACCGCATCCTGGCGGGGCTTGGCGTGGGGGATCCCGTCGCCGTGGTGGCGGCGGACGTCGCGCACACGCGTCACGCTTCGCCCGCGCTCAAGGGCGCCCGGCCCGGGGACGTGCTGCTCGAGGAGAAGCCGGAATCGGGCGGCGGGCCGGACGCGCTGCGTCTGGGGGCCGGGCGGACGTGGCTGGGTCTGGCGGTGCTCGGGCCCGAGCGGCTGGGCGGGCTGCTCGAGGCCGCGGCCCGCGACCCGGCCGGTGGCGCGGCGGGGGCGCTGGGGGCGGAGCTTTCCGGGGGCGGAGCCCGCGGCGTGCCGGTTCCTGGTCTCGCGTGGCAGTTGGTGCGCGGCGCGGCGGACGCGAAGGCGGCCCGGCGAATGCTGTTCGGCTCGCTGGTGAAGCCTGCGGACGGCTGGATCTCGCGGCATCTCAACCGGCCGATTTCGCTGTCGGTCTCGCGGGTGCTGGTGGGGCTGCCCGTGCATCCCAACCATCTGAGCGTGCTGGTGTTCCTGATCAGCATGGCGGGGTGTGCGTGCGTGGCCTGGGGCGACCACTACTGGCTGCCGATCCTGGGTGCGTTCCTGGTGCAGTGGGGTTCGATCCTCGACGGTTGCGACGGCGAGCTGGCGCGGCTGCGCTACCAGGGGTCGCTGCTCGGCGCGTGGCTGGACAACGCCGGGGACGACCTCACGACGGTGGTCTATTCGATTGCGGTCGCGGTCAACCTTGGTCGGTTCGGGCATTCGCCGGTGTGGACGTGGCTGGGGGCGGCGACCGCGGTGTTCGCGTTGATCGCGATTGCGGTGTCGTACACGTACATCGTATCGATCGGCAGCGGGTGCGTGCAGGATTTTCCGAGCAACGTCGAGCGAGCGGCGGTGGCGCGGACGCCGCTGCGCAAGCTGTGGGGGTTCATCGCGTATCTGTCGAAGCGCGACACGATGGACCTGATTTTTCTCGGGCTTGCGGTCCTGGGTCTGCTCGAGGTCATCGCGACGTTGTTCTTCCTGGGTGCGGCGGCGACGTGTTTCGTGTTCGTGAGGCGGCGGGTGGAGATGCGGCGCGAGGCGAGGGCGGGCGTTTCGGAGGGTTGCGGCGGGGCGTAGCGCCGAGCTAGCGGCTGGAGCTGGCGACGGCGGCGGGGCGAGCGAGGTCGGAGGACATGCGGCGGCGGGCGGTGAAGAGGCGGGTGAAGGCCCGTTTGAGGGCGGACAGGTTTTCGTCGGAGAGGTCGCCCATGGTGGCGATCTGGAAGTGGTTCTTGTCGCCGCCGATGCCGTAGAGGATGAAGAGTCCCTGCCCTTCCATGTACTTGGAGATCTCGGCGCAGGTGAAGCCCGGGGGAAGGTCGAAGTTGCAGACGACCCAGGAGCGGTAGCGCGGATCGACGCGGGCCGGGGCGCCCAGGTCGCCCAGGTGGGCGGCGAGGTCCTGCATCTGGCGGCGGATGCGGCGGTGGTGGGCATCGATGCCGATGGTCTTGAGGTGCATGCACGCGGCGCGCAGGGCGGCGTGGAGCGCGACGGGCTGGCCGAATCGCGGTTCGCGGAGCTTCGACTGCTTGTCGAACTCGGCGACGAGGTCGAGGGACGACCCGCGAGGGGTTCCCGCGACCCGCAACCGTTCCACGGCGGCGACGCGGGTGAAGACCATGCCGAGGCCTGGGTGGGCCATGATCGCCTTGGACGACGACGCGGAGGCCAGGTCCACCTGGGCGGCTTCGAGGTCGATGGCGTACGCGTAGGCGCTGGAGACGCAATCGGCGGCGACCATGAGGCCGTGGCGCTTGCAGGTGCGGCCCAGCTCGACGAGCGGGTTGACGAGTCCGGCGCGCGTTTCGTGGCTGACGAAGAAGACCCATTTCAGGTCGGGGTCGGCGGCGAGTGCTTCGTCCACGGCACCTGGATCCATCGGTTCTTCGACGGCGAGGCGGAGCACGTCGTGTTCGACGCCGCATTCGGTGGCCTGGGTGACGAGGCGTTCACCGAAGTAGCCGTTGCTGACGATGAGGCCGCGACCGAGGCGTGAGAGGGCGAGGAGGCAGACGTCGTTGGCGCCGGTGCCGGTGCTGGCGAACATGGTCACGTGCCAGTCGGCCGGGCTGCGGATCCCGATGAGATCCTTGAGATCCTGCTGGTTTTCCGCGAACATCGTGCGGAACGCGTCCTGCCGGTGGTAGTTCGCCGGCGGATCGGCCATGTACTCGGAGACCCGACGCGGAACCTCGAGCGGTCCGGGGGTAAATAGGACTGGTTTCGCGCGATTCACATCGACCTCCTGTCCTGCCAGCACCACAGTGTGAATCCGGGATACACCATGCGTCACAACACCCGACACGGCCGTGGCCGTGCCGCTACGCCCCAGGAACTACGACGCCCCCATTACACTTCTGCGGGACTGTTCGCAAGTCCCGTGACGGTTGCTGGCTCCCCCGCTTCCGCGCACCAACCCGCCGGCCGACGGGGAAGCAAGGGGTGGGCCATCCTTGGCGGGGGGGCGGCCCGGAAAGAAACCACCGATGGACACCGATGGACACCGATACCGGACAAGGGGACGACCCGGACCCGTGCAAGGCACCCTTGGGTCGGGCGTTTGTTGACATGCCTGCGTGGGGCGGCCTAGTTTCGGGTTCGACTCGAGCGGGCGGCTCGGTCGGGTGATCGGATGTCCTGGCGGCCTTTCGTTCCCGGCGCGTTTACGACGATCAACCTGCTTGGCGGCGTGGTGGCGATTTGTTTCTGCATCGACGGCCGGCCGTTCGATGCGGGGCTTGCGATTCTTCTCGGCTACTTCCTGGGGGACATTCCTGACGGCTGGGTGGCGCGGCGGCTGGGGGTTTCGACGCGGTTCGGGGCCGAGTACGACACCATTGCCGATCATCTGTCGCACGTGGTGGCGCCAGCGGCCATCGTGTACACGGTCTACCGAGGGGCGGGTCTGGTCCCGGAGCCGTGGCAGGAGCTTTTGGCGATTGGCCTGGCGGCGTCGATCATCGTGGCCGCGTCGGTGCGGCATGCGCAGCACGCGGTGGTGGCGCTGGACGGCAAGGGGGTGTGGATCGGGTTGCCGCGCAGCGTGCTCGGGTTCCTTGCGGTGGGGTACTGCAACGCGATCGTGGTGCCGTTGGCGCCTGGCGGTTTGTGGTGGGGGGTGGGCTTGATTCCGTTGGCGTCGCTGGCGGCGCTGACGCGGTGGCCGTTTCCCAGCCACCACATTCGCCGCGCGCATTTCTGGTATGCGCGGTTCTTCATCGTGGCGTTCTTCGTGGTGACGCTGGGGCTGTTGGCGTTCGAGCCGCGGTTCCTGTTCGACATCCTGTTCGCGGCGATGATGACGTATTCGGCGGCGGCGTGGACGTCGTTGACGCCGGCGGAGCGGCGCGAGTTCCGGCGAGCGATGGCTGCGGACCGTGGGGGGAGCGGGTGAGGAGTTCAGCGGACGGCGCGCTGGTCGCGGGCGAAGACGGGTTGGGGCGATCGGGAGCCGTGGGAGGGGGCGGGTCGTTCGATTTCGAGGGTGGTGATTTCGGAGAGCTGTTCGACCTTGCGGCCTTCGAAGGGGGTTTCCATGAACGCGGCGATGATCTTGCGGTTGGCCTCGACGCCGGAGCGGAGGGCCAGGCAGAGCACGTTGGCGTTGTTGATCGTGCGGGCGCCCCGTGCGTCGTCCTCGCTCACGCACCGGGCGGCGTAGATGCCGCGGAACTTGTTGGCGGCGATGGACATGCCGATGCCTGTGGAGCAGAGGAGGACGCCGATGCGATCCTTCTTGCGTTGGATGGCGCGGCAGACGACGCGGGCGGAATCGATCCAGTAGAGGTCGGGGCCGGAGACGGCGGGGACGACGATGCCGAACCTGGAGAGGGTCTGGACGTAGGCGGCAATCTCCTCGGACGCGTGATGGTCGTACCCCAGCGCGATCCACTTGCCGAGATGATTGCCGAGCTGACGGATCATGGTTGCCTCCCATCGGCGTGTCGGACGTCGGCCGTCCGTTCCGCTCGAGACGCCCCCGCCCGTCTGCCGAGGACTCTGCCCAGGGCTTCCTCCAGTCCTGCGACGTCCTGGTCCGACAGATCCCCGATCGTGCTGACCTGGAAATGCGAGTGGTCGCCGGGAATGCCGTACAGCAGGTAGAACCCCTCCGCCTCCATGCGGGCGCTGAACTCGGGATACACCATTCCCCGCGGCAAGTCGAAATTCACGACGACGCCGGAGCGGTACGGTGCGGGCAGGAGGGGTCGCAGTCCCAGGCGGCCGAGGAACGCGGCGATGTCGTCCATCTGCCGTCGGATGCGGGCGAAGTGGTTATCGATGCCGACCTGCGAGAGGTGCAGGCAGGCGGCGTGCAGGGCAGCGTGCAGGGCCACCGGCTGGGCGAAGCGGGGTTGTCCTTCGCGTCGTTGTTTCTCGAATTCGGCCAGGAGGTCCAGGTAGTACCCGCCCGGGGCCGGCAGGGTGGCCAGGCGCTCGGCCGCTTCGATTCGGGTGAAGACGATACCGAGGCCGGGCACGGCGCCGAGGGCCTTGGCGGACGAGGTGACGGCGAGGTCGAGGCCGCTGGCTTCGAGGTCGAGGGGGTACGCGTAGGCTGCGGAGACCATGTCGGCGCCGACGAACAGTCCGCGGCGCCGGCAGGTCCGTCCGAGGTCGACGAGGGGATTGGCCAGTCCGGCGCGCGTCTCGTGGGCCACGAAGAAGACCCACCGTGCGGCCGGGTGGGACGAGAGGAAGGACTCGAGCGCGGCGGGATCGATGGGCCGGTCGTCGGGTGCGTCGAGGACCTCGTGCGGCAGGCCGTTCTGCCGGGCCTGGTCGACGAGACGGGCGCCGAAGAAGCCGTTGCGGACGATCACGCCGCTGCCCGCGCGAGAGAGCGTCGAGAGGCAGGCTTCGTTGGCGCCTGTTCCGGTGGTCGTCAAGAGGGTGGCGAAGGTTTCGTCGGGGTGGCGGAGTCCCAGGAGGGCCTTCAGGTCGGACTGCGTCCGCCGGAACATTTCTCCGAAGCCGGCCTGCCGGTGGTAGTTGCAGGGGGGGTCGGCGAGGTACTCGGCCACCAGCGGCGGGATGCGCACTGGTCCGGGAGTGAACAGGGTCAGCTTCGCTCGAGCCATCACCGTCTCCGCGCTCGGCAGGTCATGCCGGCGGCAGGACCACTCCCACCCTCGCGCTCTTGCGTCCCGGCGTTTCGCGAACGCCTTCCCACCTGGCCGAGCCCAGCAGCGCCGTGGCGGCGCGCAGGGCCTGGGGCGTATCGACGTCGATCCACGGCTCGCCGGTCACGCCCACGGCCCGCATCCGATCCCCCGCGCACAACTTTCTCACGCCGTCGGACAGCGAGCAATCCCCTCGCTGGCCGTGGACCTCTCCGAGCGCTTCGATGAGGGCGGGCGTGATGCGGAAGACGCCGCAATCGATGCCGTCGTAGTCGGCGAGCTCTTTCCCGATGGCGACGATGCGGTCGCCTTGGCGGCGGACCTTGGTGGCGTCATCGATGTCGAACACGCCGGCGACGTCGCCGTCCACGAGGAGCTGGCAGGAGGGGTCCGAGTCCGGGATGCGGCACAGGGTGCGCACCATGCCTGGGCCGTAGAGGTGGTCGGACATGGAGAGGATGCAGGGTTCGTCGATGCGTGTTGCGGCGGCGAGGACGGAGACCCCGTTGGCCTTCTCCCACTCGTTGTTCTCGACGACGTCGATCCGAATGCCGTCCTCGCCCTCGAGCGCCCTGCGGATCCTGTCGCCCTGGAAGCCGACGACGACGACGGCTTCGGTGAGGCCCGCGCCGCGGAAGGCGGACAGGACGTGGCGGATCATGGGGCGGCCGCCGACCTTCACCAACGGTTTCGGGACGCCCGAGCCGTCGGCGAGGCGGGAGCCGAGGCCCGCTGCCAGGATGATTCCGCGCCGCACCGTCATTTCCGCCTCCCGCGTCCTTCCGGCGTTTCCGCCGTCAGTTCGCTACCGCCCTGTCGTGTCGACGCCCCAGTGTGAATTTCGCGCACACCATTCGCTACAACACTCGCCAGGACGCCTTCCGGTTCGTCCGTGCCGGAAGTCGCCGCGATCTACCACCGTTCCGGGACTCGTCTCAAGTCCCGTGACGTCGGTCGGGCCCCGTGCGCCCCTCCCACGACCGACGACGGGGCGGCCGGTGCAAGGGGCGGGCCATGCGAAATTGTTGAGCCATGGCACGGCGTGTGCTAACGACGCGCGACGTTCGTGGCTCGCCGACCGCGCCGGGCATCCACGAGTCCCCGCACGGAGAGCGCGGCCTGCCAGGCTCCGGTCGACGGAGGGAGCCGGAAAGGTGAACCGCCATGGAGAAGCCGGCCAAGATTCAACCTGCCACCGGGAAGCTCGGCGTCCTGCTCGCCGGGCTCGGCGCCGTTTCCACGACGTTCGTCGCCGGGGTGGCCCTGTGTCGCAAGCGGCTCCGCCGTCCCTTCGGGTCCCTCACGCAGCTCGGCACGATTCGTCTGGGCAAGCGTACGGAGAACCGGTCCCCCGCGATTCGCGACTTCGTGCCCCTGGCTTCGCTGGACGACCTCGTGTTCGGGGCGTGGGACTGTTTTGCCGACGACGCCCACCAGGCCGCGACGAAGGCCGGGGTCCTGACCAAGGAGGACATCGATCTTTGCGCCGACGAGCTGCGGGCGCTGCGGCCGATGAAGGCGGTCTTCTCCCGCGACTACGTCCGCCGGCTCGACGGCTCGCACGTGAAGCAGGGGAAGAACAAGATGGAGCTGGCGGAGCAGCTCATCGAGGACATCGGGCGCTTCACGAAGGAGAACGGGACGTCGCGCAACGTCCTGGTCTGGTGCGCGTCCACGGAGATCTTCCTCAAGCCGACCGAGGCGCACCAGAGCCTGGCGGCGTTCGAGAAGGCCTTGCGGGACAACGACCCGACGATCGCGCCGAGCATGGTCTACGCGTACGCGGCGCTTCGGGCCGGGGTCCCCTTCGCCAACGGCGCGCCGAACCTGACGGTGGACATTCCGGCGATCTGGGAGCTGGCGCGGCGCGAGAGCCTCCCGGTGGCGGGCAAGGACTTCAAGACCGGGCAGACGCTGATGAAGACGATCCTGGCGCCGGGCTTCAAGGCCCGCATGATCGGCCTCAAGGGCTGGTTCTCCAGCAACATCCTGGGCAACCGCGACGGCGAGGTCCTGGACGACCCCGATTCGTTCAAGACCAAGGAGGAGAGCAAGCTCTCGGTGCTCGACACGATCCTGCAGCCCGAGCTTCACGGCGAGCTGTACGGCGATTTCCACCACAAGGTCCGGATCAACTACTACCCGCCTCGCGGGGACAACAAGGAGAGCTGGGACAACATCGACATCTTCGGCTGGCTCGACTACCCGATGCAGATCAAGATCAACTTCCTCTGCCGCGATTCGATCCTGGCGGCTCCCATCGTCCTGGACCTCGCCCTGCTCATGGATCTGGCCCACCGTGCCGGCTTCCACGGCATCCAGGAGTGGCTTTCCTTCTACTTCAAGAGCCCGATGGTCCCCCCCAAGCTGTATCCGGAGCACGACCTGTTCATCCAGCTCATGAAGCTCAAGAACACGCTGCGTTGGCTCAAGGGGGAGGAGCTGATCACGCACCTGGGGAACGAGTATTACGACTGAGAGGGGGGCTAGCGGATGGCGGGGGGGATGTCGCCGAGTCGTTCCGGGTCGTCTTCATCCCGTGCGAGGAACCAGCCGTCGGGCCCGCCGAAGAGCAGGAGGTTGCCGTCCACGGCGGCGACCCCGGCGGCGGTGAGGTCGGTGACGACGTAGCGCGCCGCCTCCCACACGGCGCCATCCCCGTCCCGGACGACGTAGAGCACGTGGTATCCGTACTCCCCCGGTTGTTCGACGCGCACCGCGCGCCATCCCCCGCCCGGTTTCGCACACAGCTCGTAGGCTTCCACGGGCGCGCTGTCCGGCAGGGGGACCTCTCCCGCCCCGGGCACCTCCACGACGAGCGGCTGGTCGGCGGGACTTGCGCTGCTCCGTCCGACGTCCTTCGCGTCGTGGGGGGCGCGGGGTTGGGGGGCGTCAAGAGCGGCGAGTCCCGGGTCGCGAGTTCCGGAGCCGGAGCCGGCGACGCGTTCGCACGTCCACCCTGCGCCCGCCGCTCCCTCCAGGGTTTCCGTTCCGTACGGCGAGCGCAGGACCCAACGGACGGAGGGCTGCGCGGCGCACTCGCCGGTTGCCTCGAGCGCCCGTGCGACGGGCAGGGGCAGCTCCAGCGGCTCGATGCCGACCACGTGGTCCGGCTGTTCTCCCTCGCCCGCGCCGATGACTTCCACGACCGGGGTGCCCCGGTCGTCTCTTCGCAGGGCGCCGTACTGCAGCCGATCCTCGGGGTAGGCGGCATCCACGCCGAACGCCCCGACCAGCGCGTCGAGGATTTCCGGCTTGCGCATCAGCGACTCGATCGGTCCTGGCCCCACGGCGATGAGCTGGCCGCTTTGCACGTCGAGCACGGACAGTCCGCGTTCGGTCCCGAGGGTGCGGTCCAGGGCCAACCAGTCCGTGCATCCGATCCAGGCCGCTGCGGCCCATCCGCCGCCCAGCAGCAGCTCGCGGGGCTCGGCATTTCCGCGGAGGTCGATCAGCCGCAAGCCATGCTCGTCGCCGGTGATGGCCGGCAGGGGCGACTCCCCTCCCCCCGGCGCGGCCGGCGGCGGGCACGCCATTCCGGCCATGGCTGCCAGCATCAGCGTCCACTTCATCCGCGCCGTCCGCCCTTCCCTCTCCCTCCTGGCGTGCTTGGCCTCCTGGCGTCCTTGGCGCGAAAGCGGGAGCGGTTGCGCTGCGCGGTCCATCCGGGCTAAGCCTTCCACATGCGCATCATCCTCAGCAACTGCCCGCCGGACAAGGCCGACGAGATCGCTTCGCGCCTGGTCGAGGAGCGCTGTGCCGCGTGCGTGAACGCGATTCCCGGCGTGCGGTCGACCTATCGTTGGAAGGGGAAGGTGGAGCGCGATCCCGAGACGACGCTGCTGGTGAAGACGGCGGCCGGGGCGCTGGACCGTTGCGTGGCGCGGTTGCGGGAGCTTCACCCCTACGAGGTGCCCGAGATCGTGGTGCTCGCGCCGGACGTCGGCGCCTCGTTCGCGCCGTACGTCGAGTGGGTGCGCGAAGAGACCGCGGCCGCACCGACCCGTACCTCGAGCCCGCCCCGTTGAGCATCGCCCACACGGAGCATGATTGCCTGCCACGGCGCCTGGCCTCGTATCCCGCGCTATATTCCTCCCCGATGCGCCCTTTCCCTCCGCCGTTTTCCATTTCTCATTGCCTGTTTTGCCTTCTTCATTCCTTGCTCCTCTTCGCCTGCGCTCCTTCTCCCCGCGCCTACCGTCCGCTGGATCCTCCGGCCGATGCTCCGTTGGCGGCCCTGGTCGATCCGTTTGTCGGGACGGCCAACGACGGTCAGACGTTCCCCGGGGCGGTGGTTCCGTGGGGCCTGGCATCGCCGAGTCCGCACACGACGTTGCGCGACCCGTTCACGTTCTTCGACGGTCCCGCGAACGCGGGTTACCTCCACGGCGCGCCGCTGATCCGCGGCTTCGGCCAGACGCACCTGAGCGGCGTGGGGTGTCCCGACCTGGGCGCCCCTGTGCTCGTCCCGGTGGTCGGCTCGACGCCCGGGTTCACGGAGGAGACCTACGCGTCGGGGTACGAGGGGGAGCGGGCCCATGCCGGCTACTACGCGGTCACGTTGACGGGCCCCGGCGTCGACGGCGAGCTGACCGCGACCGCGCGGGTCGGCCTCCAGCGTTTCTGGTTCCCCGAGCGCGACGACGCCGCGGTGCTGATCGACGCCGGTCGCGGGTTGAGCTGGCGCACCAACGCCGGACGGATCCGGGTGGTGTCCATGACCGAGGCCGAGGGCTCGGTGGAGCTCGGCCTGTTCTGCGCGCGGCCGAACCGCTCGGTGCTGCATTTCGTGGTGCGTTTCGATCGCCCGGCGTTCTGGGCGGGGACGTTCGTGGGCGAGACGCTGACGCCGGCCGCTTCCGCCGAGGGCGATGCCGGCGCGTTCTTCCGTTTCCGGACGGGGGCCGGCGCGCCGATCGTGGCGGCGGTGGGTCTTTCGTGGGTCGGCGTCGATGGCGCCCGCCGGGCGCTCGAGCGCGAGGTCGGCTCGCGGACGTTCGACGAGCTGCACGACGAGGCGGCCCGGGCCTGGCAACGTGCGCTGGGCCGCGTGCGGGTCGAGGGCGACGAGACCTCTCGCCGCCGATTCACGACGGCGCTGTACCACGCGTTGATCCACCCGAGCGTCGCGAGCGACTGGGGCGGCGACTACCCGCTTCCCGGCGGGGCGGTGGGGCACCTTGCGTCCGGCGAACGCTACACGGTCTTCTCGCTCTGGGACACGTACCGCACGGTCCATCCCTTGCTCACGTTGTTGTTCCCGGAGCGGCAGGCGGACATGCTGCGGACGCTCGAGTCGTTGACGATCTCGGCGGGGGTGCCGCCGTTGTGGGAGCTGATTGGCGAGGACGTGCGGGTGATGGTCGGTGATCCGGCGGCGATCGTTTTTTCCGATTCGTGGGTGAAGGGTCTGACGGACTTCGACCTCGACGGGTTGTACCCCCGTCTGGCCGCGGCGGCGCGGGACGCGGCGCACCGTCCCGGGCTCGATTCCTACGTTTCGCTCGGCTACGTCCCGATGGAGGAGTCGTCGGACGTCTGGGGTCCGGTCTCGACGACCTTGGAGTACGCGCTGGCGGACTCGGCGCTTGCGACGCTGGCGGCGGCGGTCGGTCGGTCGGGCGAGGCGTCCGAGTTCGCGGCCCGGGCGCGATCGTGGCGGAGCCTCTACGATGCGGGGACGGGTCTGTTGCGTCCGCGGAACGCCGACGGGTCGTGGTGGGAGCCGTTCGACCCGGACGCGCTGGAGGGCTCGTTGTTCCAGCCGCGTTCGGGTGGTCCGGGCTACGTGGAGGGCACGGCCTGGCAGTACGCGTTTTTCGTTCCGCACGACATGGCCGGGCTGGTCGCGCTGCACGGGGAGGATGTTTTCGCGTCGCGGCTCCAAGGGTTCTTCGACTCCGGGCGTTTTGCGATGTGGAACGAGCCGGATCTGGCCGCTCCGTATCTTTTCGACCACGTGGGGGGGCAGGCCTTCCGCGCGCAGCTTGTGGTACGCGACGCGATGGGACGTTTTTTCGGCGACGGTCCCGCGGGGCTTCCCGGCAACGACGACGCGGGGACGCTTTCGGCGTGGTACGTCTTTTCCGCGATGGGCATGTACCCGGACGCTCCCGGGACGGCGCGCTACGCGCTGGGGAGTCCGCTGTTCGATCGGGTCGAGGTGGAGCTGTCGCCCGGGGCGCCCGGATCCCGCACGTTCGTGATCGAGGCGGAGGGCAACGCGCCCGACCGTCCGTACATCGCGGCGGCCGAGCTGAACGGGGAGCCGTTGACCGTTCCGTTCCTCGAGCACGGCGACGTCGTGGCGGGCGGGGTCTTGACGTTGCACATGTCGGCGAGTCCGGGGGCGTGGTAGGGGGCCGCTAGATGGGCGGGCCGACGTAGGTGCCGGGGGGGACGAGGAAGTAGACGTCGCGGGTGTCGAGGATGGCGACGGAGTCGCCCATGACCTGGACCTGGGCGCGGAAGAGCTGGGGTTCGACGGTGGGCGTGACGGTGGTGTTTTCGAGGGGGACGATGTCGAAGCAGACGATGGTACCCGGCAGGACGTCGGAGAACTCGTCCTGGTGGCCGTCGCCGTCGGTATCGACGGCGGTGAGGCCTGGGGCGCAGATGCGTCCCGGGTCGCGGGGATCGGCGACGCCGCCCGTGCGGTTCGCCTCCAGGTAGTCGACGAAGATGGTGGCGTCGGTGGTGTCGGCGGGTCCTTCGTCGACATCCACGGCGACGGCGGTGATGTCCATGACGACCTGGCCGGCGAGGGTTTCGATGGCCTCGACGACCTGGTCGCCGATGCCGGTGCCGTCGTTGGCGATCTCGAAGGCCAGGGGGTTGCCGGCGACGTCGACGGAGCCGGTGGCGTTGCAGGTATCGACGAGTCCCTGGAACATGAGGTCGGAGTCGCCGACGCTGCCCTGGGAGCTGATCCCGACGAAGCGTGCGTGGATGGCGTTGAGGGCGGCGGTCATCGCGGCGAAGTCGGGCGTGGTGCAGACCTCGAGTCCTTCGCCGTAGAACGGCTCGTCGCCGGCGAGGACGATGATCGGGACGGCGCCCGGGCGGAAGCAGGGCCAGCCGATTCCCGGGTGGTCCGGGGCGCACTCGGTGTGCGTGACGCGAGTGGCGCGCCAGTCGCCGTCCGGTCCGTCCTCGTCGTCGGTGGCGATGAGCCACGCGGCGGCGAGGTACGGCTCGTGGGTCCCGTTGCACACGGAGGTGTCGCGGATGGTCTCGAGTGCGGTCTGGGTCAGGGCCGGGTTTTCATCGATCGTCTGGCCGCAGCGGAGTCCCACGGCGGTTCCGCCGCTGCTGCAGGAGTTGATCTTGGGGCAGATGTCGAGATCGCCGGCGCCGAACGCGACGTCCGGGATGATGGCGTCGACGGCCGGCACGATGGTGGTGCTGAGGGCGTCGGTGAGGTTCACGATTTCGCCGCGCATCGAGGCGGACCGATCGAGCATGAAGAACACGTCGGCCATGCGGATGGACGTGCCGAAGACGAGGGTGTCGCGGAGCGGGTCCGGCGGACCTTCGTACGGCATGACGAACACGAAGTTTCCCCGCGCGTGGGGGTTGTCGTCGGGCGCCGTCGGATCCGTGCCGCTTGCGACTTCGACGACGTCGGGCGCGCCGTCCCCGTCGGAGTCCGGCTCGGTCGGGTCGGTGCCCGCGGTCCGTTCCTCCGCGTCGGAGAGGCCGTCGTTGTCCGAGTCGGTGTCGCGGAAGTCGGGGATGTAGTCTCCGTCGCTGTCGCGGGGCGGGGTCCACAGGTCCGCGTCGCCCGCTTCGTCGGCGTCGTCGAGTCCGTCGGCGTCGGAGTCCAGGTCCAGGCCGTCCGGGGTGGTGTCGCCGTCGGTGTCGCCGAACGCCTCGTCCGGGTCGGCGATGGTGTCGCCGTCGGCGTCGACGGGGACGTAGCCGTCTTCCCAGCGGGCGTCGGTGGCGTCGGAGCCGCCTTCGCCGCCCTCCCCTGTTTCGCGGCGCACGTCCTCCTGGTCGTCCCCGCTGCTCGGCGAGCAGGCGACCGCCGCCGCCGCGAGCAACGTCGTCGCCAACAAGCTTCGAGTCATGCGGATCCTCCCTCCATGTTTCGTCTCGCCTGGCGGCGGAATGCAAAGGCTAAGACATGCAGCGGGAAATCTACAACGTGTCGGGCGCAGCGGCAACGCCGAAGGCAGAATCAGCGATGCAAGACGGGAACAGGCGGTTCCAGCGTCTTGGTTGCCTCGCCGGGGTCGTGTTCGGAGATGAGGACCCAGCGGCGCGAGGCGGCCTCCTGGAGGAGGGCGCGTTTCTCGGCGAGGGTGACGAGGGGTTCGTTGTCGAAGGCCATGATCCACGGCAGGCGGAGGTGCGACCACAGGGGCACGAGATCGGCGAGGAAGAGGTACGGTCCGCCGGCGGCGTCGACGAGGGGGAGTTGCAGGCCCGGGGTGTGGCCGTGGACGGCGCGGACGGAGACGGCGCCGCCCAGGGGGCCCGAGCCGTCGACGAGGCGGAGTTGGCTGGAGGCTTCGAGGAGAGCGATGTGGTCGGTGCGGAAGGAGGCTGCGTCCTTCGGGGTCGGGGAGCGGGCCCAGGACCAGTGCGACGCCTGCACGTGGTGTCGTGCGGCGGGGAACGCGAGCGCCAGTTTTCCGGTGGGGTCGCGGCGTGCGATTCCGCCCGCGTGATCGAAGTGCAGGTGGGTGAGGACGAGGTCGGTGACGGAGTCCGGGGCGATGCCCGCGTCGTGCAGCAGGGTGCGCGCGTCGGTGCCGCGGGGCCGGATGTCGTAGATGTCGAGCTCCTTGGGGTTCCAGTCGCGGCCCAGGCCGCAGTCGAGCAGCCACACGCGAGCGGCGTCCGGGTCGTCGACGACGGCGAAGCGGGACACGAGCGGGATGCGGTTGCGCGGGTCGGGCGGGTGTTGTTTTTCCCACAGGGCGCGCGGCACGACGCCCATCATCGCGCCGCCGTCCAGCGCGAAGTCCGAGTCGACGATGGTCAGGAGTCGTGCCACGGCGTGTTCGCCCGGCGAGTCCGGCGCGTTCCGGGGTTTCCGGCAGGCGAGCGGCTCACCCGCAGTATCCGTAGGTGCGCGTGCCGATGAGGACGGGCGGCGCGAAGGAGCGGCAGACGTAGCCGCCGTCGCAGTAGCCGTCCGGGAAGACGCAGTACTGGAGGCAGGTGGGGAAGGAGGGGGAGCAGAAGTATCCCGCGGCGCAGTCGGATTCGTCGGAGCAGGCGTGACCGAGGCGGCCGCTGCCGACCTCGCCCGAGCAGTCGGTGAGGTAGTCGCCGTCCGCGTCGGAGAAGACCTTGCAGCGGGCGCCTTCCGGGCAGCCGGACCCGGACTCGAGGTCGCAGTTCACGGTGCAGAGGGTGCCCAGGGTCGTGGGTGGGGAGCCGCCGGTGATGGGCACGAGGCAGCGCGAGCCTGGGCCGAGGCAGTCGCCGTCCGCCTCGCAGAAGCGGTGGCAGAAGAAGACGCTGGTGTCCACGGCGGGTGCGCAGTAGAGGCCGCTTCCGCACTCCGAGTCGCTGGTGCAGGCGCGGCCTTCGGCCAGGAACCCCGTCGGTCCGCAGCCGCGGCCGGAGCCGATGAGGGTGCATTTCTCGCCCGAGCCGCAGCCGCACTGGGGCGCCAGGTCGCACACGGGGTCGGTGCAGTCCCACCCGTCCCGCGCCTCGGCGGCGTCACCGTCCCCGTCGGCCGCGTCGCCGTCGGCGACGTCGCCGTCGCGCCCGTCGCCTTCGACGAACTCCGCGTCGCCCGTTTCGCCATCGACGGTTTCGGCGTCCCGGCCGTCGCCGTCGGCGGCGTCGCCGTCCCGCGCGTCGCCGTCCGGGGCGTCGGGCGCATCGGTCTCGGTGGTCGCGTCGGCGTCGCAGGAGCCTGCGGTCTCGGTGCGGCAGTCCTCGTCGCAGCCGTCGCACGGCGTCGTGTTTCCGTCGTCGCATTCCTCGCCGTACTGTCGGGTGCCGTCGCCGCAGGTACCGATTTCGTTGAAGCAGTTGGCGGAGCAGCCGTCGCCGTCGGTGGTGTTCCCGTCGTCGCATTCCTCGGGCCAGGACCCGACGTCGTCCAGGGTACCGTCGCCGCACTCCATGCCTTCGCGGCGGCAGGCGGCGTCGCAGCCGTCGCCCGGCACGGTGCCGCGGTCGTCGCACTGTTCGGAGGAGCGTTCGATGATCCCGTCGCCGCAGATCGAGAGGCGGCAGAACTTGGTGCAGCGGTCGTCGTTGCTGAGGTTGTTGTCGTCGCATTCCTCGCCGGGATCCACGACGCCGTTGCCGCACCGGACGTCCTGGGTCGCGCAGGCGTGTGCGGCGAGCAGCGCGGCGACCGCACCGGCCGCCGCCGTCGCCAGGCACAGGCGCAACCCCGGTTGTCGCCTGCGTTTCCGCATCACTCGTCCTCCACCCGCGTCCCCCTCATGCGCACCGTTCAACCTAGCAGGGCGCGCCGCGTGCGGCAACACCGCACCAACGGCCTTCAATTGTTTGGTAGACTCTGCGGCCATGGAAGCGACGTCTCCTGCCCAACGCCTGCGCCGCGCCGCCGCCGAGATCCGCAACGCCTATTTCGGGCCTGCCGACGTGGTGCGGCAGCTTCTGGCGGCGCTGTTGGCGCGCGGCCACGTGCTGATCGAGGGTGTTCCCGGCATCGCGAAGACGACGCTGGCGCGCGCCTTCGCCTCGGCGCTCGACCTGCGTTTCTCGCGCATCCAGTTCACGGCCGACCTTCTGCCTTCGGACATCGTCGGCACGCACGTCTTCAACCCCAAGGATGCGACGTTCCACTTGCACGAGGGTCCGATTTTCGCGCAGCTCGTACTGGGGGACGAGATCAACCGTGCGCCGGCCAAGACGCAGTCGGCGATGCTGGAGGCGATGCAGGAGCGCCAGGTGACGATCGAGGGGGTGACGCGCGAGCTGCCGTCGCCGGTCCTCGTGGTGGCGACGCAGAACCCCGTGGAGACGGAGGGCACGTTCCCGCTGCCCGAGGCGCAGCTCGACCGTTTCCTGCTGCGCATCGACCTGCATTATCCGTCGCTCGAGGACGAGGTGACGATGCTGGAGCGCTACGGTGCGGCGGCGCCGCGGACGGGGTTGTGCATGACGGCGGCGGACGTGCTGGTGTTGCAGGAGGCGGTGGCGCGCACGCACGTCGAGTCCGATCTGGTCGCGTACGTGGCGGGGTTGGCGCGTCATTTGCGCGACGACGACGCGCTGGTGCTGGGTCCCTCGCCGCGGGCGGCGCTCAACCTGCTGCAGGCGTCGAAGGCGCTGGCGGTGCTGTCGGAGCGCGACTTCGTGCTTCCGGAGGACGTGATGGCGATGGCGAAGCCCGTGTTCCGGCACCGTCTGCTTCCGACTCCCGACGCCGCGGCCGCGGGTTTCGATCCCGACGCGCGGATCGACCAGGCGCTGGCGCAGATTCCGCATCGGCCCCGGGGCAAGGGTTGAGCATCATGGCGACGGGCGCCATCGTGGGGTTCGCGTGGGCGGTCGCGAGTCGGCCGTCGTGAGTGGCGAGTTGCGATGCGCCTGACGTTGTCGGCGGGCGGGATCCTCGCCGCGACGCTTGCGATCCTCCTGCTGGGCTTCGGCCTGCTGGCGGCGTCGCCGACCCTGGTTTTCCTCGCCACGTGTGCGGCCGCGCCGTTGGTGGTCGATGCGGTGCTGGGGGCGGCGGGTCCGGCGCGTTTCCGGGAGGGGAATCTACGTTTGGGGTGGGGGCCGGCCGAGCGGGCGGTGCGGCCGGTTGCGGGGCGACCGATCGCGATCGACGTCGCGGTGCGCAATCCGTCTCCGTTGCGTCTGCCCGTCGACCGTGCGGACGTCTTCGCGGGGGGGCGAGTCGCGCCGGACCGTCGTTCACTGCGTTTGCCGCCGATCCCGGCGGGGCGGGAGCTGCGGCACCGGATTCGCATCGTGCCTCTGGCACCCGGCACGCTGGTGTTGCACGGGATGCTGCTCTGGATTTCGACGCCGCTCGGGTTGTTCCGCCATCGGCTGTACTTTCCCACGCCGTTGCGTCTCAAGGTGCTGCCCGCGCAGCTTGCGGCGCGGGTGCCGCGGCCCGGCCGCGGGCGGTCCGAGGTGCGGGGCCCGTTGCCGCGGATCCGTGCTCCGAACGTGGCGGGGGACGACGCCGACCTGCGCGACATCCGCGACCACCGTTTCGGCGACCCGTTCCGCCGCATCGCGTGGCGTCCGTCGGCGCGTGCCGGGCGGCTGTTGACCAAGGAGTACGAGCGGCACCTGCCGCGGCGTCATCTCGTCGCGGTGGAGGCGTCGGCCGCGACGCTGCGCCGGGTCGGGGGTCGTGCGGCGTTCGATGCGCTGGCGGCGGAGTCCTACGCTTTGATGCGGGCGGCGTTGCGTGGGGGCGACGCGGTCGGGCTGTGCCTGTTCGACGACCGGGTGTCGCAGCACGTGGCGCCTGGCGGCGGGCGTGCGGCGGCCGCGCCGCTCCTGGACGCGCTGCTCGACGCGTACCAGCCCATCGACGCCGACGCGACGGACGTGACGGCCGACGAGCTGGCGCAGGTGGTGGGGCGCTACCTCTTGTTGCACGAGCGGGTCGACGCGCGGATTCCGGGGCTGCGCGGTGCGTTCTTCGATCGAGCGGCGGTGGTGGGCGCCGTGGCACGCCTGGGCCTGTCGGCGTCGGCGGCCGCGCGGTCGGTGCGGGGCGAGGACGCGGGCGACGTGCTGCTCCGGCGATTCTGCCTCGATCGGGGCATCGAGATCCCCGTGCAGGAGCGTTACACGGCGCAGGCGCGTGTGGCGGGGATCCGCGACGCGCTGGCGCTGGCGCGCCGGACGGGGGCCCGTGCCCACGAGGTGCATCTGTTCACCGACCTGGACGACCTTGGCGCGTGGAACGAGCTGCGTCCCGAGCTGGCGCGGCTGGCGGCGGCCCGGGTGCGGCTGCGGTGTCTCTTCTCGCCCGGCCTGCCGTATCGCGACGACCCGTTGCACCGGGTGGAGTCGCTGGTGCGCCGGGAGCGGCGTCTTCGGACGGCCCGTTGGCTGCGTGCGCTGGGGGTGCAGGTGCGGGGGGAGCCGTGAGCCGTGAGCGTGGGGCGAGCTAGGGGCAGGCGGTGCCCGGGTCGAGGCAGACGACGACGTCCGTGGTGCCGGGGTAGAGGCAGCATTCCCGGCTGCCGCAGTCGAGGCACGGGCAGCTCGTGCACATTCGCCCGATGGTGAACTGCTCGCAGTTGCGATCGCTGCACACCTCATCGCGTGCGCAGACGTTGTTGCACCCGTCGCAGTGCAGGGGGTTGGTGGGGAACGAGGCGACGGCGACGCAGGTATCGCCGTTGGGGTCGCAGTTATCGGTGCCGGAGGGGCAGCTTGCGATGCAGGTACCGGCGGCGCACTGGTCGCCTCCGGTCGCGGTGCCGGTGCATTCGAAGCCGCAGGTTCCGCAGTTGCGGTCGTCGCTCGACAGGTCGACGCACTGGCCTCCGCAGCTCGTGAGGCCCGGGCGGCAGGTGCAGGCGCCGTCGAGGCAGTACTGCCAGTCGTTGCAGCGGTTGCCGCAGGTCCCGCAGTTGGAGGGGTCGTCGAAGGTGGCGCGGCAGGTGTGGGAGGTGCCGCAGGCCAGGAAGCCGCTGGTGCCGCAGCCGCAGACGCCGCTGGTGCAGGAGCCGAAGGACGGGTCGCAGCGGTTGCCGCAGGCGCCGCAGTTGCCGAGGTCGGAGGAGACATCGACGCAGTTTCCGCCGCAGGCGATGAGGCCTGCGGGGCACTGGCAGACGCCGGAGACGCAGGTGGCGCCGGAGGGGCAGTTGCGGCCGCAGGCGCCGCAGGAGGTCGGGTCGACGGAGAGGTCGGCGCAGCGTCCGCCACAGTTGACCTGGCCGGCGGGGCACTGGCAGACGCCGGAGACGCACGAGGCGCCGGCGGGGCAGGCGTTGCCGCAGGCGCCGCAGCTGGTCAAGCTGAGCGAGAGGTCCTCGCACGCGGCTCCGCAGTCGATGAGGCCCGAGGGGCAGACGCAGGTCCCGGCGGCGCAGGTGGCGCCGGACGGGCAGGAGTTGCCGCACGTCCCGCAGTGTGCGGTGCTGGTGGAGATGTTGGTGCAGGCGCCGCCGCAGACGACTTCGCCCGCGGGGCAGGCGGTGCAGGCGCCGGAGACGCAGGTCTGGCCGGTGGCGCAGCTTCGCGCGCAGCTTCCGCAGTGGGCGGGGTCGGCGGAGAGGTCGGAGCAGACGTCCGTGCAGGCGACCTCGCCCGTGGGGCATTCGCACATGCCGGTGATGCAGTTCGCGCCTGCCGGGCAGGCATGGCCGCAGGTGCCGCAGTTGGCGGGATCGGCCTGGCGGTCGACGCAGGCGCCGCCGCAGACATCGGGGGCGGTGGCGGGGCATTCGCAGGCGCCGGAGACGCACGTCGCACCGGTGGCGCAGGTGCGGGTGCAGGTGCCGCAGTGCCCGGGGTCGGACGACAGGTCGGCACAGACGTCGGTGCACGCGACTTCGCCGGCGGGGCACTCGCACAATCCCGCGGTGCAGGTCGCTCCGTCGGGGCAGGTGCGGCCGCAGGCGCCGCAGTTCGCGGGGTTGGAGTCGAGGTCGGCGCAGACGCCGCCGCAGTTGACGGTGCCTGTGGGGCAGTCGGTGCAGCCGCCCGAGACGCACGAGGTGCCGACGAGGCAGGCGTTGTTGCAGAGTCCGCAGTTCGCGGGGTCGGCCGACAGATCGGCGCAGGCGTCGCCGCAGTTCACGAGGCCGGCGGGACAGACGCACAGCCCGGCGTCGCAGGTGGCGGTGGGCGGGCAGGCCGTGCCGCAGGCGCCGCAGTTCGCGGCGTCGCTCGACACGTCGGTGCACTCCGAGCCGCAGGCGATCAGGCCCGCGGCGCAGGAGCAGCCGCCGGAGATGCACTCGGCCCCCGACGGGCAGGCCAGGGCGCACGCGCCGCAGTTCGCGGGATCGGTGGTCACGTCGGCGCACACGTCGCCGCAGTTGATCTCGCCGGCCGGGCACGCGCACATCCCGCCGGTGCACGAGGCCCCGACGGGGCAGGCGACGTCGCAGGCTCCGCAGTGCGCCGCGTCGTCCAGGTAGGAGACGCACGAGTTGTCGCAGGCGAGCTCGAAGTCGCCGCAGGCGGTACAGACGCCGTCGGCGCAGATCGCGGCCGCGCCGCACGCGACGCCGCAGCCTCCGCAGTTCAGGGGATCCGCCGCCGGGTCGACGCACGCCCCGTCGCAGGAGATCTCGCCCGGGGTGGGGCAGGCCGCGTCGCCGCCGTCGGCGTCCGGGTCCGCGTCGGGCCGGTCGCCTCCGCCCTCGACGTAGTCGGTCGCGTCCACGTCGGAGTCCGCGTTTCCCGAGGAATCGGAGCCCCCGCAGCCCGCGGCGGCGAACAGACCCAGAGTCAGGATCCCGAACCAGCGAGACGAACCCATGCCGACCTCCCTTTGGGGCCACGCCGGGGGCCTTCGTCGGCCCGCGTTGGCGCGGCGGCCCTTCCGGTTGTTGCCCGTGGGAAGTCGTTTCTGAGTCGGTTACGGAGGGCGACACCCGCCGTCGATGCATTCCTCGTCCGCGTCGCATTCGACGCCGCACTCGCCGCAGTGGCGCGGATCCGTCATCAGCTCGACGCACAGCCCCTCGCCTTCGTCGTCGCAGCAGGCCAGTCCGGAAGGGCATCCGCCCGCGGCGTCGCCGGCGTCCTCGTCCGCGATGCACGCGACGGACGCATCCTCGAGCTCGTCTTCGTCCTCGTCTCCGCCGTCCTCGAGGTCGCCCTCCGCCGCGATGTCCTCGGAATCGCCGGCGTCATCGACGGCCTCACCGTCCGTGTCCGCCCACCCGTCGTCCTCGAGGAAGTCGTAGTGTTCGACCCTGCAGCCGGCGACGAGCGGCAGGATCAGCGAGGCGACGAGCGCCACGGCCGGAGCGTGTGATCCTCGACGTACGACGGCCGGCACCGTATGCGTCATGGCTCCCCGCGCTCGCCCGTCCGGTCCGCTTCTCCGGTCGCCTGGCGGGCCTCCGAGGCGAACAGTCCCGCCGGGAACTCGGCGAGGTACGAAGCATAGCATGCCAGCGCGTCGGCCAGGCGACCGGCGGCGGCATCGATCCGGCAGACGCGGATCCGGGCCTCGCCCCTCATTCCGCCCCGCGGGTGCGCGGCGAGGTACCGCTCGAAGGCCCGGCGCGCCTCGGCCGGTCGTCCTCCCCGGAGCAGGGTTTCGCCGATGTCGATCATGGCTCGTCCGCCGACGGCCGTTTCCGGGCCGGCGTCGGCGATCCGGCGCAGCAGGTCCACCGCGTCGTCCGGACGTCCCTCGGCGAGTGCGCGTTCGGCCGCCCGGTAGAGCGTATCCAGGTCATCGCGCGTGCCGGGTGCGGCGCCGGAGTTCCCGGGCGGATGAGTTCCGGCGTCGCCCCCTGCGGTCGCCGGTGCCGGTTCCGGCGGTGCCGTGACGCTCGCCGGCCCCTCGCCCGCTGCGACCGGGCCCGGCGCCTCGACCGGCTCCCGCGGTGCCGGGTTCGCCGGCCCGTCCGGCCCCGCGGGCGCGGCGGGCGGCGGCAGGCCCAGCGCGGCCGCCACGGCGGCGAGTTCCCCGTCCGCGATCGGGACCGGCTCGTTCGCCGACGCCGCGAGACGCCGGCCGGCGCCGACATCGATGGGCGGCTTCCCCGTCCGTTCGACCCGCACGACGCCCTCGACGACGGTCACGGTGGTTTCCCGGCCGGTGGCTTCCGGAGCTTCGACCTCGAACATGGTGCCGTGCGCGCAGGCGCGCAGGTCGGCGGCCCGCACGCACAAGGTGGTCGAGGCCGCGAGCCCCCGGTCGCGCCGGAAGCGGACGGCGACGCGGCCTGTTTCCAGCGTCACCTCGTCGAGGCCGTCCCACACCGCCTTTGTCCCGGGAGCCGCGACGACCCGCGAGTCCCCCGCCTCGTGCAGTAGTTGCCACCCGGGTCCCGCGGGCGCGGCGGCGGTGCGGCCCGCGCCCGGCATGGGCGCCGGGGTTCCCCTGCCCTCGCCGGAGGCCGGCGGGAGGAGCTGCCAGACGACGAGCGCTGCGGCGAGCGACGCGGCCGTAGCCAGGCCCGCGGTCGCGGCGATCCGGCGGCTGCGGCGCCGCCGGCGTTCCGCGCGCAGCAGGGCGATTCGCGTCCAGTCCAGCTCCGCGCCGGCGGCATCGGCCCGCAGGATTCCCCGCAGCTCGCGCGCCACGCGGTCCAAGTCGTCCGGTGGACGTTCCCGGCCGCCGTGTTCAGTCATGATCGCACCCCTTTTCGCCGCGGCTGCCGGCGTCGCCGATCGCCTCGAGCAGGATGGCGCGGGCCTTGCACACTCGGGTGTGGACCGCGGCCGGGGAGGTTTTGAGGACCCGTGCCACCTCTTCCCCGGACAGTCCCTCCACGACCCGGAGGACGAACGCTTCGCGGAGGTTCGGCGACAGGCGATCGAGCGCCGCCAGCATTCGTCGGGCTTCCTGGCGTCCGGCGGCCTCCCCTTCCGGGTCCTGGGGGCCGGTGTCCCGGTCGCCGTACGTTTCGGTGAGGGAGACGATGGCGGCCCGCCCGCGGCGGATCTTGCGCCAGTGGCGGCGCACGAGGTGGACGGCAATTCCGCGCAGCCAGGCTCCCAGGTCGCGGGTCGCGTCGTACCTTCGCCATCCCTCCAGGGCCTGGACGACGGTTTCGTGGACGATGTCGTCGACCGCGCTCCGGTCGCCCGCGAGCGCGCGGACGCAGGCGAAGAGCGAGGGCACATGGGCGGCGATCTGCTCGCCGGCTTCGCCCCCGACCTCGCGGGCCGGGTTCGGCGTCCCGGCCGCATCCTCGGGGCCGCACGCCGGCATCCCGCGGTCGGTCGTTACGAGTTTCAGCCGGTCGTTCGACGTCATCGCGCACCATTCCCCCCGATGGTAGTTGCCCGCGGGGCCCCAAGCCTGAGCCGCCGTCACGAGCCGAAGGTGCCTCCCAGCCATGCCCCCGCGCGCCACCGCCAGTGGTCGAGTCCGAAGACGGGCTCGCCGCCGAAGTCGACCTCGACCCGGGTACGGTACACGTCCACACCCGCCTCCCCTCCCACAGCCAGCCAAGATAACGCCTGCCAGCGGAAGGAGGCGGCCAGGGCCGTGCCGAGGCGCCATCCGGAGGGCGCGGTCCCGCCGGCGGTCCACCAGCCCTGGAACGCGCCGCCCAGCCCCAGGCGGACGGCCCACACCGCGGTGCCCAGCGTCGCGCCGGCGAGCAGCCGAGGGGTTCCCGTTTCCAGGAGCAGCGTCTCGCCGCGGTCGGCCCAGGTGATGGTCCAGTCGAACTGGCCCGTCAGCCACACCCCGGCCTCGTGGATCGCCTCGACCCGCAGGCCCAGGTCGAACCCGGTCCCGCGTCGCGCCGACGATCCTCCGATGTCGCCTTCCGCCCCCACGGCGATTCCGACGACCCAGGTCCACGCCGACCGCTCGGGCGGCTGGTCCGGCTCGGCCGCGGCGGCCGTCGGTTCCGTCTGCGGCGCCGTTTCCGCGACCGGCGGGGGCGTCGGGGCGGGTTCCGCCGGGGGCGGCTCCGCGGGGGGCGTCACGGCGAGTGCGGGCGACGGGTGCGAGTCGAAGACGAGGCGCAGGAGGGCGGCCGCGGTGACGGCGGCGGCGCGTGCCCGTTCGGCCGTCCCGGCGGCGGGATCGAGGTCGACTTCCGGCCGCCACGAGAGGGTTCCGGGCGAGCGCACTTCGACGGAGATGCGGCCCGAGGCCAGCCCCTGGACGGCGACCACCCAGGCTTCTCCCGGATCATCCGGACAAGGCGCGGCCGGCATTCCTCGCGCGGCCAGTCCGGCGACGAGCTCCGCGACGCCTGCCGGGTCGTCGCCCTGGACGCACACGACGGGTGCGAGCGACTCGGTCGACTCGGCCGCCGGCGTGGGCGCAGGTTGGCCCGCGGCCGGGGAGACGCCGACCAGACCGACCATGGCCATCGCGAGCGGGGTCCGCACGACCCGACAGCATAGCGCAAGTCCGCAGACCTTCCTCTTGCTACAGCACCCCGCAAGTTCCGGACCAGAACCGCGGGCTTCAGCCCGCGGCTGGCCGCGCCCTGAAGGGCGCGGTTCGGTTGCGGGGGGTGCTCGCTGAATACTGGGGCGCTGTACCTACGGCACGCGGGAGAGGATGGCGAGGGCGTCGATGGTGGTGGTCGAGGTGACGTCCGGCGCGTCGGGGATCGGGAGATGTCCGGTCGCGGTCGCGACCGAGCGGAACGCGAAGTAGAGGCGGCCGTCGCGCAGGAAGGCCGTCGCCTCGTAGACCATGTGTCCTTCGCCGATCATCCCGCCGAGCATGGGAATCGGAATCTCGTTGCGGCCGAACGAGACGTTCGGGTTGGTGGCGGACAGGCGCATGTCGAGCGTCTTGGCGCCGTCGGAGAGTCGCACGGTGGTCTCGTCGAGTCGGGTGAGGGTGAGATCCAGCGGCTGCCGGTCCACGACGGCGAGGCCGTCGATGTCGATGCTCGCCCGGGCCTCACCGCGCCATCGCCCGACCCATTCCTGGTGTTCGGTCGCCGGAGCCGGTTCCGCGTCGAACGGATTCCCGTCCTCGCCTTCCTCTTCTTCGTCGTCGACGTCCTCCGGCTCGTCCTCGAGGTCTTCGACGTCCACGGCATCCGGCTCGGTCTGTTCCGCCTCGAAGCCTTCGGAGCCGTCTTCCGAGCCGGCGTCCGGAGGGGGCGGGGGCGTCCCCGCGTCTTCGGCGGGCAGCGGCGCGGGAGGCGACGGTGGTGTGGTGCCGAGGCCCAGGGCCTGGGCGCGTACGAGGGTTGCGATGGTGGCGCCGCAGGCGTCGGCTTGTCCTTTTTCCGGGTCGGGCCGGTCGCCTCCGTGGCTGAAGGTCCGCAGCAGTGCTTCGGCGGTTGCGGCGGCGTATCCTCCGGCGCTCAGGCCGTTGAACCAGACACCGGCGGTCATGGCGGCGAACAGGTGGTAGAGGGGGCCCATCTTGTCGTAGTGGCCTGCCGGGCTGACGTCCTCGGTCCGCCAGGTGAGGAGTTTCGCGACGGGTGCGGCCCACTCCTCGCTGACGTTCAGTCCCTGGTAGCGTCCCTGGTGGGTGACTTCCTTGAGGAAGTTGTGGCACGCGAGCACAGCGAGGTTGACGTTGCCGTTGCACTCGCGCAGGCAGATTCCGAGGAACTGGCCCGGGGTGACCTGTCCCGGCGAGGCGAGGAGTCCTTGCCGGATGCCGTCCATGCGGTCCTTGGTCAGGTCCCAGAAGTAGCCGCCCGCCACGGAGGGCGAGTCGCCGCCCTGGAGGAAGTCGCGGAGCTGGTTGTTGGTGAAGTGCGAGCTCCAGGGGAAGGAGGTGCGGACGCCCGGGAAGGAGCGGATGACGCCTGCGATCTCGTCGCAGAGCTGCGCGTGCGTCCGTCCGGAGAGCGTCTCGCCGACGCCGCCGAAGGTGCGGGCTCCCGGGGATCCGTGTCGATCGATCGTCTGGCGCAGTTTGGACTCCGGCGAGTCCTCGCCGAGGATGGCCTGGTTGGTGCGTTGCGTGCGCGCCGAGATTCGCTCGAAGAATTCCAGGATGGCGAACAGCGGGTTCGAGAAGTGGGCGACGAGGATTCGAGCGTTGCCGTCCGGACCGCGTTCGACGGCCGAGAGGTGCCAGGCGTGTCCGTCCCAGAACGCGGCCGCGATGAACTCGGCCGGGCGAGGGATCTCGATGGCCACGGGTGCGCCGAACGATTCGACGTCGGCGTCCGTGCGCAGGTCGTAGGCCCAGGAGCGGCGGATGCCGACGTCGAGCACGTCCAGGGCGAGGTCGATGCGGCGCACGGAGACGCGGACCGGGCGCGGGAGCGCGCCTGCCGCGGCGACGAGGCTTGCGCCGTCGCCGAGCGCGACGTCGCTTCCTCCGGTCGCGAGCTCGCCTTCCGCTTTCGTTCCCGTGAGCTGGGCGAGCGGGCCCAGGCCGCGGAGCGGTTCCGGCAGCTCGCCGGCCCCCGCGGCGGCGAGTTCGTCGGTTTCCCGGTCGCGCTCGACGAGGTAGGCGAGCAGCACGGCGCCGGCGGCGAGAGCCAGCACGCCGAAGGCGATGGCCCAGATGGCCGCGGGCGAGAGTCCCGGTCGTGCGGCGGGGCGCGGGCCCGGGCTCCGTGCGGGGGCGCTCGGGGGGGCTCCCGGGGCGGTCGCGGGCGGGGCGGCGGGAGCGGGGACGAAGGTGGTCGGTCCTGCGGCGAGGTCGCGGAAGGTGACGAGTGCTTCGCCCAGGCGTACGGAGAGGCCGTCGGAGAGGAGCACGTTGCCGACGCGCTGCGTGCCGATCCACGAGCCGTTCGCGCTGCCGAGGTCGCTCAGGACCCAGCCTTGCGGGGTGCGTGCGAGCTGCGCGTGACGTCGCGAGACGCCTTCGGCCTCGATGACGATGTCGTTGTCGGGGCTGCGGCCGAGGAACATGCGTTCGCGCGTGAGTTCCCAGCGCCGTCCTTCCCCCGCCTGTTGTCCTCGATTGGTGATCCACAGGAAGGCCATGCGGCGTTCCTCCCGCAAGAAAGGAAACCACAGATGGAGACAGATAGGGAGGGGGGGAGGGGAAGAAGGGAAACCACAGATGGACACAGATGGACACAGATGGGGAGGAGGAGCTGTACGTTGTGGGACGGCGGGGGTTGGGGTGGCGAGCGATCAGCGGACGACGCAGTCGTCGCCGAGCCAGGCGCAGGAGAAGCCGGCGTAGGTGGGGCGACAAGTTTCGGTGCACGCCATGGAGGCGTCGACGTATTCGAAGTGGCAGGAGAGCGCGCCGCCGATCGCGGTGCATTCGCGCGTGTGCAGCAGGTCCCGTCCTGTTTGCGGACCGGTCGTGGCGCGGAAGAGGCCGTCGGGGTAGGCGACTCCGCCGACGCACTCTTCCGTGATGCAGCCGCAGACCGCGAGAGGCAGGCAGGCTTTGGTGCCTTCGTCGGCGGGGTGGTCGCCGGCGGGCGATCCGGTTGTCGTCGCGGAGGCGGGCGGGGTGTGCGGTGCGGGTGGAGCGTTCGAGCCGCAGCCGAGCGCGAGCAGGGTCGTGACCGTCATCGCTGCGCGGAGTTTCGGGTTCATCGGGTTCCTCCCTGGCCTGCGGCCGTCGCGAGCATGGCCATCCTACGGCCGACCGTGGCCGCGGGATCCGCCGCCGGAGGGTGCGGGGCTACGAGATCCACGTCATTTCGATCGCCACCGGGTACCAGTTGCCTTGGATGCAGCGTGCCGCGACGGCCAATCGGGCGCGGGCCAGGGATGCGGGTCAAAGACTTGCCGGACCCATCGATACGTGGTCGAATCGACCATGTTCGATCGGCGAAACGGGCCGCCAAGGTGTTAGGGTAGCGCCGGGAGGGTGGATGGCGACCGCGGACCAGCTCAAGGCTCTTGTTCGATGTCACGTTGACGGCGACGAGGAGCGATTCTACGCCGTGGCGCTCCAGGTCGCAGCCCAGGCTGCGCGGAACGGCCACGCGAAGTTTGCCCACGAGCTGCGGGAGCTGATCGAGGCAGCGCGCGCGCACGCCGGCCGCGAGCCGATCGCGCCGCGGATGAAGCCCGTCCCGGTCGTGCAGCCGCGCGGCGAACTGGCCGGCCTGCTCACGGTCAGCTACCAGAAGGTGCACTTGGCCGACATGGTTCTGGAGGACGCGGTGGGGGCCCGGATTGAGCGCGTCCTGCTCGAACAACGGCAGCGCGAACGCATCCAGGCAGGGGGCTTCTCGCCGCTCCGGAAGATCCTGCTCATCGGTCCGCCGGGAACCGGCAAGACGATGACCGCGTCGGCGCTGGCAGGCGAGTTGGGCCTGCCGCTCTTCACCATCCAGCTTGACGGCCTGATCACGAAATTCATGGGAGAGACGGCGGCGAAGCTCAGGCTGATCTTCGACGCCATCCAGCGCACGCGCGCGGTCTACTTGTTCGACGAGTTCGACGCGCTCGGCGGCGAACGCACCGCGCGCAACGACGTCGGCGAGATCCGCCGTGTGCTGAATTCCTTCCTGCTCTTCCTGGAGCAGGACGAATCCGACAGCCTGATCGTCGCGGCCACCAACCACCCCCAGATCCTTGATCGCGCGCTATTCCGGCGGTTCGACAGCGTCGTGACGTACGGCCTGCCGTCGGCAGCGATGGCCGAGGAGGTCATGCGGGGGCGGCTGGCTCCGCTGGACACGTCACGGCTCGACTGGCCGCGCGCGGCACGTGCCGCCGATGGGTTGAGCCACGCCGAAATCACGCGCGCCTGCGAACACGCCGCGAAGAACGCGATCCTGGCCCGCTCGACCGCGACCGACACCGAGGCGCTGGTCTCCGCGCTGAACGAGCGTCGCGCCGCTGACCGGTCCTCGCAGTAGGGAAGGCATCGGACGTGCGGGAATCCCCTCGTCGAAGGCACATCCACATTCGGGAGCGCGCGGAGCGGGAGCGCTATCAGCCGCATCCGCAGGCCATCGAGCCACCGCTTCCGCCGCCGCGGCCTGCGAATCCGAAGGCGCACGCCTCCCGGCTGATACGCGCCCTCAACGCCGCCGTCGAGGAAGCACGACGGAGCGCGTTGCCGATCGCCGAGCCCATCCCGGGTACCAAGCCCGGCGTCCGGATCCTCTTCGAGAGCCCGCCGGGGGTCGAGCTCAACCTGGGAAGCCTGGAGAACCAACGCTCCGGCATCGAGCTGCTGGCCGTCACGGAGTCCGAACGGGACGGGAGGAAGGTCCAGATGGCCGCCGTCTTCGTTCCCTACGGAGCGGTCAAGACATTCCTGTCGCGGCTCGACAAGTACATGAGCGAGAAGAGTCGGAGCGGCGAGGCACGGCATCGCGACATGGTCGACCGCATCGCCGCGATCCGGAGGGCGACGATCCGGGCGCTATGGACGGACGACCCAGAGGACTTCCCCGAGCCGGGGCGTGGGACTTGGTGGGAGGTCTGGCTCCGCCGGCACCTGGGTGGCGAGGCCGAACGGCTCGTTGCGTTCGCGGCGTCGCAGCCCGGAATGCTCGTCGCATCCCGCCGCCTGGTCTTCGACGACCGCACGGTGACGCTCATTTTCGCAACCCCGGAGCAGCTGACCTCCTCGCTGGACGTGCTCGACAGCATCGCGGAGCTGCGCCGGCCGAACGCCAGCTTGGGAGCCTTCGCCGACTTGGACCCGCACGAGCAGGCAGTCGCGGCGAAGGAACTCGTCGACCGCACGAGCGGCCCTCCCGACGAACCGGACGGCCCTGCCGTCTGCGTCCTGGATACAGGCATCAACCGCCTGCACCCGCTGCTCGACCGCGCTTTGGCTGAAGACGACACGCACGCATGCGACTCGTCGTGGGGCAAGGCAGACCACGACGGCCACGGCACGGAGATGGGCGGGCTGGCCCTGTACGGGGACCTTGGTCCGGTCCTCGCGAGCGCCGCGCCGGTCACGTTGCGGCACCGGCTCGAATCCGTGAAGATCCTGCCGCCGCCCGGGAAGCCGGAGAACAGGCCGGAGTTGTACGGTGCGATCACGGCGGAGGCGTCGTCGTTGGTGGAGATCCAGGCGCCGGACCGGCGGCGCTGCTTCTCGTCGGCGGTCACGGATGGGACCTGCCGTCACCGGGGGCGACCGACGTCGTGGTCCGCAGCCATCGATTCCCTCGCCGCCGGCCGCAGCTTCGATGCCGACACCAGGGGCCTCGTCTACCTGAACGACGCGGAGCAAACTGCGCACCGGCTGTTTCTTCTCAGCGCCGGCGACCTGCAGGTCAAGGAGTCGAGTCGCGACCACCTCGCGGACAGCGACACCACGGCGGTGCATGATCCGGCCCAGGCTTGGAACGCGCTCACCGTGGGCGCCTGTACCGAACTCATCGGTGTCGCCGATCCAGGCGGGCTGGGCGACGGATGGCATGGTCTCGCTCCGGGGGGAGAGCTCTCGCCGTACAGCACCACGTCGCTGACGTTCCAGGATGCCTGGCCGCTCAAGCCTGACGTCGTCTTCGAGGGCGGGAACTTGGCCTGCTCGCCGTCGGGAAAGCAGGTCGCACCCGGGGTCCCGTCGCTCTCCGTCTTGACGACGAACTGGCAGCCGGCCAAGCGTCTCTTCGTGGAATCGTGGGCGACGAGCGCCGCGGTCGCGCAGGTGGCGCGGATCGGCGGGCTCATCCTCGCCGACTATCCGGACTTCTGGCCCGAGACGATCCGGGCCCTTATCGTCCACTCCGCGCGATGGACCCCGGCGATGCGCGCGCAGTTCGATCCCGCCAGCAAGACCGATCGGCGGCGGCTCCTGCGACGGTACGGCTACGGCGTTCCGGATGCGACCCGCGCGCTGTGGAGCGCGAGCAACACGGCAACGCTGGTCGTCCAGGACACGATCCGCCCGTTCGCGGAAGGGAAGATGGGGGAGATGACCCTCCACCGCCTTCCTTGGCCGACGGACGTGCTGCGCTCGCTCGGCGAGTTGCCGGTCACCTTGCGCGTGACGCTGTCGTACTTCGTGGAGCCGAACCCGGCGAGGTGCGGCTGGAAGAAGCGGCACGACTACGCCTCGCACGGGTTGCGGTTCGCGGTCATCAGGCCCACCGAGAAGGAAGACACGTTCCGCAAGCGCGTGAACAGGGTGGCGCTCGACGATGACGAGAAGAAGCCGAAAGGCGGCACAGCCTCGGACGTGTGGTTCCTCGGGAGCAGGACGCGCGAGAAGGGATCGCTGCATTCGGACACGTGGTCCGGCACGGCCGCCGAGCTCGCCGCGCGCAACGCGATCGCCGTCTTCCCGGTGAGCGGGTGGTGGAAGGAGCAGCCCAAGCGTGACCGCAGCAAGTTCGGCGCGCGGTACGCGCTCGTCGTTTCCATCGAGACGGACAAGGTCGACGTCGACGTCTGGACGCCGATCGCCAACCTCGTCGGGATCCCCGTCAACGAGGTCGAGGTCGGGTGAAGGACGACGCGCGTCAGGCGCGGGGAACCTGATCAGTAGGAACAGCAAATCAATCGCCAAGGCCCTGCAACGACGCGGGTCTCGCCGCCGTCGAAAACAACCTGGGCGAAGAGGTAGAAGTCGCGGGAGGGGTGTTCCCACATGTCGGGCAGGTCAAACCAGTACTCCTCGACCGTCCGCGCAAAGTAGTCGTACCAGACGTCGACAGTCTCGCCCGGCCGAAGGACTCCGGGGTCGTCGACGGTGAAACCGGAACTGCCGCGCCACCCGGCGTTGGCCGGCCCTTCGCAGCGGAGGAACGGGGAGGCATCCGGTCGATCGGCGGCCGCTTCGAGCGAGTCCACGTAGATACCCGTGACGAACGTCGGCCCGGCGTTGGTGAACTGAACGTGGAAGTCGGAATAGGTGTGACACGGGCTCACCGGGAAGCAGTCGATCCAGTGGGCATCGTCGTCCGGCACAAGTGCCGCTTCGAGCGAGTTTGCGGCGGGGCCGGAATCGGCGGACGGCGACGGCTCGTGGCTCATCCAACACGAAAAGGCGGCGGCTGAGGCAGCCGACAGGACCAACAGCGGCCGCGGCGGACACCTGATCACGGTTGCCCCACCTTCCCTGGCCGCCGACCGGCCATCACGGCCGGCGATGGAGGATCCCCGGCCAGCCCGCGACCCAGACGTCGCCCGAAGGCGCCGTCCAGAGCTTGGGTTCATACAACCCGGGGAAGCAGGCGGCGCGCGACCAGGTGACGCCGTCCCAGTGCACCGCACCCCCGCCCCCCACCACCCAGACGTCGTCGGGACTCGCGCCGCCCAGCGCCGACGCGTGGATCTCGCCCAGTTCCACATCGTCCGGCCACCATTCCGAGCCGTTCCCGTGCAACAGCGTTGATGCCCAAGCCTCGTCGAGCACATCCCGTTTGATCGCCCAGACGTCGTCGGAGCTGGCACCCCAGATGTCCACGACGGAGGAGTCGCGGGGCCACCAATCCCCCCAGGCCTGGGACCACGCAAGACCGTCCCAATGGAAGATGCCGGGCACGTTCCAGCAGTCGCCGCAGAACTCCACCCACTCGCCGGACCCGCCCACCCAGACGTCGTCCGGAGCGAATCCCCAGACGGACTGCAGGAAGCCGGAGAACGATAGGCCGTACGGTCCCGGCACGACCGTCCAGGCAATGCCGTCCCAGTGCTGAATGCCGTAGGCCGCGACCCAAACGTCGCTGGGCGAAGATCCCCAGAATGCGACTGGGGAGCCGGCCGGGTGATCGACGGGCCGCCACGTGGAACCGTCCCAGTGCCAGAGGTCCGACGACGAGCCGCTGTCGGGCGGGTCAGCCACCCAGGCGTCGCCGGAAGCCGAGGCCCAGACCCCGCGTGGCCACGAGCCGAGCCCGCGCCGGTCCCATGCCACCCCGTCGCCGTGTACGACGACACCGCCGGTCTCACCCAGCCCGACGGCCCAGATGTCGTCGTCGGCACTTCCCGAAACGTCCTCGAACATGACCGATAAGGGAGGCGCCACCGCGAGCCACGCGGACCCGTCCCAGTTCAGGAGTCGGCACCCCGGGTCGAAAAAGTCGGGGCTGCCGACCGCCCAGACGTCGTCGGCCGCGGTCCCCGCCAGGTCGAAGTACCATGCGTCACATCCCGAGGGTGCCGTGGCTTCCTGCCAACTTGCACCGTCCCAGTGCAGCAGCGTCGTGCCGTACCCGACGACCCAGACATCGTCGGACGAAGCACCAAACAACGCCCGCAGGGGCACGGTTCCGTCGAGGGCGATCCGCGACCAGCCGGACCCGTCCCAGTGCGCCAGAAGCGCCTCGGCGCCGACGATCCAGGCGTCGCTCGGCCCGAACGAGAGCACGTCATACAAGTCCGTCGCGAAGCCCGAGGACACGGCGCGCCACGCTTCGCCGTCCCAGTGCACGACCGCTCCGGTGGCCCCGACGGCCCATGCGTCACGCGCGCCGCTCGCACGCACGGCGCGCAGGTTCGCCGTGGTCGCGCTCGGGGTGATCCCCCACCTCGTCCCGTCCCAGTGGAGGATCGTGCCGCCTTCGCCGACCGCCCAGACGTCGGCCCGGCCGCCGCCCCCCACGCCGTGCAGATCGGTGTTGGTTCCCCGCAGGACGACGGACGAGCGCCACTCGACGCCGTCCCAGTGCGCGATGGTTCCTCCGCTTCCCACGCCCCAGACATCGTCGACGCCCGAGCCCCACAAGTCGAGCAGCGACTCGGCCGTGTCCGCGCAGTAGGCCGTCCACCGTTCGCCGTCCCAGCGCGCCAGCGCCCCATGCCCGACCGAAGCCCAGAGGTCGTCCCGCGCCGACGCCCAGGGGGTCGCGAGGAACCACGGGAACGGGGATTCGGCGTCGGGGCACCACACTTCCTCGTCCACCCGCCCGTCGCAGTCGTCGTCCGCGCCGTTGCAGATCTCGAGCCGGGGCGGAACGCAGGACACCTGGACGCAGGAGTCGGAGCACTCGCCCCGTCCCGTCGATCCGCAGTCCGTCGCACACGTACCGACCCATTCGGCGCAACAACCGAATCCGTCGTCGCAGACGGTGTCGCAGTCGTCGTCGGTCCCGTTCCAGATCTCGTCCGGCGGCGAGCATTCGACATCCCATCGGCAGTCGCGGCAGCGACGTTGGCCGGCCGAGCCACAGGCCGTGGTACACGGCGATGGCGGCTCGCCGTCGCACTCCTCGCCGTCGTCGACGACCCCGTTGCCGCAGACGGCCGGTGATCCGTCATCGTGCTCCTCGGCATCGCCTCCGAGGTGGCGGCCGGTCGAACAGCGAATGCAAGCGGCAAGGGCTGCCGTCACCGCCAGAAAGCGGCGAACGCGTCCCGCACCGGCGGTCATTCGCAGCAGCCGGTCCATAGGACGACCTGATCCTCGACGTCAAAGCCCCAGAAGCGGGAGCCGGCGACCGCAACCACGCCGCCCGAGCGCAACACGCGGACGTGGGACAACGGCTCGTCCAGGTCGACCGCGTCGCCGACGGTTCCGTCCAGCGCCACGGTCCGCAATCGAGTCGTGGCGTTCCGCTCATCGTCGATGGGATCCTCTGTGGTTTCGACGTCGATGTTCTGGCGGTAGTACGCGACCAGGGCATCCCGTTCGGTGGCCGCGGCGTCGGCATAGGTGGCGGCCGGCCATAGCGGGCGGTTGAGCGCATCCACGGTGTCGACCACCAACGGCCCTGCAAGCGTTTCGCCTCCGTCGGACAACAGCACCACCCTCACCTCGCCCCGGCGGAGTCGCAGGCGATCCGTCGGCCGCCCGGGGTCCTCCTCTGCCACGGGCACGACGGCGAGAACGACGAAGCCGAACGGGGCTGGATGGAACGTCACGCCATCCACCTCGTCGAGCGGAAGAGGGCCCAGGCCGACCGGCAGGGGGCGGTACACCTCCCGGCCCTCCGAATCGAGCAATAGGAAGCTCACGCGGGACGGCTCGGGATAGCCGGCCGCCCAAGGGTAGTCGACGACGAGAAGCCCCGGACCAGAGGGACCCCACGCGATGTACCACGCCCAAACGTAGCGGAACCGGCCCAGGATGTCGTGGAGCCGGAAGAACGGGTCGCCGAGGGTGCCGTCCGCTGCAACCATCCGCAACGTCAACTCGGACTGCGCCAGCACGTATGCCGTGCCCGTCCAGAGCATGGTCGCGTCCGCAAGCCAGTCATGCGCCGCGGTTACGGTCACGCTCGCCCGAAGCGCACCGTCCTCCCCGAAGCGCAGAAACCGGACGGTGTCGTCCGTGCCTGCCCACGCAAACGCGGCGAACTCGACTCCGCTCCACGCCGCCGCGAATGCTCCGTGCGGCCAGATCGCGCGCGGCTCGGACGTGCCGGTGCCGTAACGTACGACGACGTGCTCCAGCCCATGCCGGCTTGGGATTACGCCGGAACCGAGCGCGTCGAGCGCAAACGCGATGGTGTCGCCGGACGCGCTGAACCCCGCTGCCACGGCATGTCCCCAACCGAGGAAGATACGAGAGGCCGACGGGACGGGACGGCAAGGGGTCGAGCAGGGAAGATCCGGGCAGCCCCAGGGCGCGGACTCCACGTCCGTGCCGGTGGCATCGGCAACGGCAACGGCCCCGACGTCCTCCGTCCCGACGTCGGCCTCACCGTCGGGTGCGGCGTCCCCGACGAGGCACGGGGTGCGGGCGTCGCACGTGGCACACGCGAGGGCAAACCAGACGGCGGCAGACGGTCTCGTCGTCGCGAACCCGAGCCAGCGGTCCAGGTGCATCGCCCCGCGGCGGCCCGCGAGGCGGGCGTCGGGGCTTGCGAGTGATCGCACATCCGGCGGAAGCTGCGGGTGCCGCTCGCCCACGTCGCGGGCTGCCGATTGCGGCCGCTCTTCCGATCGCTGGACCGCGAGACCCGGCACGGCGAGTTGAACCGATGCGCATCGCATGCCACCGAAGCCGACACCCTGGATCCGTGCGGTTCCGGGCGAAGGAGTCGGCAAGAGCCGTGTCAGGCTGGCGCGGTCGCATCGCGGTGCTGCACTTTCTCGCCGGGCGGCACGACCTCCCCTCTTGGTGTTCTCTGCCTCCTTGCGCCGTTTGCGCCGAACCGCCTACGGAATCCACGTCATCTCGATCGCCACCGGGTACCAGTTGCCTTGGATGCAGCGTGCCGCGACGGGCAATCGGACGTGTGACCACTGGACATCTTCCGGGGACCATTCTATATAGCGCGACTTGTCGTTTCCCGGTAGTGGCGGAGGGCCCGGCGGGACAGACGGGAGGTACGTCGCATGGAATTCCAGAAGCTGGAGATCGAGTTGCGGACGGAGCGTGGGAAGGGACCTGCGCGGCGGCTGCGTGCGCGCGGCCTGGTGCCGGGCGTGGTGTACGGCCCTGCGCTGCCGTCGACGGCCATCGCGTTCGACGGCAAGAAGCTGCGCCGCATGATGGCCAACGAGCTGGGATTGAACCAGGTGGTCGAGCTGAAGTTCGCCGGGGACGGGAAGTCGGTGTTGGCGATGGTGCAGGACCACCATGCGCATGCGGTGTTGCGGGACCTGTTGCACGTGGATTTCATCACGGTCGATCCCGAGAAGCCGGTCGACGTCCGGATTCCCGTGGTGACGACGGGCAAGTCCAAAGGCGAGGAGTTCGGCGGGCGGCTGATCGTGGTCTTCCGCGAGATTCCGATGCGCTGTCTGCCGGCGAAGATTCCGGTGAAGATCGAGGTGGACATCAGCGAGCTGGGGATCGGGCATTCGTTCAAGGCGGGCCAGCTCAAGCTGCCCGAGGGCGTGCAGCTCCGGCTGGATCCGGCGCAGGCGATCGTCGCGGTGATCGCGCCCGAGGCCGAGCCGAAGGCCGAGGAGGCGGCGGCCGTGGAAGGTGCGCCGGTCGAGGGTGCTCCTACGGTGCCCGGTGCTCCTGCGGCTCCCGGTGCTCCTGCGGCTCCTGGTGCTCCCGCGGCTCCCGGCGCTCCTGCGGCTCCCGGTGCTCCTGCGGCGGCCGGGGCCAAGGGACCCGAGGCGAAGGGCAAGGGTGGCGAGGCGAAGGGCAAGCCCGGGAAGAAGTAGGGCGACGGCTTCGCGGACGCCGGTCTGCCGATGGCGACCGACACCTTTACCGGCTGGCTCGTGGTGGGGTTGGGGAATCCCGAGGACGAGTACGGCGGCACGCGGCACAACGCCGGATTCGACCTGGTCGACCTCCTGGCCCGGCGGTGGGACGCTCGCGGTTTTGCCAACCGTTTCCACGGCCGGTTTTCGCAGGCGGCTCCGGCGCGCATCGATGGTCCGGTGCTGCTGCTCAAGCCGATGACCTACATGAACCTGTCGGGCCGGGCGGTCCAGGGTGCGATGGCGTTCTACCGCATCCTGCCCGCGCGGGTCCTGGTGATCCACGACGACATGGATCTTCCGCTGGGAGCGCTGCGGCTGAAGGTCGGCGGCGGGTCGGCGGGCCACCGCGGGATCGAGTCCATCGCGGCGGCGGTGGGGGCCGGGTTTCTCCGGTTGCGACTGGGCATCGGGCGGCCGGAGCGTTCCGGCGCGGTCGACCACGTGCTGTCGCGTTTCGACGCGGCGGAGCGCGAGGCGATGGACCTGGCGCTTGGGGTGGGGGCCGACCTCGTGGAGGCGGCGTTGCGGGACGGTCCGCAGGCGGCGATGAACGCGTTTCACCGTCGCCGCAAGCCCGAGGAGCCTGTGCCGCCGGCGGGCGACCCTTCCGGCGACCACTAACCCATTGCTCCTCGCACCCTGCAGCGGGTAGGTTCGGGATGTGAAGCGCGTGGTGCCGTCGCTTGCGCCTTCGCTGCTCGTCAGCGTGCCGCACCTGCGCGATCCGAACTTCGACCATTCGGTGGTGCTGCTGCTGGAGCACGACGCGGAGGGCTCGATGGGTCTGGTGATCAACCGCCAGACGGACCATTCGATGTCGGACTTCTGCGCGTTGCAGGATCTGGAGTACCGCGGGCCGAAGGAGGCGATGGTGTTCGTGGGCGGGCCGGTGGAGCCGACGCAGGGTTTCGTGCTGCACGGGGGAGCGCCGCCGGCGGTCCCATCGGACGTGGCGGGTCGCGAGGTCGTGGCGGGCATCTGGTTCGGGGCCGACATGGAGCTGTTGCGGCGGCTGACGCGGGAGGGCGGGACGTTGTTCCGGTTGCTGGTCGGCTATGCCGGCTGGGCTCCCGGGCAGCTCGACGCGGAGATTGCGGCTGGGGCGTGGATTCCGCGACCCGCGACTCCGGAGCTGGTGTTCCACGCATCGCCGGCCGAGGTGTGGTCGCTTTCGCTTCGCGATCTGGGCATTGATCCCCGGACCATCGTGAAGGGCGGCGCGGCGCCGAACTGACGCGGCGGAGTGCTTGACATTCGAGGCGGGGCGGGCCATAAAGCCGCTCTCCGTCGTGCGGGGGCCGTCCGCGGCAGGTCGCGGGGGCCGGTCTGCACGACCACTCGCTCCGTCCCACGAGGCGGGGCTGTTCCTGCGCGCGGTCTTCGGGGCGGCGTGCGGGCACAACCGGGAGGAGGTATTCGTCGGGCATGCTGACCGAGTTCCAGAAGCGTCATCAACGCGAGTACGAGACGATTTTCATCCTCGACCCCCGCGTCGCGCACGACATGGCCGAGAAGGTCGTGCAGCGGTTGCAGGACGTGCTGGTGCGTTTCGACGGCACGTTGATCCGGGTCGACTACTGGGGCAAGCGCAAGTTGTCCTATCGGGTTCGCCGGAGCGACTGGGGGTTCTACTATGTCGTCCGCTTCCTTGGCGGGGGCGGGCTGGTGGCGGAGCTGGAGCGCAACTACCGGATGCTCGACGCGGTGATGCGGTTCCAGACGATCGTGGTGAAGGACGACGTGGATGCGGCGACGTACCAGGTGCAGCCGGCGGACGTCGTGTTCCACCTGGACCTTCTGGCGAAGGAGGCTGCGGAGCCGATCGTGGACACGGCGGCCGACGCGGCTCTCGCGGCGGGTCCGGAGACGGCGGCGCCGGTCGAGGCTGTGGCGACCGCGGCTGCGCCGGTCGAGGCAGCGGGGGCAGTGGCGCCTGCGGCGGAGGGGACGGAGAAGCCGGTCGAGGCTGCCGGCGGGTCTGAGGCGGCGCCTGCGGTGCAGCAGGAAGGAGAGAAGCCATGATGGAGCGCGATTCCGGCGGATCCCGCTTCGGCGGGGGCGACCGCGGCGACCGCGGCGACCGGGGTGATCGTGGCGAGCGTGGGGAGCGCGGGGAGCGTGGGGGCGACCGTGGGCGGCGTCGTGGCGGCGGCGGGCGGCGCAAGCGCGTCTGTCGTTTCTGCGCGGACAAGGGCCTGCGCATCGACTACAAGGATCCGTACAGCCTGCGTTATTTCATCACGGATCGCGGGCGCATCGTGCCGCGGCGGATTTCGGGCACGTGTGCCAAGCACCAGCGTCGTGTTTCCCAGGCCTTGAAGCGCGCCCGCAACGTCGCGCTGATGCCCTTCACCGTCTCCGGGAGGTAGGCCGCATGCGCGTCATCCTGCGTGAGGATCTGGCCAATCTCGGCAAGACCGGCGACATCGTCAAGGTGACCGACGGTTACGCCCGGAACTACCTGCTTCCCCGGCGGCTTGCGGCGCAGGCCACCGAGGGGAACATGAAGCAGATCGAGCACGAGCGGCGGTCGGCGCTTTCGCGTCGGGACAAGCTGCTGAAGGAGGCCGGGACGCTGCGCGACAAGCTCGAGGGCGTTTCGGTCACCGTCGCCAAGCGGGTCGGCGAGGGCGAGCGTCTTTTCGGGTCGGTCACGCCGCACGACATCGAGCTGGCGTTGGCCGAGGAGGGGCACAAGGTCGAGCGCAAGCACATTCGCATCGTGGAGCCGATCCGTGCGCTCGGGGTGTTTCCGGTGAAGATCGCGCTGCACGGCGGGACCGAGGCGAACATCAAGGTCTGGGTCGTCGCGAAATAGGTTGACCCCTCTTCGTCGCGCGGCGATTCTCCGCCCATGGCGCGCACGTCCGAACGCGAACGCAGTCCCCGCAAGGTTGACGCCCGAGAGGTGCTGGGGCGGGTCCCGCCGCACGCCGAGGACGCGGAGAAGGCGCTGCTCGGTGCGATTCTGGTCGACGACAAGGCGTTGCCGCTGGTGCAGGACCTGTGCACGACGGAGGACTTCTACATCGAGGCGCACCGGGCGATCTTCGAGGCGATGGTGGATCTGTCGGGGCGCGGGGTGACGATCGACGCGGTGACGCTGGCGGAGACGTTGAAGCAGCGCGGGCAGTTCGAGCGCATCGGCGGCGCCGCGTATCTGGACCAGCTCATCGACGTGGTGCCCGTATCGGCGCACGTGGAGGAGCACGCCTCGCTGATCCGGGAGAAGGCGATCGTCCGCCGGCTGATCCTGGCCTGCAGCCAGGTGGTGACGAGCGCCTTCGAGGACTACGGGGACCTCGATTCGTTCCTCGACGGCTCGGAGCAGACGATCTTCGAGATTTCGCGGCAGCGGCACCGGACGGAGACGGCGCACATCCGTCGCACGGTGAAGCAGGTGTTCACCGAGCTGGACGCGCTGAGCCAGTCGTCGAAGGAGGTCACGGGGGTGACGACGGGGTTCGCGCGGCTCGATTCGATCACGGCGGGGCTGCAGCCTTCCGACCTGGTGATCATCGCGGGGCGGCCGTCGGTGGGGAAGACGTCCTTCGTGCTCAACCTCCTGACGAACGCGGCGGGCGCCGGCAAGACGCCGGTGGCGCTGTTCTCGCTCGAGATGAGCAATCCCCAGGTGGTGCGCCGCATTTTGGCCTCGGAGGCCGGCATCCCTGCCGGGAAGCTGCGGACGGCGCATGGTCTTTCGCAGGACGACTGGACGCGGCTGTTCATGGCGGCGGACCGTGTGAACAAGTTCGAGATGTACCTGGATGATTCGCCGATGCTGACGGTGGCGCAGCTTCGGGGCAAGGTGCGGCGGCTGAAGCTGCAGCACGGCATCGGGGCGGTGGCGATCGACTATCTGCAGCTCATGCGTCCGGTGCGGAGCTACGACAGCCGCGAGCGTGAGATCGCGGAGATTTCCCGCAACCTGAAGGCGCTGGCGAAGGAGCTGGAGATTCCGGTGCTGGCGTTGTCGCAGCTTTCGCGCGACGTGGAGAAGCGGCAGGACAAGCGTCCCGTGCTGGCGGACCTGCGCGAGTCGGGTGCGATCGAGCAGGACGCGGACATCGTGATGTTCCTGCACGACCCGAACCCGACGCAGGTGGACCGGACGCACCGGCAGGTCGAGCTGGTCATCGCGAAGCACCGTGCCGGTCCGACGGGCACGGTCCCGCTGGTCTTCTCGGGCGAGTACACGCGTTTCTCCTCCGCGACGGACGCGGCCGGGGAGGTCGGGGAGACGGCGGGGTTCGCGCCGCCGGACGACGGGGCGTTCTGATGCCGCCGGCCCGGAGTCGCCGCCCGGCTTCGGTAGGGGAGTCACGCAGGCCCGAGCCCGAGGGGCGAGGGCCGAGTGCTCCCGCGGGCGCACTCGGGCCGCTCGCGGGGCTCGCGGCCCAGCGTGGCGCCCCTACCGGTCCTTCCCTTCGTCTCCGTCGCGACGTGGTGCGGATGATCCGCTCGGGGCATCCCTGGATCTACGCCGAGGCGTTGGTGCCGCCGCCCGAGCCGCTTCCGGCGGGTGCGGTCGTGGAGGTGGTGGACTTTTCGGGAAGGTTCCTGGCGCGGGGCCTGTGGGATCCCGGGTCGCCGATTGCGGTCCGGGTCTTCACGCGCGAGCCGGGCGAGGTTCTGGGCGAGGCGCTGGTGCGGGGGCGTTTCCTCGCGGCGGCAGAGCGCCGCGCCGGAATTCTGGCGGATGGGGTGACCGACGCCTGTCGTCTGGTGCACGGCGAGGCGGATTTCCTTCCCGGGGTCGTTTGCGATCGCTACGGGGGGGTTGCGGTGTTGCGTTTCGACGGCGACGCGGCGGCGTCGCTGCGGCCGTGGGTGGTTCGCGCGGCGGGCGCGGTTCCCGGGATCGGCCGCGTTCTCGACCGCCCCTTTTCGCGCACCCGCCGTTCGCGGGGCCCGGCGTCCCGCGGGACGGCGGCGGACGAGGCTCCGGGTCTGGTGGTGGTCCGCGAGAACGGGTTGACGTTCGAGGTGGACCTGGGGCGCGGGCACAAGACGGGTATGTATCTCGACCAGCGGGACAACCGGGCGCTGGTGCGTTCGTTGGCGGGCGGGCGCCGGACGCTCGACCTTTTCTGCTACGTGGGCGGGTTCACGGTTGCCGCCGCGGCCGGGGGTGCCGGGCCGTCGCTGTCGATCGATATCTCGAAGCCGGCGCTGGCGGCGGCGCGTCGCAATCTGGGGCTCAACGGTCTGTCCGCGGACGAGCGCGAGCTGGTTCCGGCGGACGTTTTCGCGTGGTTGGAGTCTTCGGAATCGCGGCGGCGGACGTGGGACCTGATCGTGCTGGACCCGCCCAGTCTGGCGCCGAACCGGTCTTCGGTGCGGGCGGCGGTCGGGGCCTACCGGCGTCTGAACGCGGCGGTTTTCCGTCTGGCGGCGCCTCGGGCGTTGGTGCTGAGCTGTTCGTGTTCGAGCCATGTCGACGAGGCGGTTTTCCGGAAGACGGTGCTGGCGGCCGCGTCCGACGCCGGCCGGCGGGTCGAGGTCGTGGAATCACGGGGTGCGGCTCCCGATCACCCCGTCGTTTCTTCCTTCCCGGAAGGCAACTACCTCAAGGCGCTGCTGCTCCGCATCGTCTGATGCTACGCTGTCTCCCCATGCCGAGCCGTCACCTCCCCAAGCGGCGTCTTTCGCTGACGAACGTGGGCGGGGCGCCGGTGCTGTCCGGCGAGGCGTCGTTGGCCGCGACGCTGGCGCGGGCGCTCGACGTGGAGCCCGGGGCGGGGCTCGAGCGCTGGACGCACGGTTTCCACACGTATGCCGCCCGGATGCACCCCGACACGGCGGGGCGGCTGGTGCGGGCGCTGTCGCGAGCGGGCGCGGCGGTGCTCGATCCGTTCTGCGGCTCGGGGACGGTGGTCGTCGAGGCGCTCGTGCACGGGGCGCGGGCGGTGGGGCGGGATCTCAACCCGGTGGCGATCCGGCTGGCGCGGATGCGTGCGGCGGTGGTGCCCGAGGCACGACGGCGAGCGGTACGGGAGCGGGCGTGGCGCATCGCGGGGATTGCGGCGGGTCGGGTGCGTCAGGGGCACCTTCCTCCGGCGCCGCTGCCTCCGGGTGCGGACCAGTTCGACGCGCGGACGTTCGCGGAGCTGGCGTGGCTGCGTGCGGCGATCGCGGCCGATCGTGATCCGTTCGTTCGCGAGGCGCTGGCGCTGGTGTTGTCGTCGATCCTGGTCAAGGTATCCTGTCGCGCGAGCGACACCGACTCGCGGTACCAGCCGAAGTGCCGTCCGCCCGGGGCGGCGACGGCGATCTTCGGGCACAAGGTCGACGAGCTGTGCCGCCGGTGGAAGGCGTTGCGCGAGGCGCTTCCTTCTCCGCTCTACCCTGCCGACCTCGGCATCGACGACGCGCGGCGGCTCCGCACGGTTCCGGACGCTTCGATCGACCTGGTGGTCACGTCGCCTCCGTACGCCAACGTCTACGACTATGCGGAGCAGCACGCGTTGCGGGCCGCGTGGCTCGGCGAGGACGCGGGGGCGTTGCGGGCGAACGAGGTCGGAGCGCGGCGAGGTTTCCGGGACGCGCGCCGGGGTCTCGAGCGTTGGGAGCACGACGGAGCGGCCTGGGTGGCGGCGGTCGCGCGTGTCCTGCGGCCTTCGGGGCTGGCGTGCGTGCTGGGCGGCGACGGCGCCACGCCGCTGGGGCCGGTGCGTTTCGACGAGTGTCTGGGGCGTTGGGCGGTGGCGGCCGGGCTGCGGGTCGAGGCTTCGGCGGCCCAGCGCCGGCCGATTTTCGACGAGGAGACGCGGCGGGCGTTCCGGGGGAGAGACCGGCGGGAGCATTTGATCGCGGTGGGGAGGGGGGAAATGTAAATGCTGAAACATGCGATGAGAAACCGGAAACGGGCGGGCGCGGCACAACGGGAAACCTGGAGGACGCAATGCAAGATGTGAGACGGTCTGGTGCGCCAGGCAGCGCCTGGACCGACGGTCGACGCCCTAGGCAGCTGCGCCGCGGTGAACCACGTCGAGGATGGCGTTGATGACGCGGTCGACGTCGGCGTCGGACATCTTCGAGTAGATGGGCAGGGAGACGGAACGGCGGTAGGCGTCTTCGGCGACGGGGAAGTCGCCGGGGCGGTAGCCGAACGTCTCGCGGTAGCAGGGTTGGAGGTGGAGGGGGATGTAGTGGACGCTCGTTCCGATGCCGCGTGCCTTGAGTTCGTCCAGGAACGTGTCGCGCGAGAGGGAGAGGGCCTCGAGCCGGAGGCGGAGGGAGAAGAGGTGCCAGGCGTGGGTGCGATCGGGGAGGACGGTGGGGACGATCAGCGCGTCGTTGTCGTCGAAGGCCTCGAGGTAGCGCTTGGCGATGGCCTCGCGTTTCCGCAGCATTTCCTGGGCCCGGGCGAGCTGGACGCGTCCGATGGCAGCGGCGAGGTCGGTGAGGTTGTATTTGAATCCCGGGGCGAGGACTTCGTAGTACCACGATCCTTCGGAGGTATAGCGTTTCCAGGCGTCCTTGGAGATGCCGTGGAGGGACATGATGCGCATGCGGGCGGCGAGGTCGTCGTCCTGGGTGCAGGCCATGCCGCCTTCGGCGGTGGTGATGGTCTTGGTGGAGTAGAAGCTGAAGCAGGTGACGTCGCCGAAGGTGCCGATGGGCCGGCCTTTGTAGGAGGCGGGGAAGGCGTGGGCGGCGTCTTCCACGACGCGCAGGTTCTTGCGCCGGGCGAGGTCCAGGAGGGCGTCCAGCTCGCAGGCCTGGCCGCCGTAGTGCACGGGAGCGATTGCTTTCGTGCGCGGGGTGACGGCACGTTCGGCCTTTTCGACGTCGATGGTCTCGTCGTTTTCGCGGATGTCGACGAGGACGGGTTTGGCGCCGAGGTGCCAGGCGGTGGCGGCGGTGGAGGTGAAGGTCATGGTCGGGACGAGGATTTCGTCTCCGGGGTGCAGGCCGAGTGCTTCGTAGGCGAGGTGCAGGGCGGCGGTGCAGGAGTTGACGGCGACGCCGTGTTTCGCTCCGACGGCGGCGGCGAACTCGGCTTCGAAGGCCTTGGCGCGGGGGCCGGTATTGATCCAGCCGTCGCGGACGACGTCGGCGACGGCGGTGGCTTCGGCTTCGGTGAGGTCGGGGACGGCGAAGGGGATGAAGGGTGGCGACGGGTTGGGCATAGGCGGCGAGCCTAGCCTGGGGATCGGCGGGGGTTCAAGCGGGTGGCGAGGCGTCGTTCGCATTTGGCACAGAATCCGTCGCCTTTGATGTCGACGTCTTCGACGGTGTTGGCGAAGTGCATGACGCAGCCGTAGTCGAGGCAGTGGACGAGGCCGAAGGTGTGACCGAGCTCGTGGAGTGCCTCCTTTTCGGCGCGGCGGTAGAGGACGCGCGGGTCATCGTCGCGGCCGTAGTGGGATTCGCGGAGGCGGGCGACGGACATGACGGCGGCGCGGCCTCCCAGGCGGGCTTCGCCGAAGACGAAGGTGAAGATGGGGATGAAGAGGTCGGCTTCGGTGACGCCGAGGACCTTGGGGTCACCCGCGTGGGGCATGGCTTCGATGCGGTCGATGAGCATGGTGGAGTGGACCTGGCGGCGCACGGGGTCGTAGGCGAAGTCGGGGGCCATGGCGGCCCAGCCTGCCCGCACGTCGCGTCCGAAGGCCTGGCCCACGGTGAGCGAGAGGAACTCGATCAGGGCCGGATCGGCCGCTCCGATCGGTAGGATGATGATTTCGTCCGCCACCCGTGTGCCGCGCTTCAGCTCCACCCCCCCCAACGCTGTTCCAATTCCTAGTTCCTAGTTCCTAGTTCCTTGTTCCTCGTTCCTTGATCCCCGTTCGCGTTCCCCGTTCCCCGTTCCCCCGTTTCACTTCCCCGTGGTCCGTTCCACGCCGAGGCGTTTCATGCGTTCGAACAGGTCGGCGCGGTCGACGCCGAGGATTCCGGCGGCGACGGCGAGGTTCCCTTCCGCGGCCGCGAGGGCGCCGCGGATCCTGGCGATCTCGTCCGGGTCGCCGTCGGATTCCTTCCGTCCCAGGTCGGCGTCCGGGCGCAGATCGTGTTCGTCGATGATTCCTCCGTCCTTGAGGACGGCGGCGCGTTCGACGGCGATCTGGAGCTGTCGGACGTTGCCGGGCCATTCGGCTTCGCGCAGGGTTTGCAGGGCGGCGCTGGAGAAGCCTTGGAACAGCCGGTTCATCTTGCGTCCGCAGCGCCGGAGGAACTGTTCCGCCAGCGGTTCGATGTCCTCCCGCCGTTCGCGCAGCGGCGGCAGGCGGATCGTAACCACGGCGAGTCGTTCGAGGAGCTCGGGTCGGAGACCCGGCTCGCCGGGGGCGGGTTCGCGTTCCGCGGCGGCGATGGGCCGGAAGTCGACGGGGATGCGGCGTTCGGCGCCGAGTCTGCAGATGGCCTTGTCTTCGACGGCGCGGAGGAGGTCTTCCTGGGCTTTGGGGCCGAGTCCTGCGATGCCATCGACGAAGAGGGTTCCGCCGTCGGCGAGCTCGAGTTTCCCGCGGCGGCGGGCGCGGCCGCCCGGGCCCTGTTCGAGGCCGAGCATTTCGGCTTCGAGCTCCGGGCCGGCGAGGGCGGTTCCGAGGGTGACGAAGGGCATGTAGCGGCGGACGCTGCGTGCGTGGATGGCGCGCGCGACGGTTTCCCTGCCGGTGCCGCGTTCGCCGACGATGAGGATGGGGCCGTCGCTGGAGCCCGCGGCTTCGATCCACCGTCGGGCGTTGCGCATGGCGGGGGAGTCGCCGACGATTTCGGCTTCGGGTTCCAGCTCGGCGACGGCGCGTTTGAGCTGTTCGTTCTGTCGTTGGAGGCGGCGTCGTTCGACGGCGGTCCTGGCCAATCGTTCGACGGCGTCGGGATCGAAGGGTTTGGTGATGTAGTCGTGGGCGCCCTGGCGCATGGCGCGCACGGCGCTGTCGACGGAGGCGTAGGCGGTCATGACGATGATGGTGGCGTCGGGCTGGACGGCGAGGATGTGCTGCTGGAGCTCGAGTCCGTCCATGCCCGGCATGCGGATATCGAGGAGGAACACGTCCCAGGCGGCCTCGCCCAGCTTGCGGAGTGCCTCCTTGGCGTTGCCTGCGACGTCGACCTCGCAGCCTTCGTCGCGGAACCAGCGTCCGAGGGAGTCGCGCACGGACGGATCGTCATCGACGATCAGGATCCGGATGTCGCCTGCCATGGTTCACCGCTCCTCCTCCGCCGCGGCCTCGGGCGGCTGCGGTGGAAGCTCGATTCGGACGGTCGTTCCGGCTCCCGGACGGGAGTCCAGGGTCACGCGTCCGCCGTGGGCGCGGACGATGGAGTAGGCCACGGACAGGCCGATGCCGGAGCCTTTCTCCTTGGTGGTGAAGAAGGGCTCGAAGACCTGTTTCTGGGTTTCCTCGTCCATGCCCACGCCGGTGTCGCGAATTTCGACGACGGCCCAGCCGTTCTCGCCTGCGCGGGCATCGACGGAGAGGGTGCCGTCGCTGCCCATGGCTTCGCAGGCGTTCATGAGGACGGCGACGAGGGCCTGTCGCACCTGTTGCGGGTCGCAGACGATGGGCGGCAGGTCTTCGGAGACGGCGACGGTCTTGCGCAGGCCCTGGACGTCGAGCTGGTGTTGGACGAGGCGGACGGTGCCGGTGACGAGGTCTCCCAGGTCGCAGCGTTCGGCGCGAGGGCGTGACGGTCGAGCGAACTGGAGGAGCTGTTTGACGATCTCGCCGCAGCGCGTGGCTTCCGATTCGACGGACCCGAGGATCTGGCCTCGTTCGGCTTCCTCCCCTTCTTTTCGTTCCTTCCGTGCGGCGAAGCGCTCCTCGCGTTTGAGGAGGAGGTGGGCGTAGGTGCGGATGGCGGCGAGGGGGTTGTTGATTTCGTGGGCGACGATGGCGGCCAGTTTGCCCAGCGACGCCATTTTTTCGACCTGGACGATGTCGGCCTGGACTTTTTCGAGCTGTCGGGACTTCTGGGCGACGCGTTCTTCGAGGGTGTGGGTCCAAGTTTCGAGCTCGGTTCGTGCCGCGGACAGCTCGCCGGCCATGGTGTTGAAGGAGGCGGCGAGCTCTCCGAGCTCGTTCCCGGAGGCGACGGGGATGCGGTCGGCGAGGTTTCCCGCGCCGAGCCGTTTGGTGCCGACGATGAGGCGAGCGACGGGGCGATAGACGAGGCGGAGGAGGAGGAGGGTGGAGAGGGCCATGAGGGCGACGACGGTGACGCCGGCGGAGACGGCCATGCGGGTGGTGAGACCGGCGCGGCTTTCATCGACCTGGGCGAGGGACATCTGGACGTCGAGGACGCCCAGGATGCGCTGGCCTGCGGGGTGGACGTGGCACGCGGCTTCGGCGCAGGTCGGTTCGTTGCGGATGGGGACGATCATGCCGAGGACGCGGCCGTGGTTGCCGCCGTCGAAGATGCGGTAGCGTTCCTGGCGGCGGATGTCGGGGACGGGGGCGTTTCCGCGGTGGCAGTTGACGCACGCCTCGGCGGTCTTGTCGACTTCCTGGCCGACTTCGCCGGCCTGGGTGGAGTACCGGACGCGTCCTTCCTTGTCGTAGATCCGGACTCGTACGATGCCCGGCTGTTCGCCGATGGCCTGGATGATCTCGAAGATTTCGGCGCGTTCGTTGCGGAACATGAGGGAGCGGGTGCTGCGGCGGATCACGTCGCCGAGCTGGTCGGCGTGTTCGATGACGGTTTGTTCGAGCTGGGAGCGGCTGTCGCGTGCGACCCAGACGCCGAACAGTCCGAGGATGAGGGCGACCGCGGCCATGAGCAGCAGCGAGACGCGGAACGCGAGCGCTCGGGCGGGGAACTTCATCGGTTCATCCGTCCCATTGCACCACCAGCAGGCGGTCGGGGGCGCCGCCTTGGACGGTGAGGGTGGCGCCGCCGGCGAAGGAGAGGGTGCCGTTGCCCGTGAGGGTGACGCTCATCATGCCCGGCGGGTCCAGCGGGGTTCCGTTCCACCGCAGCTCGCCGGTCGCCGAATCGGCGGCGTCGGCGTGCCACTCGTAGCGCAGCCGCCCGCCAGCCTCCACGAACGAGCTGGAGCCGCCGGCCCAGACGCGGATTTGGCGGTTGTCGCCGAGGGTGGAGACGCGCCGGACGGCGGCGTCCACTCCGCCCTCTTCGACGGCGGTGTCGGCGCCTTCGGGGAGGAGGACGAGGATGGTTCCTGCGGGGACGAAGGCGGGGCAGTCTTCGAGCGGGGCGATGGCGGTGGTTTCTCCTCCTCCGGCCGGCATGGTGACGGTCGTTCCTTCCCACAGCGGATGGAAGGTGCCTTCGGGGAGTCGGACGCGGCGCGAGGTCGCGCCCTGTTCGAGGACGGGTGCGACGACGATGCGGTCGCCCAGCAGGTACTGGTCGGTGGCGGTCCAGGCCGGCTCCCATTCCGGCCAGCGCACGGCCATGGGTCGCAGGATGGGGAGTCCGTCGCCGGACGAGGCGGCCTCGGCGGCCGCGTACAGGTACGGGAGGAGCTGCATGTGGCGTGCGGTCCAGCGGCGGAGGTGTTCGGTGCTGGGTTCGTCGCTTTCCCAGTTCCAGTTCTCGGCGGCGCTGCGTCCGTGGTGGGTGCGCATGACGGGGGACATGGCGCCGAGGGAGACCCAGCGGTACCACAGCTCCTCGGTGGTGGGGTCGGTGTAGGCGCTCTGGTATCCGCCGATGTCGTGGGCGAAGTAGGGGAAGCCGACGAGGCCGAGACCGATGCCCATGGGGATGACGGAGGGCATGCCGTCGCCCAAGCTCCAGTCGGTCTGCTGGTCGCCGGCCCAGTAGACCTGGACGAGGGGCTGGGAGCCCAGGTAGCCGGAGCGTGCGAACCAGGTCGTTTCCCGGCCTGCGGTGGCGAGGACCTCGCGGGTGAGGCGCTGGAACTCGACGGGGTAGAGGTTGTGTGCGGTCATGGGGTCCTGTCCCGAGGCGAGGACGGCGTCGGTGGGGAGCCATTCGGCGTAGTCGGCCATCCAGCCGTCGGCGCCGAGGGCGAGTCCCTGGGCCCAGACGTTCTTGGCCCATTCGCGCGCGGCGGTGTTGCTGAGGTCGAGGAGGGTGGTGTCGACGAAGGTGACGCCCATGAAGGCGTAGGTGTCGCCGGCGGCGTCGTGGATGCCGTAGTCGTTGGTTCGGACTTCGTCCCAGACGTCGCTGCCGCGGACGACGAAGGTGTTGTTGTAGGTGAGGAACTTGAAGCCGAGGGCGTGGAGGTCGTCGGCGAGCGTTTCGAAGTCCGGGTAGAGGGTGCGGTCGACGCGCCAATCCTCTTCGAGGGCGTAGCCTCCGGTTCCCGCGTGTCCGCCGCGCCAGTCTTCGGTCCAGATCACGGACGACGGGATGCCGCGGTCGCGGAGTTTGGCGGCGACGCGGCGGACGTTTTCGGGGCCGTAGAGTGCGTCGAGCCATGGGGCGAAGACCCACATCGGGGGCAGGTCGGGGCGGCCGACTTCGGCGGTCATGCGTCCGATGGCCTGGGCGATGCCGGCGCCGCGGAGGATCCGGACGTGCATCCGTCCTTCCCAGGCTTCGATGCGTCCGCGTGCGGAATCGGTGGAGCAGAAGTCGAAGATCGAGCGGGTGGGGGTATCGAGGAGGAGGGCGTAGCCGCGGCTGGAGAGGAAGATGGGGATGGGGGTGTGGGTCTGGTGTTTTCGTCCGACGACGTACCAGGAGCCTTCGTAGTCGTCGGTGGGGTCCTTGCCGAGGCCGTCTTCCTGGACCCAGAGGGGGATTCGTTGGCCGCGGTGGTCGACGTCCCAGCTCTGGCCGCCCATGCCGAGGAAGTGTTCGTCGGGGGCGCAGGCGAATCCGAGGGAGAGGCGGTTCAGGCGCGGGTCTGTGGCGGCCAGGTCGAGGGTCACGCTTCCGCCTTCGTCGGTGGTCACGCTTCCCGTTCCGAGGCGTTGTCCGTCGGTTCCGAGCATGGCGAAGGAGATGCGGGAGGCTTCGACCGCGACGTCGTCGAGCCGTGCGACACCGAGCCATGGTTCCGCGTTGTGGTCCTCGACGCGGAAGGTTCCGACGCCGAAGTCGACGCTGGCTTCGGCGTGGCGGAGGGCGGCGAAGACGAGGGGCTCCTGGTCTTCCGGGACGTCGCCGCCTGCGAGGGTCTGGAACAGCGGGTGGTCAAGGAGGTCGCGGACTTCGAGCTCGGCGGGCGAGTCGCGCAGGACGACCTGGACTTCGTCGGCCCTGGTCGTGTGCGGTTTGGGGTCCTGGCCGCAGGCTGCGGCGGCGACGGCGAGCGCGAGGATGGGACGAGTCATGCGCCGGGTCCTCCGGCACCGATCATACCCGGGGGGGGGCCGGGGCTGGCAAATGCAATCTCGGGTTCCATCGGTGGCGCCTACGGCTCGACCGGGGCGCCCTCGCCTTCCGGTTCCTCGCCTGTCTGGCGGAACACGGGGAGGAACTTCACGGCGAGGGCGAAGGCGGCGAAGCCGACGGCGACGATCATCATGGTGACGGCGAGCTCGGTCCAGGCGGGGAAGTAGCCGGTCTTCTGGGTCGCATCCATGCCGGTGATGCTGACGTTGAGGCGGTGGGTGACGAAGCCCAGGATGGCGCAGATGGCGGCGAAGAACGGGCCTTGGGGTGCGTGTCGCACGCGGCGGATGGCCACGAGGATGATGGGGAGAACGACGCCCAGGCTGAACTCCACCTGGAACAGGAAGGCTTCCATGGTGGGCTCGAAGGCGAGGCCGAGGACGCCGCGGCGCGAGAGGTCGGCCAGGCGCAGGAGGGCGAAGGGGACGAGGAGGACCATCATGACGCGGGAGAGGTCGACGCGGACGGCGGCGGGCAGCTCGTGTCCGAACGCGCGTCCGGACAGTCGGGACTCGAAGAGCACCATGGCCGAGCCGATGGCGGCGGCGGAGAGGAAGAACTGGATGGGCAGGAGGGGGGTGTACCAGAGGGGATGGAGCTTGGTCGGGACGATGAGGTAGAGGGAGCCGAGGGACGACTGGTGGAGGGTGGAGAGGAGGACGCCGAGGACGACGAAGTAGGGCAGTGCGCGGTGGACGCGGCGGAGGGCCTTGCCCCAGCCGAGGCGTTCGAAGACCATGGGGCTGAACTCGAGGGCCAGGACGGTGGTGTAGAGCATGACGCACCAGGCGACTTCGAACATGACGGAGTGGGGGTTCCACATGACGAGGGGGTGCCAGACGACCCATGGCCGGCCGAGATCGAACATGAGGGCGAAGACGACGAGGACGTAGCCGAGGAATGCGGTGAGGATGGCGGGTCGGACGACGGCCTCGAAGCGTTTGACGCGGAAGATGTGGACGGCGGCGGCCATGGTGAACCCGCCGGCGGCGAGGCCGACGCCGCAGAGGATATCGAACCCGATCCAGATGCCCCAGGGGAACCGGTCGGAGAGGGCGGTGGCGGCGCCGAGGCCTTTGGCGAAGCGCAGCCACGTGGCGTAGAGGCCCGCGGCGACGACGAGGACGAAGACGACCTTCCAGAACGTGGGCCGGAGGAGTCGTTTGAGGGCCTCCATGTGGTTTTCCTGCCCGCCTCCCCTCCCCTTGCGTGCCTAGGCCGTCCTGCGCGGAAAATTCGCGCAGAGGCGCAGGGGTGCAGGGGCGCAGAGAAGGAATTGGCTCCGATTCCGCTTCGCTGCGTCTCTGCGTCTCTGCGCGAGATCCGTTCGGGCGCACCCGGTGGCCGGATCGCGGGTCACGCCCGCTCCCCTTCCTCGTGCGGCTCGGTCGTCGGGGTGCTCTTCTCGCTGGTGCGCTCGGTTTCCGCTTCCTCGGCGAGTTTTTCGCGGCGGTGGATGATCCACTGCAGTCCGAAGAGGAGGGAGCCTGCGATGAGGATGACGTCGGGCAGGCGCGAGAGGACGGCTTCGGTGTTCTCGCCCAGCGGGTGGTTCGGGAGGTCGGTGGGGAAGCCGAGGGCGGCGAAGGGGACGTCGGAGAGGAACAGGACGCCGGTGCCTCCGGCTTCCAGCTCGCCGAAGACGCCTTCGGTGTAGAGGTCGGGGCTTTCGACCATGCGCCGGCGGGCCTCGTCCAGGAGCTCTTCGCGTTCGCCGAACAGGGTGGCGCCCATGGGGCACGCGTCCGCGCACGCGGTCGGCTCGCCGCGGGCGACGCGTGGTGCGCAGAGGATGCATTTGCGCACGCGGGGAGCGGGCTCGTTCCATTCGTAGCGCGGCACGTTGTGGGGGCAGGCCATGATGCAGTAGCGGCAGCCGATGCAGCGGTCGACCTCGTAGACGACGGGTCCTGCCGGGGTGCGGTGGAGGGCTCCGACGGGGCAGACGGAGGCGCAGGTCGGTTCGAGGCAGTGCATGCACAGGCGGCGGACGTAGCGTCGTCCCCGGTCGCCGACTTCGACCTTGCGCAGGACGGTGTAGCGGTCGGCGGAGAGCTCGGGACCGGCGGCGCGGGTCAGGCTGTCGACGGGGGGCAGGGAGTTCGCCTTGGCGCAGGCGTTGGTGCACTCCCAGCATCCGATGCACCGCGTCACGTCGATCAGCAGGCCCTTCATGGGTGGGTCTCCGTCACGCGTCCCGGGTGAGGAACGCGCGGAGGATTTCCTCGCGCGACTTCGGGTCCAGGAGTCGGATGAAGCCGTCGGCGGGTTCGCCGCCGTCCGGCATGGCGTTCGCGGTGGCGGCATGGGTGCGGACGAGGGTTTCCGACAGGCGCCGGTATTCGGCTTTCATCCACGCGGCGGCTTCCTCGGCGACGCGCCAGGCGCGGATTTCGAAGCCCAGCCGTTCGGGGGCGAGGGACACGAGCCACGCGGCGGCGTCGGTCCCGTTGGCGCCGGCAGCCGGGACCTGGGTGGCCTGGACGGTGCCGGTGACGGGCGAGGCGACGGGGATTTCGATGTCGCCCGCGCGGACCCAGAGCAGCGTCTCGCCGCGAGCGAGGCGGTTGCCCTGGGCGACGAAGCGGACCTCGTCGATGGTCCCGACGAGCTTCCGGGCCAGGGCGTCGAGTCCGACGCGCACGGTGCCGTCGGGCTGGAGGGCGACCCAGGAGTGGCGGGCGTCGACGAACAGGCCCGCGGGCAGCCTTTCCGGGCGCAGCGTGGGTCCGGCTTCGACGGCCGGCTCGCCCTTGCGGAAGTACACGACGATCGCGTCGGCGGCGACGAAGAGCAGGATCGTACCCAGGACAAACAGCGCTACCATGGTCGGTCTCCTTCCACCCCCAGCGACACGTTCCCCCGATGCCCCGATTCGCCCGGGTTGCCTCCCCGACTCCGGTCTTCGGTACGGAAAGCCGTGCACGAGGCGTGCCGTGGGGCGGCGGAGGGCATCGGGGTCCGCGGCTGTCGGGGTCGAGCTGCCGAACTCTTCGCGGAATCCGGGCTTTGCACGGCGTGGCGGGAGGTGGTCGGCTGGAGGAAACCACCACTCGGGGGCTCGGCGATTTCGCCCCCCCCGTTTCCTTCCGCCACGGTTCGAGGAGGGTGGTCCGCAATTGCGGTGCAAAGAGCCTCGCCCTTCGGTAGATCGTGGTCATGGCGTGGACGGCCTTCCTTTCGCCGCACGGTCGCATTTTCGTGGCTCCCGATCCGGAGTCGTCGGCGCGGCTGCTGGATCCCGCGGCGGCGCACCGCATCCTGCGTGCGTTCACGGCGGGTTCCGGAGCGGGTCTCTTGCACCTCGGATCGGCGGAGACTTCGACGCAGCTTCCGCCGGTGCTGACGTACTGGCGCGATTTCGGCAGGCTGTTCATGGCGCGTCTTTGCACGCATCCCGAGATCGAGGCGTCGTGGCGGACGCTCGAGCTGCCTGCTCCGGAGGACGAGCTTCTTGCGCGGATGGCGGCGGCTCCGCCGATGATCGGGGGCGAGTACCTGGACGCCGGCGTGTTGCGGTGTCTGTGGGGGCAGACGTTGGAGGCGGCGCGAGCGTCCATCGCGGCGGCCGGGGGTGACGTCCGGGCGTGGCTTGGCCGTTGCGACCCTGCCTGGAGCGCGGTAGGTCGCGTCAGTTTCCGTCTTCTGGAGAACCGCAACGACGAGGAGCGTCCGTTCGCGTTTCTTGCGACGTACGCGGCGCGGGTCGGCGAGTCCTCGCTGGTGCAGCACCGGCCGTTGGGGCGGGCGTTGCAGGACTACGCGGGCGAGCGGAACCGCCGGAAGCTTGAGGCGCTGCTTTCGCCGGTGCAGCGGGCGGCGGAGCGGTCCGAGTTCGTGGCGGGTCTGGTGGAGTCCGGGGCGATCTACCAATCCTTGGCGTGGACTCCGGTGGAGGCGCACCGTTTCCTGCGGGACGTTCCGGTGCTGGAGCAGAGCGGGGTGGTGGTGCGGGTGCCCGACTGGTGGAAGCCGCAGCGTCCTCCGCGTCCGCGCGTCACGGTGACGGTGGGGGGTGTGCAGGGGAAGCTGGGGCTGAACGAGCTGCTCGAGTTCTCGGTGGGGCTGACGCTGGACGGCGAGGCGGTGGGCGCGGAGGAGTGGCGAGCGTTGCGCGAGGGGGCGGGCGGTCTGGTGCGGCTCAAGGGGCGCTGGGTGGAGGTGGACCGGGAGAAGCTGCAGGGGCTGCTGGACGGCTGGAAGAGGATGGAGCGTGCGGCCGCTCGGGGTGGGGTGTCGTTCATCGAGGGGATGCGGCTGTTGGCCGGGGCGGAGGTGGCGCCGGCGGAGTCGGAGGCGCCGATCGAGGATCGTTCGGGGGAGTGGTCGCAGGTGGTGGCGGGGCCGTGGCTGGCGGAGCTTCTGGCGCGGCTGCGGCGACCGGGCGAGGCGGGCGAGGGGGCCGACCCGGGATCCGGGCTGCGCGCGGTGCTTCGTCCGTACCAGGTGGTGGGGGTGCGATGGCTGCGGCTGCTGAGCTCGCTGGGGCTTGGGGCGTGTCTGGCGGACGACATGGGATTGGGGAAGACGGTTCAGCTGATTGGGCTGCTGGTGCTTCGCAGGGGTGAGCGGCGGGAGGGGGCCGAACGAATCGAAAACAGGAAACATGCGATTGGAAATGCAAGAGTGCGTGCCGACGATCGGGAGTTTCCCCCTCCTTCGTTGCTGGTGGTGGCGGCCTCCTTGATCGCGAACTTGTGTCGAGAGCTGGAGCGGTTTGCGCCGGTTTTGCGGGTGTTCGTGGCGCATCCGTCGGTGACGCCTGCGGTGGAGCTGGCGGAGGAGCCGCGGAAGCGGCTGGGGGGCGCGGACGTGGTGATCACGACGTACGGGACGTTGTTGAGGAATCCGTGGCTGGTGGAGCGGGAGTGGGACGTGGTGGCGTTGGACGAGGCGCAGGCGATCAAGAATCCCTCGGCGAAGCAGACGCGGGCGGCGAAGAGGCTTCCGGCGCGTGCGCGGGTGGCGTTGACGGGGACGCCGGTGGAGAACCGGCTGTCGGACCTCTGGTCGATCTTCGACTTCCTGTGTCCCGGGCTGCTGGGTGGGCCGACGCAGTTCGCGAAGTTCGTGAAGCGGTTGGAGCCGCCGAAGGGTTCCGGTTTCGCGCCGCTGCGCGAGCTGGTGCGGCCGTACATCCTGCGGCGGCTGAAGACGGACAGGAGCGTGATTGCGGATCTTCCGGAGAAGACGGAGGTGCGAGCGTACTGTCCGCTGACGACGGTGCAGGCGGCGTTGTACGAGCGTTCGGTGGCGGAGCTTGGGGCGGTGATTGCGGGCAAGGAGGGGATTCGCCGGAGGGGGGTGGTGTTGTCGTTCCTGCTGCGGTTCAAGCAGATCTGCAACCATCCGTCGCAGTGGTTGGGGGACGGGGTTTTCGCGCCGAGGGACAGCGGGAAGTTCGAGCGGTTGCGCGAGCTGTGCGAGGAGATCGCGGAGCGGCAGGAGAAGGTGCTGGTGTTCACGCAGTTCCGGGAGCTGACGGGGCCCTTGGGCGGGTTCCTGGCGACGGTGTTCGGGCGAGCGGGGCTGGTGTTGCACGGGGGCACGACGGTGAGGGCGCGGGCGGGGATCGTGGATTCGTTCCAGGCGGACGATGGTCCGCCGTTCCTGGTGGTGTCGGTGAAGGCTGGGGGGACGGGGCTCAACCTGACGGCGGCGGCGCACGTGATCCATTTCGACCGCTGGTGGAATCCCGCGGTGGAGGATCAGGCGACGGACCGTGCGTTCCGGATCGGGCAGCGGAAGAACGTGCTGGTGCACAAGTTCGTGTGTCGCGGGACGGTGGAGGAGCGGATTGACGCGTTGATCGAGTCCAAGCGGTCGTTGGCGGGCGACGTGATTGCGGCGGGTGGGGAGGTGTTGTTGACGGAGATGTCGGATGCGGAGCTGCTACGGACGGTGGCGTTGGATCTTGGTGCGGCGACGTCGTCCACGTAGGGAAGATTACGCGCCGAGGCGCAGTTTTCAGTTTTCGGTTTTCGGTCTTCAGAATGGACGGGGGGGTCACGCGAGGGCGGTGTGGCAGGCGTCGAGGGCGGCGAGGATGCGGGGGATGGAGGAGAGGGGGAGAGGGGGGGCGGAGAGGGGGGGAGGGGGGAAGAGGGGAGTGCGGGGAGTGCGGGGAGTGCGGGGGAGTGCGGATGGGAGGGTGGGGTCGGCGGGGGTGCGGGGGGGGATGGGTGGGTGATTGGGGTGGGGGAGTGGGGTGCGGGGGTGGTCGGCGCTACGGGTTTGGGTGCGATCGGTTTGGGTGCGAGGGGTTTGGGCGGGGGAGTTTTCTTCGTGATGCGCGACCTCTCGGGTTCGTTGGTCGGGTCATCCTCTGGGAGGGGCGGGTCGGGTGTCAACGGTGGGATGGGTTGGGATCGAGCGGTCGAGCAGGCGCGCATTCGCGCGACGAATTCCCGATCGTCCATCGGCCCTTCGCGTCGTTCGACGCGGCCGGAGCATCCCGGACTTCGTGTCCCAACGCCAAGGGGCAGCGCCCGGAGTCGCGAGCATTCGTCGCCCTGGTGGGCGAGCGTGCACTTGATTATTCGACCGTAGTCGAATAATTGTTCGGCCATGACTTCCGTTGAGTACCGGCTGGGTTTCCGGGAGTGTCGGGAGATCCTCGAGCGTCGTCTGGCCGAGGCGGCGCCCGGTCGCATCCAGTTGCTGGGCGGCCCGCGGCAGGTGGGCAAGACGACGCTGCTGCTCGAGCTGTCGGAGCGTCATGGTGCGGCGGCGATCTACGCGGCGGCGGACGGACCGGAGGCGGCGGTGCCCGGGTTCTGGGAGCGGTTGTGGGTGCGGGGGGAGGAAACCGCCGGACGTGCAGGGCGTGCGGTCGTGCTGTTGGACGAGGCGCACCTGTACCCGGACTGGGCGGCTCGGCTGAAGGGGGAGTGGGATCGGGTCCGCCGCCGCAAGCTGCCGATCCACGTGGTGGCGACGGGTTCCTCGGCATTGCGGTTGGGGGCCGGGGCGCGCGAGAGTCTGGCGGGACGATTCGAGCGACTGACGTTGACGCACTGGTCCGCGGCGTCCTTGTCGGAGGTATTCGGGGTATCGGCGCGGGAGGCGGCGTTGGCGCTCGTCGGGACGGGTTCGTATCCCGGGGCGTTCGGGTTTCGTGGGGATGTGGGGCGGTGGGCAGCCTACGTCCGGGATGCCGTGCTGGAGCCGGCGATCGGTCGTGACATTTCTGCGCTGGCGGCGGTGCGCAAGCCGGCGTTGTTGCGGCAGGTGTTCGGGGTCTGTGCGTCGTCGCCGGCGCAGATCGTCTCGTTGCAGAAGATGCAGGGGCAGCTACGGGACCCGGGGGCTCTCGAGACGATCGCCCACTACCTCGGGTTGCTGGAGGAGGCGTTCCTGGTGGCGGCGTTGCCGAAGCACGCGGTGCGGCCGGCGCGGCAGCGAGCGGCGCCGCCGAAGCTGGTGACGCTCAACAACGCGCTCTTGGCGGCGGTGGACCCGCGGGGCATCCCTGATCGGGCGGGGGACCTGCGGCGGTTCGGGGCGTGGGTCGAGAATGCGTGTCTGGCGCACGCGTGGAACGCCGGACAACGGGTGACGTACTGGCGGGAGGAGCCGTTCGAGGTGGACGGCATCTTGGACGGGTCGTGGGGCGCGTGGGCGATCGAGGTGAAGACGGGGCAGGTCTCAAGCGTGGACCTGCGGGGTCTTGGGGAGTTCACGCGGCGCTTCTCCCAATACCGGCCGCTGGTGTTGTGCGACGCGGAGGCGCGACTGGTGGTCGAGCGTGCCGGACTGCCGGCGATGGAGTGGGTGGACTTCCTCTTGGGCGGGCCGCCGGGCGTGAGCGCTGACGCAGCGGGTGATCGTTCGGGCTGAGCGTCCTCGTCCGCCCGTTTCCAGTCTGTAATCGCATGTTTTAGCATTTACATTCCCCTCCCTCCCCACGCATCATTCCGTCCGTGCTTCGTCCTTCCCACCATCTGCTCCTGGCCGTCGTTCGGGCCCAGCCCGATCGCGCCTATCCCCTCGACGACGTCGCGGCGCTCGACGCCGCAGACCGCACGGAGCTGCTGGGGCTGTTGCGGCGGCACGGGATTGCGGGCTGGGCGCACCGGGTCTTCACCGATGCCGGGGTCGCCCTGCCGGCCGACCTCGTCGACGCCTTGCGTGCCGAGCACGCGCAGAACACCGCGCGGTCGATCCTGGCGTTGGCGGCGTACGAGCGTATCTCGCGGCTGCTGTCGGGGGCGGGGATCGAGCACATCCCGCTCAAGGGCATCCGGTTGCTCGAGACGTTGTATGCGGACCCCGGGACGCGGCACCTGAGCGACATCGACGTTTTGATCCGTGAGCGGGACGTGGAGGGTGCGGATGGGGTGTTGCGGGAGGCGGGCTGGGCGGGCGAGGCGCCGGCGATGTGGGAGCGACAGGAGCGGTTTGCGCACCACCACGGCTACGAGGCGCCTGCCGGTTTTTCGGGGCGGCTGGAACTGCACTGGAGGGTGACATCGAGTTTCGGGCGGGGGATTCCGGCGCGCGAGCCATGGGAGGGTGCGAGTGCGGCGGGGGGAGGGGCGGGGTCGTTCGAGCGGAGGCTGGCTCCAACGATGGAGCTGCTCGGGTTGCTGCTGCACGTGGCGCAGCACGGGTACGGCGCGTCGCTGAAGTGGCTGTTGGACCTGCGGCGATTCCTGGAGGCGGCAGGGGGCGGGGGGGACCCTTCGACTCGCTTCGCTCGCTCAGGACTCAGGGCAGGGCGTGCGGTCGGGCGGGAGGCGGCGGACGGCGGACGACGGTCGGCGGGCGGGGGGGAGGAGGCGGCGGACGGCGGGGAGTCGGCGGCGCTCCGGGCGAGCGAGTTGCGGCGGTTGGTGGAGCGGAGTGCGACGTGGTCGCCGAGTTTTTTCGCGCTGAGTCTGGTCGCACAGATCTGCGGCTCGTCCGGAGCGGCGGAGCTGGCGGGGCGGGTACGACCGTGGGCGGTGCGGGCGCGGGTGTTGGACGCGTTGGGGTCGCCGGAGTGGTTCCTGGAGCGTGGCGCCGTGCTGCGGCGCAAGTGGCCGAGCTACGCGTTGCTGGTGGCGCTCAACGATCGAGCGGTCGACCAGGCGCGCGTCGTGTATGGCAATGTGGCCTACAAGCTGGGGTTGGAGGGGGTGAGGGTGCCGCCGGCGTTGGACCGGGTGATGGGGGAGCGATAGGCCGATGACAGGAGTGCTCCCCCCGAAATCCCCGAAGCCTCCCGCGCAACAAACCAGCCCAGCAAGCGAACTCCGGTTGCGCTCGCAAGGGCGCCCGTGCTCTAGTCGCGCCGCACGAAGGAGGACCCATGAGTCCACGCAAGGCCGCGAAGAATTCGACCGCCGCCGACGGTGTTCGGGCGTGCGCGGAGCAACCCGTCGCGATAAGCCCCTCGGGCGAGGAGTTCGCGCTGCCCACCGCCGCGGAGTACGCGACCGAGCTGGAGCGCATCGAGGCCTTGGCGGCGGCGGCGCGCTCGCGCGGCGAAGAGATCGTGGTGGTGATGGGGCTCGGCTTCGTCGGCGCGGTGATGGCCGCGATCGTCGCCGACACCGTCCACCCCAAGACCGGGAAGCCCACCAAGCTCGTCATCGGCTGCCAGCGGCCGAGCACGCGCAGCTACTGGAAGATTCCGCTCCTCAACCGCGGGGTTTCGCCGGTGAAGGCGGAGGATCCCGAGGTCGACCCGATGATCGCGCGGTGCGTGCTGGAGAAGCAGACGTTGACGGCAACGTTCAACGCGGACTGCCTCAAGCTGGCGGACTGCGTGGTAGTCGACGTGCAGTGCGACTATGCGAAGCAGGAGCTGGGGAACCTCGCGACGGGCGAGGTGGAGATGCGGGCGCTCGAGGAGACGCTGAAGACGATCGGCGCGCGGATCCCGCCCAAGGCGATGGTGTTGATCGAGACGACGGTGGCGCCGGGGACGACGGAGTTCGTGGCGTGGCCGATCCTGAAGAAGGCGTTCGCGGCGCGGGGGATCCGGTCGGCGCCGATCCTGGCGCACAGCTTCGAGCGGGTGATGCCGGGGAAGAACTACGTGTCTTCGATCCGGGACTTCTGGCGGGTCTGCGCGGGGTGCAACGAGCAGGCGAGGAAGCGGGTGGTGAAGTTCCTGCACGAGGTGTTGAACACCAGGGACTTCCCGCTGACGGTGATGGACCGGCCGATCGAGTCGGAGACGACGAAGATCGTGGAGAACTCGTATCGTGCGACGATCCTGGCGTTCCTGGACGAGTGGTCGTTGTTCTCCGAGCGCAACGGGGTGGACCTCATCAAGGTGATCAACGCGATCAAGATGCGGCCGACGCACAGCAACATGATTTTCCCGGGGCCTGGGATCGGGGGGTACTGCCTGCCGAAGGACGGTGGGTTGGGGTACTGGGCGTACAAGCATCTCCTTGGGTTCCAGGACGACCTGTTCAAGATCACGACGACGGCAATCAACGTGAACGACACGCGGGCGTTGCACGTGGCGGAGCTGGCGCGCGACGCGTTGCGCAACATGGGGCGGCACATCGCGGCGGCGGACGTGTTGGTGTGCGGGGCGTCGTACCGGGAGGACGTGGGGGACACGCGGTACAGCGGGTCGGAGATCGTGGTGCGGAAACTGACGGAGATGGGGGCGCAGCTAAGGGTGCACGACCCGTACGTGGACCACTGGTACGAGTTCGAGGCGCAGGACACGTATCCTGCGCCCGGCCATTCGTGGTCGCGTTTCTTCCGCAACCAGGAGGACCTGGTTCACCTGCGGGTGCAGAAGGACCTGCGAGCGGCGATGAAGGGCATCGAGTGCCTGATCCTGGCGGTGCGTCACGCCCCGTACCTGGATCTGGCGCCCGACGACGTCGTGAAGTGGGCGGGGGGGCCGCTCGCAGTGATCGACTGTTTCGGCATCCTCTCCGACGAGAAGATCCGGCGGTATTTCGAGCTGGGGTGCGAGGTGAAGGCGTTGGGGCGGGGGCACATCAAGCGGATCAAGGATGGGGTAGCGGCGCGGGGCTCTCCGGGAGGGCGCCGCGGCACGCCGCGGGCGGGGGTCATCGGGGGGGCGGCGACGAAGGGCGGGTAGGGGGCGTGGCGGGTACGTCCGGGCGCCCGGCGTGAACCCGGCCTGGATGTCCGGCGTCGGGCGGTCTGCAACCGCTGCCGGTCACTGCGACTCGCTTTCCTCTGCGGAACGGGGCGGCGGAGGGGTGCTGTCGTCCGGCCTGGGGATCCCGGCCAGGCAGTCGCGCAGTCTGCGGAGCGCGGCCAGCTCGCGGGGCGACACGCCGTTGGTTCGTCCCTTCCAGAACACGCGGATCACGCCGCTTGCCGCGGTGCCGTTCTCGACGGTCGCGCGCAGTCCCTTCTCCGACTCGTTGTAGTCGCCGGCGACGATCTCGGCGCCGTCCGGAGCCCGGTAGGAGATTCCCGAGACGCCTCCGCCGGCGACGACCGACCCCAGTGCCCGGCGCAGGGAATCCCCATCTCCCGCGCCCCGGCCGTGACTCGCGACGGCCTCGTCGCAGGTCGTTTCCAGGAGGCGTTGCGCTTCCCGGTTCAGGAGACCGCGGCGGTACATTTCCAGGAGGTCGCGGGGGCGGAGGTAGCCCGCGGCGAACATCAGTCCGAAGACGGCAACAGTGATTCCGACCGCCGCCCCGAAGTGCACCATCGGCAGCCGGACGAGGAACGCGATCCCGCCGAGGCTGAGCAGCACGGACACTCCGTAGAGGATCAAGACGGCTCTGCGCTGCGTCAGGCCCAGATCCAGCAGTCGGTGGTGCAGGTGTCCCTTCTCCGAAACGAAGAGTCCCTGCCGCAGGATTGCGCGCCGGATCATGGTCAATCCCGCGTCCAGCAGCGGCAGTCCCATGGCGAGCATCGGCAGCAGCATGGCCACCGCGGCGCTCTGCTTGCGTGCCGACTGCATGGCGACGACGGCCATGAGGTAGCCGAGGAAGTTGGACCCCGAGTCGCCCATGAAGATCGACGCCGGGTGCGAATTGAAGACGAGGAACCCGAGCAGTGCTCCCGACATGGCGCCGGTCCAGGTCATCCACAGGAGGTTGTGCTCGAGGTACGCGAACACGAACATCGTCGTGGTGCTGATGAACGCGACGCCTGCGGCCAGTCCGTCCAGGCCGTCGATGAAGTTGAACGCGACGATCACGGTGACGATCCACAGGACGGTCGCCGGCAGGCTCCAGTAGCCCAGCTCGAAGACCCCGATGTAGGGCACCTCGATGTGGTCCAGCCGGTGGCCGCCCTGCCAGCTCACGATGGCGATGCCGACGAGCGCCAGGAGGCGGTACTTGGCGGGTGGTCGCAGCAGGTCATCGATCAGCCCGACGACGAGGGCCCCGAGCGCTCCGGCGAGCATCGCCACCAGGTTGCGCCCGTCGCGGTACATTTCCGCGCTGATCTGGTTCTTGTAGAGGGCGAGGCCGATCAACGGCGCGAGCACGGCGGCGGCGATGGCGAGGCCTCCGATGCGCGGGATCGCGGTCAGGTTCACGCGCCGCGCGTCTTCCGGCCGGTCGAGCAGGTTCAGCCGCAGGGCCATGCGCCGCACGATGGGCGTCAGCCACAGGGCCACGAGGAAGCCGAGGACCAGCGAGGCCAGTGCGGTCTTCATGCGGCCGGTCTCCGTCGCGGTCGCGCGATGCCCTCCGGTCGACGCGCGCGGTCACGGTCCGAGGCGTCGCGGGGGCCGATCGGCGGGGTGGCCGGTGGTTGTGTCATGCGCCTATCGACGCGCGCCGGAGCGCCACTCGAGCTCCGCCGCGTCCGCCTCGCGATGTCCGAGCAGGATGCGGCAGACGGTTTCGGCCACGCCCGACGCCAGGTATTCGGGCGGGACGGTCCAGCTCCGCCGGTTGCCGAGCACGAACTCGACCGCGCGGGTGATTTCGTCCGGGTCGACGCCGGCCAGGATGTTGCTGCCGCATTCCAGTGTTTCGGGTCGTTCGGTGGTGTCGCGCACGGTCACGTTGGGCGTACCCAGGATGCACGCTTCCTCCTGGACGGTGCCGCTGTCCGAGAGGATGCAGAACGCGGAGCGTTCGAGTCGCACGAAGTCGCGGAACCCCAGGGGCCTGACGAAGAGCAGGCCGCGCAGGTCGGTGCGGAGGCCGGAGGCCCGGATCCGGGAGCGGGTGCGCGGGTGGAGCGAGCAGACGACGGGGTGGCCGTAGATCTTGTGCAGGCGCCGGAGGGCGGCGAGCAGCGAGCGCAGCCGCGGCAGCACGTCGACGTTCTCCGCGCGGTGCATCGTCACGAGGAAGTAGCGTCCTTCCTGCAGGCCGAGCCGTCGCAGGGCGGTGCTGCGCTTGATGGCGGGTGCGAACCGGTCGATGACGTCCTTGATGGGATTCCCCGTGACGAGCACCCGTTCTCCCGGAATTCCCTCGCGGATCAGGTTTTCCCTGCTGCGGTTCGTGTACGGGAGCAGGACGGAGCTGGAGTGATCGATGACGCGCCGGTTGACCTCCTCGGGGACGCGGTCGTCATGGCAGCGGTTGCCGGCTTCCATGTGGTAGACGGGGACGCCGAGGCGTCGGGCGATGACGGCCGAGAGGCCGCTGTTCGTATCGCCGAGGATCAGCAATCGATCGGGCCGTTCCTCGAGGAGCGCCCGTTCCGTGCCCTCGAGGATTTTCCCGATCTGGGCGGCGAAGGTCCCGGAGCGCACGCCCAGCTCGAGATCCGGCCTTCGCACGCCCAGCTCGCGGAAGAAGATGCCGCTGAGGCGGGCGTCGTAGTTCTGGCCGGTGTGGACGAGGACGTGGCGGGCGTGGCGGTCGAGCAGGGCGATGACGCCGCTGAGCCGGATGATCTCCGGGCGGGTGCCCAGGATCGTCATGACCTTCATCGCAGCAGCTCCCCGGCGGGCGCCGGCGCGTCAGTGACCATCAGGCCGCGTTGCTCGAGGAGCCGCCGGACGCCCGGGAGGTCGAGGACGCCGTCGCGCGAGCCGTACTCCCCGTGCAGGCACCCGTCGCTCTTGTGGTCTCCGCAGACTTCCGGCAGCAGGGGCAGGATGGCGTAGTAGCTGCCGCGGTCGACGGTCCTGTGCGATTCCTCGTCGCTGATGAGGATCTCGTGGATCTTCTCGCCGGGGCGGATGCCGGTGACGACCTGACGGATCGGCCGTTCCCCGATCAGCGCGGTTGCGACGTCGACCATGCGGCAGGAGGGTGCGCGCGGGATGTAGGTTTCGCCGGGCCGGCCTTCGCGCAGGACGGCGAACACGGTATCCACGGCGTCGTCGAGGGACAGGAGAAAGCGGGTCATGTCGACGGTGGTGATGGTGACGGGTCCTCCGGCGCGGATCTGGGCGTGGAACAGGGGAATGACCGAGCCGCGGGAGGCGAGGACGTTGCCGTAGCGCACGCAGACGAAGCGGGTGCCGCCGCAGCGCATGTTGCCCTGGATGAAGACGCGTTCCTGGAGGGCCTTGGTCATGCCCATGGCGTTGACCGGCTTGCACGCCTTGTCGGTGGACACGCCGACGACGGTAGCGACGGGCAGGCAGTGCATTTCGATGGCGCGGACGATGTTCTCGGCTCCGCCGACGTTGGTCCGCACGGCTTCGAAGGGGAAGTACTCGCAGGTGGGGACCTGTTTCAGGGCGGCGGCGTTGATCACGACGTCGATGCCCCGCATGGCGGACACGACGGTGTCCAGGTCCCTCACGTCGCCGACGCGGAACTGCAGCTTGCGCTGGAAGTTGCGGTAGATCACCTCGTCCGTGGCGGCGACGTTGTTCTCGTACTCGACGCGCATGAAGTGCTGTTTCGCCTCGTCGCGGGACAGCACCAGCAGTCGAGCCAGCTCGCCCATTTCGCCGCCGAGCAGCCTGCGGACGAGCACCTGACCGAGCGATCCGGTGCCGCCGGTGACCAGCACTCGTTTTCCGTCAAGGGGTTTCGCTTGCGACATGGCTCCTCCATTCCCCGTAGGGCGTCGGGTCGGCGGCGAGGTCCCGCAGCAGCTCGCTCCAGTCCGGGCAGCGGTAGCCCGCGTCGTGCTCGAACCGCGCCCCGACCAGGCTCCGATCCGAGACCTCACCGTCGTCCGGCTCGATCCCGACGTCGATCCGGAACGCGTCCCGCGCCAGGCACAGCAATTCATACTTCGACAGGGGCGCGCTCGCCACATGATACAGACCGGACAGTCGCGTGTCGCCGGCGACGAGTCGCGCCACGACGTCCGCGAGGTGGTTCGTGGTGACCCCCGAGTAGATGACGCGCCGGAATCCGCGGATGGTGCGTCCGCGCTGGGCCAGGAACCACTCCAGGAGCGAGCGGAAGTCCCGCAGCTCGCGACCGATGATCGACGTGCGCAGCGTCAGGGCGTTGGGTTCGCGGGCTTCCCCGAGGAACTTGCTGCGGCCGTAGAGATCCTCGGCGTCCGGGGCGTCGTCCTCCGTGTAGTTTCCCCGTCGCCCGCTGAAGACGCAATCGGTGCTGACGTGGATCAGCCGTCCGCCCCACGGGCGGAGCTCGTCGGCCAGGACGTGCGGCAGGAGGGCGTTGAGGGTGATCGAGGGCACGGGCAGCTCGGCGGCCGAGCGCTGCTTGATGATGCCGATGCAGTTGACCACCCATTCCGGCCGTTCGGCCGCGAGCAGGTTGCGCACGGCGTGGAGGTTCATCGCGTCGAAGTTCTCGAGGACGCGCGACGCGGCGAACAGGTCGATGGCCGCGTAGAACGGGTCGGCGACGCGGCCGCGGATGGTGCAGGCGGTTCCGGGGTGGACGGTGCGGAGTTTCTGGACCATCTTGTGGCCGAGCATTCCCTCGCCGCCGAGCACCAGGATCTTCATGCGGACCTCCGCGACGTCCAATGCCCCAGGATCTGGTCGGCCGCCGACGCCGCCGAGAACCGGGTTTCGAGCAGCTTGCGTCCGTTGCGTCCCATGCGGTCCCGCAGCTCGCGATCCCCGGCGAGTCGCCGGGCGAGCCGTGCGAACTCCTCGTCCTGGCCGTTGAGGCAGCACAGTCCGGCGTCGGCGTCGTGCAGGATGGCCCGCAGGTCGTTGCCCGGATTCACGCTGGCGAGCACGGGCAGGGCGAAGTACAGGTATCCCAGCAGTTTGCCGGGGATGTTCTGGATGCGGAACGAGGCGGCGAGGGAGATCAAGCCGACGTCGAACTCCGAGACCATGGACATGTACGTGGCGGGGTCGACCGCCGGGTGCAGCACCACGTTCGTCAATCCCCGTTCGCGGATCCCGGCCGCGACGCGCGGCGTCTCGCTGCCGCCGCCGACGAGGAGCATGGCGGCCTCGGGCACGTCGCGCAGCGCGGTTGCCAGCCGCAGCAGGTTGTCCATGTCCTGGGCGATGCCGAAATTCCCGCCGAAGAAGAAGACGACCTTGTCTGCGAGGCCGAGCCGCCGGCGGTGCCCCGCCGGCGGGTGTTCCGGCTCGTGCAGGGTCGCCCAGTTGTGCAGGACTTCGACGCGGAAATTCCGCCGCGGGAAGTGTTCGGCGAAGTACGTCAGGTCTCCCGGCGATTGGACGCCGATCACGTCGGCCGCCTCGTGCTGCTCCAGCTCGCGCCGCCGGAACAGCCAGTACAGCGGTCCGTGTCCGAGGACGCCCGTTTCCACCAGGAACTGCGGCCAGATGTCGCGCAGGACGAGGTACGCCGGGCAGCCCCACAGCGCCTTCAGTTTCCGCACGAGGGCGCCGAAGAAGACGGTGGGCGAGTAGTAGACGAGGAGGTCGCAGGGGTGGGCCGCGAAGTGCCGTCGTCCGCGGCGCCACATGGTTGCCGACAGGCGGACTTCGCGCAGCCCGCGTGCCCAGCGTGCGGCGCCCTTCAGGCGGCCCGACCGGATCCGCACGATGCGCAGCCCGTCCTCGTCGGCGACGTGGAGGTCGCCGTCGAGGCCTTCGGCGGGCGCAATGAGGCTCACGTCGTGACCCCGGGTCCGGAGCTCGGCGCCCAGGTCGTGCATGAGCTTCGCCGCCGACTTCGTCGTGGGGAAGTAGCAATCCACGAGCAAGGCCACCCGCATCCACGGCTCCGCCGCCGTCCCGGCCCGGGTCACGCCGGCCGGACGGCGTCCGCGGCTCGATTCCGTCCCGCCGTGCGCCCACCGACCGGGCGCCGGCTCTCCAGCAACGCGTGGTAGAAGGAGCGGTGCAGCGCCACGCACCGCGACAGGTCCAGCCGCTCCACGGCCGTGCGTCGCGCGTGCTCGCCCATCGCGCGGCGGCGTTCGGGATCGTCCAGCAGCCGTGTGACGCGGTCGGCCAGGGCGCTCACGTCGCCGACGGGGACGATGAACCCGCTGCGACCTTCCTCGACGTAGCGCGCCACGTCGCCCACGTCGGTGGAGACGATCGGCAGCGCCATGCTCATGGCCTCCCAGACCGCCATGGGCGAGGCCTCGGCGACCGAAGAGCAGACGTAGATGTCGGCGGCGCGGTAGACGGCCGGCATGTCGGTCGAGGGTCCGCGGAAGGTCAGCGCCCCGGAGAGCAGGTCGCCGGCCTGGCGTTTCACGTCGGCGAAGTACTGTCGTTGGCTGTCGAGCTGTCCGCCGATCACGTGGAAGGTGGCGTCCGAGCGGACGCGCCGGATTGCGGCGGCGAGGGCGACGAAGTGTTCCAACCCCTTGGCCGGGTTCACCATGCCGACGGTGATCACGTGTTGTCCCGGCGCGGCGGCCAGTCCGGCATCCGGTTCGGTGATGGAGGGATCGAACCGCGCGGTGTCCACGGGTGCCGGGATGGTTTCGATCACGGCGTCCGCCCGGCCCGCGGCGGCCGGATGTGCGGCCTTGGCGCGTTCGCCCGAGAAGATGTAGCCGTCGCACAGCGGGGCCACCATGCGGTAGAGGAGGCTCATGGCGGGCGTGGTGAACGTGTCGTTGACGTGGAGGGCCACGCGTTTGCCGGCCAGCCGTCCGGCCAGGACGGACTTCACCTGCCAGGCGCCGTTGCAGTGGACGATGTCGGCGCGCTCGCGCAGCAGGGCGGCCACGAGCAGGGCCAGCTCCGGCCCGAACATCAGGGCGAAGCCCGCCAGATGGCTCTTCTGCCGGGTCAGCCGGTGCATGGGGAGGCGCAGCACGGGGACGCCGGCCGCGACGAGGCGTTCGACGGTCTCATCGGATCCTTCCCGCGGCAGGATCACGGTCGTGTGGATGTCGTGTTCGAACAGCCGTTCCGCCACCTGTACGGCGCGGTGCTGCGGTCCGCCGAAGTAGCCGAGCGCCTGCACGTTCGCCACTCGAATCATCCGGGGCGTCCCTCTTCCTCCCCCTGGCGGCCGGCGAACCAGTCCACGGTCCGCCGGAGCCCGTCCTGCAATTCGATTTCCGGGCGCCATCCCAGGATGCGCCGTGCCTTGGCGGTGTCCGCGACGCTGCGCCGGACCTCGCCGCGCAGCGGCGGCCCGTGGTGCACGGACACCGCCACGCCGGCGTGCTCGGAGAGCACCGTTGCGAGCGTCCGGGCCAGTGCGGCGACGGTCGTCTCCCGCGCGCTCCCGATCTGGAAGACTTCGCCGGCGCGGTCCGGGCGTGCGGCGGCGACGATGGCGCGAGCCACGTCGTCGACGTAGATGAAGTCGCGCGACTGCGTGCCGTCGCCGTTGATTTCGAGCGGTTGTCCGGCGAGCGCCCGGCGGACGAACCGCGCCACGACGCTGCCCTTGCGGCCGCAGCGCGGTCCGTACACGTTGCTGAAGCGCAACACGGCGGTCATCAGGCCGAACGACGCCGCGTAGGCCTGGCAGTACGCCTCGCCGGCGAGCTTCGATGCGCCGTACGGCGAGAGCGGGTGCGGCAGCCTGGTCTCGTCGAGGGGCGGTACCTGATCGCCGAGGGGCGCGCCGGAGGACGCGAACACGAACGAGCGGCAGCCCGCGGACCGTGCGGCCTCGAGGCATTCCAGGGTCCCCAGCACGTTCGTCGCGCAGTCGCCGCGCGGGTCCTCGAGTGACGGCTGGACGCCGGTCCTGGCCGCCAGATGGACGAACACGTCGGAGCCCTGGGCGGCGCGGGACACGACGTTCCGTTCGCGGACGTCGCCGACGACGAGCTGGACGGCGCCCGGAGGGGGCTGGGGCGCGCCCGCGGCGACCTCCTCGAACGGACCGAGGCTCGCGAGCTCGCCGCGTTCGGATTCCGAGAGATCGTCGAGCACGCGGATGGCGGAATCCGGCTGTTCGCGGCGCAGGGCGGCGATCAGGTTGGTGCCGATGAACCCGCAGCCGCCGGTGATGAGCCACCTCACGGTTGTCGGCTCCTGGGCGTTGCCGGTCGGGGTCTGGTCAAGGCAGGTAGCCGCACTTCTCGCGGGACCCGCTCCAGCGGATGTCCGGGGCCAGCGCATGGACGTGGGACTGGATTCGCCCGCGCCAGCGCAAGAGGTCGGCGAGCATGGTGCGCAGCTCCGCGGCCATGTCGCCGCTGGGCCGATAGCCGAGGTCCAGCAGGCGCCGGTGATCCGGATTGTAGTAGTGTTCCTCGGCCTCCAGGCGCGGATTCACCATGTTCCGCACTTCGACTTCCAGGCCCAGGTTTCGCGCGGCGCGCTGCACGGCCAGTGCGAGCTCGGTGATGTCGTAGACGTCCTCGAACTGGTTGAACACGCGGTACTCCCCGGGGGGCGGCGGGTTCTCGAGCGCGAGGGTCAGGCATTGCATGGAGTCGCGGAGCGGGAGGAAGCCGCGTCGCTGGTGTCCCTTTCCGTAGGGGGTGAGCGGCAGGCCGACCACGGCCTGCGCGCAGAAGCGATTGATGGCGGTGCCGAAGCTCTGGTCGAAGTCGAAGCGGGTGACCAGGCGCTCGTCGTCCGCCATTTCATCGATGCGAGTGCCGTAGACGACGCCCTGCATGATGTCGGTCGAGCGCAGGCCCCAGATGCGGCAGGCCATGGTGACGTTGTTGGTGTCGTGGACCTTGGTCTGGTGGTACCAGCTTCCCGCCTGTCGGGGGAAGGGCAGCCGGTCCTTGCGGCCTCTGTATTCGATGTCGAAGGATCCTTCGGGGATGTCGACGTTCGGGGTGCCGTACTCGCCCATGGTGCCGAGTTTGACGAGGTGCGCTTCGGGGCACTCGTCGCGCATGGCGAACAGGATATTGAGGGTTCCGACGATGTTGTTGGTCTGCGTGTACACGCAGTGGTCGACGTCGACCATGCTGTACGGTGCGGAGGGCATTTCTCCCAGGTGGACGATGGCGTCCGGGCGGAAGGCGCGCACCATGTTCTTCACGACGCCGTAGTCCCGCAGGTCGCCGCGCCGGAAGACGAGGCTGGTCCCGAAGTGTTCGCCGAAGGCGGCCATTCTCTCGCTCATGCGACGGATCGGGGAAGCCGACTGCGAGCCCATTTCGGCGACCCAGTCGCGCCGGAAGTACGCGTCGATGCCGGCGACCTCGTGTCCCCGGGCCCGCAGGTGGAGTGCGAGGGGCCAACCGAGGTAGCCATCGACGCCGGCGATCAGCACTCGCATTCCGGTCCTCCTCTCTGCGTTGCGCGAATTTCCTCCCAGCCTCGCGCCGGCCGGTAGGGCCGGCCGAATTCCGTGCCCAGCTCCGTCAGCCGCACCGGCCGCCCGTCGACGAGCGCCTCGACCTGGCCGGGCGCCAGGGTCGTCACGGCGAACCTTCGGCTCCGAGTGGCCTCTCGCAGCAGCGGGAGGCGTTCGGGGTCGAAGCCCATCACGCGGCAGGCGACGAGGTCCGCGGCGTACGGATCCCGGGCGAACGACAGGAACCCGGTCGCGACGGGAGACGGTCGCAGCGGTCCTTTTCCTTCGCCGCCGATCACGCCGTCGGTCACGACGAGGTGCGGGCGACGGAACGCGTCGTCCAGGTTGCCGTCCGGCCGGGCGTGTGCGACGCAGCGCGCGATATCCAGTGCCATTCGCCAGCACGTGTCGTTGCGTGACCACGAGCCGTACGCGGTGCGGCCCGACTCGCGGACGAGCTTGGCGAGGACGCGTTCGGCGGTCCGGGCCGCGTTCAGGAGCAGGGAATCGCGTCGTTGCCACGAGTAGTCGTTGAGTTCCGAGAGCAGTCGGGCGGGAACGGAGCCGTCGGCGTACTCGTCGCCGCCGTCCTGGGGTGATCCTTTGCGGTGGTGGGCGAGGCACTGTTTCAGGGTGGTGGCGCCGACGCAGCCTTTGAGGGCGCCGGTGTGTCCGACCTTCTCGTGCGTCTTGAGCTTCGGGATGCTGACCACGGCGTCGGCGGCGGCAATCCGCCGGCTGAGGGCGTAGACGTGGGAGCCCGGCGCGTGGTAGCGCGCGGTTTCCTGCGCGTCGTACTGCAGACTCCGGTAGGAGCGATTCCCCTGGGCGCGTTCCAGCTCGCTGTCCGGGCCGAGATCGAGGTTCGCGTGCTCGTCGTTCGTCGCCGGCAGGTGTTCCCACCCGAGGAGGCGGCGCACGACGACGTCGCCGCGCAGGTCGCAGGCCCGGACGCGGCCCGGCGCGGCGGCGTCGTAGAACCGCAGCAGGCGATCGGACCCCGTGTCGCGCAGGAGGTCGGACCACACGGCGCCCTGGACGGGTGCGCAGCCGAACTCGACGTGTCCTTCGGGCCCGACCGCTTTGAGGAGGTAATCGACGACGGGCCGGATCACCGCGGCGTGGGTGCACTTGGCGAGGAACTCGAGGTGCGACTCGCGGTACGGTCGTCGTTGGTACACGAAGTTGCAGAGCACGAACACGCGGGCTCCCGGTGCGATGGCGGCGCCGAACGGGTTCCACTCGGGTGTTCCGAATCGTGCGTGGTCCAGCCCGCTGTCGCGCAGGCACCGGCGGACGCCGGCGTAGACCGCGTTCGGAGTCCGAGCCACATCGGGGAAGGGCAATTCGGGGAAGTTCTCGCCGGGAGAATACGAATCCGCGCCGTCCGGGTAGGTCGGCTGGTCCAGTCGAACGGCCGCGACCAGGCCTTCGGGGACGCGGTTCATCCCGCCTCTCCCCCTGGGGCGGCCCCGGCTTCGCGTTCCGCGGGGCGGGCGCCGTGTCGGTTGACGCAGTACAGGTGTTTCCCGGAGGGCGAGGGGGCGATCGACTCGGTCCGTTCGAGTGCCAGGGTGACGGGCGCGTGGAACAGGCGTTCCAGGCCGCTCCGCACGAACGTCCCGAAGGCGGCCTCGTCTCCTGCGGGAGGCTCGGTCCACGTCTCGAAGCGCAGCGTGAGTGCGGAGGGTCCGGTCTGCACGAGCTGGAACTTCCTCAACCACGTTCGTTCGGCGAGGACGCCGATCATGTGGATGATGGCGCTCGGATCGATCCTGGAGCCGTCGCCGGCCTGCAGGTGCTCGGCGGTGCGGCCGTGAAGGGCCGTCAGCGACGGTCCGTTCCACTCCGGCGTGCGACCCAGGGTCGCGGAGTCGCCCATGCTCATCCGCAGCAGTGCCATGGCGTGGTTTTCGACCTGCGAGACGTGCACTTCGCCGGCCACTCCAGCCGCGCTGCGCCGTCCCTGTGCATCGAGCGTCTCCAGGTACACGTGCCACGGGAACGTGAGCAGGGCGCCTGCGCCCGGTCGTTCCGACGCCATGAGTCCCGCGTCACGCGCGCCGTAGGTGTCGCACACCTCGTGCGCCCAGAGGCGGAGCGTCCGGGCGCGCAGTTCCGGGGTGAGCAATCCGCCGCCGGTGAACACGGTACGGATGCGGCGCAGGCGAAGTCCGGCTCTTTCGACGAAGCCGGTGAACGTGTCCAGCGCGGAGGTGAAACAGATCGCGTGTTGCACGTCGCCGCGGCGGTTCATTTCATCGACGTACGCCCGCACGCGCGCCGCGTCGAGCGAGAAGGCCGGCATGACGATCAGTCCGCGCAGCCAGGTGCTGAAGCGTTTCCGGGGTGATTTCCGGATGTCGCTGACTTCGTTATTCGAGCCCCAGAGGTAGAACGCCGGGGAGCCCGGGGACAGGCCGGCCAGCCGGTAGCCCAGGTCCACGATGGCGCGATTCCGGGACTCCCAGCGCCGGTCCTGCCAGACGATGACGGGCACGCCGGTGGACCCGCCGCTGTGTTGTGCGTGGAGGTGGCGCAGGGGTGGGTAGCCGTCCCAATCGGACCGTTGTGCGGGATCGATGCGCAGCTCGGGTGCGTGTCGTCGCAGATCCTCCTTGGTCAACCGGGGCAGCAGGGCGAGCACGTCCTCGGCTTCATCGGCCGCGAACGCTTCTGCCTCCCGCGGCCACCTCTCGCGCCAGAAGGGGCTGAAGCGCCGGCAGTAGATCATGTAGGAATGCAGCTTCGACCGAACGAGGCGGCTTGCTTCGTCGGGCGTGGAGTACACGAAGGCGCCGGCATCGGCGGCGGCGGCGGCGTAGTCGCGGTCCAGCCAGTTGACGCCTTCGTACAGCCAGTTGTCGATCGTCATCTGCGCGAGTCCCATTCCGCCTGGTACGTGGCCTAGCGCCAGCTCATGAGTGCGCCACCCACCTGGACGGCGTACACCGCGACCGCCGCGACCCAGATTGCCGTCGCCCACCGCATCATCCCCGGCCTTTCGTCCCGTTCCCGCGACTCGCGCTGGACCATGGCGCAGCCCAGCCCGAACATCGGGAGCACGGGGAAGAGGTACCTCGAGTGGACCCACGCGATGCAGGCGACGAGTCCCCACAGCGTCAGGATGAGGACGACGGTCTCCATCGTCGCGGCGGAGCCCGTCAATCGTCCGGCCAGGAACCGCGCCCCGATCAGCGTGAACTCGACCACCCACCGGATCGCGATGAAGAAGGACGCGATGACGATCAGCGAGTAGACGCTCACGCTGTTCATCCGGATGTCCAGGGACAGCACCTTGGGAAAGGGTTCCGTTGCGTCCTGCAACGCGCGCACGGGGATGAAGGCCAGTCCGGAGAGCGGCACGTCGCGCAATCCCTGGTCGATGAGGTTGCCCACGCCGGTCGCCGAGGGAGCCTCCGCCCGGTAATTCTCCGCCGCTTGCGCCCGCACGACGTCCTCCGAGTACAGCAGGGGCATGACCGCGGCGACCGCCACGGCGCCCGCGAGGAACCACAGCCGCTGCCGTTTTTGCCGCGCCGAGACAAGAAGGATTCCGAGCAGCATGCCGAGGCCGAAGTGGACGCGAATGAGCGTCATCAGTGCCGTCACGAGCCACAACGTGATCCGCCACTTGCGATTCTTCCGTCGCAGCATCGCGAGGAAGTACAGAGTGGTGAGCGCGACGGCGACGATCTCCTTGGTGATGGTCTGTGCGTAGTAGATGGTGCTGGGGTTGGCCAGCAGCAGGACGAGCGCTCCCAGCGGACTGACGTTCACCTGTCGGGCGAAGGCCCAGAGGATGCCGGCCGTGAGGAGGATGAGGGCCATGTTGAAGAAGACGGGTTCGATTTCCCACTCGGTGAGGATGTGTGCCACCGCCGAGATGCCGTACAAGTTGGGATTCGTTCCCGTCAGGATGTCGTGTGTGACGCTCCACAGGCTGATGTCCTGGTGGGCGTAGAGGGACATGTACCCGTCCGAGTCGGGCAGGTACGTGCGCGTGGCCAGCATTCCCCACCGCGGCACAGCCGAATTGCCGATCTCGACCTCGAAGTAGCTCCGGTAGGCGAGGGTCGCGATGATGAAGAGTACGGCGAGCGCTCCCGCGGCGACGAGCCGTCCCAGGTTCAGCCCGACCGGCACGACCGCCAGATCGGTGGTCGGCGTTGGTCGCGGGGGCGTCACCGGGTCTCCTGCCGCGCGCGTACGCGGCTCGGGCCCGGACGCTTCCCCATCGTTTGTCAGCGTGGTCCCCACGCGATTTGGAGCCTCACCAGGCGACGCGGTATTCGCGCCGCCAGAACTCGAACAGGACGAGGGCGAACAGCCGTTCGCTGGTCGCGCGGCCCCGGACGGCACCATCCAGCAGCTCGGCGCCCACCTTCCGATCGAACGGCGAGTCGGACGCTTGGGACAGGACCTCCAGGAAGGTGTTCCTCCATGGGCCCGACGACAGCCACGCCGCCAGCGGGATCGAGAATCCCTGCTTGCGGTGCCGGTCGAACTCCGGCGGCAGGACGCGGCGGGCCAGTCGTTTGAGCATCAGTTTCCTGCCCGTCGTGGAGGCCTTCCACTCCGAGGGAACCTTGCCGAAGGCGAACTCGATCACGGTCCGGTCCAGGAGCGGCGCGCGCACCTCGAGCGAGCACAGCATGCTGGCCCGGTCGACCTTGACGAGGATGTCCTCGGCCAGGTAGTTCGCGAAGTCCATCCGGGTCGCCCGCTGGAGCGGGTCCGCGGCGGGCGGGATGCGATCGTCCCAGATGTGCTCCGCCTGCAGTTTCCACGGGTCCCGCCCCGCCAGCAGCCTCCGGCGGGTGTTCCGGTCGAAGACCAGCGGGACCACGGGCAGTCCCCGTCCCGGCTCGACGCCCAGGTCCTGCAGCCGGTTGCGCCCTTTCAGACCCACCGGGAGAAGCGTTTCGGCGGCTCCCGCCGCGAGCCGCCGCAGGCTGCCCGGGATCCATCCCAGCCATTTCTCCGACCACAGCAAACGGTCGTAGCGCGGGTACCCGGCGAACAGCTCGTCGCCTCCGTCCCCACCGATCGCCACGGTGCAGTGTTCGCGGACGAGCCGGCTGACGAGATACGTCGGGATCATCGACGAGTCGGCCATCGGTTCGTCGAACTGCCGGGCCAGCAAGGGCAGCAGGTCCGCCGAGGATTCGCCCGCCTCGAGCTCGACGTGCTCGGTCCCGAAATGGCGGGCAACGAGGCGTGCGTGGTCGGTCTCGTCGTACGATCCGTGGCCCGGGAAGCGGATGGTGAAGGTCTTGACCTTCGACGACGTGCGGACTGCCATGGCGGTGATCAGGCTCGAGTCCACGCCGCCGCTGAGCAGGATGCCCACGGGGACGTCCGCCACCAGCTGGCGTCGCACGGCGTCCTGGAGCAACGCCTCGAGCTCGTCGAGCAGCGCGGCATCGCTCGTCGTCGTCGGGGGCGGCGGCGGAGCGGGCAGGTGCCAGTACGGCCAGACACGCGATGCGCCACCGTCGAGCTCGAACGCGAGGGCATGGGCGGGCGGGAGTTTCCTGACGTCGCGCAGCATGCACCGATCGCCGGGCACGAAGCCCAGCGTCAGGTAGCAGTCGAGTGCTTCGGGATCGACCGTGCGCGGCAGTTCGGGGTCGGCCATCAGCCCCTTCAGCTCGGAGGCGAACGTGAGCGTGCCGCGCCTCAACGAGTAGAAGAGCGGCTTCTCCCCCGCTCGATCCCGTGCGAGGAGGATCCGCCGTTTCGCGCGGTCGTACAGCGCGAACGCGAACATGCCGCTCAGGTGCGAGAGGCAATCGGTGTCCCACTCCCTGTAGGCGGCGAGTATCACTTCGGTGTCGCTTTGCGACCGGAAGGGGTATCCGGCGGGGCCCAGCTCGCGCCGCAGCTCGGTGAAGTTGTAGATCTCCCCGTTGAAAACGATGCAGAGCGCGCCCTGTGCATCCTCCATCGGCTGGTGTCCTGCCGGCGAAAGGTCGATGATCGACAGTCGCCGGTGACCGAGCCCCACGCGGCCGTCGTCCGACCACCACTCGCCCTGGTCGTCGGGGCCGCGGTGGCGCATTGCGTCCCGCCCCGCGACGAGCCAGTCGCGCCGGGTCGCGGCGGTCGACGAGGCTATGCCGATGATGCCGCACATCTTCCGGGTGTCGTGCGCGCGGCGGGCGGCGTCACGAATTTGCGACGTACCACGCGCTTGCCTCCTGCAACCCTGCTCGCACGTCATGGGTCGGCTCGTAGTGCAGCAGCCGGCGTGCCCTGGAGATGTCCGCCAGGGAATGCCTGACGTCGCCCGCGCGGAAGTCGGCGTACGCCGGCTGAACGGCGGCGGACGCGGGTCGGACTTTCGCCACTTCGTCGCGGATTCGGCCGAACAGCTCATTCAGGGTGGTTCGTCCGCCGCAGCCGACGTTGAAGACGAGGCCCAGGGCGTCGGGTTCCTCCGTGCATGCCGCCAGCAGATTGGCCTGGACGACGTTTGCGACGTAGCAGAAGTCGCGGCTGGTCTCCCCATCGCCGAAGTTGCGCGGGCGTTCGCCGCGGAGCAGAGTGCGGAACCACAGCGGGATCACGGCCGCGTACGGTCCTTCCGGATCCTGGCGCGGTCCGAAGACGTTGAAGTAGCGCAGTCCGACATGCGGCAGGCCGTACACCCTGCCGAAGATGTCCGCCCAACCTTCGCCGATCTGCTTCGTCCAGGCGTACGGCGACAGGGCTTTCCCGATCACCTGTTCGACCTTGGGCAGCGTGGGGCTGTCGCCGTAGACGGAGCTGGAGGAGGCGTAGACGAAGCGGCGAACGCCGGCCTCCTTGGCGGCCGACAGCAGGTTGAGGAAGCCGTCCACGTTGCACTGGTGGACAAGCAGCGGCTCGGCGATCGAGCGCGGCACGGAGCCCAGGGCGGCCTGGTGCAGCACGACGTCCGTGTTCCGGCACGCGTCGCGGCAGGTGTCGAGGTCCCGGATGTCGCCCCGGATGAGCCGGAATCGCTCGTGCGCTGTCGGCCCCAGGCGGCCCAGGACCTCCTCGATGTTTCGTTCCCGGCCGGTGGCGAAGTTGTCGAGGCCGACGACGAGCTGGCCGGACGCGAGCAGCCGTTCGACCAGGTTGGAGCCGATGAATCCCGCCGCGCCGGTGACGAGCCAGGAGCGCGGACGTGCTTCGAGCTCACGAAGCAGCTTGTCGAACGCGCTCACGGCGTCGTTCCTTGTCCGCCGGCCGAGGTCGCGACGCCGTCGTGGAGAGCCTGGATCGCCTGCCAGGTCCTGGACACGGTGTCGGCCCAGTCGTAGCGCCGGGAACGCTCCTCCGCGAGGCGGCCCAGCTCGGCCCGCCGGTCCGGCCGGTCCAGCAGTTCCGCCATGCGCGCGGCGAGATCTTCGGGCGAGCAGGGATCGAAGTACTCGACGGCGTCGCCGCCGAACTCGGGCATGGGCGGCCGGTCGGAGCAGAGCAGCGGCCTGCCGGCCGCCATTGCTTCCAGGAGGATGTTCGGGCAATTCTCGCATTCCGAGGCGAAGAGCACGAGTTTGGCGTGCCGGTAGGCGGCCGGGAGGCTGTCGTGGACGACCTCGCCGCGGACGGCGACGACGTCCCCAACGCCGGCCCGCCGGATCTCCTCGCGGACGCGGGCCCCGTACGGCGGGTACTCCGCGCCGACCAGGACGAGCCGTTCGGGGGTCGGGCGCAGGGTGCGCAGCCGGGCGAAGGCGCGGACCACCTCGACCTGCGCCTTGTACATTTCCAGGGTGGAGACGTAGAGGACGTAGTCCCCGTTCCCGACCCAGGCCGGTCGCGGTTCGGCCTCGGGCCGCGCGCGGAACGCCCTGCCGACGCCGTGGGGGATCACGACCGACCGTCGCAGGCGTCCGCCGGCGCGACGTTCGATGACCTGGCGCGCGAACTCGGAGACGAAGATCACGAGGTCGGCGGACAGCATGCTGTCGAGGAGCACGTGTTCGAGGACCGCGTTGCGGGCGCGGCCGTAGCCGAGGGGATAGCGCGCGCGCTGAACGGGGTCGAACGGCACCATGTTCCGGAACATCGTGACGGTGGCGCATCCCGGCCGCACCGGGGTGACGAGGGTTCCGCCGGGAGCGAAGAGCACATCGGCGTCCAGCTCGCGGAGCAGCGCCGGCAGCCGCCATCGCTCCCAGGCCAGGCGGATGGCGGGAAGCGCGCAGGGCCCCGGCATGTCCAGGCGCCGGACGCCGGCGCCGAGGCTGGGGAGGCGGAGCGCCGGCGTAGCGATGACCGAGACGCGCGTCCCGGCGGGCGGACGGAAGCCGAGCAGATTGCGCAGGTACGTCTGGCCGCCGCCTTGCCGGGACGAAAGCGCGTTGATGACTACGTGCATCGGCCACCCCGCGGTTCTCGTCGGGTGCTTCCGCCCGACCGAAATGCTCCGGCAGACCAGGACCGCCCGGCGCCGAGCACAGGCTCAGCCATGCCACTCCCATCCGATCCAGCGGGCCACGAAGGGCAGGACCAGGTTGGCGACGACGAAGGCAGCCGGCCGCCCGTGCCATGTCAGGCCGGCCAAGCGCCCGAATACTCCCGACGGCCGTGCCGCGATTTGGCCGGCGTCCGCTCCGGCTCCGGTCGCCGCGCGGCCACCGGCTTCGGGGCTGCGCGGAGACAAGCCGAATCTCCGCACCCACTGTTCGAAGGTCCTCGAGACCTCGACCAGTTGCCGGTCGGTGAGCCGGCGGCCGCCCCCGTCCTTGGTTTCGATCCAGAATGCGGCGCGCGCGGTGGAGCCCCACACCTGCTGCCAGTACACGCCATCCCCCGCGGACGCCCGGGTGTCATGCTGGCGGAGCAGGATCAGCTCCTCGGGGATGACGCGCAGCGAGCCGACGCGCAAGAGGCGCAGCCACAGGTCGAGATCCTGGGCCCTCCGGAACGCGCAGCGGTAGCCGCCGACGCCGCGGAACGCCGCGGCGCGCATCATCACCGACGGATGGGCCATGGGGTTGGAGCCGTAGAGCAATCCGCGCCGCAAGGCGTCACCGGACAGCGGCGGGTGGAACGGTCGCAGGGGCTGCGAGTCCTGGTCGATCATCTGCGCCCAGCTTCCCGCCGCCACGCAGTCGGGGTCTTCGTCCAGGAAGCGGACTTGCCGTCCCAGCCGGGACGGAAGGGCCAGGTCGTCGGCGTCCATGCGGGCCAGCAGTTCGGCGCGCGCGGAGTTCGCCGCCAGATTGAGGGCCGCGGCCAGCGTGGTCCCCTCCCCTCGCAGGCGACGCACCCTGCGGTCGCGCAGTTCGGCGAGCAGGTCCGGTGTTCCGTCGGTCGAGCAATCGTCGACGGCGATGAGCTCGAAATCCTCCCAGTCCTGCTCCAGGATGCTCCGGATCGCCGGCTCGACGAAGGGCTCGCCGTTGCGCACGCACAGCAGCACCGACACACGTGGCAGCCGCCCGCTCATCGTCATCCTGCCGAACGGACCGTCATCGGATTGCCACGGTCAAGGCGGGTCAGCCGTCCCGCGACGGTGCGCCGGCCCGCGACGCCACGTTCAGGTGCTCGCCCCGCGTACGGCTCGCACGTGATACCCCACGGTGAAGTGTCGCTCGGTATCGCCGGGGTCGAGCCAGTAGCAGAGCAGCGGCACGGCGATGCGGGCGATCGGCGCGCTGCAGAGCCAGACCGGCGCCCGCGTCCACGTCCGCGGGTGTCTCCATTCCGGCCGCAGCATCTTCTCGAAGCGCTGCGCCTCCTGGCCGAAGTGGGCGAAGAATCCGCCGTTGGGTTCGATGGCGAGGTCGCCGAACCCGGCGCGGGGCAGGAACTCGCGGTACCAGTGTGGGGTGAAGCCGCCGAAGAAGTGATACGGCTGCTGGTGCAGTCCGGAGCCCAGAGGTGCGGTCAGAAGCAGCGTGCCCCCGTGGCGCAGGACCCTCGCCAGCTCCCGCACGGCGCCCTCGGGATCCGGCACGTGCTCGAGAACCTCGGTGCACAGCACGACGTCGAAGCTTCCATCTTCCACCGGCAGCCGGAGGATGTCGGAAACGTAGTCCAGGCGGCCGTAGCCGCCCGAGAGGTCCGGAGGAAGCTGGGCGAAGTCGTGAGCCCGGTACTCGCAATGCGAGAAGAGGCTCCGGTACGGGCACGGGCCTGCGCCGACATCGAGGACGCGGGAGCCTGCCGCCACTTCCGCGGCGCGAAGGGCGACCCAGGCATCCCGCGCGGTCTGGTTGAAGGCAAACACGCGCTCCCGAATCCCATTCGACAACTCGCTTCTCCTCGCTACGCCGTCCGCGTCCCGGCGGCGGCCGGGCTCACCGAGTCATGCGGTACATGCCGCAGGCGTACTCCTCACTGCGAAAATCGGGCGGATTCGCGTGCTCGACGTATCGACCGTCCCCGGTCACGGCGCAGAACTCGACCAAACGAAGCTCGGGCATCAGTCCGGCCACGCTCGCCGGATCGAGCACTCGATGTGCGTTGAACCACACTCCGGAGCGGCCGACCGGGACTGAGAGCAGCAGCATCCCGCCGGGCGCCAGGACGCGCTGCAACTCGCGGCAGGCCTTCATGTGACCGAGGGGGTCGAGCGGATCGCCGTAGCGGCCGAGGCCGACGTGTTCGACGACGTGGAGGCAGGACAGCGAGGGGATGGACTGGTCTTGGAACGGCAGTGCCGTGACGTCCCCTTGCCGCGTCTCAAGGCCTGCCAGGCCCAGCGGAACCGGCCGGAACTCGACGTAGAGCACGGGCAGGCAGGACGCGAGTTGGGTCACGAAGCGGTGGTCCGAACTGACGTCGACGTGACGCGGCGGAGCGGCGCCGACGATGCGCCGGGTTGCCCAGGCGGCCTGAAACGTGTAGTGGGCGTCGAACCCGAGCGCGTCGCGATCGAAGAGCGCGGGATGGAAGCGCGTCTGCCCGCTTCCCATGGCACCCGACTCGGCCGCCAGTCGCCGGAAGTCACGGTGGGAGGCGAGGAAACGCCACATTTCGCGGGGCAGGCCGGGCCAGCGGAGGGGGGAGGCTGCCACGAGCTGCCGCAGGAGGGAGAGCCAAGGCGCGACCAGCGGTCGGAGACGGCCGGTGGCCATCACGCCCCCCCGAGGGATCCGGCATCCAGGATTCCCAGGACAGAAAGCACTCGCTGGAACCGGTGCGGCCAGGTGTGTTCGGCCAGGCATCGAGTCCGGCCGGCAGCGGCGATCTTTTCGGCCCACTCCGGATCCGCGACGCAGCGGCGCGCCAATTCGACCATCTCGTCGCGCGTGGCGTAGCACAGCACCTCTTCGCCGATGTGGAAGTGCCGCGCCAGGTCCGGATTGTACGACGTCAGGTACGGTGCTCCACCGTGTGCCGCCGCGTCGAAATCCCGTCCCTTCACCGTGGTCAGGTTTTCGGCGTGGGCCACGCCTCCCATGCCGAGAATCACGCGTGCGGTGTCGAAGACCGTCGCGATTCCGTCGTCGGGCACCGTTCCGTCCGGCCATCCCGGGCCGTGAGCCAACACGGACAGGCCGTGGAAGCGCAGGTACTCGATGATGACCGGGCGGAAGCCGTACGCGCCTCCGACGAAGACCACGTCGGTCTTCTTCGCCGCGCGTCGTGACCGGAACAGCTCCGGCGAACATCCCTCCGGGAGGTAGATCGGGCATCCGCCCTCGGCCATGTACCATTCGGTCGCCACCGGTGAAGACGTCCAGCAGAGGTCGACCGCGGGAGCCAGGCTGATCTGTCCCGACCACTGCTCGCCGTGTCGTCGTCCGACGAACGACTGTTTGTCGTCGAGACACATGCACACGGTCGGAACGCCGAATTCGTCGCGAATCCGTCTCACCGCCGCAGCGGACAGCTCCGACCCCGTGGCGTAGATGAAACACCAGTCCACCGGCCGTTGCTCGTGCGCGCGGCGCAGCGCCTCGATCAGCGGCGAGTCGAGTGACCGGCGTGCCTGCGGATTCTCCCGCAGTTCCTCGAGCGTCGTGCCGTGTTGCAGGTAGTCGAAGTTCGTGACGGGGCCGAACGTGCGGAGCGCGGCGAGGAGTTGGGGGTGCCACGACAACGAAGGCACGAATCCGAACGTGTGGACCTCCCCACGGGAACGGGTGGCCGGCGAGCAACCCCTGTCGCGAAGCCGGCGTGCGACGGCGGCCGGAACGTCCGATTCGCGATAGCGAATGCCCCGCGCCGACGCCTCTTTCGCGTAGCGCTCGCGCAGCGCACGGTAGCCGGCGACGACCTGCCGCGATCGCCAGCGACCCCAGACCTCGACGAACGCGGGCTCCAGGCGCACCCGTTCCTTGATGCGGTTGACCACGCGGCCGACGGTCATCAGTCGTACTCCCCGGCGGCGAGGTTGCGGTTCACGGCGACGCCTCCGCGGCCGACGCCCGGGGTGGGCGGCCGACCAGCCACGCGATCACGCCACACCAGACGGCATAGGTTCCGCCCGAGAGGCCGACTGCCCAGACAAGTCCCGCCGTGCCCAGCCGCGGACACAGTGCCACGCCGGCCGCGATCAGGATGAGAGAAGAGCCGACCTTCGGAGCGATGTACGCGGCCGACCGGCCCTCGAGCAGGCCGAACTGGGCGAGCATCTGGCCCAGATAGTACAGGGTCCAGCCGGCCGTCAGAGCCGGGAGCAGACCGGAGACGGACGCGTACCGGGGATCGGAGACGAGCAGTACGAGCCAACGATGCGTCAGCCAGTAGATTCCCAGGACGCCGGTCGCGCCGAGCGCGTAGGCTCCGACCAGCATCCAGACCGCACGGCGCGCGCGCCGCCCTGCTGCGGCCCCCTCCCCCGACGCCCGTCGGGCGAACGCGATCGGCGCGCCCAGCATGCCCAGAAGCCCCGTGAGGAAGATGAGCGGGAAGGAGGCAAGCTGAGAAATGACCGCATAGCCAGCCACGGAGGCGGTCCCCTCGAACCCTTCCAGGATCCATCGGTCGCCGCCGACCTGTGCCCAGCCGAAGACGCCCCACGCGACGAACGGCCAGGAATACCCGAGCAGTTCCCGCGCCAGTGTGTCCGGTCCGGGGCCGACCGTCGCGACGGGCGCCTGCTGCGCGTCGTCCTCGCGCAGCCGCCGGAAAGCGCGGGCGGCCAGCCAGACCATTCCTGCCGCGGCCACCGCCTGCCCGACGAGAGCCCACTCCGCACGCCGGTCGATGAGCAAGACGCATGCCCCTGCAGCCGCCGCCCGTGCGACCGCGGCGCCGCCGCCGATCCACGCCACATCCCGCTGTCGTCGGGCCGCATTGAGCAGGGACTGGGGCAGCGAAACCCAGCCCGTGCCGACGGCCGCCAGGCACGACAGCAGCACGACCACCGACCACCGCGGAGTGGCCCAGACCAGGGCCGTCGCGGCGCCGAGGATTCCCAGTACTGCCGTCGCCCCGACTGCGCGCAAGCCCCAACGCTCGGCGAGCCGGTACAGGACCGGGAGGGAACCGGTGGAACGGCACGCCGACCACTGGCGGAGGAAGCCCTGTGACAGGGGGCCGAACAGCAGGAGATTGGCGAGGCTGACGCCGGTCGTCCCGAGGGCCACGATCCCGAACTCGTGTTTGTCGAGGGTCCGGGCCAGGACCTTGACGCCCAGCAACCCGCCGGCCATGGTCAGTGCTTGCCCGATGACGACCCACATCGTCTCGCGGGCCAGGCGGCGGAGGCGGGAGAGTCCTGCGGAATCCGGCGGCACCGGCGTCACGGCCGGCGCCTCCCGGCTTTCCAGCGTCGGCGATTCCATGCCTCATCAACGGCGCCAGCGCCGGGTTCGCCAGCCAAGGACGACGAAAGACGCCATCAAGGTTGCCAGCATGCCGGCAGTCGACGGCCGCGCTGCGGCACGGCACGAGCATCCCGACCCCGTCGGGTGCCATCCCGGCTCTCCGCCGGGCACGTCGCTCTCGCCGCCGTCGCCGTGTCCGGCGTCGGCTTCCCCACCGCCGTCCTCGGTCCCACCCTCGTCGCCGCCGCCGTCCGGCGGTCCGACCGCGCAGCGCTCGTCCGCGGAATCGGCCCGGCACACGAGTACCGCGGCTTCCGCCGTCGTTTCGCGAGGGACGCCGTCCCGGACCGTGAGTGCGATCCGGTAGTCCCCGGCTGCCACCAGCCCACCGTCGTCGTCCCGTCCGTCCCAGGTGGTCTCCCCGGCCAGGTCGGTGCCCCCCGTCGCCCCGCCGGCGAGGGCACGGATGGCCGCGCCGCCGGCATCGGTGACGCGGAGATCGAAGGAAGCCAGCGCGACGCGGTCCGTCGCGGTGTACGCGACCACCGCGAGCGACGCGGGCCCAGGTTCCTCCGGGAAGATCACGTCCGGCACGACCGAGACGTCGGCTCGCGGCGCGTCCTCGTCCACGACGACGAAGCCGTCCGACAGGACCTCGGAGGACACCCTCGGCGGGCTCCCAGTCGAATGCGCGCGCACCGCGGTTTTGTACCTCTGGCCGAGACGGAGGGCCAGATCGGACCGCACGAAGCGGGTCGCCGACCCGACGTCGGTCCACGCAGCGACGACCACGTCGTCGTCCGTCAGGATCTCGTACTCGTACCCCCCGGCTTCGGGGGAGGCCGGCCAATTACCGCCGACCGTTGTTGATGACGCGATGGAATCCAGATCGTCCGTCGCGGAGAACGCGACGAAGGTGCCGTCGGTGTCGTACACGGCGGGAGGGGGAGCCAACTCCTGCAACCCCACGGCGTGGACAGAGCCGTCCCCGACGGGAACGACGACCTCGCTTCGTCCGTCGCCGTTGACGTCGGCCATCGTCGGCTCACCGACCGTGGCCCGGAGGTTGAACGACCACAGGACGGACCCGTCGTCCGCCGAGACTGCGTACAGGAAGCCGTCGGTGGAACCCGCGACGAATCCGGAGGTGCCGCTGCCGTCCAGATCCAGGCCGGCGACGACGCCGGAGAGGACGCCGGGAACGGCGCCGCCGGCGTGTGCGGCCGCTTCGTCAGCCCATGCGGCTCCGCCGGCCAGGACCTCGGCCAGGACCGGGTCCCCGTCGGATGCTTCGTGGATCTCGAACGTCGCGGACGTATTCCGTACGGTCCCGACTCGCATGCGGCCGCCGCGGGTGGGTGCAGCGGCCCCCAGCCGGCAGCCCTGGAGGTCGGGCATGGCCCAGAGGCGGGTCAGCTCGGCATCGAGGCGTGCCGGACCCGCCACGAGATCGCCGGTGTGAAGGAGGCCGACGGTTCCATCGGTCTCCATAGGAACGAACGAGATCACGCCGTGGTATCCGCAGTCCGCAGACCAGACGACCGCCCCCGACGCGCCGCTCGCGACGTTGCAGCCGCGGTACCCCTGCATCCAGTAGAGGTCATCGATGCCGTCGCCGTCGAAGTCCGCGGCGCTGCCGGAGCCGGTGCCCCCGCCGTCGAGCAGTCCCCAGCCGGGCCGGGCGATGTCGAACGCCATCGTGGTCCCGGCCCAGGGGTCGGCGCCGACGTAGTCGATGAAGTCCGCGACGCGGTCGTAGATCGGGACGACGATGCGGGGCGGGGAGCCCGCGCCGCGGCCCAGCACGACCAGGGGACCGAAGGGCGCGTCCTGCAGGCCCGGACCGATCCGCACGGCGGCGACGGCGCCGCCGTCGGCGAGGGCCCACGCCGCGAGATCCAGCGAGCCGTCGGGACGACGCACCGGCGAGACGAGCTGCGCGTCGCCGCCGGGGCCGCGCACGACGGCGGTGCCTCCCGCGGGGACCGCCTGATCGAGGCTTCGCCAGATGACGGCGGGCGGGCTGGTCGGAGTCGCCCCCCGCGGGTCGGCAACCACCAACCGGCTGGACGCGTCGACGACCACGAGCCGGGGCCCGGCGGAAGTCCCGACGACCTGCAACGTGGGGGTCTCGGCCAGGTAGTTCCGCTCGAAGAGATCCGGCAGGCCGAGCGGCGTTGCGGAGTCGTTGAGCAGCGAGAGCCCGCGGTCGAGCAGCTCTATTCCACCGTCGGACGAAGAGACGATCGCGCGAGCCGCGACGCCGTCGTCCAGCAGGCGAAGTCCTGCCGGCACGCGGTCGACGCCGTACACCCGCTCGACATCCGCCGCGCCTGCCCCCACGCCGAGCACGGCGTCGCCGCGGCCGTCGCGGTCACGATCGGCCAGGAGGACGACCTTGGGACCGGAGGTCCCGTCGGCCGGAAACCGGACCGGCGCTTCGGAGCGACCCCACGGGGACGGCTCGAGCGGCAGCCGCGCCGCGTCGCGGCTCCACGCCTCCGACACGGTCCACGGCGCGCCGTCGTTCACCCGGAGGGCCTGGATCGTGTCGAAACCTCCCAGGTCCCCCGACGCGGCGTCCTGGACGAGGAGCTCGGGCACTCCGTCGCCATCGATGTCGGCGATGGCCAGGAGGGCGCGATCGGGAAGCTCGAGCACCGGGTCCGGGGTCGGCGAATCGCCCGCGATGACCAGCAGGCGCCACCGGCCGGTCGCCGGGTCGAAGATCGAGGTGGCGATCTCGAGCGGCCCTCCCGGGACGAGGTCCGCGGCCGCCGGCCGCGGGAAGTGGTGTACCCCCTGCCGATCCGCTTCGAGGATCCAGGTCAGGACGAGGGCACCCGCTTCCTCGTCCAGGCGCAGCAGCCGGCGCGACGAGGTCGTCTCGCTGGGCCAGTCGGTCGCGATGAGGATCTCGTCGCGTCCGTCGCGGTCGATATCGCGGATCGTGAGGTCGCCGATGCCCCACGGGAGGTCGCCGAACGCGGCGCTGTGCAGGACGGGCGCGCCGGTGCGGGGATCGTAGACGACCACGCTGGCCCAGGCCAGCGTGACGAGGTCGAGCGCCCCGTCGCCGTCGATGTCTCCGAACGTTCCGCCGCCGCACCACGCGTCATGCTCGCTCAGGTCCAGGGGAACGGCGACCGCGCCGTCCCAGCCTGTCGGGAAGGAGTAGACGTCGGCGCCCCAGCGGCCGCCGGAGCCGCAGCCGTGGTAGGGCATGTACAGCTCGTTCCGGCCGTCGCCGTCCACGTCGACGGGCAGCGGCGACAGGTAGCGCAGGCCGGAGTCGGGAGGGGTGCGCCACACGATCGCGCCGCTCATGCCGTCGAGCGCGAAGACGCCCGAGGACCACGACACGGCCCACACTTCGGGTCGGCCGTCGGCGTCGAAGTCCGTCAGCGCCGACAATCCGGTCAGCGCGAGCGGCTCGGTGGCCCAGACGAGGGTCCCGTCGAAGCGCCGTGCGACGGCCCGACCGCCCCGCAGGAGGACGACCTCGAGAGCGCCGTCGCGGTCTGCGTCGCCGACGAGGAAGTCGGAGGCGGCGAGTTTCCCGCCGACCGGCAACGACCACAGGTCCGCGGGCACCGCGATGCCAACGGGCTGCGATTGCGCGGCCGTGCGTTGTGCATCGTGGCGCCACATGGGCCAGTCCTGGGCCGGGGCCGCGGTCGCGGCGAGGCCCGTGATCACGAAGACCACGAGCGCGAGGCGGAGGTCCGGAAACCTCATGAATGAACCATGGTGCCGGGATCCGGAAGGTGCAAGGGACCGAGGCGCGAAAAAACAGCCCAACGGCGCCTCAGGCGAGACTGCGACGGTACCATTCCACGGACTTCCGCAGCCCCTCATCGAACCCCGTGCCTGCCACGAAGCCGAAGTTCTCGCGGGCTCGCGTCGTGTCGAGCATGCGGCGGGGCTGGCCGTCCGGGTAGGCGGGGTTGAAGCGGAGGGTTCCCTGGAAGCCGCAGATCTTCGCCAGCTTGCGGGCGAGGTCGGAGATCTTGATCTCGAAGCCGGCGCCGAGGTTCACGGGGGCGGGGTTGTCGTACTTCTCGGTCGCCAGGGCGATGCCCTCCGCGGCGTCCTCGACGTAGAGGAACTCGCGGGACGCCTCGCCAGTGCCCCAGATCTCGACCTCTGGGGCGCCGGAGGCGACGGCATCGACGAGCTTCTTGATGAGCGCCGGGATGACGTGCGAGCTGTTCGGGTCGAAGTTGTCGCCGGGACCGTAGAGGTTGACGGGGAGGAGAAAGATGCCGTGGAAGCCGTACTGCTGCCGGTAGGCCTGGCACTGGACGAGAAGCATCTTCTTGGCCAGACCGTACGGGGCGTTCGTCTCCTCGGGATAACCGTTCCACAGGTCGTCCTCGCGGAAGGGGACGGGGGTGAACTTCGGATAGGCACAGATGGTGCCGAGCGCCACGAACTTCTGGATCTTGCGGAGATGGGCCTCGTGGATGAGCTGCACGCCCATCATGAGGTTGTCGTAGAAGTATTTTCCGGGGTTTTCGCGGTTGGCGCCGATGCCGCCGACGACGGCGGCGAGGTGGATGACGACGTCGGGTCTGGTCTCGTCGTAGAGACGACGAACGTCGTCGAGGCGCGTCAGGTCGAATTCCGGGCGGTCGGCGATGGCGAGGTGCTCGGCCCCGCGTTCGCGCAGCTTGCGCACGAGGTGGGTGCCCAGGAAGCCCTTGCCTCCGGTGACGGTGACGCGGCGGGGGGGGAAGTAGTTCTCAGTCATCGGTTTTCAGTTGTCGGCAAGGGGCACGGTCAGGCGTTCCGTTCAGGAGAGCCGGAGATCACGCTTCGCGTTTTCCGGAGTCCAACGGCGCGCAATTCCCGATCCCTTCGACCCTTCGACACGGCTCAGGGTCTCGGTCCGCCGACGCGACACGGTCCGCAACATTCAGCATTCCGCCTTTCCCGAATCGACCGGCGCGCAATTCCCGATCCCCTCGACCAACCGGCGCGTGAGCTCGAGGTCGGAACGGACCATCTGCTTCACGAGGTCGGGGAAACCGACCTTGGGGGACCAGCCGAGCAATTGGCGGGCCTTGGAGGCGTCGCCCAGGAGGGTCTCGACCTCGGTGGGGCGGAAGTAGCGGGGATCGACGGCGACGAGGACTCGGCCGTCGGAGATGGAGACGCCTTCTTCCTTGGTTCCGTCGCCGCGGAACTCGATGGGAAGGCCGGCTTCCGCGAAGGCCAGGGAGCAGAACTCGCGCACGGAGTGCTGCTCGCCGGTGGCGACGACGTAGTCCTGCGGCTCGGGCTGCTGGAGCATGCGCCACATGGCGTCCACGTAGTCGCCGGCGTAGCCCCAGTCGCGCCTGGCGGAGAGATTGCCGAGGAACAGGCGTTCCTGGAGCCGGTACTTGATGCGGGCGGCGGCGCGGGTGATCTTGCGAGTGACGAAGGTCTCGCCGCGGCGGGGGGACTCGTGGTTGAAGAGAATGCCGTTCACGGCGAAGATGCCGTACGCCTCGCGGTAGTTGACGGTGACGTAGAAGGCGTAGGCTTTCGCGGCGGCGTAGGGGGAGCGCGGGTAGAACGGAGTGGTCTCGCGCTGGGGGGTTTCCCGGACCTTTCCGAAGAGCTCGGAGGAGGACGCCTGGTAGAAGCGCGTGCGTTTCTCGGCGCCGGCCTCGCGGATGGCTTCGAGGAGGCGGACGGCGCCCAAGCCGCAGATGTCGCCGGTGTACTCGGGGACTTCGAAGGAGACGGCGACGTGGCTCTGGGCTGCGAGGTTGTAGATCTCGTCGGGCTTGACGTCGCGCAGGATGCGGGCGAGGGCGGAAGCGTCGCCGAGGTCGCCGTAGACGAGGGAGAACCTGCGGGAATCGACGTGGGGGTCCTGGTAGATGTGGTCGACGCGCTCGGTGTTGAGGGAGGAGGAGCGGCGCTTGATGCCGAAGACCTCGTATCCCTTGGCGAGCAGGAGTTCGGCGAGGTAGCTGCCGTCCTGGCCGGTGATGCCGGTGATGAGGGCTCGCTTCACGGCAGCCTCCGGCCCCTTCGGTTTGCTGGATCCACCGGCCGACGGTGCACGGTTTCGTTCGTCTTCACGGGCTCTTACGAACCCAGGGGCCGGCCAAATTGTGTCGGCCACCTCGCGCAACGTACCTGCCTCCGCGAATGCCGTCAAGGAGGCATCGCGTTGGGTGTGAAAGCGGCGGTGGGCGTTCATGAATTGAAGGACGCAGAGGGGGGGAGGGGATTTCGCGCAAAGCTCGCAAAGGGGGGATAACGCAAAGGGCGCAAAGGGGGGGTCAGACCAACATGCCGGCGATGGTGCCGGTCTGGTAGGCGGCGAGGGTGCCGGCAAGGACGGCGCGGAGGCCGACGCGGGCGAGGTCGTGGCGGCGGGTGGGGGCCATGCCGCCAATGCCCCCGAGCTGGATGGCAAGAGAACCGAAGTTGGCGAAGCCGCAGAGGGCGTAGGAGACGATGACCGTGGAGCGGTAGGAGAGCGCGTCGACGTTGTGGGACAACACGTTCGAAAGATCCAGGTACGCGACGAATTCCGTGAGAACCAGCTTTTCCCCCATGAGCGTGCCGGCGGTTTGGGATTCCGACCAGGGGACGCCCATGAGGAAGGCGAGGGGCCGGTGCAACTCACCGAGGATCCACTGGAGGGAGAGTTCGGGGAGGCCGAACAGGCTTCCGAAGGAGGATAGGCCCCAGTTGAGCAGAGCGAGGAGGGCGATGAAGGCCAGGAGCATGGCGCCGACGTTGAGCGCCAGCTGGAGGCCCTCGGAGGCGCCTCGGGCGGCGGAGTCGATCACGTTGGCGTCGAGCTTCTCGACGGCGAGCTTGACCTGGCCGCGGGTCAGCGGCTCGCCGGTCTCGGGGACAACGATCTTGGCGAAAACGAGGGCGGCGGGGGCGCTCATGACGGAGGCGGCGATCATGTGGCCGGCGACGTCGGGAAAGACGTTGATCAACATCCCGACGTACGCGGCCATCACCCCGCCCGCGATCGTCGCCATCCCCCCGACCATCACGGCGTGCAGCTCCGAGACCGTCATCTTCTCGATGTAGGGCTTCACGACGAGGGGCGCCTCGGTCTGCCCGACGAAGATGTTGGCTGCGGCGGAGAGGGACTCCGCACCCGAGGTGCCCATCGTGCGCGCCATGACCCAGGCGATGCCGCGGATGAGAAGCTGCATGACGCCGAGGTGGTAGAGGACGGCCATGAGGGAGCTGAAGAAGATGATCGTCGGGAGGATATCGAACGCGATGTTGGCCAGCGCGGGGTGGATGGAGCCGGAGGCGAACGACCGCATGACGAACGCCGTGCCCTGCTTGGTGAAGCCGAGCAGGGCGACGATGGCGTCGTTGGCGGCCGAGAACCCCGACTGACCCCAGGGGGTCTTGAGCACGAGCAGGGCGAAGAAGACCTGCAGCCCGAGGCCCCAGGCGATGACGCGCCAGGGGACGGCGCGGCGGTTCGTGGAGAAGGCCCAGGCGATGAGCATCAAGGCGAAGGTGCCGAAGAGGCTGAGGGCTCGGAGGTAGAAGGGGGTGCCGGAGTCCTTGACCTGGTGGAGGGAGACGGACGAGGTGTAGCCGACTTGGACGGTGGAGGACGCGGAGCAGGGGGCGGGGTCCTTGGCGCAGGAGAGGGGCTCGGCGAGGGGGCCGGAGCCGAGGCTGACGATGATCGTGGCGTTGCCGGGGGCGATGCCGAGGAGGCGGATGCGCGCTTCGAGCTGGCCGGCGGGGATAGTGACGGCGGCGGCGACGTAGAGCTGGGCCGGACCTGTATTGACGACCTGGACGAGCTGGCCGGGGGGAGAAGGGGAAGTGGGGACGCGGACGGTGAGATCGGCTTCGCCGTTGGCGGCGAGGAGGAGTGTGGGGGGGGAGAGGGAGAGGGAGAGGGGGGGGTTGGTTGATCGGGGCGAGTTGTCGGTGGGTTGAACGGGTTGAGTTGTTGGTGGGGACGGGGGGGAGGACGAGTCGGGGGTGGGGGATTGGGCCAGGACGCCGGCGGCGATGAGGGCGCAGGAGAGGGCGATGAGGAGGAGCGTCCAGCGGGGGCGGCGGGGGGGCAAGGGGAGCATCGAATGGGCTGATAGCAGGAAACGGGGGGACGTGGGAACGGGGAACGGAATTGGGAATTCGGGGAACGGGGAACTGGATCAAGGAACAAGGAGCAAGGGACAAGGAGCAAGGAATGGAATGGGGGAATGGAATGGGGGAACGGCTAATGGACTTCGGCGCTGCTGCCTAGGCGGACGTGCAGTTCCAGGAGATGGAGGTCGTCGGGAGAAGGGTTGCCGGGAGAGGTGTCGACGCGGATTTCGATGAGGCGGCGGTGGAGCATGAGGAGGCGGCGGTCCTCGGGGGAGAGAGCGGCGAGGCCGCGGTCCGCGGCCTTCTCCAGGACTTTTCGCCCGTCGCGAATGACCTCCTCGTCGCGGTTGATCGCGGCGGCGCGACGGAACGGACTGGGCTCGAGATCGGGCGCGGCGCTGCGGGCGGCGCGCTCCGCGCGGCGTTCGGCGGCGCGCTCGCGGCGCTCGCGCCACCACCGGCCCAGAACCGCTCGCGTCTCGTCCATGGACGGCGCCCCGACCTGGCGGATCTCCATGACGTTGAGCATGAACATCTGGACCAGGAGAAAGATGACGACCACGAACATCGGGCTGGAGGCGCCCCACCAAGCGAAGAACACCCCGGCGGAGAGCAGCGTGGCGAACGAGATCCCAAGGGCGATCCGGGCGCCGGGGCCGGCGCCGACGCGGCGGGAGAGCGCGAGGCGGGCCATTCGCCCGCCGTCCATGGGGTGGATCGGGAGGAGGTTGAGGCCGGCGAGAAGGGCGTTGATGCGGAACGTAAAGTCCAGAGTGATGCTCGCCCAGTAGGGCAGCTCGGGGCCGGCGAAGCGGAGGGCGAGCCACGCGGCGGCGGCGAGGAGGACGTTGACGATGGGGCCGGCGGCGGTGATGCGGAAATCGGCCTTGGGGCCGCCGCGGCCGGCGCGGTAGGTGACGCCGCCGAAGAGGTGCAGCGCCACCTTGATGACGGTGTCGCCGGCGGCGCGCGCGGTGAGCGCGTGGGCCCATTCGTGGAGGAGGACCGAGACCAGGAGGATGAGGATCCAGGCGCCTTCGAGGGGCGCCTTGGAGAGGAAGGCGAAGCCGAAGATGACGGCGACGAAGCCCGCGAGGAGCTTGTTGATCGTGAGCGGGATCCCGAACGGCCGTCCCAGCCGGAATTCCCCGCCCATCGATTCCATGCCCATCATCGACCCGTAGACTAATCACGGTTGCGGGTGTGGGTCGAGTGGCCATCGTGCGGTCCGGGCGCTGCCGGGCGGGAAGCCTGGGGTATACTGCGCGACCGAGATGGGGATGTTGTTGTCGGTCGTGAGTCCGCTGCGGGACGAGGCGGCCAACGTGGAGGCGTTGGTGGAGGGACTGCGTGCGGCTCTGGAGGGGGCGGGGCTGGCGTACGAGATCGTGCTGGTGGACGACGGGAGCGGGGACGCCACGTGGGAGAAGATCCGGTCCTTGGGCTCCACGGGGGCGCCGGTGCGGGGGGTGCGGCTGGCGCGGAGCTTCGGGCAGCAGGCGGCAATCCTGGCGGGACTGGCGGCAGCGGACGGCGAGCTGATCGTGGTGATGGACGCGGACCTGCAGGATCCGCCCGAGCTGGTGCCGGAGATGGTCGCGGCGCAGCGTTCGAGCGGGGCGGCGCTGGTGCTGGCGCGGAGGCGGTCGCAGGACGTGCCGTGGTTCAAGCGGGTGACGTCGGCGGTGTTCACGGATCTGCTGCGGCGCATCTCGGAGCACCCGGTACACCGCAACGTGGGGGACTTCTACCTGATGCGGCGGGACGTGGCGGAGGCGCTGCTGCGGGCGACGGCGCACGGGGGGCCGGCGTTCCTGCGCGGCGATCTGGGATGGATCGGCGCGCAGGCGGTGTCGGGGACGTTCGACCGTGCGGGGCGGGTGGCGGGGAAGGCGAAGTACGATCTGGGGCGGATGCGCCGGTTCGCGTGGGACGGGATCACCAGCGCGAGTCTTTCGCCGTTGCGGGTGCCGTACCTGCTGGGGTGGGCGGCGCTGGCGGCGGCGATCGTGTTCGCGGTGCTGGGGCTGACGGGAGAGGTGGGGGGGGCGACGGCGACGATCTGCGCGACGGCGTGGGCGGCGGCGGCGGCGGTGCTGGTGTCGCTGGGGGTTCTGGGGGAATACCTCGGGCGGCTGCACCGGATGGCGCGGGGTCGGCCGCCGTACTGGGTGGCGGACACGAGCAATCTGCCGGCGGAGCGGCTGGGGCGGCTGGCGGGGAGAGCGAGGGAGACCTGACCCGGCCCCTCTTTGCGTCCCTTTGCGGTCCTTTGCGTCCTTTGCGTGAAATCCCCCTCGTGCGCTTTCCATCGCGGCGACGGTTGCTAGAATGGCACGGGAGGTGACCCATGACGAAGGTTCTGGTGATCCTGGCGGAGGGGTTCGAGGAGCTGGAGGCGGCGGCACCGATCACGATCCTGCGGCGGGCGAAGATCGAGGTGACGACGGCGGGGCTGGCGGCGGGCGCGGTCAAGGGCGCGCGGGGGCTGACGTTCGTGCCGGACACGACGCTGGAGGCGGTATCCGGGCAGGCGTTCGATGCGGTGGTGCTGCCCGGGGGAACCATGGGGGCGGCGAACCTGAAGGCGAGCGCGCTGGTGGGGCGGGTGGTGCGGGAGTCGGCGGCGCGCGGGGCGCTGATCGGAGCGATTTGCGCGGGGCCGACGGTGCTGGGTGCGTTGGGTCTGCTGTCGGGGAAGCGAGCGACGTCGCATGCGACGGTGCGGGAGGAGCTGGTCGCGGCGGGCGCGAGCTACCTTGCCGACCGCGACGTGGTGCAGGACGGGCGGATCGTGACCTCGCGAGGGGCGGGGACGGCGGTGGCGTTCGGGCTCAGGCTGGTCAATCAGCTCGCGGGGGAGGATCTGGCGGTGGAGGTGGCGAAGTCGATGATGATCGGGGTGTAGCGATCCGCGCCCGTGGGGGGCGCGCGGCCGGGATCCTAGCCGGCTACTCGGGCTGGCGCATGAAGAGGACGAGGGCGTTGCCGGCGGGGTTGTCCAGGACGCCGCCGGCGTCGTGCCAGGCGCCGGGAGGGGTGCTGGTGATGGCGGCGGTGGGGGCAAGGGTGTCGGCGGTGCGGGGAGTTGCGGCGTTGGAGAGGGGGACGGCGGAGGCCGAAGGGGTGGACCACGTGCAGTCGGCGGAGTAGAAGGCGCCGCCGACGACGTGGAGCTAGCCGCCGGCGGCGACGACGCCGGTGGCGAACTGGCTGTCGGGCGAGCGGCCCCAGGAGCGGACCCAAGCCAGGTCGCCGGTGGACTCGAACTTGTACAGCAGGGCGTCCTCGTCGAGGAGCGGGGAGTGGGTGAGGGAGGCGGCGTAGACGGCGCCGCCGGCGCCGATCGACAGGTTCTCGATTCCGGGCTGGACGCCGTCGCTCCAGGCGCGCTGCCAGAGGATGTTGCCCGCGGCGTCCCATTTCTGCAGGACGTCGTTGAGCTGGCTGCGAGCGGCGACGTAGAGGTCGGTGCCGTCGAAGGCGACGGCGTAGGCCTTGTCCTCCTGGACGGGGGCGTCGCCGCCGTTCCAGGTGCGGAGCCAGGAGAACGCGCCGGATTCGACGCCGACGGCGGCCAGCATCACGTCGGCGGCGTTGTCGGCCATGGAGTAGGTCCAGCCGGCGACGTAGGCGATGCCGGCGTCGGGGTCGACGGCGACACCGGCGAGGTACTCCTGGGACGTGCCGACGACAAGGACGGACCACGGGACGGAGCCGTCGGCGGCGAAGCGGGCGACGAACGCGTCGTCGTAGGTCGCGGGGCCGCCCAGGCCGAGCGAGTTGCCGACGGCGACGACGCCGCCACCGGGGGCGGCGGCGAGGCCGTAGACGGTGTCGGCGGAGCTGTCGAGGTTCCCGCCCCAGGTGCTCGACCAGACTTCGTTGCCGTCGAGGTCGAGGGCGAGGACGAAGGCGCGGGGGCCGACGCCGGGTGTGGTGTGGGTCGAGCCGCCGACGTAGAGGCGATTGGCGGGCTCATCGATGGCGAGGGCGTAGGGGAACGTGACGGCGCCGAGCATGGTCGACTGCCAGTAGCGTTGCCAGGCGATCGAGCCGTCGGGGGCCATCTTGACGGCGAAGACGCTGTAGGCGGTGACGAGGGGATCGCCGAAGCCGCTGCTGCCGGCGGCGTAGGTGTTGCCGGCGGAGTCGACGGCGATGCCGTAGGCGCGGTGGGCGCCCGAGCCGCCCCAGAGATGGATCCAGTCCGCAGCACCGCCGTCAGTGCCGTCGGCGTCGGCGGCGTCTTCGTCTCCGTCGGCGTCGGCGTCCGCGTCGGCGTCGGCGGCGTCTCCGTCTCCGTCCGCGTCGGCGGCGTCGGGCGTGACGTCTCCGTCCGCGCCGGCGTCGGATGCGTCTTCCTCCTTGCACGACGGCCAGGCGACAAGTGCCGCAGCGAGAAGAAACACACCGGTCTTGCGAATTTCGGACATGCAGCCCCTCCGTGGCGCTTGCGCGCCGCTGCCCCCCCTGATGTTGATTCCCCCCGAAGACCCCCCGAAGAACCCGGAGTATACCGCCCGCGGCCCCCCGCGCCAGCCGATTCCGACACGACCGCTCGACCGCTCGCCGCCGCTACCGCTCTACCGCTCCACCGCTCCACCGCTCGCCGCCGCTACCGCTCCACCGCTCCATCCTTCGAGCTGGAGGAGGGCGCGTTTGATCGGCAAGCCGCCGCCGAAGCCGGTGAGGGAGCCGTCGGCGCCGATGACGCGGTGGCAGGGGATGACGATGGCGAGGGGGTTGGCGCCGACGGCGGCGCCGACGGCGCGGGCGGCTGCGGGCTTGCCGATGCGGCGGGCCAGCTGGCCGTAGCTGATGGTTTCGCCGTAGGGAATCTTCTCCAGGGCGCGCCAGGTGGCGCGGCGGAAGGGGGTGCCTTCGGGAGCCAGCTGGAGGTCGAAGGTCTTCCGTTTCCCGGCGAAGTACTGGGAGAGTTGTCGCGCGGCGTCGAGGACCGCCTTCGGGTCGCGGGTCCAACCGGCGCGCGAGCGGGGCGAGCCCGGTCCCTTCGACCCCTCGACAGGCTCGGGGCAGGCATCGTTCCGGGCCGGTCCTTCGACTGCGCTCAGGGCAGGCCCTTCGACTGCGCTCAGGGCAGGCCCTTCGATTGCGCTCAGGGCAGGCCCCGCGAGGAAATCGACGTACCGCAGGCCGGAATGGTCGGCGGCGAGGAGCAGGGGACCGATCGGGGAATCGATGATGTCGTAGTTCATTTCAGCCTTCCTTCGTCCAGAGATGGAACACGGCGTAGCCACGCCAGGGGCGCCAGGCTTCGGCACGGGCGGCGAGCGTGCGGGGCGAGGGGAGGACTCTGCCGCCCACGGCGCGGCGCAGCACGAGGTCGCCGGCGGGAAACGCGTCGGGCTCGCCCAAGGCGCGCAGGGCGACGTACTGCGCGGTCCACTCGCCGAGGCCCGGGAGCGCGACGAGCGCGGCGGCGACATCGGCCGGCGCCGCGCGAAGATCGATCCGGCGGTCGGCGACGGCGCGCGCGAAGGTCCGGATGGCGTTGGCGCGGGCGCCGGTCAGGCCGAGGCCGGCGAGGTCGGCGGCCGCGAGGACGGTGGGGGACGGGAAGAGGTGCGTGAGCCCGTCGGAGGGGGCGGGAAGAGACGCGCCGGCGCGAAGAACCAGGCGAGTGGCGAGCGTGCGGGCGGCGGCGACGCTGACCTGCTGGCCGAGGATCGCGCGCACGACGCACTCGCAGGGGTCCCACGCGCCGGGGATGCGCAGGCCGGGGCGGCGGCGCACGAGCGGCCGGAGGGCGGGGTCGGCGCGCAGGGCGGCGGCGATCCGTGCGGGATCGGCGGCGAGGTCGAAGCAGCGGTGGGCGTCGACGGTGAGCTGGAACAGCGCGGTCGCCGGGGCGCCGCGCACGCGAAGCTCGAGCGCGGCGGTACCGGGGACGGCGCGGACGCGTACGGCGGCGGGGCCGGAGGGAAGGTCGAGGGTCCGGGCGTAGCCGGCGGCGTCGACCCGTTCCAGGCCGGGCACGGCGCGCGCGGCGAGGAAGCGGAGGATTCCTTGGAAGTCGTACGGTGGGCGGAAGGCGAGGCGGAGGGTCAGCTCTCCGGGTGCGGCCCTTCGACTTCGCTCAGGGCAGGCCCTTCGACTTCGCTCAGGGCAGGCCCGGCGCAGGGCGCTCGGGGGACGGCCGTAGGTTGTGGCGAACGCGTGGTTGAAGCGGCGCAGGCTGCCGTATCCGGAGGCGAGGGCGACGTCGGTCATGGAGAGGTCGGTTTCGTCGAGCAGGCGCTTGGCGAAGTGGAGGCGGCGGGTCTGGGCGATGGCGACGGGCGGGGCGCCGACATGGGCGAGGAACAGGCGGTCCAGGTGGCGGGGGCCGATGCCGACGCGCGAGGCGAGCGTGTCGACGGACGCCTCGTCGAGCGCGCCCTCGTCGATGAGTCGCAGCGCGCGGCGCACGACGGCGGAGGCGCCGAGCCAGGCGGGGGTACCGGGGGCGGCCTCGGGCCGGCAGCGCAGGCACGGGCGGAAGCCCGCGGCGGCGGCGGCGGCGGCGCTGGCGAAGTAGCGGACGTGGGCGTCCTTGGGCGCGGGGGCGGGGCAGACAGGGCGGCAGTAGACGCCGGTGGACGTCACGCCGACGAAGAAGCGGCCGTCGAAGCGAGGGTCCCGGGAGCGGCGAGCGCGGTCGAGGACGCGGCGGGCTGGGAGGTCGGGGGAGAGGCGTTCCATGGGGGGAACGTACGTCCGGTGGAGAGGCGATGCTAGCCGTTTTCGGACGTCGAAGAGGGCGGTACCGGAGAGAAGGGAATGTAAATGCCCAAACATGCGATTGAAAGCCGACAACGGGCGGGCCCCTTCGACTTCGCTCAGGGCGGGGCCGGCGGCAATGCGGGACCGGAGACGGAAGATCGAAAACGGTTCGTGCCCCGCCCGGCCCTGACGCGTACACCGATGTTCGGGGGGCGGATCAGGGGGCGGGGGGAGCGGCGATGGAGCGGGCGCAGCGGAAGCCGATCGTGAGGAGCTCGCCGCGCAGGCGCTGGGTTTCGTCGACGCCGCGGCGGTTCGTGGTGCGGTACGAGGTGAGCGGCTCGGAGAAGAGCCAGGTGCCGCCGCGCACGACGCGCTGTTGTTCGGTGAGGAACAGGTTCTGGGCGCCCTCCCCTTCGCCGGTCGAGTTGACGAACACCTCGAGCGCGTGTTCGGGCCCGGCGGGGTTCGTGGTCTTCTGGTCGCGCAGGGCGAGGTAGTAGCCGGGGTGGTAGAAGTCGGAGACCCACTCGCGGACGTTGGCGCCCATGTCCATGAGGCCGAACGGGCTCTTGTCCATGGGGTACAGCTCGACGTTCTTGGTGCCGAAGCGGTCGCAGGCGTCCTTTTCCTCGCCCAGGCGCATGGCGATCTCGCCGCACTTCGGCTCCTGTTCGCCCCACGGGAAGGTGCGGCCGTCGGTGCCCCTGGCGGCGAGCTCCCATTCGGCCTCGGTCGGCAGACGCCGGCCGATCCATTCGCAGAAGGCGCGAGCGGCCTGCCATTCGACGCCGACGGCGGGGCGGTTCGGTCCCCAGAAATCGACGTCGGAGCCGAGGTCGGAGGGTTTGCAGATGAGGGTTTCGGCGCACTTCTGGAATGCGCCGAACGTGACTTCGTGCCGGTCGATTTCGAACGGATCCAGGCACACGTCGTGCGCCGGCATCTCGTCTTCGTACACGCCGAAGCACTCGACGGCGCCCTCGCGGCCCTTGACGCAGAGCTTGTCTTCCTCGCTTTCGGGGCCGTTCGGGGCGGGGGGCGGGTTGTCGTTGCCCATGCGGAAGCACCCGCCTTCGATGCGGACCATGGGCGACAGCTCCGCCGCTTCCTGTTTGAGCTGCGCGATCTCCTCGCGGGACTGTTTCCCGGGCTCGGACTGTTTCTTCTTCCCGCAACCCGGGACGAGCGTCGTACCGATGAGCGCCATCGCCACGAGCCAACCAGTCGCGCCTCGCTCTGTCATGCTCGACCTCCGCAGGGGGATTCTAGCGGTTGGGGCGGGAAGAAGGAAACCACCGAAAACCGAAAACTCATGACGCGTCGCCCTCCCCTGCGGACTCGGCTCCGTCGCCGCCGGCGGGGGGTTGTTCCCGGGCGATCGAGAAGTCGTCGAGGATCGTGCCTTCGAGATCGATGGCGCGGACGCGGAGGGAGTCGGAGGCGACATCGATGACGCAGAAGTGGTAGGCCTTGGCGCAGGTCTCGCCTTCGCCGGTGACGCGGACGGAGTAGAGGCCCGCGCCGCCGCCGCCGGTGGTGACGGAGACGAAGCCGTCTTCCTCGCGCGAGCGGCCGTAGAAGTGGTCGTGTCCGGAGAGGACGAGGCGGACGCCGCCTTCGACGAGCACCGGGGTGAGGATGTCGCTCAGCCGTTCGGCGGCGCGGCGGCGTTCGCGGTCCTGCGCGCACGAGCGCAGGGGCTGGTGGACGCTGACGATTTTCCACGGGGCGTCGCTGGCGGCCAGCGCTTCGGCGAGCCACTCGGTCTGTTCGCTGCGGACGTTCAGGCGGGCGTAGGCGGAGAGGACGAAGAGCTCGACGTCGCCGGCGCGGACGGAGTACCAGGACTCGTTGCCCGGCAGCGCGAACCACTCGTACCAGCTCTCGTCGAGCGAGTCGTGGTTGCCGAAGACGGGGACGATGGGGACGGACGCGAGGAGGGAGGCGGAGGGGGTGAAGAACTCGTCGTTCCACGCCTGGTAGTCGTCGCCGTAGCGGGTGAGGTCGCCGGTATTGACGACGAAGGCGGGGAGGGATTCGGCCCAGTCGGTCATGGCGTCGACGACGGCGGCGTGCTTGCGTGCGTTGCTGCGGGAGTCGCCGTAGGCCAGGAAGGAGAAGGGCGTGCCGGGAGAGGGTGCGGCGCGGAGGGTGCCGGAGAGGGCGAGGAGGGGAGATCCTGCCGGGCACGGGGCGAACTCGACGGCGTAGGTGTACTCGACGCCCGGGGAGAGGCCATCGACCGGGACTTCGTGGTGGGTGGTGCACGGGGATTCGTCGTCCGTGCGGTGGTCGAGGACGCCGGTGGAGCCGAACAGGACGGCGCCGGTGGTCGGGACGGAGGTTTCCCAGCCCACGGTCACGCCGGCGGCGCGCGGATCCATGAGGTACGGGGTCTTGACGAAGCCGGCGGCGCGGTGCACCGAGAGGCGGAGGTCGAGATACACGGGCGGTTCGGCGTCCGACTCCGGAGAGCGGTGCACCTCGACGGCGAGGACGTTGCCGGACTCGCGCAGGCGGACGGGAGCGAGCCCCGGGAAGGCGCGATGGAAGATGCCGTGGTGGGTGGCGCGGATCCACCGTGGGGGTTCGACGGACATGGCGGGGTCGTCGAAGGCGGTTTCGGGGGCGACGTTGGAGCGGAACACCTCTTCGCCGTTGAGCCAGGCGACGAGGCCGCCGCTGAAGGAGACTTCGGCCAGGAGCGCGACGACGGATGCGGGGTCTTCGAGGTCGAACGACGTTGCGAACAGCCAGACGAAGGGGCCCTCGCCTTCCTCGACGGCGTCGGCGGGGAGCTCGAGCGGCGTGACGCCGTCCGGGGCGTCGGGCCGTTCGCCGGGTGCGAGGGCGTAGCCGCGGAACGGGGCGGGGCCGGTGGTCCAGCCGGTGCGGTCGAGGTCGGCCGGGTCGAGGCTTGCGGCCCAGGAGGGTCCGGGATCGCGGGTCGGGAGGCGCCAGCGCCAGGGGGAGCCGAAGGCGAGGACCTCGGTGCTGCCGACGCGGAGATCCGAGGCGGGGGTGGTGTCGGCGGGGGTGGGGAAGGCCGCGCCCGAGGGGTCGGGAGGCGGGAGTGCCCCCGCATCCGAACCGCGGGCTTCAGCCCGCGGCTCGAGCGGCTCCGAATCCGCGAGGGCATCCGCCGCACCCTGAAGGGTGCGGTTCGGTTCGCCCATGCCGACGCCCACGTCCACTTCCGCGGTCGGATCGGGGAGGACGTCGGCTCCTGTGGGGACGCCGGAGCGCGGGGGGGGGCAGGCGGCGCAAAGGGAGAGGAGGGCGAAGGCGATGACCGGGTTTCGCATCACCGGACGTTGCCCACGAGGATCGACGAGCGGCGGAGGGCGAGGACCTCGCCGGGATCGACGTTGCCATCGATCCGCGTCGTCGGGCGCGGGTACTGGTTCGCCGCGTCGAGCGCGCCGCCGTCGGACGAGCCGTAGGGCGCCACGGCGAAGGAGAGCGCGCCCGGGACGAGCGACGCGCCGGACAGACCGAGCGCGGCGACGAGATTGACGGTGCCTTCGACGACGCCCGTGCCGTCGTTGACGCCGTCGAAGCCCGCGGTCGCGGTGGGTGGGGTCAACGCGGTCCAGGCGGAGCCGGACCAGCGGACGACCTCGGCGTAGCCGTTGGATTCCTCCTGGACGAGCGCGAAGAGGGCCGAGCCGGGATCGCTGTCGACGGCGGCGACGGTGCCGCCCTTGTTCCACGGGGCGGCGACGGTGGCGCTCGCGGAGGGCGCGCCGGCCCAGACGTAGAGGACGTGGTCGGACCATCCGCCGTGGACCTCGTTGGTGGCGACGTAGAGGACTCCGGCGTCGTTAGACGCGGTCCAGACGTCCATGGTCGGGGTGGTGGCGTCGTAGAAGCGGCGGGGCGCGGCGGGGGCGGTGGAGGACCAGGCTTCGAGCGTACCGTCGGAGGTGGTGAAGGCGAGCGGGCTGGTGATGGCCCAGTCGTCGACGACGAGGGTGGCGGTCGTGAAGCCGGCGCCGACGTCGTAGAGGCGCAACAGCGCGCGGACGGAGGCGGCGCCTGCCGGGGCGGCGGGGCCGGTGAAGGTGAACTCGGCCCAGGCCGGGGCGTCGGCGGTGTAGACTGCCGCGTAGTCCGGGGTGCCGATGGCGGTGCCGGCGGCGTCGTAGAACTGGAGGCCGGTGCGCGCGCGGCCGGCCGGATCGTCGTCGCGGATCCAGAGGTGGTGGGTGTAGACGACGCCGGGCGCCGCCGGGGCGTACCAGGTCTGGACGAGGTCGCGGTTGGCGGTGGTGGTCCAGGTCACGGAGCACGCGCCGGTGCCGTCCTGGACGACGGAGGTCGAGCGCGTGGCGGTGAAGAGGGTCGTGGGGGTTTTCAGGAAGTCCTCGGGCGGATCGACCGAGGCGCCCCAGTCCTCGAAGTCCCAGTTCGAGTCGTCGTCGGCGGGGCAGGCGGCGTCGTCCAGGCCCGAGAGGTCGGCGTCGCGGAAGGGGGTGAGCTGGTACGTGCCGTCGTACTCGCCGGCGGGCGCGAGGATGTCGAGCACCATGCCGAGGCAAGGCGGGGGGACGAGCGCGGCGAACCCCGCGTAGGTGACGGTGGTGGTGGCGCCGCTGCCGTAGGACACGGTCCAGGTGTCGCCGGTCCCGCCGGTGATGCGCGCGCCCGAAACGCGGACGAGCTCGCTCTCGGTGGGCTCGGCAACGGCGCCGCCGGCCGAGAGGTCCTCGGCCCAAGGTGCGACGGGCGGGGTCAGGCCGTCGTTCTCATCGACCGTGAAGGACCGGGCCTCCTTGAGACCGTGGTACTGGCCGACCTGGGTGATGGAGACGGCGACGGTGTTGCCGGCGGCGACGGTGGGCGCCGCGGCGTCGGTCCAGAAGAAGAGGCCCGGGCCGGTGGGGGATTCCTGGGCGTAGAAGCCGTTGTCGGACGCGGCGGCGGGCTTGACGTAGGTGACGAACAGCTCGCGGACGAGGCGCGGGGGAGCGAGCACGCCGTCGGCGGCATCGCGAACGGCCTGGAGGGGGTGGGAGCAGACGCCGCCGGAGACGCAGATGCGGCCGTCGCCGGAGCAGTCGATGTCGGCGGGGGAGTAGGCGCAGGTGAAGCCGCCCGTGCCGTCCGGGGAGCAGGTTCCCGCGGGGTCGGAGCCGTGGAGCGTGACGCCGTCGGCGTCGCAGGTGCCGGCGGGAGGAGCCGTGCAGGGGTTGGGGACGCAGGGATCGGAGGTGTCGGGGGGAACGTCCGCATCGCCGTCTCCGTCGGCGTCGGCGTCGGCGTCGGCTGCAGTGGCGTCCTCGTCGGCGTCGGCGGCGTCCGCGTCGGCGTCGGGCGCGGCGTCCTCGTCTCCGTCCGGGGGAGCAGCCTCGTCGGCGTCGGCGTCGGGAGTGGTGTCGTCGGCGGCGTCGGGGGCGACGTCTTCGCCCGCATCGGATTCGGGAGTCACATCGACCGACGAATCCGGGTTGGATTCCTCGGTGGCGCAGCCCACGGCTGCGGCGGCGAGCGTCGCGAGGAGCAGGCGGCGAGCGATCATCGGGCGACCTCCCGGCCGGGCGGCATGGCGGCAACCGGCCCGGGGTGATCTGTACTGCCGGCGAGGCGCCGTGTCGAGAGGGGGGGAGGCGGCATGATGGGGAATGGGGAATGGGAACTAGGAACTAGGAACTAGGAACACGGAACTAGGAACACGGAACTAGGAACACGGAACAAGGAACAAGGGCGGGGAACAGGGAACAGGGAACGGGAACGGGAAGGGGAAGACGGGGAGGGGTTTGACAGGGACGGGCGGGTCTTGAAGGATGGAGGGTCTGGAGGGGGAAGGAAGGAACGGGAGATGCGAGCTGGAGCTTGGTGGGTGGTCGTGGCGCTGCTGGCGGCGGGGTGCGGGGACGACGACGGCGGGGCCGACGTGGGAGACGAGGACGGCGGGATGGACGTCGAGGAGGAGGTCGCCATGGACGCCGAGGCGGACGGCGACGGGGAGCTCGACGTGGAGGAGGCGGAAGCGGAGGCGGAGGCGGAGGCGGACGGCGGCGGGGTGTGCGAGCAGGAGTTCTGGATCTGGGATCTGTCGGTGATGCCGCCGCGCGACACGCAGATCTGCTGCAGCCTGCGCGGGGAGGGAGAGCACGAGCACGTGTGGGTGGAGGACGAGCAGTGGGGGCCGACGGTGGATTCCTCCGGGGTGGACGAGATCGTGCGGCGGTGGGACGTGGAGACGCCGGACGGGTCGATCGATCCCTCGCAGGGGATTTTCGAGATTCTGACGGGGGTCTTCGGCGACCCGCCGGACGCCTTCGACGGCGATCCGAAGATCTACATCCTGCTCTACGGGATGGAGCCGTTCGGGTCGTCGGAGTTCGACGGGTACTTCCGTTCGGACGACCAGACGGGCTCGGCGACGAGCAACCGTCACGAGATGATCCACATCAACTCGATGACGTCGCGCGCGGTGGCCTCGCCCTACATGATCGGGGTGATGGCGCACGAGTTCCACCACATGCTGCAGTGGGGCCGAGACCCGGCGGAGGAGGCGTGGTTGTCGGAGTCGATGGCGGAGACGGCGATGCTCTTGACGGGGTATCTGTCGGACGTTCCGGCGGCGAACGCGTGGGCCCGGAATCCGACGAATCCGTTGATCGCGAGCGGGGCGTCGGATCCGGTGGACTACGGCGCGGCGTTCCTGTTCGGGGCGTACCTCCTCGACCGGCTGTCCCCGGCGGGGCTGAGGCAACTGGTGGAGGACACGGCGCACGGGATGGTGGCGGTGGGGAACGCGGCGGGGTCGTTGGAGGCGGGCCTGACGGGTGTGGGCTTCCTGGCGGAGTTCGCGACGGCGCTGCTCATCGACGACGAGACGGTCGGGGACGGGCGGTACGCGTTCCTGACGCTGGATCCGCCGGGGCCGGCGACGACGACGGTGGCCTTCCCGGCGGCGGCGGTCCCGGTCACGGTGCCCGGGGGCGGGGTGAAGTTTGCGAACCTGGCGTTGGACGGCGCGGCGCACGCGCAGCTCGGCATCGACGTGGGCGCGCCGGCGGCGGCCAGCCTGGGCGTGCGGGTGGTGCTGGTCGATCCCGTGGTGGGCAACCAGGTCCAGGAGATCGTGCCGGGGACGCACGCGGTGGTGACGGGCGTTCCGGACACGGCGACGGCGCTGCAGTTCGCATTCGCGACGGACGAGGAGCTGCCGGTGAGCGTGTCGATCACGGTCGCCGACGAGTAGGAAACTCTCGCGCAGAGACGCAGAGGCGCAGAGACGCAGGGTAGCGGCGAGGCGCTCAGGCGCTCGGGGGCGGGGCGGGGGGGCGCGGTTTGCGGGTCACGAGCGCCAGGACGGCGACGAGGACGGCGGCGCCGAGGATCGACCAGAAGACGGGGAAGGGGCGGCCGTCGAGGTCGATGACCCAGAAGTCCCGGACGCCGGTCTGCTCGGAGACGAACCGCCCGATGAGCGCGCCGACGAGTCCGATCACGATGGACGCGAGGCAGCCGTAGCGTCCGTGTTGGCCGGCGAGGCGGGAGCCCAGGGAGCCGACGATCAGGGCGACGAAGGCGGCGAGGAGGATGTCCACGGGGGGGACGGTAGCAGAGGGGGGCGGGGGAATGTAAATACCAAAACATGCGATGAGAGACCGGAAACGGGCCGGGCAGGCGGCAATGATGGAGGGGAAACGGGAGAGGGAAGACGGGAGAGGGGACACTTCGTTCCTGCTCGTGTGGCGAGATGCACGCGCGCTCTGCTACGGTTGCTGCGAAAGGCGGTGGGCGATGCGGAGCGTGGCGGTCCTGGTGATGGCGGCGGTGGCGGTGGGCGCGTGCGAGGCGGCGAGGGAGTGTCCGGACGGGTGCGGGTGCGAGGAGGGGGAGGATGGGGGAGGGGCGGACGAGGGGGGAGAGGAGACGGACGGTGGGGTGTGCGAGGCGGGGACGCGTCGCCGGCGTTTTCGGAGATGTACGCGGCGATCCTGGAGCGGTTGAGGGCGGAAGTTCCGATGAACGAGGGGGACTGGGCGGAGGATTTCGGGGACGCCACGGCGTTCGCGCCGCCCGCACTGCTGTCGGTGGGGTTGCGGACGTGCGACGAGGAGCTGGTGGGGCTCGCCGTACGGACGCTGGAGCACGAAGAGTTCCTGGTGCGGCATTTCCTGGAGGTGATGGAGGGGCCCGGGGCGGCGGAGGTGCTGATCGGGGGCGTGGGGATGATCGAGGCGTACCGGTTGACGGGCGAGGCGCGATGGGGCCGGGTGGCCGGGGACCTCATGACGTGGCTGGATGACACCGCGGCGATCTTCGGGGACTACGTGTACTCGACGTCGGTGGACGTCGATCCGTACGGGCCGACTGCCGTGACGGGGATCATCGCGGCGGAGCTGTTGCGGTACGCGGAGGTGGTCGACCCGCTGGACGAGGAGCGGGTGACGGCGGCGCTGCGGATTGCGGGGGGAATCGACCGGAACGCGTGGGACGAGGCGGGAGGATTCTACCGGGCGCGGCCGGACGACGACCGGTTGGACCTGTACCCCAACGTGGCGATGATGATCGTTTGGACGCTGGCGCACCGTTTGACGGGGGACGCGGCGTATCTGGCGCGAGCGGAGGCGCTGTTCGACGCGATCCAGCCGTTGCGGCTGGCGGCGCTTGGCGGCTACCATTCGTTGTACTCCTCGACGGTCCCGGACTACGTGTCGTTGTCGTCGCAGAACTACCTGGTGTTCGCGCTGCGTTTCCTGGACGAGGAGACGGGGAACCCGCGGTATCGGGAGGAGGCGACGGCGATCCTGGAGTTCATCGCGTCGCACCTGTATTCGAACGGGATGGCGTGGCACCACTGGGAGAGCGACGCGCGGGCGTCGTGGTACTGCACGGGGTGCAACTTCCAGCTGCTGTACGATCTCTGGCTGTTGGATGGTTGACCCGGGCGGGCGCTACCGCACTTCCCGCACTTCCCGCACTTCCCGCACTTCTCAGGGGATGACCTCGAACTCCTTGTCGATGATCATGTCTTCCTGGCGGCGCCAGAGGTCGTAGAGGTTGTGGGAGAGGAGGACGACGTTGTGCTTGTTGCCGCGGGAGTCGGTGGCGTGGTCGCGGAGGATGGCTTCCTTGCGGAAGCCGTGGGCCTCGAGGATCTTGCGCTCGCGGCGCTGGCCGGTGAGGGTTTCGGCGACGACCTTGTCCAGGCCCATCTGGACGGCGATTTCGAGGATGCGGCGGATGAGGTGGCCGGCGATGCCGCGTCCGCGGAAGTCGGGGCGGACGGCGGCGAGGATGTAGCCGACGAGGCGGGTCCAGCCGTGGAGGCGGCGGTAGAGGGAGACCTGGCCAACGATCCTGTCGTCGGCGACGGCGATGAGGGCGTAGGTGCGGCCGGCCTCGACGCCCGCGACCCAGCGTTCGGCCTGGGCGGCGACGGAGAGATCCTCCTGGAAGAAGAGACGATCGCGCTCGGGGAGGGCGGCGAAGAAGGTGCAGAAGGTGTCGCGGTCGGAGACCGCGATGGGGCGGACGACGAACTCGGTGCCGTCGGGCGAGGTATACGTCTCCGGGAACGAGAAGTGGTGCATCAGGCCTTGCCCTCCCCCGCGGGGCCGCCGGCGATGAGGCGGCGGCCGTACTCGCAGCCCTTGTCGAACGCGGTGACGTTGAGGTGTTCGGTGCCCTTGGGCACGGAGTCGACGACGGCCTTGCGCGCGGCCTCGACGCCGACGAGACCGGTGACGGCGGCGACGAAGCCGACCATGACGATGTTGAGGACCATGCGGCGGCGGAGCTCCTCGGCGATGCGGGTGGCGGGGATGCCGAAGCTGCGGAGATCGGGGCGGAGGTCGTGGACCTTGACGAGGTCCTGTTCGTAGACGAGGAGGCCGTTGGGCGCGAGGTCCGGGGCGAAGCGTTCGAACGCCTCCTGGCTCATGGCGACGAGGATGCGGGGGCGAGCGACGTAGGGGTAGGCGATGGGTTGATCGGAGAGGACGACCTGGGCGGAGCACGATCCGCCGCGGGCCTCGGGTCCGAAGCTCTGCACCAGGGTGGCGTGGCGGTTCTCGAAGATGGTGGCGCCCTTGCCGAGGATCATGCCGGCGAGGATGACGCCCTGTCCGCCGAATCCCGCGATGCGGATCTCGCTCGTGTTGGCTTCGCTCATGGCAGCACCCGCCCTACCCTTCCGGTCCCGCGAACTGGTCGGCCTCGGCCCGGGTGTCGATTTCCGGCTCGCCGTACGGCACGAAGTCGTCGCCGAGCTGGGCGCGCATGACCTGGTTGTAGCGTTGCAGGAAGGCGGGGCGGTCGCGGTCGACGAAGTCGCCGATGGGGATCTGACCCGAGGCGAGGGCGTCGAACGCGGTGTCGTGGGTCGCCGCGCCGTTCTTGATGACGCAGCGTTCCTTGAACATGCGTTCCATGGCCAGCCCGTCGCCGACGCGGTTGCGGCGGCCGTAGAGGGTGGGGCACGGGGAGAGGACCTCGACGAACGAGAAGCCGTGCTTCTGCAGGGCCTTGGTGATGGACTTCTGGAGCTGGCGGACGTGGTAGGTGGTCCAGCGGGCGACGTAGACGGCGCCTGCGGAGTCCGCCAGGTGGCAGAGGTTGAAGGGCTCTTCGAGGTTGCCGTAGGGCGTGGTGGTGGCGACGGCCTGGAGCGGGGTGGTCGGAGCGACCTGACCGCCGGTCATGCCGTAGGTGAAGTTGTTGACGCAGATGACGGTGAGGTCGACGTTGCGGCGGCCGGCGTGGATGAGGTGGTTGCCGCCGATGGCGGTGAGGTCGCCGTCGCCGGAGTAGACGACGACCTTGAGCTCGGGGTTGGCGAGCTTGAGGCCCGTGGCGAAGGGGATGGCGCGGCCGTGGGTGGTGTGGAAGGAGTCGAGGCGCAGGTAGCCCGCGACGCGTCCGGTGCAACCGATGCCGGAGACGACGGAGATGTTGTCGAGGGGGATCTTGCAGGCATCGACGGCGCGGGCGAAGCAGTTGACGCTGGTGCCGATGCCGCAGCCGGCGCACCAGATGTGGGGCAGGCGGTCGGTGCGCAGGAACTTGGTGACGGGGTTTTCCGGGGGTTCGCAGCCCGGGGCCTCGGCGCGCACGGGTGCGTCGGGACGTTCGTGGGTCGCAACGGGAGTGCTCATTTGGCGGCCTCCAGGATGGCCTCGACGATGACCCCCACTTCGTGCACGGTGCCGCCTGCGTGTCCGATGGGCACGACCTTGGCGCGACCGCGGGTCGTGCGTTCGACTTCCAGGACGAGCTGACCGAGGTTCAGCTCCGGGACGACGATGCTGCGCACGCGACCGCCGAGCAGCTGGTCGATGAGGTGTTCGGGGAACGGCCAGATCGTCTTGAGGCGGAGCTGGCCGACTTTCGCGCCGCGTTCGCGGGCGACTTCGACGGCGCGGTGGACGACCCTGGAGGTGATGCCGTAGCTCAGGACGACGACTTCGGCGTCATCGAGCCAGCGTGCCTCGTAGAGGGCGAGGTCGCGGGAGGCGAGGCGGATCTTGTCGACGAGGCGGCGGACGAGTTTTTCCTGGGCGGCGGCGGTCATGACGGGGTAGCCGCGTTCGTCGTGCGTGAGGCCGGTGATATGGAAGCGGTGACCCATTCCGGCCTTGACCATTTCGGGGACCATGTTGTCGCCGGGGAGGTACGGGAGGTAGTCGCCGGGTTTCTTCTCGGTCAGCCGGCGCGGGACGACTTCGATTTCGTCGGCCGGGGGGATGACGACCTTCTCCAGCATGTGGCCGATGCACTCGTCCAGGAGCAGCATGACGGGGCTGCGGTAGCGTTCGGCGAAGTTGAACGCGGTGACGGCGAGATCGAACGCCTCCTGGGGCGAGTTGGGGCAGAGGGCGATGATGGCGTAGTCGCCGTGGGAGCCCCAGCGGGCCTGCATGACGTCGGCCTGGCCTGGGAGGGTGGGCAGGCCGGTGGAGGGCCCGCCGCGCTGGACGTTGACGAAGACGCAGGGTGTCTCGGTCATGGCGGCGTAGCCGATGTGCTCGGCCATGAGGGAGATGCCGGGGCCGGAGGAGACGGTGATGGCCTTTGCTCCGGCCCAGACGGCGCCCTGGATGGCGATGGAGGAGGCGATCTCGTCCTCCATCTGGATGAACAGTCCGCCGACGAAGGGGAAGCGGGAGGCCAGCCGTTCGACGACTTCGGTCGAGGGTGTGATGGGGTAGCCTGCGGCGAAGCGGCAGCCTGCGGCGATGGCGCCTTCGGCGGCGGCGAAGTCGCCGTCGATGAAGTGGACGCCGGTCAGGACGCCGATGCGATCGGCTTGCATGCCGCCCTCCGTCGCACCCCGTAGATGGCGAAGTCCGGGCAGAACATGCCGCACAGGTCGCAGCCGTTGCACGCCTCGGGCTTGGACACGAGCGGGTAGTGGTAGCCCTTGGGGTTGTAGTCGTGCGACATCTCCAGCACGTGCGTCGGGCAGAACTCGACGCAGAACCCGCAACCCTTGCAGCGCTCGCGCAGGACGTAGACGTCACCTTTGGCCGGCCCCTTGACCGGCTTGCGATCGTCGCTCGCACCGTCAGCCATCACCCACTCCCGGTCTCCCCCGATCGGGGGCTGGGGATAGTCGGGTGGGGCATCCATGTCAACCGCGGCGATCCCCCATCTTGCCCAGGTCCCGGAGGCTCACGTAGCCGTGCCGGGCGATGATGAGGTGATCGAGGACGGGGATGCCGAGGAGGAGACCCGCGGCGACGAGACGCTCGGTCAGCGTTTCGTCCTCGGGGCTGGGGTCCGGGTCGCCCGAGGGGTGGTTGTGGACGAGGAGCGCGGCGGCGGCGCGGCGGCGCAGGAGCGGCGCGAAAACCTCGCGGGGGTGGACGAGGCAGGTGGAGAGCGAGCCGAGGGCGGCGCGACGGCACGAGAGCAGGCGGTTGCGGGCGTCGAGCGCGACGACGAAGAACTCCTCGCGGGTGCGGCGGGAGAGGCGCGGGCCGAGCTGCGCCCAGGCGTCGGCGGAGCAGCGGAGGGCGGGAGGCGCTGGGGGGCGACGGTTGCTCCGCAGGCGGCGGAGGGTCTCGAGCGCGACGGCGTCACGAATTGCCGGGGAGCGGCTCCCGCCCGGGCCCGGGTCGCGTGCGGGGGACGGGAGCCTGGCGGGAGGGCGATCGGGACGGAGCGGAGGCGGGTGATCGGAATGGGGGGTGCCGGCAAGGAACGCGCCCAGCGCCTCGTCGGACCAAGCGTGCGGCGCGTCCGGGGCGGACGCGACGGGCGCTCGGGGCGGCGACGGGGCGGCGACGTCCGGCCCGAGGCCGACGCTCTCGAGGAGAGCGGGTGGGTGCGGCTTGCGTGCGGCGGCATCGAGCGAGTTGTCCATCGCCGTGGTGCCGTGCGACCGCCGTGCCGTGATGCGGGGCGCCGTGGGGTGCGGAATCGCGGGACAAGTGCGCGGCGCCGCCGGCGGGCCGGCGGCGGCCGCCGGCGGGATGGCAAGGCGTCATCGATCGTTGATCCGCGGAGGGGAATGGGCGATAGGTGCGGCGATGAGGGACGGCGGACGGGGATGGGTGGTCGCGGCGCTCGTGATGGTCGCCTGTCGGGGGACGGGAGAGGCCGGGGGGAAAGTGCGGGGAGAAGCGGCGGCGCGGGACGCGGGGGCGGACGAAGCCGCTGCAAAGGAAGTGGCGGAGGCGGGGCCGGTAGCGGACGTGGGCGGCGGGGCCGAGGGGGTGGAGGCCGCGGAGGCCGAGGTTGCGGTCGAGGCGGCGGCGCCGCCGCCGGTGCGGGAGTTGGGGGACGGGTTCCGGTCCTTCCGGGCGGGGCGGTACCGGACCGGGCGGGCGAAGGGGAAGGCGCCGCGGGCGCCGGTGCTGCGGTGGGAGCACACGGTGGGGGGAGAGATCCGGGCGCAGCCGGTGATCGCGCCGGACGGGACGGTCGTGGTCGCGTCGCTCGGCGGAGCGATCGCGGGCGTGGGGCCGGACGGGGCGCGGCGGTGGACGTTCGAGCCCGGCGACCGGGTGTACTCGACGCCGTTCATCGACGACGACGGTGCGATCTACGTGGGTGCGGACACGGACGCCTTGTACGCGCTGGGAGGGGCCGGGCTGCCGAAGTGGACGATCCTGCCGGCGGAGGACACGGAGAAGCCCGAGCTGCACGACGTGGACACGGCGCCGATCGTGAGGGGCGGCGTGGGGTACGTGGGCGCGGGGTTGTACGTGTACGCGTTCGATGTGCGGGGGACGGTGCGGTGGCGGACGGCTTTGGGGAACAAGGTCTTCTCGTCGCCGGCGCTGTTGCCGGACGGGACGGTGGTGGTGGGTTCGCAGGACGACAAGGTGTGGGCGCTGCGTCCGGCCGGGGCGGTGCGGTGGACCTACGACACGGCGGCGGACGTGGACGGCACGCCGGCGGTGGACGAGCTGCGGGAGGCGATCTACGTCGGCGGGGACGACGGCAAGGTGCATGCGATCTCGTTCGGGGGGAAGCGGCGGTGGACGGTGGACGCGGGCGGGTTCGTGCGGAGCGGCGTGGCGGTCGACGCGGAGGGTCGGGTCTACGTGACGACGTTCGGGCCGGTGGCGCGGCTGATGGCGATCGACGGGGAGGGGGGCTGGGTGCGCTGGACGGTCGATGCGGGGACGGGTCCGACGGCGGAGTACGGGATCCGGTCGTCGCCGGTCGTCGATCCGGAGGGGGTGGTGTTGTTCGGGGCGCCGGGGGGGTTCGTGCGGGCGGTGACGAGCGAGGGGGAGGAGCTGTGGACGTTCCGCGTGCCGGACGACGTGGACGGGGGTCCGATCCTGGGGGACGACGGGACGGTGTACTTCGGGTGCGACGACGGGGTGCTGCGAGCGATCGGGGATCCGGCTAGCGGATGATGCGAGCGCCTTCGGGGCGGACGAAGCGGAACTGGCTGGCGGGGATGTCGCCGTTGAGGGTGATGCCTGCGAATTCGATCGAGTTGGTGTTGCCGGAATGGTCGATGACGACGGTGCGCACGACCTGGAAGTCGGAGCGATCCACGACGAAGAGCAGGCGGGAGTACTGGGAGGACGGGGTCTTGGGTCGCAGCTCGAGGACGTAGCGGTCGGGCGAGGCGTCGGCGTCTTCCTCGACCAGGCGGACGTCGAACTCGCTGGCGAGGGAGCCGGAGCCGAGGAGGAACGAGACGGCGCTGGGGAGGTCGGTGTCCGACAGGGATTGTTCGAAGACCTGGTTGTCTTCGGGCTCGTAGGCCCACAGGGTGGTTCCGTCGGAGACGATGAGCTTGCGTTCGGGGTCGTGGTACTCCCAGCGCATCTTGCCCGGTTTCTGGAGGTAGACGACGCCGGTCGCTTCCTTGGAGCGTTCGGGATTGAGGCGATGCCGGAAGACCTGGCGGAAGTTCGCCTGGAAGGACGTCGTGCCGTCGTAGAGCTCCTGGACGCGGGCGATGATCTGGTCCGCGGTCAGGTCGCCCTCCGCGGCCGCGGGTTCGGCCGGCGCGGTCGCCGTTGCGTCGGCGGCGGGTGCCGTGGTCGCGGCGTCCGCGGCGGGCGTGCCGGCGTCGGTCTTCGCGCCGATCCCGGGCGAGGGCGGCTTGACGACCGGAGGCAGCGCGGCGACGACCGGGGCCTGCGCCGGCGCGGGCGGCTGCGCCTGCGGCGGTTCCGCGGGCGCGGTATCGGCCGGAGCCGCGGCGACCTCGATGCGCGGGGCCGCCGCCG
>JACRCZ010000142.1 GCA_016218765.1 Deltaproteobacteria bacterium | reverse complement strand
GCTCGAAGAAGAGCTCGTGGATGCCTGCGGCGGTGGTGGAATCGATGTTGCCGGTGGGTTCGTCGGCGAGGAGGAGGCGGGGTTCCATGACCAGGGCGCGTGCGATGGCGACGCGCTGCTGTTCGCCGCCGGACAGCTCGCTGGGGCGGTGGGTGAGGCGTTGTCCGAGGCCGACCTCGCCCAGCAGGCGGAGGGCGCGCTCGCGGGCCTCGTCGGGCGGGACGCGGCCGATGATCGCGGGCATCATGGCGTTCTCGAGGGCGTTGAACTCGGGCAGGAGGTGGTGGAACTGGAAGACGAAGCCGATGGTGCGGTTGCGGAACGCGGCGAGCTCGCGGCCGCCCATGCGGGCGACGTCGACGCCGTCGAACTCGACGCGGCCTTCGGAGGGGGCGTCGAGGGTGCCGATGACGTGGAGCAGGGTGGACTTGCCGGCGCCGGAGAGGCCGACGATGGCGAGCATCTCGCCGCGTTCGATGGTGAGGTCGACGCCGCGGAGCACCTGCAGGTCCTTGCCGCCGTGGCGGAAGGACTTGCGCAGTCCGCAGACCCGCAGGAGGGGCGCCTTGGTTTCCATCAATCGAACCTCAGGCCGTCGGCCGGGCGGAGGCGCGAGGCGATGCGGGAGGGATAGGTCGTGGAGATTGTGGCCACGGCGACGGCGGCCAGGCCGACGATGACGAACTCGGCGGCCGACATCGCGACCGGCATGCGGCTCATGTAGAAGACCTCCTTGGGCACGGGGAAGGGGATCACGTGCCGCACGAGCAGGCAGAACGACGCGGACAGGATGGAGCCGGTGATGGCGCCGGCGGCGCCGATGAGGGCGCCCTGCAGGGTGAAGATCCAGCGCACGGTGCGGTCGGAGGTGCCGAGCGCCTTGAGTACGGCGATCTGCTTGTGTTTCTCGAAGACCATGAGGGTGAGGGTGGAGATGATCGAGAACGAGGCGACGAGGATGGAGAGGGAGAGCATGACGAACATCATGACTTTCTCGAGCTTGAGGGCGGAGAAGAGGTTCTTGTTGATCGACTGCCAGTCGAGCACCCGGAGGTCGGAGGGCAGGGCCTTGCGGAGGGCGGCGGCGACGGCGACGGCGCGGTCGAGATCCGGGACGCGTACGGAGAGCTGCGAGGCGACGTCGAAGACGCCGAAGAAGCGCTGGGCGTCGGCGAGGGGGATGTAGACGTATTTCGAGTCGTACTCGTACATGCCGGACTGGAAGATTCCGGCGATGGTGAAGGGTCGGCTCTTGGGCATGGGGCCGGTGGGGCCGAGGTCGCCCATGGGTGCGACGAGCTGGATTTCGTCGCCGACCTCGAGGTTCATGGCGTCGGCGAGCTGGGCGCCGACGAAGAGGCCGCGGGCGGCAGCTGGCTGGTCGCCGGTGGCTCGTGGCTGGTGGTCGGCGGGCGCCCCCGCATCCGGACCGCGGGCTTCAGCCCGCGGCGGGGCGTCCGCGACATCCGCGTCTTGAAAGACGTTGTCCGGTTGTGGCTCGTCCGCCTGAGGCTGGGCATCCGCGGCGGCCGCGTCCTGGGGGGCGCGGTTCGGATTGGAGGAGGCGGCGGGCAGCTTCTTCGGACCCGTGGCGGGGGCGGGGGTCTGGAAGCGGCGCATGGGGGCTTCGAGGTCTTCGACGCGGGCGCCGTCGCGGAGGGTTTCGCCGAGGTCGGTGGCGGAGTCGACGCTGGTGGTGTCGACGCCGCGGACGATGACGCCGGCGAGGTTCTGGGTGCGAGGGGACTGGACGAGGGCTTCGCCGATGACGAAGGGGGTGGCGCCGACGACGCCGTCGACGCGGCGGACGACGGCGAGCACCTGGTCATAGTCGGCGATGCCCTCGCCTTTCTCGCGATCGATCACGACGTGGGCGTTGGAGCCGACGATCTTGCGATTGAGGTCCTCCTGGAAGCCGCTCATGACGGAGAGGACGGAGTCGAGGGCGCAGGAGGAGAAGGAGACGCCGAGGATGGAGAGCAGGCCGATGACGGAGAGGAAGCCGCTCTTGGGGCCGCCGAGCTGGCGGACGGAGATGAAGAGGCTGGCGGACCAGCGCTTGCCGACGGCCTCGCAGGACTTGAGCAGGAGGTGCCAGACGCCGAGGTTGAGGAGGACGGCGCCGACGACGAAGCCGAGGATGAGGAGCGGGGCCCACCAGACGACCTGCATCGTTCACCCCACGGGCCGGCGGAGCGGGAAGAGGATGGCCTCGCGGATCGAGCCGACGCCGCAGAGCAGCATGGTCAGGCGATCCACGCCCAGGCCGAAGCCTCCCGCGGGCGGCATGCCGTGTTCCAGGGCCTGGACGTATTCGACGTCGTATTCCATGGCCTCGGCGTCGCCCTTGCGGCGGGCCTCGACCTGCGCGCGGAAGCGTTCGGCCTGGAGGTCGGGGTCGTTCAACTCGGAGAACGCGTTGGCCAGCTCCTGTCCGCCGACGAACAGCTCGAAGCGGTCGGTCCAGAACGGGGCGGCATCGTTGGGCCGGGCGAGGGGCGAGACGGCGGCGGGGTAGCCCAGGACGAAGACGGGCTGGGGCCCGAGATTCGGCTCGACGAGGGTTTCGAAGAGCCAGTAGATGCGGCCGCCGTGGTCGAGGGGTTCCCAGGACGCGCGCTGGGCGGGATGAACGGCGGCGAGGAACGCGTCCATGGCGGCGGGGTCGGTCAGCGACCCGGGCGGCGCGCCGCGTTCCGTGACGGCGTCGGCCATGTGGAGGCGGCGGAACGGGCGATCGAGGCGGAAGGTCCGGCCTTCGGCGTAGGCCGGGTATTGGGCGAGCAGGCGGGCGTCGACGCGGCAGAGCATTTCCTCGGTGCGTTCGAGCACGGTGTCGCAGGTGGCGTAGGCTTCGTAGAACTCGAGCATGGTGAACTCGGGGTTGTGGCGGGTGGAGAGGCCTTCGTTGCGGAAGCAGCGGCCGAGCTCGTAGACGCGCTCGAGGCCGCCGACGAGGAGTCGTTTGAGGAAGAGCTCGGGGGCGATGCGGAGGAAGAGGTCGAGGTCGAGGGCGTTGTGGTGGGTGACGAAGGGTCTGGCTGCGGCGCCGCCCTGGACGGAGTGCAGCATGGGGGTTTCGACCTCGAGGAAGCCTTCGCCGTCGAGGTAATCGCGGAGGGCGCGGACGAGGAGGCCGCGGGCGCGGAAGAGGCGTTGGACGTCGGGGTTGGCGAAGAGGTCGACGGAGCGGTGGCGCAGGCGTGTTTCGATGTCGGTGAGGCCGTGCCATTTCTCGGGGGGTGGGCGGAGGGTCTTGGTGAGGTAGTGCCAGTGTTCGGCGAGGATGGTGACTTCGCCCGTTTTGGTGCGGAAGAGGGGGCCCGTGACGCCGGCGAAGTCGCCGCTTTCGGCGAGCTTGAAGGCGGCGAAGTCGGGAGCGGGGAGGACGTCGCGGCGGACCTGCACCTGCATGCGGCCGGTGCGGTCGTCGAGTTTGACGAAGGCGGCCTTGCCGAAGGAGCGGAGGGCGGCGATGCGACCGGCGACGGAGAAGCGAGGTGCGTCGGTGGGGGGTTCGCCGGCGTGCCCCGCGAGGGGGGGACCACCCTCCTCTGCGGAACCGCGCCCTTCAGGGCGCGGCTGGGGAGGATCGAGTGCCGCGGGCTGAAGCCCGCGGTTCGGTTGTGGGGGTTCGTTCGCGGCGGGCGCGGGGAGGGAGTTTCCGGCCTCGAGAGCGTGCGCGGCGGTGTGGGTGGGGTGGAAGTCGTTGGCGTAGGGGTGGAGGCCGTTGGTGCGGAGCTTCGCGGCCTTGTCGCGGCGGTCGGCCAGGATGCGTTCGAGTCCGCCTTTGTCTTCGTGTTCTTCGTCGGCCATCGGGGTCACCCTTGTCCCTTGCGTTTGCCGCGTTCGGCCAGCTCGTGGAGGAGGAAGGCATCGATGAAGGGTTCGATTTCGCCGTCGAGGACGGCCTGGACGTTGCCGGTTTCGTGGTCGGTGCGCAGGTCCTTGACGAGCTGGTAGGGGGCGAGGACGTAGGAGCGGATCTGGGAGCCCCAGGCGATGTCGCGTTTCTGGGAGTGGTAGGTCTGTTCGATGGACTCTTCGCGTTCGCGGCGTGCTTTTTCGAAGAGGCGGGCGCGGAGGACTTTCATGGCGGTGTGGCGGTTCTGGTGCTGGGAGCGTTCGCTCTGGCAGGCGACGACGATGCCCGTGGGCATGTGGGTGATGCGGACGGCGGTTTCGACCTTGTTGACGTTCTGGCCGCCCTTGCCGCCGGAGCGGAAGAAGTCGAGCTTCAGGTCCTCGTCGCGGATATCGACCTCGATGGAGTCATCGATTTCGGGCATGACGAAGACGGCGGCGAAGGTGGTGTGGCGGCGTTTGTTGGCGTCGAAGGGGGAGATGCGGACGAGGCGGTGGACGCCGGATTCGGAGCGGAGGTAGCCGTAGGCGTAGTCGCCGCGGACGATGAAGGTGGCGCTCTTGATGCCTGCTTCCTCGGCGTCCTGGCGGTCGATGAGCTCGGTGGGCCAGCCGCGGCGTTCGCAGTAGCGCAGGAGCATGCGCAGGAGCATTTCGGCCCAGTCCTGGGATTCGGTGCCGCCGGCGCCGGAGTTGATGGCGACGATGGCGGGGCTGCGATCCTCGGAGCCGGAGAGGAGGCGTTCCAGCTCGGCGGTGCGGAGGTGTTTGTCGAGGGTCTGGACCATCTGGGCCAGCTCGAGGAGGGCGGCGGGATCTTCGCCGGCTTCTTCGAGGAGGGAGAGCATGGCCTGGGCGTCGGCGAGGCTGCTGCCGAGTTTCTCGTGGGTAGCGACGATGCGTTCGTGGTCGGCGCGTTTGCGCAGGGTTTCCTGGGCCTGGCTGGGTTTGTCCCAGAACTCCGCGCGTGAGGATTCCTGGTCGAGCTTCGCTATTTCGGCGCGGCGCGACGGGAGGTCAAAGATGCCTCCCGAGGTTCTCGATGCGGCGTGCGAGATCGGCGAGGGTGGTGCGGGCGTCGGAGAGGTTCATCGTCGGGCCTCCTGGTTGCGCTCGTCCGGGGCGTCCCTTCCGCCGTTCATATCGCCGCAGCCGCAGGCGGGCGGATCGCTGCGCGAGGTGCGGCGGACGGCGACGGGGTAGTCGCCGGAGAAGCAGGCGTCGCAGAACTGCTTGTCGGAGAGGGTGCCGCCGGCGGCGGCGTGGGCGCCTTCGAGGGAGAGGTAGCCGAGGGTGTCGCAGCGGACGAAGTCGCGGACGGCTTCGATCGACTGCTGCGAGGCGATCAGCTCCTCGCGGGTGGGGGTATCGATGCCGTAGTCCCCGGGCCCGGGGGGGGGTGGGGAGGAGATGCGGAGGTGGACGGCTGCGGCTCCGGCGTCGCGGAGCATGCGGACGATTTTCATCGAGGTCGTGCCGCGGACGATGGAGTCGTCGATCACGGCGACGCGGCGGCCGCGCAGGACGGCGCGGACGGGGTTGAGCTTGAGCTTGACGCCGAAGTGGCGGATGGACTGTCGCGGCTCGATGAAGGTGCGGCCGACGTAGTGGCTGCGGATGAGGCCGAGGGCGAAGGGGATGTGGAGGCGGTTGGCGTAGCCGAGGGCGGCGGGGGTACCGGAGTCCGGGACGGCGATGACGACGTCGGCGTCGGCGGGCTGTTCGTCGGCGAGGCGTTCGCCCAGGCGTCTGCGGACGTCGATGACGGGGAGGCCGTCGATGACGCTGTCGGGGCGAGCGAAGTAGATATGCTCGAAGATGCACATGCGGCGCGGGCGGGGGGGGAAGGGGAAGAAGGAGCGGACGCCGCGGGCATCGATGACGACCATCTCGCCGGGCGCGACGTCGCGTTCGAAGGTGGCTTCGATGAGGTCGAAGGCCGTGGACTCGGAGGCGACGACGCGGGCGTTGCCGAGGCGGCCGAGGCAGAGGGGACGGAAGCCGTAGGGGTCGCGGACGGCGACGAGCTGGTCCATGGCGAGGAAGAGGAGGGAGTAGGCGCCTTCGACCTGGGAGAGGGCATCGATGATGCGGTCGGTGAGGGACTCGCCCTGGGAGCGGGCGATGAGGTGGACGATGACCTCGCTGTCGGTGGTGGTCTGGAAGATGGAGCCTTCCTCTTCGAGGCGGAGGCGGATGTCTTCGGCGTCGGGGAGGTTGCCGTTGTGGGCGAGGGAGAGCCAGCCGCGGGCGGAGCGGACGGTGATGGGTTGGGCGCAGGAGAGGCCGGAGCCGCCGGCGGTGGAGTAGCGGACGTGGCCGATGGCGCGGTCGCCCGGGAGGGCGGCGATGGTTTCGGCGGAGAAGTTGTCCTGGACGAGGCCGAGGACGCGGTGGGTGTGGATGCGTTTGCCGTCGGCGGCGGCGATGCCTGCGGACTCCTGGCCGCGGTGTTGGAGGCCGTGGAGGCCGAGGTAGGTCATGTTGGCGGCTTCGGGGTGGCCGAAGACGCCGAACACGCCGCACTCGTCGTGGAAGCGTTCGTCGTCGATCGCGCTGTGGCGCCGCAGCCTCATCGGCCCGCCGTATACCACAGCGGGTGGCGGCGGGATACGCCCCGGCGACGGCGCACCCGGGCCGGACGGCGGGCAAGGGCCTCGAGCCACAAGCCACGAGCTGCCAGCATGATCCGATCGATCGATAGGCCCCCGCCCGACTGGCGCCGGGCTGATTGGGGGCCTCCGAGGGGGGCTGGCCGCCGATGTCGGCGGCCAGCGGGAAGGAGGAGGTTGCCAGATAGGGGCACGGGACGAACCAACAACCTCCGGCATGGAGTCCTAGCAGGATCGGTGCCACGTGGCCGGGGTAATGGGCGTTGTGGCGGGGTGGGATGCGGCGTTTGAAAACAGAGGGAATTCCCAGTGGAGCGATTCGCGAATTGCGGCGGCAGGGGTACGGGGTGGTGTCGCGGCTGACACGGATGTCGCAATTCGGGATGCTGCTGTGAGGCGATCGACACAGTCGGTGATGAGACATCGTCCGTCGCGCAGCGCGGGCGCGGCTGATTTCCCGGTGTTTTCACAACCCCCTTGACGGGCGTTCACCGGGGGTGCAAGCATGGCGAACGGCACGGGGAGGCGGAAGCCGAGGAGGAGTCGATGAAGGGGAACGCGAAGGTCATTGCGACGTTGAACGATCTGCTTTCGGACGAGCTGACGGCGATCAACCAGTACATGGTGCACTCGGAGATGTGCGACAACTGGGGGTACGCGCGGCTGCACAAGGCGGTGGAGAAGCGGGCGATCGACGAGATGAAGCATGCGGAGAAGTTGATCGCGCGCATCCTGTTCCTGGAGGGCCGGCCGGTGGTGAGCAAGTTGAAGACGGTCCGTGTCGGGCCCGAGGTGCCGGCGCAGATCAAGAACGACTGGAAGGCGGAGGAGGACGCGATCAAGTCCTACAACGCCGGGATCCGGTTGTGCGTCGAGCTGGCGGACAACGGCTCGCGGGAGCTGCTGGAATCGATCCTCAAGGACGAGGAGGCGCACATCGACTGGCTGGAGGCGCAGCTCGATCAGCTCGACCAGATGGGCACGGCGAACTACCTGGTCGAGCAGGTGGACGAGGACTAGGTAGAGCGGTAGAGCGGTAGAGCGGTAGAGCGGCGGAGCGGTGGAGGGGCGACGACCGAGGGCAATCGCGGCACGGTACTTCCACCGACCGTCCGCGACATGATAAAGTAGGGGTCCATGGAAAACGGAGACGGAGAAAGTCCTGCACTCCCGCAAAACCTGGGGTGGTGGCTTCGGTCGTTCGAGGCCTTCCTGGCCCGCGAGCGGCGGAGCTCGTGGAACACGGTGATGGCGTACGTGCGTGACGTCGCGGACCTTCTGGAGTGCGCGGCGGACGAGGGCATCACGGACGTCCGGCAGCTCGACGTGCTGGTCATCCGCCGGTACCTCGCGCTGTTGCACCGCCGGAAGCTGGACGCCGCATCGATTGGCCGGCGCATTTCGGCGTTCCGGTCGTTCTTCGGCATCGTGGCGCGGATGTATCCGACGTACGACGACCCGATGGAGGCGATCCGCAGTCCGAAGAAGGCGCGGAAGCTGCCGCGGGTGTTGTCGGTGGACGACGTGTTCGCGGTGCTGGACGGCGGGGACGAGGACGACGATCCGCTGGCGGCGCGGGACCATGCGATCCTGGAGGTGCTCTACGGCGGCGGGCTGCGCGTCTCCGAGGTTGTGGACCTGGACGACGACAGCGTGGAGCGTTCGGACGGGGCGGTCGCGCTGCGGGTACGCGGCAAGGGCGACAAGGACCGCGTGGTGCCGCTGGGCCGCAAGGCGCAGGGTGCCTTGGACGCGTGGCTCGCGGTGCGGCCGTCGATCCTGGACGGTGCCAACGGGCACGCGGGCGCCAAGGAGCGGCCGTTGTTCGTGCGGCGCGGCGGGCCGCGGATCAGCGTGCGCACGGTGCAGCGTCTGGTGGAGCGGCGTTCGAGCGGTGTGTTGCCGCGGGCGGCGAGTCCGCACGCGCTGCGCCACTCGTGCGCGACGCACCTTTTGGACGGCGGCGCCGACCTGCGTTCGATCCAGGAGCTGTTGGGTCATGCCAGCCTGGGCACGACGCAGCGCTACACGCAGGTGTCGCTCGATCATCTGATGGACGTCTACGACCGGGCCCACCCGCTCGCGCACGAGGACCCCAAGGAGCCGGGCGAGTAGGTCCGTCCTATCCGGGAGGATCCCTTCGTGGAGGAGGCGGTCCGCATCCCTTGCGACGAGCTGGAGCTGGAGGGCCGGCTTTCGCTGCCGCGCTCGCCTGCGCTGGGCGTGGTCCTGTGCCATCCTCATCCGCTGATGGGGGGCGACATGCACAGTCCGCCGGTGGCGTGGCTGCGCGAGGTCTTGGCGTCGCGGGGTGCGGCGGTGTTGCGTTTCAACTTCCGCGGGACGGGGACGAGCGGCGGGGTGCACGGCGGGGGCGTGGCCGAGCAGCGGGACGTGGAGGCTGCGCTGTCGTTCCTGTCGGGTCGGGTGCCGCACGTGCGTGTGGCGCTGGCCGGGTATTCCTTCGGGGCGCTGGTCGCGGCGCGGGTGGTCGCGGCGGGCAAGGCGGGCGAGCTGTTCGCGTTGGGGTTGATCGCTCCGCCGTGCGCGATGGCGGCGCTGCCGCCGCTGTCGGCGGCGGCGTTTCCGGGCGGCGTCGTCGCGGTGGCGGGGGACGGCGACGAGATCTGTCCGGCGGCCGAGCTGCGGGCGTGGGCGGAGCCGGCGGGGGTGCGTTGCGAGATCCTGCGTGGGGAGGATCATTTCCTGGGCGGCGCGCGCGAGGCGCTGGGCCGCATCTTCTCCGACTGGGTGGCGCCGGACGCGGCGTAGTATCGGAGTTTTCGGTCTTCAGTTTTCGGTCTTCAGACCGGACCGGGCGCGTTTCCAGGCGATGCGTTCGAGCCAGTCGGAGCCTTTGGCTTCGTATTCGGGGGTGCCGCAGTGCTCGAGGGCTCGGGCGTCGGTTTCCGCGCCGGGGAGATCGCCGAAGCGGTAGCGGAGGGTCAGGCGCTGGGAGAGGGCCTCGAGGCGGAAGGCTTCGGATTCGAAGCCCAGGGCGAGGGCGCGATCGAGGGCTTCGGCTGCGGCGGACCACTCGCCCAGGTTGAGCAGGCCGCGGGCCCGGAGGTAGTGGGCGACGGGATCGTCGGGCGCGAGTCGGGCGGCCTGGTCGAGCGCCTGGACGTCGCTGCCGGCGGGGAGGGACAGCGTGCGGCCCGGCAGCGGTCTTCCGGCGAGGTAGTCGCGCAGGTACGACTGGACGGTACGTGGCTGCGCGGTGGCGTGGATCTTGGAGAGCAGGAGGCGGCGTTCGAGGGAGCTGGTGGCGCGGGGCAGGAGGCGCTGGTATTCGGCGCGGGCCTCGGCGGGTCGGTCCTGGAGCCAGACGGCATCGGCGCGGAGGGCGGCGACGACGTCGAGGAGTCGGCCGCCGAGGGAGTGGTCGGCGGCGAGGGTGTCGGCCGCGGCTTCGGCGTCGGCGGCGTACCCGACGGCGACGAGGAGCGCGAGGCGGGCGACGCGCTGCCACGGGTCGTTGCCCGAGAGGCGGCAGGCGTCGTCCTGTGCGGCGAGGGCGGCGGTGCGATCGCCGGCGAACAGCTCGCGGTCGCGCCGTTCGGCGGCGGCGGCGACGGCGTGGGGGCAGCGCAGCCTGAAGAACCCTGGTCCGGCGAAGCGGGCCTCTGCGGACGCCACCTGTTCGGGGGTCAGGGGGCGTTGGTGCAGCCACTGGCGCCATTCGGCCCACAGCGCGTCGAGTGGTCGGCCGTAGCTGCCTTCGAAGTCGCCGGCGACGAAGACGGCGCGGAAGGCGTCGGCGCCGGCGTTTTCGACGAGCCAGCGGACGAAGGAGCCGGTGGCGGTGTAGGCGAGGCCGGCGTTCTCGCCGAGGAACCCGACGCCGACGAGGGTTTGGGGTGACGGGAGGAGGCCGAGGCGATCCATGGCGGCGGCCCAGCCGTGGGGCGAGAGCTCGTCGACGGGCCAGTCGGCGGCGACGGCGCCGCCTTCGACGAGGCCGGGCAGCGGCAGGAGCCCGCCCCATCGGGCGGGGACGTGGAAGGGGCCGGGGCAGAGCTCGCCCAGGAGCACGTGCGCCAGCTCGTGCTTGAGGACGGAGTGGGGGAAGTTGCCGCCCTGGATGTAGACCTCGCGCCGCCACGGTTTGGCGACGGAGGTGCGGCCGGCGCCCATGAGCGCGACCTTCTCGGTCTCGCTGCGGAAGGCGAGAACGGTGAGGCGTTCGCCGTGCGGTGGCATGCCGGCGAAGCGGCGGATCTGCGAGACGCGGAACTCGCAGTCCTCGAGGAGAAGGAGGTGGTCGGCGAGGGGCCATTCGCGGGGCGCCCACACGTCGCAGGTCTCGCCGCGCGCGAGCCGTCCGAGTTTCTTGCCGATGCTTTCCGTATCGGTGCGGTGCCCGAGGGCGGGACCGAGGGCGTAGAGCGCGGCGGCGGAGGCCAGGGCGGGGAGGAGGACGAGCGCGGCGAGGCGTGAGCGGAGGAGTCGTCGTGCGGAGATGCGGTGGGTTGCGGGGTCCCAGGCGAAGGCGGCGACCGCGAGGAGAATGCCGGCCTCGAGGAGGTTCGTGGCGCGGTAGGTGAGCAGGCGGCCGGTGATCGGGACGAGGGTGTCGTAGAGCACGCCCGGGTACTGGCCGAAGAAGGGGCCGAAGAACGAGACGGCGGGGGTGGCGTAGAAGCGCCAGGCGACGAGGACGAGCGAGGCGAGGAAGACGACGAGCCAGAGGAGGAGAGCGACGGCGGGCCTGCGGACGGCGAGGGCGAGAAACCAGCCGGCGACGGCGGCCAGGGCGGCGGAGAAGGCGGGGAGGAGGAGGAAGAAGAGGAGGCCTTCCCACGGATCGCAGATCGGCGCGCGGACCATGTTGGCGGCGACGAGGAGGAGCGGAACGGCGACAAGCGCCTCGGCGGCGACGAGGAGAGCTGCGAGCGAGGCCCACGGACGGTCTTCGGGGAGGCCGGAGCGGCGGAAGCCGGCGCCGAGGGCGCCGGCGAAAACGGGCATGAGCACGGCGACGGCGAACGCGGCTTCGAAGCCGAGGACATCGAACTGCGGGACGAGCAGGAGTCCGACGGCGAGGAGGAGGGAGACGCCGGCGGAGATCCAGGCGCGGCGCCAGCGGAGGAGGATGCGGAGGCCGGAGAGCAGCACGGGGCGAGAGTAGCAGAGGGAACCAACGATGGACACCGATGGACACCGATGCCGAAGGGGGGGAGGAACCAACGATGGACACCGATGGACACCGATACGGAAGGGAGGGAACGCGGGGCGGGCTCAGCGCGAGGCGCGGGTCCGCGTTTCGGTTGCGGCGTCGACGCGGTCTTCGGCGCAGACCTGGAAGCCGTGGTCGAGGACGGGGGTGTAGTTGCGCATCATCTCGGCGAACGACGCGCGGGCCAGCTCCCATTGGGCGCGGTCGGCGGGCGAACACGACTCGTAGGGCGGAAGCTCGCGGCCGCCGACGAGCAGGCGGTCCAGGCGGGAGCGGGAGCGGGAGATCATGCGCACGTCGTCGGAGGAATCCCCGTCGCGGAACCCGGTCTCGAACTCGTAGTGGATGTCGGAGGGCGCCGGGTCGAGGCGGGCGAAGTAGCGCAGTCGCATGCCTGCCGAACACTCGCAGGCGGGGATTTCGAAGGAGAAGCCTTCCGGGTTGCCGGCCTCGAAGCACTCGAGCTCGGCGAACGGGGCGGCGCCCAGCTCTCCCCGGGCGTTCATGTCCTGGTAGCGGCAGCCGGCGGCGGCCAGGAGGAGGAGGCCGGCGAGGATGGGGGCGTGGCGGGGCGCCAGGGAGCGGGGCGCGCGGGTGGTCGGCCGTCCGGTCACCCTCCGGTCCTGTTGCCGCTCGGCGGACGCACTGCCGGTCACGGGTCCTTTGTTGGAGGTGGCGCGAACGGCGTTCACGGTGCTGGCGCAGTGGGCGATCTGCGCGACGATCCGCAAGACGGACCGCTCACCTGATGAGCTCGGGCAGGCGGCGAAGGAATTCGCGGACGGGATAGGCCGTGACCTCACCGTCGCGCACGGCGCGTTCGCCGGTGAAGACCCCCACCGCCCGAGCGACGACCTTCTGCTGGAGCAGCTCGCGCAGGCCGCGCCCGGCCTCGTGCCGCCACGCCCCTCCGGCCTTGACCTCGATCCCCACCGCGTGGTCGGGTCCGCTCCACACGAAGTCGACCTCCACGCCGGCGCCGGTGCGGTAGTACGACAGCTCGCCGCCGCAACCCGAGACGTTGATGTGCGCGCGCAGCTCGTGCAGCAGCAGCGTCTCCAGGAGCGGGCCCCGATCGGCGTCGTGCAACGGGGCCCGGACCCGCCCGGCGGCGGCCCGGACCGCGCCGCAGTCGAAGAAGAAGAACTTGGGGTGCGCCACCTCGCGCACCCTGGCGCGCGGCTGCCAGGCCGGAAGCCACGTACCCACCAGCGTGTCGGCGAGCACGTCGAAGTACCGTTGCACGGTCTGTCGTGGAACGGCCGAGTCGCGGGCGATGTTGGCCACGTTGACGGCCTGGCCGTTGAGCGTCGCGGCGACGCGCAGGAAGCGGGCGAACGAGGCCAGGTTCCGGGTCAGCGCCTCCTGCTGGATCTCCTCCCGGAGGTAGTTGGACGCGTACGCCTCCAGCGTCTCGACCGCGTGGCGCGGCTCGTCCCAGACCACGGGGAGCAGACCGAGCCGCAGAATCTCGCCCAGCGGCCTTTCCCCGCCCAGCTCCGCCAGCGTCAGGGGGAAGAAGCTGCGGTTGAGCACGCGCCCGGCCAGCAGGTCGGCTTCGAGGCGCCGGAGCTTGCGCGCGCTCGAGCCGCACAGCACGAAACGATGCCGTTTGCCCGTGTGCTCGATCAGCCCGTGGACCTCGTGCAGCAGCGCCGGCACGCGTTGGACCTCGTCGACCACCACCCATCCGGGTTCCTCCAGCGCTTCGACCTCGACGCGAAACCGTGACGGGTCGTTGAGCAGCCGCAGATAGACGTCGTTCCGTACAAGGTCGAACCAGGCCGCATCCGGCAGCACCTGTCGCAGCCAAGTGGTCTTGCCCGTCGCACGTGGTCCGAACAGGAAGAACGAGTGGTCGGGAAGCGGAAGATGTCGTGTAAACATAGCGGGCACTTTGCACGACATTCCGCCCGCTGTCCAGTCACGCGGGTGCCGGAGCTGGTCGGCAGGACCTTTCGTTCGCTTCCCGGGTCGGGAGCCGTTCCAGCAACGTGGGCCGGTGGGGTAGACTCGCGAGGCCGCGGGGGGCGCGGCGGCCGGAGCGACGGGTCGAGCGGATTCCGGCGGGAGGGCGAACATGAGCGCGTGTCCGAAGTGCGGTCGTGGGGTCGAGGATTCGTGGAGCGTATGCATGGCGTGCGGGACGCCGCTGCGTGCGGCGGCGGTGCCTGCGGTGCCGATGGGGCCGGCGACGACGCCGGCGGCGCCGATGGGGCCGGCGGCCGGGGTGCCGGGGGCGCCGATGCCCGCGCCCGGGATGGCGCCGGGAGCGATGCCGGGGGCGCCGATGCCGGCGCCGGGGATGCCGCCCGGCATGGCGCCGGGGGCGCCGCCCGCGGGTGTCTTCGCGGCCGCGCCTCCGCCGCCGGCGCCCGGCGACTTCGAGATCCCGCGCTACCAGGGCGGCACGGCGCCGGCGGGCAAGCCCGGGTTCAAGCCGTGGATCCTGATCGTGATCCTCCTGGTGGTCGTCGCCGTGGCGGGCATCATCTACTTCGTGTGGGAGTCGGGGGACGGCGACTCGAGCACGGCGGTCGATCGGGCGAAGGCCGGCGCGCAGAAGATGGGCGACGATTTGAAGGACGAGCTGAAGCAGGAATGGCGGGAGCTGGACCGCGAGCCGGACGCGGGGTGACTGGAAGGGCGGAGGGCGAGCGGCCGAGCGGCCGAGCGGCCGAGCGGCCGGGCGAAGGGCGGGAAGAGGGGGTCCACGCAAAGGGCGCGAAGAGGGTGGGCAGAGCGGAGCCGGGATGACGGACGGGTCGCCGTTGTGGGGCGCGTTGGGGATGCTCGGATCGTTGGACGCGCGGGTGCTGGAGGTGGTGGGGCTGTCGTTGGGGGCGTCGGCGCTGGCGACGGGGGCGGCGACGGTGGTCGGGCTGCCGGCGGCGCTGGCGATCGGGCTCGGGAGATTCCGGGGCCGGAGGCTGGTGCGGGCGGCCGTGCGGTCGTTCATGATGGTCCCGGCGGTGCTGATCGGGCTGCTGATCTACCTGGCGCTGGGGCGGGGCGGGCCGCTGGGCGGGCTGGAGTGGCTGTACACGCCGTGGGCCATCGTGGTGGCGCAGGCGCTCCTGGCGCTGCCGCTGGCGACGGCGTTGTTCGTTGCGGCGATCGAGTCGGTCGACCCGTTGTTGTTGGACGCGGTGCGCACGTCGGGCGCGGGTCCGTGGTGGACGGCGCGTGGGGCGGTGCGGCAGGCGGCGCCCGGGCTGTTCGCGGGGCTGTTGACGGCGTTCGCGCGGGTGGTCGGCGAGACGGGGATGACGCTGATGGTCGGCGGCAACATCCTGGGCCAGACGCGGACGATGACGACGGCGATTGCGACGGAGACGATGCGGGGCGAGTTCGAGCTGGCGATTGCGCTGGGGATCGTGCTCCTGGGCTTGTCGCTGGCGGTCAACGTGGTGCTGCTGCTGCTGGAGCCGAGGGCCGATGCGCGTGCGCGTTGAGGGGTTGGCGCGGGAGGCGGGGCGTCCGCCGCGGCGCATCCTGGACGGGATCGATCTCGAGCTGCCCGGTCCCGGCGTGCACGCGGTGATCGGCCCCAACGGTTCGGGCAAGACGACGCTGTTGCGGGCGCTCGCGCTGCTCGACCCGCCCGACGAGGGTGCGATCCACTTCGACGGGGCGTGCGTGGCGCATGCGGCGCGGGCGCGGCCGGCGCGGGGGGCGCGCCGGCGCGTGACGATGGTCTTCGACCGTCCGGCGCTCTTGCGCGGCACGGTGCGTTGGAACCTCGAGTTCGCGCTGCGTGCGGCCGGGGCGGGGCGCGAGGAGCGTGCGGCGCGCGTGGGGGCCTTGGCCGAGCCGTTGGCGCTGGAGAGGATTCTGGAGTCGCGGGTCGACCGCATCTCGGCGGGCGAGGCGCGGCGGGCGACGCTGGCGCGGGGCCTGGCGTTGCGGGCGGAGCTGCTGCTGCTGGACGAGCCGACGGCGAATCTGGATCCGCTGTCGGCGGCGGTGGTGGAGAAGGCGATCGCGGGGCTGGCGGAGGGGCGTGAGACGACGGTGGTGCTGGCCACGCACGACCTGGGGCAGGCGCGGCGGCTGGCGGACCGGGTGCACTTCCTCGTGGGCGGGCGGATCGCCCAGGACGGGGAGGCGGCGGCGGTGCTGGACGCGCCGCAGTCGGTGGCGCTGGCGGAGTTCGTGGGGATGGAGAACCTGTTCCGCGGCACGGTGGAGGATCGGGGCGAGGTGCAGCGGTTCGTGGCGCCGGGGATCGACTGGGCGGTGATCGCGGAGCGGGCGGGACCGAGCTGGGCGGGGCTGCCGGCGCGCGACGTGCTCATCTCGCGCGGGCCCGTGGAATCGAGCGCGCTCAACGACGTGGCGGGGCGGATCGCGGCGATCGACGAGCGCGGTCCGACGGTGGTGGTGGAGCTTGCGACCAAGGGCGTGCCGGAGCTGCGGCTGCGCGCCGCGGTGACGCGCGCCACGCTGAGCGGGATGGGGCTGGCGACAGGGCAGGAGGTGCGGTTCGTGTTCAAGGCGGCGTCGGTGCGGCTGTTCCAGGCGTAGCGGTTCGCGCGAAGGGCGCGAAGAGGCAAAGCACGCTACTGGGGGGGAGGGCTACGGGGGCTCGAGGGCGGAGGGGGTGCACTCGGGGGGGGCGGAGCGGGGGTTGCAGCGGGCGGGGGCGGGTCCGAAGCCGAGGTCGGCCCAGTAGTCGCGCCCGGCGATCGGGGCGGGGATGTCGTCCATCAGGTGGTGGACGCCGTTGCGCAGCGCGGCGGCGAGGCGGTAGGCGCAGGCGGTGTCGCTGTCGCCGCCGCCGCAGGTATTGCTGGCCACGAGGAGATCCGCGGCCAGGGCGGCGGCGAGCTCGGCGTCGGCGGTCGGGTCGTTGACCTTGGCGATCGCGGCCCAGGGGTCGGCGTAGTGGGCGGCGTCGGCCCGGGCGAACATCGCCCGGCCGACGAGATCGGTGAAGCCGCGGGTGTACTCCGCGGCGCGGTCGGTATCCAGGAGAACGAAGAAGACCTTGCCGCGCAGCTCGGCGAGGGTCGGCCAGCCCGAGGCGGCGAGGCGGTCTCGGGGGCTGTCGTGCACGCCCTGGAGGTCATCCGGCGTGTAGAGGCGGTCCTCGTCGAGGACGGCGCGGATCTCGACGTCGACGGCGTCGAGGTCGGAGATCGGCGGGCCGCCGGTGTCGTCCTTGACCTCGATCCAGATTGCGAGCGGCAGGTGGCCGCGATGTTCGTCGGACCAGTCGCGGATCGTGGTCAGGCATGCGGCGAGGGTGTCGCAGGTGGCGAGCGGGTCGAGGACGATGATGTGGTAGACCTCGAGGCCTTCGCCGGAGGAGGACGCGTGGACGTCCAGCTCGAACGCGCGCACGCCCTGCTCGCCGAGCTGAACGTCGAGGGGCGCGTGGGAGTAGGCGTGGCTGGGATCGACGGGCGAGTCCAGGGCCACGTGGTAACTGTTGTGGGTCCCGCGCACCTGGAGCTGATCGAGGCGGAGGAGATCGTCGAGGGGACCGGCGTGGTCGGGGGAAGCGTCCGGAGTCGTTTCGGCGGGTGACGCGTCGGGGAGGTCGGTCGTGGCGTCGGCGGCGTCGGGGGCGCTCGAGCCGCCATCGCAGGCGGTGCAGAGGCCGAGAAGGGGGAGCAGGGCGGGGAGGAAGGGGGGGGCGGCGGTCCGCACAAGGGAACTGTAGCGCGGGCTTGGTCGCCGAAGGAAGCGGGAGGGCGGTCGCGTGCGTTGGGCGTCGCGCGCCCAGGGTCGGTTTGGGGCGGGTTTCTGCTCGTGCTCGGTGTCCGGCACGCGGTTCTCGGGCAACGGTCACGGGCGCGCGGCGGCCTGCGGCGGCGGCGCGGACTCTCCGGGGACGATTTTTCGTTCGACGGTTTCGCGTGGGGTGGGCGAGAATCCGGGAGATGCGGGGAGGCGGGCGGGGCCCGCCGGGTGGCTGCGAGCGATGGGCTGGTGGAAGCGGGAGGCGGAGGGCGGCTGGCTGCCGGCGGCGCGAGGTGCGCTGCGCGGGCTGGCGCTCGGCGCGCCGGCGCTGCTGTTCCTGCTCGTCTGGTACGCGGACGGGTTCCGGAGGCCGTGGCGGACGACGCCGATCTTCGTGGCGCTGGGGGTGCTGGCGCTGGTCTTCGGGCGGCGGGACACGGGTTCGACGGACGCGGCCGCGCCGGGTGGCGGCTTCTGGGCGCGCGGGGCGGACCGTTGGGGGCTGCGGCTGGTGGCGCTGGGGGCCCTGGGGCTGCTGTGGCTGCTGCTGTCGGAGTTTCCGTACCAGGGGATGATCGTCTACGCGGTGCGGACGACGGGATGGCAGGTCGCGGTGGGGTGCGTGATCGCGGGTCTGGTGCTGGTCGCGGTGCGACCTCCGCGCCCGTGGGTGGTGCTCGCGGCGCTGATCGCGGGCGACCTCACGCTGCGGGCGTACTTCGCGCGGGAGTGGCCGGTGGAGCCGTGGGTGGGCGACATGCTGCCGCTGGTGCAATCGGCGTGCGACCGGCTGCTCTCGGGGGTGGACCCGTACGGCGTGCACCAGATGCAGCTCGGCTCGCAGGTGCCGCTGACCTACCCGCCGGGGTTGTGGCTGGCGTACCTGCCGGCGCGGGCGTTGGGCGTGGATATCCGGTGGACATCGTGGGTGGCGGACGGTGTGATCGCGGTCGCACTGGCCTGGCCCTCGCTGCGGGCCGCGGCGGCGCGGTGGGGGGACGGGGGGGAGGCGGGAGCCCTGCTGCCGGCGGCGGCGTGGCCGGTGCTGTTGTCGGTCGCGGCGTATCTCTTCCTGATCGACACGCACTGGAACGGGATCTACGCCGAGCCGCACGTGGACTGGGCGGCGACGGCGCTGTTGGGGTGCGCGATCGCGACACGAAGGCCAATGGCGACAGGCATTGCCCTGGGGTTCGCGCTGGCGGTGCGTCCGCTCAACCTGCCGCTGGGTCCACTGGTGGCCGTGGGGTTGTGGCGCATTTACGGACTGCGGAGGGCAGCGCAGGCGGTGCTGGCGGGTGCGGCGGTGACGTTGGCCTTCTACCTGCCGTTCGTGCTGTGGAACCCGGACACGTTCTTCCTGGGGACGGTGCAGTGGCTGTTCGAGTACGCGCGGGTCACGGCGGACTGGTACCACGGGATGATGGGGTTCACGGGGCCGCTGCTGCAGGGTGGTTTCGGCGATTGGCTGCAGCCGCTGCAGCTCGTCGTGGCGATCGTGGGGGTGGGGTTGGCGGCGTGGCTGGTGCGGACCCCGCGGGGGCTGCTCGCGGCTTGCGCGGCGGTGTACGGGCTGATCGTGGCCTTCAATCCGCTGATCTGGATGAGTTTCTGGATCGGGGCGACGATCTGGGTGGCGGCGGCGGTGGGATGCCCTGCCGACGATCGTCGCCACGACCTTCGGGCGGTGGGGATATCACGCAAAGGACGCAAAGAAGAACGCAAAGGACGCAAAGGGGAAGGGGAGGAGGAGGGGCGGGAAGAGGGTCGAGGGCTGCGGGGAGTCCTGGGGGATACACGGGTGCTGATTGCGGGGGGGGTGGTCGTGGTGGGGCTGGGTGGATGGATGGGGGTGCTCCTGGCGCGGCATTTCTCGACGGAGGGGCGGGAGGAGGTGCGGGGCGCGCTCTTGGCGCGGGTGCGGGCGGGGGATCTGGTGATCGACCGGACGGGGTGGCGGTTCGCGTTCCTGCGGACGCCGTGGATCCTGGAGGAGCGGGAGGTACCGGAGGGGGCGTGGCTGGGGGGCGGGGCGTACACGGGGATCGTGCCGCGGTGGATGGGGATCCAGCCGGGGCCCAACGCGCGGATCCTGGCGGTGGACCGTTACGGGTTGTTCGAGATCGATCGGCCGGCGTTCGCCGGAATCTACCGGGTCGCGAGCGAGGAGCGTTTCGGCGCTTATCGGCTGACGACGCTGGAGCGGGCGGTGGGGAACCGACCGATCCGGCTGGTCGACCGGTTGCCGCTGGCGACGGTGGCTTTGGAGCGGGCGGGGACGCGGCAGTCGGCGACGTGGCGGGACGGCCCTGCGCGGTGGACGTTCGAGGGGTTGGAGTCGTGGCAGGACGTGGGGGTGCGGGCGTGCCGGTACGGCGGGTTGGACGTGGGCGCGGTGTGGGCGCATCCACCGGACGACGGGTGGCTGGTGGTGGCGATGCCGATCCCGCTGGCGTCGAGGTTCGTGCTGGTGTCGGGCGGGCTGGTCGACGAGGCGGCGGAGTTCGGGCGTTCGGACGTGTTCGTCGACGTGAGGGTGGGGAGCGGAAGGACGTTGCGGCGGCTCACGTTCGCGAACGAGCCGGGGCGATTCGGCCGATCGCTGGCGTTGCCGTCGGACCATGGCGGGCGGGTGGAGCTGGGGATCGGGGCGCCGGACAACGGTCGGCGGCACTTCTGCGTGGATCTGACGGTGTGGTGACGGGGCGAGCGCGGGCCGGGCTCAGGGCGTGACTTCGAAGACGCGGGCGCCGGCGGTGTAGGCGTAGCGGGTGGTGGTGGTGCCGCTGGCGGTGGTGCGGTGCCAGTAGGTGGAGAGGACGGGGGTTGCGCCGTCGGCGCCGAGGGTCATGTTGGCGAAGAAGCCGGTGGAGTCCTCGGTGTCGACGCTGCGCGTTTCCCAGGTGCCGGGGGCCGTGCGGTGGGCCAGGAGCAGGGAGCGCGCGGAGGCGTCCTGGTAGGCGATCCAGATGTCGCCCGTGGCGGTGACGCGGATGGTGGAGTCGTCGCCGACGATGCTGCGCTCGCGGCCCGCGACGGTGCGGCCGTCGACGACCTCGCGCACGCCGGCGTCGGGATTGAGGTAGACGAGGGTCTCGGCGATGCCATCGACGAAGGAGACGTGGCGCTGTCCGGCAGCGTCGATGTCGAGCGACGGGTACCAGCCGGAGTCGCCGCCGGCGCCGTCCAGGACCGTCACGGCCCAGGCGCCGGAGACCAGGGCGGCCTGCTTGAGGTCGCCGTGCGGGCGGAGCTCGCCGGCGGCGCGGTCCCAGGCGCCGCGGTCGTAGTAGACGGCGATCGGGTCGCCGGCGGGGGTGAAATCGATGCCGGTGACGATGCCGACGCCTTCGGGGAAGTCGATCGGAGACTCGAACAGATCCTCGCAGACTGCCGCGACGCACGCCTGGCCGGTGGCGCAGCCGGTCGCGCCGCAATCGTCCTCGGGCGCGGGTTCGGCGCAGAGGCGGGTCGAGGCGAGGCAGACGAGGTCCTCGCCGCAGAGGTCGGCCCAGCAGGGAATGTCCATGGACTCGATCTCGTCGATGGTCCACAGCGAGCCGGAGGCGTCGGAGGCGCGGGCGACCTTGATCTTGGAGACGTAGGCGCCGGGGATGTCGGTGCGCTCCTCGACGGCGTTGTAGGAGACCACGGGGATGCCGTCGGGGCCGATGGCCATGTCGGCGAAGCGGCCGGCGTCGCCCTGGTCGTCGATCGGCCCGGAGCGGACGGACCAGCCCGAGGCGGAGTGGAGGGCGAACTTGAGGGCGCCGTGGGTGACGTCGTAGTAGGCGACGCGCGGCTCGCCGTCGGCGCCGACGGCGATGGTGGTGTACTTGCCGACGTCGTCGCCGGGGGTGGAGATGCCGCCGCGCCAGCCGGAGGGGGAGCCGGTGACGT
>JACRCZ010000143.1 GCA_016218765.1 Deltaproteobacteria bacterium | reverse complement strand
CTGGACCTCCAGTATTCCTACCTCGACCCGGTGACGGGGCTCGAGGACCCGACGGGGAACATCCGGGCCATCTACGATACGGTGGACGCGCGCAATTCGGAGTACGGTTACGACGAGCAAGACCGGCTTGTCGCCGCGGGCGGCTGGTGGGGCCAGCTCGACTGGACCTACGACGGCACGGGGAACCGGCTGAGCGAGACGCGGCGCGGGCCCGGAGCCACGACCGCTGACGTCTCGACGTACTCCTACCAGGACCTGGACGGCACGGGGCCGAACCCGCCGAGCAGCCGGTTGGTGCAAGTGACGGGGGGGGCCGCGGCGCACGAGCTTGCGTACGACGCCTCCGGCAACGCGATCCGCTACGACGACCTGTGCCTGGTCTACGATGCCGCGGACCGCCTGACGCAGATCAAGCGGCTGGCGGACCCGCTTCCTTCCGGCTGCTCGGTGAACCCGTGCTCTCGTGCGTCGATCGACACGTGCGCGCCGCGGGTGGTGCAGGAGAACAAGTACGACTACAAGTTCCGGCGGACGGAGCGCGTTGAGCGTCTCGACGCTGGCGGCAACCCGCTGCCGGCGCCGCGCTGCACGACGTTCGTCCATGACCAGTTCGATCGGCTGATCGCGGAGCACGACTGCTCCCCCGGCACCGACCCGGCCGCCGCCGACAACGTCCTGGCCGAGTACGTGTACCTCGAAGGCTACCACGTCCTCGCCGTTCGTCGCGACGGCGACGAGTGGTACTGGTACCTGAACGACCATCTGCCCACGCCCAAGAAGCTGGTCGATGCGAGTCGGGTCGTCGTCTGGGACGGGAAGATGGAGCCCTTCGGGACGACGGAGGAGGCGGTCGCGACGGTGGAGCAGCCGCTCAGGTTCCCGGGACAGCATGAGGATGATGCCGTTCCGCTCGTGCAGAATCTCCACAGATGGTATCAGCCGGACCTTGGTCGCTACGCCGTCGCCGACACCGTTCCGCGGCAGATCCCGCCGGCGTTCCGTGCTGTCTGTGCGGCGCGACACGCCAGCCAGCTCGCGCGATTCCTCGCCCGCCTGCAATCCGGGAGCGACGTCTACGGCTACGCAAGCGCGTCGCCGCTTCGCTTCACGGACCCGACTGGCCTCCAGGCAGAGCAGGGGTGGGACTTCGGCGAGTGCGGCAATCTGAGCGAGTTCAACTGGGAGGGGCTGTGGGACTGGCTTGGCGAGCTCTGGAGCGCACCGGGCCCTCTGACCAGTCTCACTGAATTGCTCCGCCACGACCTGCGCTTGATCGCGTGCGTCCTCTCCGACGCGCCGACGGTGGCTCGGGACGTCGCCGGGCTTCGCACGTGCCTGGGCTCGTGCCCCTTGGTAGGGGCGTACCGGGGCGCATGTTTCTTCGCGTGCTTCGGGGTACAGTTTACCGAGCGGGCCAAGAATTGCATCGCGAATGTCCAGTAGCGCGCCAAACGGCACGGATCGTCCGAGGGAGACCCCGGATGGTCGAGGCGATGACTTGCATCCCGCGCAGGCCCTCGGCCCTGGCAACGACCGAGCGGACCGCATTGCAGCGACCACGGAACGCGATCGGGCACCAGAGTCCGGGCCTGCCCCGTCGGCGGGCGGTCCCGAGCGCCGCACGAGTCCTCCGCGGAAGGACCAGGGATTGGTGGCCGTTGCGAAGGCTGTGATCTACATCTCATTCGCCTGCATTGTATTGGCGGAGTTGCTCTATTTCGTCGGCTGGGACAACGCCGGGGACATGACCGCCATACTGTCTGCGTACTTGACAGTACTTGGGGGCCCGCCGTCCTTGGTGTATCTCATCGTCAAGTGGTACCGGGGTGAGGCCGAGTTGCCGTAGGGTTACTCATGTACCTGAACGATCACCTACCGACGCCGAAGAAGCTCGTCGACGCGAGCCGGGTCGTCGTCTGGGACGGAAAGATGGAACCGTTCGGGGAGACGGAGGCTCCGGGTGCGACGGTGGAGCAGCCGCTGCGCATGCCCGGGCAGGTGCTCGATTCTGCGACCGCGCTGTTCTACTCCGGCGACCGCTACATTGAGCCCCGGGCAGGGCGTTTCCTTTCTCCGGACCCGATGCGATCGTCCTCCGTCACGAGTGACCCACGATCGGTATTGGCCGTAATCCCTCAATGGCGTGCCCTGATGATGCGGCAGAGCGTCACCGTCCAGGCCTACGGCACAGCGCGAAGCAACCCCCTGCGGTACATGGATCCGACCGGAATGCAAGTCGAGTGCGTGGATCGGCTGCTCTGCGACCCAGGGGATCAATGGCGGCCGCCGTGGGAGTTGTACGACATTGACTGGGATGCCGTGGCATCGGCTTTGGGTTGGTTCGTCCCGACGCCGTGTCAGGCTTTCGCGGGCAGCCTCTACCTGCTCTGCACGTCACTTAGCACTGCCGTCGCCCTCAAGGGCTCATGCCCCTGGATCTGCGCCGGATCAGCAATGCTGTTGGGCCTTCCTTACCCGGTATGCGTCGCCGAGTGCTCACTAGCGGCCTCGTTGGCAGCCAACATGAAGGACTGTGCCCAACTGGCCGACCATGTTCTGGCCTCCTGCGAGGGTCACTGATGCGCAAGGACGGCGATGGACATCCGCTCCGAGGGCCGACCCGGCCCCCGATCGTCGCCCGCGACCCGGAAGATGCCCTTCGTGACGCGCGCTTCCTGCTCGTGGTGCTGTCTATCGGTCTGATGGTCGCTGGGCTCATCTTCCTTCTTCTCGTGCTCTACCGCGACGCGAGTCGTCGGGCGGGATCTGATGACGGAGCGGAGACGCCTTCGCGCGATGGCTCGATGTTGGTGACTCCCCCCACGAGCCAAACCAGGGCACCCGGCCCCGCCCTCTCAATGTTGAGGCCCTAACGGGATGCGCCGACCTCGCTGCCCACTTCATGGCGGAGTGCGGCGGCACCTGATGGCCAGGTCTCGGATGCGACAGGAATCTGCGGGACGCACCGGCTCGCCAATCGTGGCCGTGGACCCAAGCGAGACCCTTCGGAATTGCCGTTCGTGGTTGAAGTGGATGAGCGTCGTGGCGGTGCTCGCGCTTCTCGCAGGGGCGATACTGCTGTGCTCCCAGGGGGCAGGCGCTCCCGGGACAGAATCGGACGCCGGGCGGTCGACGGGCGCCGAACAAGGTCACCGGCAGCTGCCCACGGTGGATGCACCGGACAGCGGTATTCCCTCGCCGTAGCCCAAGTGCAGTCGAATGATCCGATGGCGTCGCGAGAGCTTCATTCGCGGTCAGGTGTCAGCGGTCACTACAGGAGGACGATCGAGTGGATCGTTAGGGATCGACAAGAGAACGGTGCACGAACGACGCAACACGCAAGTCAACCGGGCGTGAACAGTGGTGCGGAGCCTGTCAACGACTTTGAGACATCGGCCAGCTTCCGGGACGTCTCCGCCCTGGCCGGCGATGCGGAAGGAAACGTGTACATCGCCAGCCAGGGGTGCCCTGCGATCTGGAAGGTGGACCACTCGACGCACCTCATGTCCCGCGTCGTGGGGACGGAATGGGACGTCTGGAGCCCCGACGGAGCCACTGCCGCGGAGAAGGGCGCCTGCCCCATCCGGGCCATGGCGGTTTCCGGCGACGGACTGCTCCACTTCGTCGAACAGTGCACCAACGTCCACCGTGAGCCGTGTCAGGCCATTCGCAAGGTGGACGCGAGCGGTGCGCTGGCCACGGTGCTCGGAAACGCGTGGTTGTACCCGCCGTCCGCGCCGTTCGGCGACGGGGTGGAGGCGACGCACGTGCTGACCAGCGAAGTCTCAACGATGGGTTTCGACACGCGCGGGTCGCTGTACTACGCCGAGCTCCTCTGGAACCGCGTGCGGATGATTGTGGGGACCGGCGGCGTGATGCGACCCGCGGCCGGCACGTACTCGGAGTTGAGCGAGTGGAGCGGGGAGGGCGGGACCTGGCACACCGTCCGCCACCCCGGCGGGATCCTCGACCACTTCGACCCCGACGGCAAGCTGGTCAAGACCTGGGCTCCCGACGATTCCGCCGTCGGCTACCAGTACACCTTCGAGTACGGCCCCAGCGGCCGGCTGTCCGCGGTACGCGACGCCGCGAACCGAACGGCGACGTTCGCGTATCTCGGTGGCAAACTCGACGCCATCACCGATTTCTCCGGCGCCCGCACGGAGTTCCGCGTCAACGCCTCGGGTGACCTGATCTCCGTCGAACGCAGCGGCTTCGCCGACACGAGGCGCACGTTCGGCTACGGTCCCGACCACCTGCTGCAGACCCAGACGGCCCGCCATTCCACGGGGGACCGGACGACCACCTACCACTACGACGATCACGACATGGTTCGGCGGGTCGAGGTGGGCGGCGCCACACGGAGGACAATCACCGCGGCGGACGGCATCCTTCTGGCGAACGACATGGGCTGGGAGGAGGGCGACCCGCTTCCGTTCGTGCCGCAGGAGTCGGCCAGCCCGCCCGGCGGCTTCCCCTTCGTCGGAACCGTCGTGGACGAGCGCGGTAGCGTCATGGAGTACGCCTTCGGTTCGGCCCGCACCAGCGGTGGCTGGCGGACCACGACCACCCCTGCGGGATACGTCTACGACCTCGCCGGCGCGACGAACAGCAATCACCAGGTCACGGGGTTCTCGTACTACGCGAACAACACGACCGCAGATGTCCACCGCTCGTACGACGGCCTCGGACGACTTGTCGAGGAATTCCCCGAGTTCGATGAGCCCGGGCACTCGACGACGTACGTGTACGACGGGCTCTGCAACCGGCCGACGCTGAAGCGGACGACCTGGCGGCCGGGCGACGCCGTCGCCGCCGAGGAACGCTGGGTCTACGACACGGAGTGCCGACTGACGGCGCACACCGCGCCCTCCGGGCGGCTCACGACGTACGCCTATGACCCGGTCACCCACCTCCTCGCCAAGGAGTTGGACGCGGCCGGCACGGTCCTGCGACGGTACGACTACGACGAGCGGGAGCGCGTTCTTTCCGTCACCGAGGCCGACGGACGCGTTACCACCTACTCCTACACCGCGGCCGATCTCGTCGAGCAGGAGGTGGAGGAGGGGACCTCGGGCCGGCGCCGGATGACCACCCGGGGCTACGATCGTCTGGGCCGGACGACATGGGTCGAGACCTCTCCCGGAGTCCGCACGGAGTACGTGTACTACGACGAAACCCTGTCCGGCTGCTGCGGCGGCACGAGCCGCGGACCCGACGAGGTGATCGACCCCGACGGCAACACGACGGCGTACGACTACGATGCCGACGGGAGGGTTCGCGCGGTGACCGACGCGGCGACGGGCTTCTGGACGGAGTACGCCTACGAAGGCGCCGGGTCGCTGGTGTCGCAGGTGATCCTGCACGACGCCGCCGACCGCCCGGTACGGACGACCGGCTACGGCTATGACTGGCGGGGTCGGCTCCTGTCGGTGACGGCCGGCGGGGGAATGACGACCTACGAGTACCCCGTCGCGCGCAGCGATGCCGCGGTGTCGCAGGTGACCGACGCGGAGGGGCGCCGATCGTCGTACACCTGGGGCCTGGGGAACCAGGCTTGGTACCGGCAGGTAACCTCGGCGACGCTGCCGGATTCCGGTACGGAAACGTACACGCACGACGGGCTGGGACGGACGAGGAAACACGTCCGGGCGACGGGGAACGCGACGCACTGGGATCTCGACGCCGCGGGCCGCATCGTCGAAGCCCGGTACGGGAATGAGAGCGATACGGCGACGGAGTGGAAGACGGAGTTCACGTACGAGGTGAACGGCGACGCGTTGCTGGAGGCAACCGAGTCCACCGGAGCCGGCGTGCTCCGCGGCCGCACGACCTTCGAGCGGGACGTCCTCAGGCGCGTGGAGCGGGAGACCCGCGAGCAGGGCGGGCGGCTGTACGACGTGAGGTACGACCACGACGATCTGGGCAACGTGGAGTGGGTGACGTATCCTTCGGGGATGGAGGTGTGGTACCGGCGGGAGCTTGCCGACCCGGACCGAGTTTCGTCGGTGGTCGCGTTCCCCGCGACCGGGCCATCGACGACGTTGGCGTCGTCCGTGTCGTACACCACGGCCGGCCTCCTGACCGGGTACGCGATGGGCAACGGGATGCAGTACGGGATCCAGCGCGGAGCGCGTGGGCGCGTGGAGCGTGTCACCGCGGGGTCGCCCGTCAACCCGGCCGCCGTCCTCGACCTCCAGTACCACTACACCGAGCCCACGACCGGCGGGGAAGACCCGACCGGCAACATCCGATGGATCCACGACGCCGTGGACGTCCGCGACGCCGAGTACACCTACGACGAACAGGACCGGCTGACCTCCGCCACGGGCTGGTGGGGAAGCCTGGGGTGGACCTACGACCGGACGGGCAACCGGCTGACCGAGACGCGGCGCGACCCGGGCTCGACGACCGACGAGGTCTCGGCCTACTCCTACGAGGACCCGGACGGCGGCGGAGAGCTTCCTACGAACAGCAGGCTGCTGCAGGTGACGGGCGCGGAGGCGCACGAACTTGCGTACGACGGGTCAGGCAACGCGATCCGCTACGACGACCTCTGCCTGCGCTACGACCGCGCCGACCGGCTGACGCAGCTCCGGAAGCTGGCGGACCCGGCGGGGTCGTGCGTCGACTGCACGAACGATGCCTGCGCGCCGCAGGTCGTCCAGGAAAACGCCTACGACTACAAGTTCCGCAGGACGCAGCGCGTGGAGTATACCGACGCGGACGGCGTACCGCTGCCCGCGTCGCGCTGCACCGCGTTCCTCTACGACCAGTACGACCGCCTGATCGCGGAGCACGAATGCGCCTCCGGCGATGTCCTGGCGCAGTACGTGTACCTCGAAGGCTACCACGTCCTCGCCGTCCGGCGCGGCGACGCGTGGTACTGGTACCTGAACGACCATCTGCCCACGCCCAAGAAGCTCGCCGACGCGAGCGGAACCGTCGTCTGGGACGGGAAGATGGAGCCGTTCGGGACCACGGACGCGACGGGCGCGACCGTGGACCAGTCGCTGAGGTTCCCGGGGCAGATCCGGGATACTGGTGTGTCTGCTGTCCACAACAGTCTCCGGACGTACGTGCCGAGCTTCGGCCGGTATCTCGCGCCGGATGCCTCGCTAACCCACTCGTGCGGCCGACCGGCAATCTCGGAGGCCTACGCGTATGCACGCAACGACCCGACACGCTGGACCGACCCCACCGGCGCCTACGTCCAGTGGACCGGCTGCTCGTCCTTCTCCCCTCAAGTGACGGCACTCTACCGCAAGGTCAAGGAGCAGAACGCTGCGTCCTGCGCCGGGCAGGGTTCGCAGCCGTTCGCCGACACCCTGCACGATGCCTTATTCACCAGCAAGGTGAACCTGAAGATCAGGTGTTACGACGTCGAATTCAGTGACCCGGTCGACCCGACCTTGCAGGGTGAGTGCGGAACCTGGTCGGCCGGACTTGGTGCCGGTCATCTTGGGGTCAGTACGACCTTCCGCTGCGGAGGCGGCACGTGTGTCGGGACGAACGCGATACACGAGCTCTTGCACGAACTCGTGTATGGCAGCGAAGACGAACAGGGCGTCCGTGACGCGACCAACCGATGGGTTCGGTCCATGGGCCTTTGGGACCAATGCCGGCTATGACCGGGGTACAGTCCGCACCCTCCGGCGGGCCGCCTGGCGGAGCGCACTGGCGGTGTTCCCTCTGGTGGGTCCAGGTGGCCATTCCGCTCGCCTGCGGCCCGGTTCGTTCCCCGACACCGCTGGCCGACAACGACGCCGACCGGACAGGGGGCGACCTAGGTTCGGGGACGGATGATGGGAGCGGGATTGCCCCGGATCCGTTCCGTTGCGGCGCGCTTCCGGATCGACTGCCGGACCCACGATGTTTGGACCGGATTCCCGGCTCGCAGCTTGCCTGCGATGCTGACACCGCGGAAGTCGCCGAGCGGTATCGCCCCTCCATGCAGCCACTTGCGAGTGCTTCATGCGTTGCGGGTCTGCAATTGGAGCTGCGTGTGCCATCATCGTGCATCACAGTTCCAGTGGGCGTCACATGCCGGCCGCGTGGCGTGCCGGAATTCACGGTGGCTCTACGAAACTGCGGCGATGCGCCGTATTGGGTCATCTCGTCCGTGTCTCGGACCCTGGGTATCGACGCCGTGCCCGTCGGTCCGGGGCGACCTTTGGGTGGCCTCGTTCCTTCCGCGTCCTGCACGCTCGCATCGCTGGGGGTGGCAGCCTCATGCCCGTTGGCCACCTCTACCGCGCGAGAGGTCGAAGTCCCGCTGTTGTTCCCATGCCCATGGAGTGCAGTTGCGGTCGCCCCAGAGGGCGCCCCAACGGATGATCCAGGGTTGTGGGGGATCGCCGGACCATCGACCGGCGTCGTGGCGGGGTGGTACCTGCTTCGAGCCAAGCTCGCTGTCCTGGAGGATCATGTTCCGCGGTCCGTGTTCGTGCTGGCTGATGCCCCGCCACCGGACGCAGAGTGGTTCCGGCTCATGGCGCCTGCCGGATTCGAACGCGTCGGGACGGTGGGGGTACCCGGTGCCGCGGGTCCCGACATCGTTCAGTTCGACCTTGTTGCTTTGGACGCGATTGCAGGTTTTCACGCGTTCTGGCCCTGGGATGTGGCGACGGTGGCTGTCGACGTGAAGGTCGTGTTGAGCAACGAGGTGCTGGTCTATCTCGACTTCCGGATCAACGAGCCCCGGTGCCGCCAATTCTCGGAGTCGCGGTCGGGAGACGAGGGAGCATCGCATGCCGGGTGTCCAGAGTCGGTGGATCGAGGGACGGCGAATCTTCCCGCCGCCCACGATTCGGCCGAGCGGAACGACGCCGGTGGTTCGGTCGGGTCGACTCCGACGGTGCTCGGCGATGTGGGTTCGTGAGGCGCCGACGTCGTCCTGGCGTTCGTTCGGGAACCAGCGATTTCCCGCGCGCAGAGCCGCTTTCTGAAGGGGTCGGCAGCAGCGAGCGATGTTGCTGCCCCCGCCCTGTTCATCGCAGGCGTGACTGCGCGGCAACGACTTGGCTGGTCAGTAGTAGCAGCAGCGGAAGCCGAGGTTGGGGAAGGAGAACGAGGCGGTGCCGAGGGTGAAGTCGAAGGGGCAGGTGAGGCCGCCGGCGGCGTTGTTGGAGGCGCCGCCGCGGATTTCGTAGTAGGTGACGCCGCCGATGACGCGGCTGGTCCAGGTCCATTCCTTGACGTTGCCGCTGGCGTCGTAGATCCAGCTCGCGGAGGGCGGGAAGCTCGGGGTATTGCGGCAGCTTGCCATGGTCCCCGTGGACAGGATGTCGTCCTGGTCGCCGGCGGCGCCGGAGGTATCGTAGTCGTTGCCGTTGCAGGTGGCGGCGACGTAGGTCGCGCCGTAGGGGTAGAGGTAGTAGCCGGTGGTGTAGCGTTCGCAGGAGAGCTCCCAGTCGACGTTGCGGCAGAGGCTCCAGCGGGAGGGGAAGCCGCCGCTGGTGTGGCAGACGCCGTCGGAGTTCATGCGGCAGCAGGCGGCGTTGGCGTCGGTCCAGGAGACGGTGGTCCAGGGCAGGACGCCGGTGCGGGAGCAGACCTTCTGGTTGTTGATGGTGCCTGCGGAGGCGGAGGTGGCGTCGGGGCGTGAGGCTTCCCAGCGCATGACGTAGAAGGTGCGGGCGGTTTCGCGGGTGCCGTCGCGGGGCCGGTTGGTGTCGACGCTGCCGCTGACCTGGACGGCGCCCCATGCGGTGTAGTCGGTCTCGGCGAGGTCGTCGGTGGAGCCGTCGCAGTCGTCATCGATGCCGTTGCAGGATTCGGTCCCCGGGGCGCCGGCGGTGGCGGAGCAGACCTGGCCCAAGCCGTCGCCGGTGCAGACGTAGGAGCCGTTGCGGAGGCAGAAGCCGACGCCTGCGGAGCAGGGGTCGGCGAGGTCGATGCCGCTGTGGCGGACGCCGGGCCAGTTCTCGTCGGTGGAGCCGTCGCAGTCCTCGTCGAGGGTGTTGCAGCGGGTTTCGGGGAGGATGTTGCCGCTCGCGTCGACGCTGACGGCGGGCGGGTACTGGCAGTACCAGCGGGTGGTGCCGCCCATGAGACCGCACTGGACGGTGGCGCCGACGCAGGAGCCGGTGTTGGCGCAGAAGGTGGCGGCGCTGGGTCTGGTCGTGGGGAGGTCGGGGTCGGCGGCATCGGTGAGGCGGTCGCAGTCGTCATCGATGGCGTTGCAGGTTTCGGCGCCGTTGTAGGTGCAGGCGTATTCGCAGCCGTCGGCGGCGGTGCCGTTGACGTCCCACCAGCCGCCGGCGCAGGCGCCGACGCGGCAGATGCCGCCGATGCAGACGTTGGAAGCGACCTGGGGGAGGTTGCAGACGTTGCCGCAGGTGCCGCAGTTGTTGGGGTCGATGGAGAGGTTGAAGTCCTCGTCGGTGAGGGTGTCGCAGTCGTCGTCGATGGTGTTGCAGGTTTCGGGGACGCCCGGGACTTCTCCCGCGCAGACCTGGGTTCCGCCGACGCACGAGGGGGTGCCGGCGGTGCAGATGCCGACCGGGGGCGGGCTGCAGGTGATGGTGAGGGTGGGGGAGTTATCGACGGTGCCGTCGCAGTCGTCGTCGCGTCCGTTGCAGGTCTCCGCGACCGCGGTGACGTCGCCGACGCAATCGAGCGTGCCGGCGGTGCACTGGGTGGTGCCCTGGACGCACTCGCCGATGCCGCTGCCGCAGGCGGCGCCGCCGCCCGGGTTTCCTTCGTCGGTGGCGGCGTCGCAGTCGTCGTCGCGGTTGTTGCAGGTCTCGGCGACGGGTCCGGTGCCGCCGGTGCACTGGATCGCGCCGCCGGTGCAGCGGTTGACGCCGGTGACGCACTCGCCCACGCCGGTGCCGCAGGCGGCGCCGCCGCCCGGATCGCCGTCGTCCGGGGTGCCGTCGCAGTCCTCGTCGACGCCGTCGCAGGTTTCGGTGCCTGGGAGGGTCTGGCCGACGCAGGAGAGGGTGCCTGCGGAGCACTGGAGGACGCCGGGGCGGCAGATGCCGCGGCCGGAGGTGCCTGCGGGGCCGGTGTAGCAGGACGCGCCGCCGCCCGGGTTGCCGTCGTCGGTGGCGCCGTCGCAGTCGTCGTCGCGGTTGTTGCAGGATTCGGCGACGGGACCGGTGCCGCCGGAGCAGGAGAGGGCGCCGGAGACGCAGGTGACGGTTCCGGGGGAGCATTCGCCGGTGTCCATGCCGCAGGCGGCGCCGCCGCCCGGGTTTCCTTCGTCGGTGGCGCCGTCGCAGTCGTTGTCGAGGCCGTCGCAGACCTCGGTGCGTGCGGTGACGCCGCCGTTGCAGGCGCCCCAGGCGCCGGTGACGCAGAGCTGGGAGCCGAAGCTGCACTCGCCGGTGTCGGAGCCGCAGGAGCGGGTCATCTGGTCGGTGACGCCGTTGCAGTCGTCGTCGCGACCGTTGCAGGTCTCGGTGGCGGGTCCGGTGGCGCCGGTGCAGGCGCCCCAGGTGCCGCCGGCGCAGGTCTCGGTGCCGGCGACGCAATCGCCGATGTCGGAGCCGCAGGAGCGGGAGAGGCCTTCGTCGGTGGAGCCGTTGCAGTCGTTGTCGAGGCCGTCGCAGCGTTCGGGTTCTCCCGGGGCGGCGCCGTCGCAGACTTCGACGCCGCCGATGCAGACCGGGGTTCCGGCGACGCAGATTCCAAGCGGGGGCGGGGTGCAGAGGATGGTGACGGCGGGGGAGTCGTCGATGGCGCCGTCGCAATCGTCGTCGCGCCCGTTGCAGGCTTCCAGGGTGGGCTCGACGGCGCCGGAGCACTCGACGGTGCCGGCGACGCAGTGGGTGAGGCCCTGTTCGCATTCGCCGGTGGTCAGGCCGCAGGCGACGCCGCCTTCCGGGTCGTCCTCGTCGGTGGCGCCGTCGCAGTCGTCGTCGAGGTCGTTGCAGGATTCGGGGACGGGCGCGTGCGAGCCGACGCACTCGACGCGTCCGGCGACGCAGCGTTCGACGCCGAGCTCGCATTCGCCTTCGGCGGTGCCGCACGGGCCGCCGCCGCCGGGGTCACCCTGGTCGATGGTGCCGTCGCAGTCGTCGTCCAGGCTGTTGCAGGTCTCGGCGGGGGGTGTCGAGCAATCGGCGGGACCGCATTCGTATTCGCAGCCGTCGACGGGGGAGAGGTTGACGTCCCAGTAGCCGCAGTGGCAGGCGCCCATTTCGCAGGCGCTGTCGGTGCAGACGCCGTCGGCGTTGGGGTAGAGGCAGCGGATGCCGCAGTCGCCGCAGTTATCGGGATCGCTGGTCATGTCGACGCAGTCGTCTGGGGTGCAGTTGCAGTCGTCGTCGCGGCGGTTGCAGCTCGAGTCGCAGCCGGAGCCGGAGCAGGTCGCCGGGTCGCAGGGGCCGGAGACGCGGGGCACGCAGTAGTCCTCGCAGCCGTCGTCGTACAGGCCGTTGCAGTCGCCGAAGTTGAGCTCGCACACGTCGATCACGCAGACGCCGTCGACGCAAGCGCCGAAGGCGCGCGTGGGGCGGCAGCGGATGCCGCAGCCGCCGCAGTTGGCGGGGTCATTCAGGAAGTCGGTGGCCTCGTCGCAGGCCGCGTCGGCGTCGGCGCCGGCGTCGCCGTCGCCATCGTCGTCGCCGCCTTCCGTGGTCTCCCCGCCGGTCTCGGCCTCGTCGGCCTCGGCGTCGAGTGCTTCGTCGGCCTCGCCGGCCGTGTCGGTGTCGGTCGCGTCGGCGGTGTCGTCGGCGGAGTCGTTGACGAAGCACTGCGAGCCGACGCAGTAGGGTTCGGTGGAGCATCCTGTGGCCGCGAGCGCGGCGAGGGCGGAAACGAGGGCGAGGGTGGTGTGCATGCCGTGATTGCGTCGCATGGCCGCCCTCCTCACCCGTGCTCCGCGGAGTCGCCGGAGGGTGATGACCGATTTCGGCGGGGTTGCCCTTCGACTGGCCGCGCCCGCTCAGGGCTGCGCCTCGCCGCTACGTTCGAGCAACCGGCGGTCGGGGCGGTCCTGCGCCGGCGCCAGGCGAGGACGATTCCTGCCGCGAGGAGGAGGAGGAGGGCGGAGGAGGCGCGGCTTTCGTTTCCGGAGGTGCGGCAGGAGCAGCCGCCGGCGCCGGTGCCCAGGACGCGGGTGCGGTCGAGGGGGGCGTCTTCGCCGGCGTCGGCGCCGGCGTCGCCGTCCGTGCCGCCGTCGGCGTCGGCGTCGGCGTCGGAGCCGCCGAGCTCGACGCAGGTTCCGCGTTCGCAGGAGCTGCCTGCGGGGCACTCGATGTAGGCGCACGGGTCATCGACGCAGAGGCCGTCGCGGCAGACCTGGGGCCATGGGCATTCGACGGTTTCGCAGGGCGAGCCCGGGTCGTCGGGGCAGTAGCCGTCGACGCAGACGTCGTCCGGGTTGACGCAGACGACGCCGGAGCACGGGTCGTCCACGCACGTGCCGTCGACGCAGATTTCGTCCGTCGCGCAGGTCACGCCGGCTTCGCAGACGTCGAAGCAGTCGCCGTCGCGGCAGAACTGGCCGGGTGGGCAGGAGACGGTGTAGCAGGGGTCCTCGACGCAGGCGGCGGCCTCGCAGCGGAAGCCTTCGGGGCATTCGCGGCCCGGGAGGTAGCAGTTGATTGCCTCGCAGGAGGGCTCGTTGGCGACGCAGGCGCATTCGGTGATGCCCGGGGTGCATTCGACGCCTTCGCAGACGTCGGTGCATTCGCCGGTGGCGGCCTGGCAGGCTTCGCAGTCCGGGCAGGTATCGACGCAGACATCGGCGACGCATTCCTGGCAGGCGGCGCAGCGGACGCCGCCGCAGTCCACGCCGGAGCCGACGCAGAAGCAGTCTTCGGGTCGTTCGGGGACGAGGTCGCATTCGCAGACCTTGGGATCGGGGCAGGGGAATTCGTCGTGGGGGTCGCAGGGCATGGCGCAGGAGCAGTCGAGGCAGACGGCGCCGCCGCCGCAGAGGTCGCCTTCGTCGGTTTCGGCGTCGCAGTCGTTGTCGTTGCAGTCGCAGATTTCGAGGTCGGGGATGGTGCCGCCGACGCATTCGGTGGCGCCGCCGACGCACTGGAGGCGTCCCGGGTCGCAGGCGCCTTCGTCGAGGCCGCACGGTTCGCCGAGGGAGAGGCCGTCGTCGATCAGGCCGTTGCAGTCGTCGTCGAGGCCGTTGCATTCCTCGGGGGCGGGGCCGATGACGCCGGTGCAGACGATGGTGCCGACTTCGCAGTTGGCGATGCCCGGTTCGCAGAGGCCGAGGTCCCAGGCCAGGGGATCGGGGCTCCAGCCGCAGGGGACGGCGCCGCCCGGGTTTCCTTCGTCGGTGGCGGCGTCGCAGTCGTTGTCGAGGAGGTCGCAGATCTCGGTGGTGGGTCCGAGTTCGCCGTCGCAGGCCCAGGCGCCGGCGATGCACTCCCGGGTCCCCGCGGTGCACTCGCCTTCGTCGGTGCCGCAGGAGCCGACGGGGAGGGATTCGTCGGTGAGGCCGTCGCAGTCGTCGTCGAGGCCGTTGCAGTCTTCGGTGCGGGGGAGGGTTTCGCCGGAGCAGACGAAGGTGCCTCTGGTGCACTGGGTGACGCCGTCCTCGCAGACGCCGACGCCGCGGGTGGCGGCGGGGCCGGTGTAGCAGTCGGCGCCGCCGCCCGGGTTGCCTTCGTCGGTGGAGCCGTCGCAATCGTTGTCGAGGAGGTCGCACAGCTCGGGTTGGGGCTCGCTGCCGCCGTCGCTGCTGCCGCCGCCGCCTCCGGGGCACGCCCGGGCGCCGCGGGCGGCGGCGCCGCCGTCGGTGCCGCAGGGGCGGGTGAGGCCTTCGTCGGTGGCGCCGTCGCAGTCGTCGTCGAGGTT
>JACRCZ010000140.1 GCA_016218765.1 Deltaproteobacteria bacterium | reverse complement strand
GGACGAGGGCGGGAGGAGCGGGGCCGCGGGTCGGCCGGCGCCGGCCGGCTGCCCGCAGGCCCGGCGCCGGGACGAGGCGGCGCCTGGTGGGCGCACGCCGGATCCGCGGCGGGAGGCGCCCGACGGCGCGTCCGTGCCGCGGGAGGGGAAGACCGCGCCGGAGGCGCCGCCGTCCGCGGTGCCTGCGGGCCGGGCGGTTCAGGCGACGTTCACGGACGAGGCGGCGCGGCGGATCGACACGTTCCTCTTGCGTGCCAATTCGGCCGACTTCTACCGGCTGCTGGGGGTGGGCCGGGGGGCGGCGCGTCCGGCGATCCGGTCGGCGTACTTCGCGTTGGCCAAGGAGTTCCACCCCGACGCCTATTTCGGCCGTGAGCTGGGCGAGGTCAAGCCGAAGCTGGAGCGCATCTTCCGGCAGATCACGCGCGCGTACGAGGTGTTGTCGCGGTCGGCGAGCCGCAAGGAGTACGACGTCTACCTGAAGGGCCAGGCGGTCCTGGAGGGTCGGGAGGAAGAGGAGCAGGCGTGGGAGGAGGAGGTCCGCCGCCGCAGCGGGCTGCCATCGGTCGCGCCGCCGGAAGGCGCGGCGCAGGTGCCGGGTGAGCCTGGGGCGGCGCGAGCGGTGGCCGCTCCGGCGGGGTCGGCGGCTGCTCCGGCGGGGTCGGCGGCATTCGACGACTTGCCGCCGCCGGTGGCCGGGGCGGCGGGGTCGGGGACGGCGATTCCCGGACCGCCCTTGAGTTCGCCCCCGGATCGGGGTATCGATTCGGGTGGGCGGGGGAGCGTGCCGCCGTCGCGCGGTGGGCCCAGTTCCGCCGATGCCTGGCGCAAGGAGCGGACGGTGCGACAGCTCGCCGCGGTATTGAGCGGCGGGCGGCGTCGGCCGGTGCAGGATCGCCGCGGTACCGACTATTTCGTGGAGGCGGAGACGGCGGCGAAGGAGGAGGAGTGGGGACGCGTGGTCGGGCTGCTCGAGGCGGCGCAGCGGCTGGGGCTGACGGATGCCGAGACGGGGCGGGCGGAGGCCTTGCGCGCGACGGCGACCGGGCATCTGGCGCGGATCAGCGCCGGGCAGGCGCGGTTCGCCGAGTCGACGGGCGACCTGGAGGGGGCGCTGCGGCACGTGGAGCAGGCTTGCAAGTTCGGCCCCGCTGTCGCGGACCACTGGGACATGCGGGCCCGGTTCCTCTTGCGTCTGGGCCGCGAGCTGCACCAGGCTCGCGACGCGGCGATGCGGGCGATCCAGCTCGAGCCCAAGGTCCTGGGGTACCGCACGACGATGATCCGCGTCTATCTCGTGGCCGGGTTGCCGAAGAACGCGCGGCGCGAGGCGGAGGCGGCGCTCGAGATCGACTCGGCCGACCGCCAGATCCGGGCGCTTCTGGAAGAGGCGAAGGCGGCGCGGGAGTAGGGTGAGGCTCGGAACGGCGCCCCGGGAGGGGCGGCGGAGGAAGCAGGCGCATGGACAAAGTGATCGGCATCGACCTGGGAACGACGAACTCGTGTGTCGCGGTCGTGGAGGAAGGGGTGCCGGTGGTCATCCCGAACCGCGGCGGCTACAAGACGACGCCGTCGATCGTGGCCGTGACGGAGGCCGGCAAGCGGCTGATCGGGCACATCGCCAAGCGGCAGGCGATCACGAACTCGGAGAACACGGTCGTCGCCGCCAAGCGGCTGATCGGCCGCAAGTGGAACTCGCCGCAGGTCGCGACGTCCATCGCGATGTACCAGTACCGCATCGTCGAGGGTCCGCACGCCGACGTGCGCATCCAGCTCCGCGAGAAGATCTACTCCGTGCCGGAGATCTCGGCGATGGTGCTGCAGGAGATGAAGATCATCGCGGAGGACTACCTGGGGGAGGAGGTGTCCAAGGCGGTCATCACCTGTCCGGCGTACTTCAACGACAACCAGCGCCAGGCGACCAAGGATGCCGGGCTCATCGCCGGGCTGGACGTGATTCGCGTGATCAACGAGCCCACGGCGGCGGCGCTGGCCTACGGTTTCGGCAAGAAGATCGACCGGCTGGTCGCCGTGTACGACCTGGGCGGCGGCACGTTCGACATCTCGCTGCTCGAGATCGGCGCGGAAGGCGTGTTCAAGGTCGTTTCCACGGCGGGCGACACCTTCCTGGGCGGCGAGGACTTCGACGCGCGGATCATCGATTGGATGCTCACGGACTTCCAGACGGCGCACAGCGTCGACCTGCGGCAGGACCGCATGGCGATGCAGCGGCTCAAGGACGCGGCCGAGAAGGCCAAGTGCGAGCTGTCGACCGCGCGGCAGACGGAGATCAACCTGCCCTTCATCATCTCCACGGGCCGCAACGAGGCACTGCACCTGCAGTGCCAGCTCACCCGCGAGAAGCTCGAGGAGCTGACGGCCGACCTCGTGCAGCAGACGGTCGACATCTGCGCCAACACCATGGACGAGGCGGGGCTCGACGTCGAGGACATCGAGGACGTCGTGCTGGTCGGCGGCATGACGCGGATGCCCAAGGTGCAGGAGCGGGTGGCCGAGCTGTTCAAGCGCGAGCCGTGCAAGGGGGTGCACCCCGACGAGGTCGTCGCGCTCGGCGCCTCGATCCAGGGCGCCATGCTCGTCGCCGAGAAGTCGGAGCTGATGCTCCTCGACGTCACGCCCCACACCCTGGGCATCATGGTCGTCGGCGGTTTCTTCGAGCCGCTGATTCCGAAGGACACCACGGTGCCCACGGCGCAGACGAAGACCTTCACGACGGTCCGCGACAACCAGACCGCGGTCAAGATCCTGGTTCTCCAGGGGGAGAGCGAGAAGGCGGAGGAGAACGAGCTTCTGGGCGAGTTCGTGCTCACCGGGCTGCGCCGTGCGCCGAAGGGCGAGGTGGAGATCGACGTCACCTTCGAGATCAACGCCGACGGCATCGTCGCCGTCTCGGCCAAGGACCTGGAGACGGGGCAGGAGCAGTCGATCACCGTCACCGCCTCCTCCGGCCTGACGAAGGACGAGGTCAAGGCGATGGCGGCCTCCAGCCACGACTACATGGTCGAGCGGCGGCAGGGCGAGGCGTCGGAGAAGAACCGGCAGGAGATCGAGTCGCTGATTTCGGAGATCGAGCGGCACGCGCCGCAGGTCGAGGAAGTGGTCAAGGGCTCGGAGCACGGCTCCGAGGCGATGACCAAGGCGAAGGAGGTCGTGGAGCAGGCGCGGGCGGCGTTGCGTTCGGACAAGCCCGACGCCGAGCTGCAGGAGATCCTCGACTCGCTCCGCCGCACGCTGCGGATGTTCCGCGCCGTCCTGGCTTGAGAGGACGCGGAGGGGGCGGAGGGCGCGGAGAACCGACTACACCACTGAGACGCTGAGGGCGCTGAGACGAACGCTGCGAGCGGCGGGGCAGCGGGAAAACGGGTCCAGGCAACTCAGGGACGGCGGCGTTCGCCCAGCGGGTTGGTGGGATCGCCGTCGGCCACCATTTCCGCGAGCAGGGTCCGGTCCTCGCCCACGGGGAGGAACCCGGTCAGCTCGGCCCGCAGGACGGTTTCGCCGCGCTGGTTGGTCAGCTCCGCGTCGGCGCGGGCGCGGCCCCGTTCCCCCACTTCGCGGATCGTGACCCGGCATTCGATGGTGTCGCCGGCGAAGACCGGGCGCAGGAAGCGGAAGGACATCCCGTCGGCGAGCCACGCCCACTGCCCGCCGGCCTCGCAGACCATGGCGCCGGTGAGGAGGCCGTGGGCGACGACGGCCGGGAAGCCCTTGAGCGCGGCGAACCGGGGCTCGAAGTGCACCGGGTTGTAGTCGCGCGTGAGGCGCCCGAACTCTTCCACGTCGCTCGCCGTGAACGTGCGGCGGAAGACGACGGTGGAGCCCGCGACCAAACGCCCCTGGGCCGCGTCGCGCCGCCAGTTTCGCGGGGCAGGTTTCTCGCCCGCCGTCGGTTCCGCCGTCATCCCCGGTTCCTCCGGCGCCGCCGCTTCGGCGCGGCGGATGCGGCGGTCGGCCTTCGGGTTTCGTTCCGGCATCGGTCGTCTCCGGTCGCGTTCCCGCGTCGTCATCGCGACGGCTACGGCGCGGCGGCGGCGTCCACGCCCGGCAAGTACTCCACGAGCGTGCTGGTCATCGTGCGAGCGCCGCCGGCCTCGGTCCAGAACCGCACGGGTGGGCCGGGAAGATCCGTGGCGAACTCGTAGACCTCCACGCCTTCCGACGTCGTCACGGTGTAGACGACGCAGGCGAACGTCCCGGCGGGCACGGTCACCTCGGCCTCGGTGAGTTCGACCACATCCTGGGGGAAGAGGGCGTGGCGACGCAGCTCCTCCCAGGCGGCGACGGTCGGCTCAGGCGCTTCGAGCACGTTGCCCGCCTCGTCACGGGTGGTCGACCGGATCGTCGCCGTCTCGGTGTCGACGGCCTCGAACCGGATCTCACGCACGACCGTCGGCGCGCCAGGGATTTCGACGCGGAACCGGTATGTGCGCCCCGGCCGCGACGCGTCGCGGATCTGCTCGGCGGTGTACGGCGTGGGGGCGTGTTCGGGCTCGCCGGCGGCGGCGTCCGGCGGAGCGGACTCGACCGGTTCGGCCGGCGGGGTCGGGCAGGCGGTGGACGCGAGGATCGCCAGAGCGACGAGCGGCGGAGTGTGGTTCATGGCGCCTCCCGGGCCCCGATGGGGCCGAGGCCCGGACGTTGCCCTCCGTCGCCGGGTTCGTCAAGCGTTCGCCGGGGCTCGAGGTTCGGTGTCCATGTCGGTCGTCCTTGTCCGGCCCGGGCCGTCGTCCGGCCAGCCCGCCGGATGCGGGGGGAGATGCGCCGATGGCCGGATGAGTTCGGTCGTGCTACCCTCTTCTCGTGTTCGGCAGCAGCCGGCGGAACGGGGACGCTCCGGGGTCCCGCGTCGGGGCCGGAACGGCGCCCGGATTGCTCCTGCGCGCAACCGCGGCCTTGCCCGCGATTCTCGCCGGCTGCGACTGCGACTGTCCCGAGCGGACGGGGGGCATCGCCTGCGGGTTCCAGCTCGAGGGAACCCATCCGTACGGCGGCCCGGACTCGCGGCTGGACCTGGCGTGCACGGTCGAGTCGGTGTCGGGCGAGGTCGTGCAACTCGGGTGCGACGAGGCCGGGGCGACCGTCTCGCGGGAGCTGCGGGTGACGGCGACGCCAGCCGCGGATCTGGGGTTCCTCGTCGGCCGCTCGGTGACGGTTTCGTACCAATCGATCGCCTGGGAGGGCGCGCGGTTGTGGATCACGGCCGGTGGCGACGGCGTCGTACTGGTCGGCCTCGCGACGGAGACCCTGCCGTTGACCTTCGGCTCGTTGCGCGTGAGTGAGTACGACGCGAACTGCGCGAGGGTGGCCAACGACTGCGGGGACGAGGAGCGCATCGGCGTGCGCCTGACCGACGGCGCCGCGACCGTTGACGTCTTCGACGGGAACGTCGGCGACCTGGAGGTGCCGCGTCCGGTGCGGGTGTGGGTTTCGGAAGCCAAGCGCCAGAACGTGATGTGGTGCACGGAAGTCGGGAACTCGTTCTTCAGCGTGCTGATCGTGCGCCCGCCGGTCCGGTAGGCCTGGGGGCGCTCATGCGCGTGAACCTCGCCGCAGGACTCCTTGGGCTGGCGGCGGCGTTTGCGCCGGTGGTCGCGCCGGGCTGTTCGCGCGGATCGGACCGCAAGGCGCAAGCGATGAATCGGGGACTGGAGCGCGGTGGGGGCGACGACGGTTCGCGGGACGCGGTGTGGAGCGCGACCGTTCCGCCGATCGCTGCCGCAGCAGGCTCTGGAACCGGGTTCGATCGCTTCTACTCCTACGTGGCGCCGGAGTACCGCGTGGCCGGCCCCACGCCGACGCTGCCGATCCCGGCCGACCGCGTCGCCGCGATTCCGGCGTTGCGAGACGAGCTTCTCGCGCACTTGGGCATGGATGGCGGAGCGGCGGAACGGCTCTCGCGCGACGGGTTCGTCGTTCTCGCGGACGCCAGGAGCGGATCAGCGGACTTCGGCGCCGGGTACCGATGGCTCGGGAAGGAGATGGCCGTCTACGTCACCTCGGACTCGGTCCTTCATCTGCTGCATCTCGTCTTCGACCGAACGCTGCTGGTGGTGGAAACGGAACACCTCGCACCGTTGCTCGCCCGGCTGATGATCGCCCTGCGCGCGGCGGCACGCGCCGGACTCGCTTGGCCCGGCGCGGCGGGGGACGCGGCACGCGCCAACCTGGCGGTGATCGAAGTCGTGGCACGCGTGCTCGACCCGGAGACGATCGTGAGTCCCGAGGTACGCGATGAAGTGCTGATGGAGGTCGCCGCCATCGAGGAGCACGAGTGGACGAGGCACAGCCCGGTTTTCGGCTACGACGAGGACTACACGAATTACGTGCCTCGCGGGCACTACACCCGGTCGGAGGCGCTCGAGCGGTACTTCCGGGCCATGGTGTGGCTTGGGCGTATGACCTTCCTGGTGCGGGCGAGCGACGATCCGGAACCGGGTGGTCTGGTGGACCGCGCACTGGCGCGACGGTTCGCGGCTCAGTCGGCGCTCTTCTCCCGTTGGCTCGACACCGTGCCGCTCGACGGCGCGCCGGCCGCCCGTTCGTGGGATCGGATCTACCGGACAACGGCATTCTTCGTCGGGTTCGCCGACGATCTCACCCCCCCCGAAGTCGGGAGCGCGGCGACGACGGCGTTGGGAAGGGACTGGGGCCCTGAGGATCTGGTCGATGGAGCGGGGCTCGACGCCCTGCGCGCGGCAATTGCAGCCGGGCGAAAGCCGGGAATCTACTCCGACACCGGGGCCACGACCCTCCAGGTTGGCCCGGAGGAGTCGGGGCGGCCGGAAGTCGTGGACGGGATCCTGGCCGCGACCGCGGGGATGCGGTTCATGGGCCAGCGATGGACTCCCGACGGGGAGGTCATGGGCCGGCTGGTGTTCCCCACCGTCGGCCCGCATAACGGCGAAGGCAGCCCGTTCACGCTGGTCGCGCTGCAATCGAGCGGCGTTCGCGGGTTCGCACGGGGGCTGGACGTCATGTCGGCCATGGGCTCATCTCGGGCCGGCGCGATCGTAGAGACGCTGGGCGACGCGTCGTACGAGAACTTCGCGGAAGCACGGGAAGCGGCCGCGGGGGTATTTCCCGCAGTCGGCGACCCGTCGTGGAGGGCTACCGTCTACTGGGCTTGGCTCGACCTGTTACGCGAGGTCGTGCTTCCGACGGCGCCCCCGGTGCAGGGCTTCCAGACGACCGACGCCTGGACGGATCGAATGCTCAACACGTCACTCGCGTCGTGGACCGAGCTCCGGCACGATTCGGTCCTGTACGTGAAGCAGACAGGAGTGGTCGGGGGCCTTCGGGAAAGCGAGCCCCCGAGGCCGACGGGGTTCGTCGATCCGTATCCCGAGCTGTACGCGAAGGTGCGGTCGCTGGTTCGCATGGTCCGCTTCGGACTGCAGGATCTCGGATTCCCTGCCGAGGGGGACGCTGTGGGAAACGTCCTGACCGGCATCGACGGCGTGGTGCTTCGCCTTCAGGAGATAGCCATCCGCGAGCTGCGGGACGAGCCGCTCACGAACGACGTGGCGTTCCTGAGCGACTTCGCATCCGTCTACGACGAACTGCTCGATCGCATCTCCGGTCTCGGCGGCCTACCTCGCGGGACCGGAGAATCCCTGGCCGAAGATCTATGGACGACCCTCGCCGTGGATGTGCAATCGAATCTGTGGGCGGGCGAAGTGCTTGAGGAGGGCAGCGGGGCGCTCGAGTTGCTCGTCGTCGCCGCGCGCATCCCCGGCGGCACGGACTACTTCATCGCGGCCGGGCCGGTCTTCACGCACTACGAGTTCCGGCATCCGCTCCGCGCGAGGTTGACGGACGCCGCGTGGCGCGAGCTGCTGGACGGCGATGCGCCGCCCGCGCATCCCGCGTGGACCTGCTCGTTCCGCCATCCTTGTTCCGCGAGAGGCTCCGCGGCGGGGTCGGTCGCGCCGTCGCCGCCCGTCGATGCCGCAGCGCCCATGACGCTCCGCGATTGGCTGGTCGCGCACGGCGTCGCGCCCCGTGGCCGGGCCGCGTCCTCGCCCTCCGCGAGACGAGAAGGCTTGTGGCACGGTCGCTCCTGCCTGCTGTCCGGTGTTCCGTCGGGCGGGGAGGGGTGGCTGGATCTCAACGCCTTCCAGCAGGCTTTGAACGGGCAATGCGAGGCCATCGATCGCTGCTACGTGGACGCGCTCGCTGGAAGGCCGACTCTGGAAGGTCAGCTCGACTTCGACCTGGTGATCGACGAACGGGGGCGCGTGTCCGTCGATCTCGCCGACGTCTCTCCCGCGCTGGACGTCGCTGGCGTCGTCGAGTGCATCGAAGGGCGCCTTCGGGCCATGAATCTGACGTCGAGCCCTCCGGAGGGCGGCGAGGTCCGGATCCGCGTCCCCGTCGTCCTCGCGCTCGAGTGGTAGCGACACGGGGCGCCACGATCAGGCCGCCGGATCCTCGACGAAGTACCTGTTGTTGAAGTCGTCGAGCTTCTCGTGCGCCGACCTCCGCCGGAAGGCGGCCAACTCCCGCCACCGGGCCTTGCAGCGCTCCGGCGCGTTGAGGGCGAATGCATCCAGCGTCGCCTCGGCCCTCCGCCGTCTCGACTCGTCCGCCGCAGGGCTCGGCGCGATTGCCCCGGTGGTCCAGTCGCAGATGAAGTACGCGGAGAATCGGTAGTCGGCGTCGTCCGGCTTGAGGAGATCCTCGGTCCACTCCTCCTGCTTCGCCTGCCGAGAACTCACGCGGCGGGGGAAGCCAAGTCGCCCCCGGTCATCGTGGCCGGGTGCTGCCGGCTCGGGTGGAGCGGACTGAAAACTGAAGACTGAGAACTGAAGACGGAAGACTGAAGACCGAAAACAGACGCCAATCCGCCGCGGAGCTCAATCCTCGCTACGCGAGCCCGAGCAGCCCGTCGAGCTCCTCGGACGCGCGCCTCGCGGTGTCGAGCGACTCGCCGCGCTCCTCGCGGTAGTCCTTGATGATGTCCTCGGTGCCGGAGGCGCGCTTCAGGACCCAGATGCCGCCGTCGAGCACGACCTTGATGCCGTCGCCCACGACCAGGCGCTCGACGGCGCGGCCCGCGATGCGTCTGCCCGACAGCAGCGATTCGACCTCCGCGCGCGCGCCGGACAGCGCCGTGAGGCGCGTTCTTCTCGCCGCCGTCGCCGCCGTGTCCACGCGCTCGTAGCGGTGCGGTCCGTGCTTCGCTTCCAGCTCCGCGTACAGCTCGCCGATGCTCCTGCCGGTGCGCGCGATCGCTTCCATCTGGAGCAGCACGGCGACGATGCCGTCCTTCTCCGTGACCCACGGCCGCCCGTCGCGGCGGGGCACGGACAGCCCGGCGCTCTCCTCGCCCGCCAGCACGTAACGTTCCGCGAGGAGTCCCTTCACGTACCACTTGAAGCCGACGTCGACCTCGTGCACCGGCCGCCCGTGCTCCGCGGCGATGCGGTCGAGCAGGTGCGTGGTGCCGATGGTGCGGCCGAGGCCGCGGGAGGGGTCGAAGCTCCGCGTGCGGCAGAGCTGGTCGAACAGGACGCAGAGGACGTGGTTGGGATCCAGGACGCCGGAGGCGTCCTCGCCGCCGAAGCGGTCCGCGTCATTGTCGTTGGCGCCGACGAACGGCACGTCGAGCGCCGCGCGGACGCCCGCGACCGCCTTCATCACCCAGGCCGACGAGGGATCGCCGCGCAGCTTGCCGTCCCAGTCGCGCGTGCGGTCGGCGGAACGCGGGTCGGGTGCGCCGAGCACGACGCGGATGTCCGTCCCGTGGAGTGCGTTCACGGCTTCGTAGTAGCCGTGGGCCGAGCCGCCGAGCGGCGTGGCGGCGAACCGCGCGCCGCGCAGCGGATCGAGCAGGACGACCGAGGCGAGGTCACGCACGTACGGCGTGACGAGATCCTCCTCGGCGATCAGGCCTTCGCGGACGGCGCGGTCGAGCGGCATGCGGCGGATGCCGGAGGGGTCGCGGAGGTACGCGTTGGCGCGCTCGTCGATCGGTTTCGTCCGGGTGTTCGGGCCGCCGTCCAGGCCGTTGCTCTTGTACCCCGCCTCGTCGGGGGGGTTGTGCGACGCGGTGATGATCCCGCCCTCGACGTTCCGCCCGTCGGCGTTGGCGGCGAGGATGGTATGCGAGACGACCGGGGTAGGCGTGGCGCGCCCGCCGCGGTGGACGATCACGCGGATGCCGTTGCCGGCAAGGACCTCGGCGGCGGTGATCTGGGCCAGGTCGGAGGTGAAGCGCACGTCCTTGCCGAGGACGATCGGCCCTGCGGGGCGGCCGCCGAGGTTGACGGCGGGGTCGTCGGACTCCGCCGGACCGAAGGTGCCACGCTCCTTGCGGATGTCGACCAGGGCCTGGGTCATGGCGGCGACGTGGCGCTCGCAGAAGCCGGCGCCGGTCGGGCCGCGGTGTCCCGAGGTACCGTTCTTCACCGGACGCAGCTCGCCTTCGGGATGGAGGTAGCGCTGCACGAGATCGTCCCTGGCGACGAGGGAGGCGGGAGCGGGGCGCCGGCCGGCTTCGGGGTGGATCATGGCGTGGTCCTGGCGAGCAGGGCGGCCAGCTCGGCCCGCAGGTCGGCGACGGTGGCGAAGCGTCGTCCGGGGTCGTCGGCCAGGCACCGTCGCGCCGCGCGGTCGGCTTCGTCCGCCGGGGAGACGCCCGCGGCGAACAGCGGGGCGACGCCGCGGGCGCGGTGGGCGAGCACCTCGGCGACGGTCGTGCCGCGGAAGGGCGCGTGGCCGCCGAGCATGCGGTAGAGGACGGCGCCCAGGCCGTGGACGTCGGTCCGTGCGTCGCACGGCTCGTTGCGCAGCCGTTCGGGCGCGAAGCAGCCGAGGTCGGTTTCGGTGGTGCCCGGCGGTGCGGGCGAGTCGCCGGCGCGGTAGCGGCCGGCGTCGAGGAGCTTGAGGGGGAAGGGCGAGCCGTCCGGGCAGAGGACGACGCGAGCGGGGGAGAGGTCGAGGTGGACCTGGCCGTGGTCGTGGAGGAAGGCGACGACGTCGCACAGCGCGTCGAAGACGCGGAGCGCGGGGTCGACGGCGAGTTTCCGGGCGCGAGAGAGGCGGGTTTCGAGCTTCTCGCCGGCGGCGGGCTCCAGGGCGAGGAAGCGCGCGCCGAGCGGCTCGTCCCAGCCGTCGGCGACGAGGCGCGGGAGGCCGGGGTGGACGAGGCCGCGGAGGTTCTCGGCCTGGTCGGCGAGCCGGAGGGCCAGGAAGCCGCCGTCGCGGCCGGCGGCGGCGGGGCGGACGAGGCGAACGGTCACGTCGCCGAAGCCCGCGTCTCCGAAGGCGTCGTAGGTTTCGACGCCCCCGTGGATCCCCTGGCGCGTGCGGAGGGTGAAGCGGAACGCGAGCATCGATCCGGAGGCAATCTCCGGTACGTCGGGGGACACGGTGCCGGCAGTCTGGTCCGTCACGGGGCGCGGAGTATAGGCACGGCCTCCGGTCGCCGCAACGGGTCCGGGGGCGAGTTCTTGCATCGCCGCACGCCGACACGGTAATCTCCGCGCGAACTGCGGCAGCGGTGGGGGCGTTTCCGGTTCCCCACCCTCGCTCCGGGAGCGCGCGGCACGGGGGCGCGACCCGGGCTCCAGGTTCCGGCCGCTCCAGCCTGTGACGGGAGAGGAGGAGGAAGGGAATGCCCACGAAGAAGCCGACGAAGACCGTTGCGCGGAAGGCGACCCGCGAGGCGAGGCCGAAGAAGGCGGGGGCTCCCGCCGCGCGGGGGCGTCCGCCGGGCCTCGCGCTCCCCCCCGCGACGCCGCCCCCGATTCCGCGGGACGTCCAGGCGGTCTTCGCCGCGGCCGAGAAGGGCGAGCCGCGCGCGCTGCGGGAGGCGCTCGGCGCGCTGGAACCCGGGACGCTCGGCGAGCTGCTGGAGGCATTGCCGTGGGACGCCGACCCCGGCATGCGCCTGGCGGCCGTGCTGTCCAAGTCGCCCCTCGCGGAATTCCGAGAGTTCGCCGGCCTGATCGTCAAGGGCAGCCCGCCACTGCCCGCAACGTTCCTCAAGTGCTGCGGCGATCCCGCGTGCGCGGACGAGTGCTGCGAGCTGGTCAAGTGCTTCGCCCGCTGGTGCCGGTGCTGCTGCGGCTGCTGGCCGCCGATCAAGCCGCCGCTCTGCTGCTCCCGGTGCGGCATCCGCGTCTACCCGAAGGACGGCGTGGCCACGAGCTACATCTGCGCCACCAGCCTCCGGTTCGCCGGCGCCACGGTGACCACGGGCGACAACTCCCGTCAGGCGAAGGTCACGGTCGCGGCGGGCGGCGGCGCCACCCGACTCCAGGACCTGACCGACGTCGCCGGCGCCGCGCCGGCCGACAAGAAGCTCCTCGTCGGTGGCGGCGACGGCAAGTGGCACGGGGACACGCACACCGTCGGCACCGCCGCCGACGCCGCCACCATCTGGACCGGGCAGAAGATCCAGCAGGGGCTCGACGCGAAGTCCGACTCCGGACACACCCACACGGACTACGCGGCTCTCAACCACTCCCACGCCGAGTACGCCCTCGCCACGCACACCCACACCGGGTTCGCCGCGGAAAACCACACCCACACCGACTACGCGGCCCTCAACCACTCCCACGCCGAGTACGCCCTCGCCACGCACACCCACACCGGATTCGCCGCGGAAAACCACACCCACACCGACTACGCGGCTCTCAACCACTCCCACGCCGAGTATGCCCTCGCCACGCACACCCATACCGGATTCGCCGCGGAGAACCACACCCACACCGACTACGCGGCTCTCAACCACTCCCACGCCGAGTACGCCCTCGCTGCCCACACCCACACCGGGTTCGCCGCGGCGGTCCACACCCACGGCATGGGGGATCTTTCCGATTTCGCCGCGGCGGCGGCCGGCGCGGGCAAGCTGCTGGTCGGAAACCTCGACGGCAAGTGGCACGGCGACACCCACGCGGTGGGCACGGCGGCGGACAACAAGACTCTCTGGACCGGCCAGACCATCCAGGCCGGGCTGGACGCGAAGGCCGATGTCGCGACGGTGGGCCGGATCGTGTGCGCCGGGATCCGGCAGGCGACCTTCGGCACCGAGGTGCTGGCGGCGAACCCCAAGCTGACGGTCACGATCCAGAATGCGAGTTTCAAGGTGCTGGCGGCGGAGGCGGTGGTGCCGACGGCGAGCGCCTACGTGGACACGGGGGCGAGCCCGTTGTACGCGCCGCTGGCCATCGCGGCCCGGGCCTGGGTGGACAGCGGACAGCTCAAGCTCGACCTGTGGTTCGACGCGGCGGAGTGCGCCGCGTACGACAGCAGGCCGCTCGTGGTTTCGTACTCGTTGGCTTCGGCCAACGACGTGCCGTAGGAGGCGAAGGACATGTTTGGAACGACGGAGGGAACGATCGGGACCGACTTCGCGACGAACCGGATCCAGGTAGCGATCTCGGCGCAGAAGCTGCGGGCCATGCCTGCGGCGAAGGTCACGGCGACGGCGAGCGCCCATGCCACGCCGGCCGGCGGCCAGGCCCAGCCCGTGCTGGTGGCGCCGCGGTTGTACAATTCGGGCACGCAGCTCATGCTCGAGCTGATCGTCGATCCGGCGGCCTTCACGACGTACGACACGTGCCGCCTTTGGATCGGCTGGGTCGTGTCGCCGATCGGGTAGCCGGCGGGTCGGCGCGGCGCGGGTTCCGGGGGCGGGCGTGCCGCGGCGGGCGTGCTGTGCCCGCCGGGATCACGTCTTGCGATCGGGCTGCCGGCCGCAGGCCAGCTCCCACGAGCAGTACGCGGTGTGGCGCGCCTCGTCGTCCCACAGGTGCAGCGAGTTGCCGAGGCAGCGCCGCCACTCGGCACACGTCTCGCAGGGGCCTTGGCGCATCCAGGAGCGCTCGCGGTAGGGCTCGAACTTCTCTTCCCACACGTGGTGGAAGTCGTCGGTGCGGACGTTGCCTTGGACCAGGGAGCGGGTGATGTTGGGGCAGGCGCCGATGGCGCCGTCGCACAGGACGGAGGCGATGTTGATGCCCGCGCGGCAGAAGTACGGCTCGTCGCGCACCTGGCGATCGAGCGTAGCCGGCAGGTAGGCCTCGCAGGAGAAGCGGGTGTGGAAGCCGGTCGCGTGGTGCGCGTCGCGCTCGCGGCGGATGAACGCGAGCAGCTCGCGGAACCCCGCGGGTGGGAGGAGCAGCTCGGGGTCGTCCCGGGCGCGGCCCTTGGGGAAGATCGAGAACAGGCGCCAGTCGTGCACGCCGGCCGCGCGGAGGGTTTCGCCCACCTGAGGCAGCTCGGCCAGGTTGCGGGGGTTGGCGCAGGTGACGACGTCGAAGAAGGGGATTCCCGCTCGTGCCAGGAGGCGGATGCCGGCCAGCGCGTGGTCCCAGGAGCCCGTGGTGCCGCGCAGCCAGTCGTGCGACTCGCGCAGGCCGTCCAGGCTCACGGTGACGCTGGCGATGTTCGCCCGCACGAGCCGCTCGACGTTGCGGGGCGAGAGGGCCCAGCCGTTGGTGACCATGCCCCAGGCGAATCCGTGGTCGCGGAGGCGCTCGAGGATGGGGTCCAGCTCGGGCCGGCACAGCGGCTCGCCCCCGGTCACGACGAGGGCGACCTTGCGACGGTCGAAGCGCCGGGCGAGGTCATCCAGGAAGCCGAGCCATTCGGCGGTCGAGAGCTCGTCGCGCCGCGTCTCGCGTCCGCAGTCGCTGCCGCAGTGGCGGCACTGCAGGTTGCAGCGCTGGGTGATTTCCAGGAACAGGTAGCGCAGCGGGTGGCCGGCCGTCTCGAGCGTCCGGAGCAGGGGCTGGACGAGGCGGCGGAGGGTGCCTGGGGATGGGGGCTTGGGCAACGGCTACGGTCCCGGGGTCAGCTCGACGTCCAGTTCGCCGCTGGGGGGAGGCGCGACGGTGCGGGGCAGGTAGCTGCCGTTGGTGGCGCCGTCGACGTCGGTGAACTGCACCTGATCGCACGGGGAGTCGTAGTCGAGGTAGAACCGGCCGCCGTCGTAGGTGCTGCTGCCGGAGTGCACGACGCCGCCGACCAGGCAGTTGACCTGGATGCCATCGATCCCGGCGTGCGTGACGGCGTCGGTGACCCGCCCCGTGCGCTGGTAGGCGTACATCACGCCGTAGCAGGCGGCGATGGCGAACGAGGTCACCCCGGTGACGATCCACAGGAAGAACCGCGCAACGTTCCGTACCACCTTCTTCATCCGTCTCTCCTCCTCCGCAGCTCCCGGCCGGGGCATCGCGGCAAGCCCGATGCCAGGCGATGATGCCGCGCACGGCACCGCCGCGCAACCCCGTTCCCCCTTGCCCCATTCCCCCTTGCCCCCGTGCCCCCTTGCCTTCTCAGCGTTTGTCTCCGCGCCCTCAGCGTCTCAGCGGTCAGTCGGATCTCCGCGCCCTCCCCTCCCCTCCGCGCCCTCCCCTCCCCTCCGCGCCCTCCAAGTTGAGTTTCGGTGGATCCTCTGGTACACGGCTGCGCGTGACGGAAGCCAACGCCAGTGATGCTCCAGACGTCCCGGCTGTGCCGCCGGGCTTCGAAACGTTCTCCCTTTCGCCTGCGACGATGGAAGCGCTCCGCGAGGCGGGATTCACCTCGCCGCTGCCCATCCAGAGGGCCTGCTACGAGCCGTTGCGGGGCGGGCGGGACGCGCTGATCCAGGCGGCCACGGGCACCGGCAAGACGCTGGCCTACGGGTTGCCGCTGATCGAGACGCTGTCGCCGGCGTCCCAGGGGCCGGCGTTCCTGATCTTGGCGCCGACGCGGGAGCTGGCGGCGCAGGTGGCCGGCGAGCTGGGGCGGATCGGGGGCAAGGGCGGCCTGCGGGTGGCGCTGCTCTACGGTGGGGTGGCGGCCGAGCCGCAGCTCGAGACGTTGCGGGCCGGGGTGCATGGGATTGTCGGGACTCCCGGCCGGGTGCTCGACATTTTCGACCGCATGCCGAAGGTGGTGAAGGCGCTGCGCATCCTGGTTCTGGACGAGGCGGACCAGCTCCTCTCGATGGGGTTCGAGCCGGACATCGAGGCGGCGGTGCAGCGTTTCCCCGGTCGGTACCAGGGAGTTTTCGTCTCGGCGACGTTGCCGCCCGACATCCTGCGGCTGGCGGAGCGTTTCCTGCGGGACCCGGCGCTCATCAGCCTGGCGGAGGACGGGATCACGCCGTCGGAGATCCGGCATGAGATGTTCCTCATCGATCCGGCGAACCGGCTGCGGGACCTGGTGCGGATCCTGGAGGCGGAGCGTCCGGGGAACTCGTTCATCTTCTGCAACACGCGCGACGACGCGCAGATCCTGTCGGGGAACCTGCGGGAGCGCGGGTTCGGGGTTGATTTGTTGAGCGGCGAGCTGTCGCAGCACGAGCGCGAGCGCGTGATGGCGGACGTGCGGGACGGGAAGGTGCAGCATCTGGTGGCCACCGATCTGGCGGCGCGCGGGCTCGACGTGATGCACCTCACGCACGTCATCCACTACCAGTTCCCGCAGTCGCCGGAGCTGTACGTGCACCGCAGCGGGCGCGTCGGCCGCGTCGGGCAGACGGGCACGGCGATCTCGCTGGTCGGGCCTCAGGATGTCGCCACGCTGTACATGCTGCGGCTGATCTACGGGGTCCGGCCGATCGAGCGGCGCTTGCCCTCGGATGCGGAGATCGCGCGCGAGCGCGAGATGGACCTGGTGCGCGGGCTGCTGGAGCGGCACGGCGGGTCGGAGCCCGATCCCGCGGCGGTGGCGCTGCTACGGCGGCTGGGAACGCATGTCGACGGCGAGAAGGTGCTGGCGGCGATCCTGCGGGCGCACCTCGGCGAGGCGGGCATCGGGCCGCGGCCGTACCGGCCCGCGCGGCCGGCGTCGGGCCCCCGGCCGCCGGCCGGCG
>JACRCZ010000141.1 GCA_016218765.1 Deltaproteobacteria bacterium | reverse complement strand
CTCTCTCCCAAGCCCTCCTGCCCGTCCCCCCTCAGCCCGTCCCTACGCCCACCGGTCGGCCTCGCTCAACTCCACCACCGCGGGGTAACGATCGCGCCGGCCGCGACCGATCCGCCGCGCATCCCCGCGAGCGTCTACACCGAGGATGTCGCCGTGCACGTCGAGGTCGCCCCCGGCGGAAAGCGTGACATCGCCGGCGTTCGTCAACCTCGCCGCCTCCCGCAGGTACAGGTTTCCCGTGGAGATCATTTGCACCGCGCCGGGGGTGGAAAAGTCTCCGTGGACGTCCACGTAGGTCCCGGTCACGTTCACGGCGCCGCCGGCCGATCCGTTCTTCGCGGCCTGGCGGACGTACACCTCCCCGCCTTCGATGCAGTACAGGCTGGCGCCCGCCAAGTTCGTGTCGGCGTACTCGTCGACGTACGGCGCCTCGATGGCCAGCGTCACGGCCGGCCCTGCCACGCTGGATGCCGTGCGCAGGTAGACCGACTCGGCGGCGCGCACGTCCACGCGCCCGGTGGCGGTGATGTCGACGTAGCTGTCCACCCGCCGCGCGGCGATGAAGACGTCGGTGAGGCCCGTGAGCGAGACTCCGCTGCGGACGATGACGTCGCACGCGGTGCTCAGCTCCAACGGCTCGGCGGAGAAGGCGATGGAGCCCTTCAGGTCGAGCGTCGTGGTGGGGTTCGCCAGCCACGCGTCGAGCGCCGCGCGGTCGAACACCTCGGTCACGACGGAGGGGTTCGGGCATGCGGGAGGCGCACTGCGGTAGAGCTCGATGATGCCGTTGCCGCAGGACTCGGCTTCAGCCGGAAGCTGGACGCTCGACGTGGCGTCCGCGACTTCGTCGTTCGCGCCGCTACGGCACGAGCTGCCGAGGGCCGCTCCGCCGGCCAGGGCCAGGACCAGAAGCGTTCGTGCAGACGATGCCTTTGGGCCGCTTAACGAACTCCACGCGTGGTTCCGCTTCATGGCTCCCTCCTCGTTGACACTGGTTGACGACGACGACGCAGGGCGATCCGCACCCGGATACGGCACGCGCCGAGACGATTGCGACCTTGGCACTAACGCGATGGCCGCCGCTCGAAAACTCGCAACTACGCGAAATGACGGGGGGGGGGGGGGGGTTCGAAGGCGGCGAAGCGCCGACCGGCCGACTGGCCCGGTGGCGGTCGCAGCACCATCGCGCGCGACCCGACTGTGCAGACCACCGTCGGAGACCCGCGCCGTGACGCCGGGCCCAGGGGCCGAGGACAAGACGTGGGAAGCACCCCGTCATTGCCACCACCTCGTCGAACGGTTCATGGTCTCAAAGCGAGCAGCACGGATCAAGGAGAAATGTCGGTCCGCCAACAGGCCGAACTCGCACCTCCGAACCGGGACCTTCAGGCCGCGGCCGCCGCGGCCAGCCGGGCCGCGCCCTGAAGGGCGCGGTTCGGCTGTGGCAACCTGGCGGGCCGCTGAGGAGAAACCCCCACTGCCGGCGACGCCGGTCCGGACCGAGAACCGCAAACCGAGAACCGAGAACGGGCGGCGTGAAGGGACTACTCCGCGTCCACCCGGATCTCCACGCTGGCAGGCGACGTGCGGCGCCGGTTGCCGAGCCAGAGGGCCAGGGCGAGGGTCCCGAGGAGCCCGGCGGCGACGGGACGGGCCACCGCGGCGACCCACGGCGCGGGGACCAGCGCATCGATCCCCGCGGACGCGAGGGCCAGCGGCGGCGCGGCGAGCCACAGCAGGCCGACCGCGCGCGGCGCACCACGCCTGCGCCGGCCGTGCCAGACGACCGCGCCCAGCAACAGCGCCGTCTTCGCGACGAGCGCCCAGGCGCCGGCGGGCAGGCCGGCGAAACCGACCGCCTCGAACGCGCCGGCGTTCCAGCCGCCGAAACCCGTCACCGCGAGCAGCAGGCACGCGGCCCCGGCCGCGAGCACGTCGACCGCCGTGCGCCAGCCGCTCTGGTCGGGCGCGAAGTCGGTGCCCAGGCGACCGAGAGCGAGACACGCCAGCAGCAGGGCGAACGGATCGCGCAGCGCAGCCCACTCCTGCGGCAACGCCCCCTGCGCGGACGCGGCGCCGCCCGTCGTCAGCGCGGCGGAGCTCCACAAGACGAGCGCCACCGACGCCGTGAGCGGCAGCGCCGAAGCGCCCGCGGCGCCGACCGCGGCAAAGGCGCGGCCCAGACCCGCCGCGGGGCCCGCGCGCGCCCGCCACACGTCGCCGACCGCGTGCACCAGTCGGTGGAGCAGCAACAGCCCGACCACGACGCCCCACATCCAGACCACCGGCAGCTCGCGCCCGGAACGATGCAACGCGATCGGCGCGGCGACGCACGCCAGGACCGCGGCCGCCGCCGCAAGACGCCCCAACCGCCCGGGCCGGGCACGCGACGGAAACGCCCCCGGCACCGCCGACGCCGCCCGGCGGCCGAGGACCGGGAAGACGAGCAGCCGCGCCAGCCGATCCGAGACGCCCGCGAAGTGCACCGCCAGGACCAGACCGAGCACCGCGAGGACGACGAACACCGCGAGCGCGGCCGCGATCGGCGGACCCTCCTCCGACGCCTGCAACGCAAGATGCACGTCGTAGCGCCGCCCGGTGCCCTTCTCGGCCAGCGTCAGCGTGACGCGACCGGCCGCCTCGTTCGGCGCCAGGTCGGCCAACGCGGTGGCCGGAACACCGTCCAGGGCGACGATGCGGTCCCCGGGAACCAGCTCGTCGAGCGGCGGGACGGGCTCGGCGGGCAGCGAGCGGACCACGAGCCGCGGGGACGCGCCCGGCGTGTCGGGCTGCTCGACGGCGACGGCAAGGCCGAGACGCGCCAGGAAGCGCTCGGCCGACGCCTCCCAGGTCGTCCGCACGTCGCGGGGCGCGGGCGCCTCGGAGACCATCGGCAGGGAGACGGCGGCGAAGCGGCCCGACAGCGGCGGGAGTCCCGGCGTGCCGGGCGGGGGAAAGCGCACCACCAGCTCGCCGCGGAAGCGGCCGTGGGTCCCGTGCAGGACCTCCACGGACGACTCCGGAATCAGGCCGGCGATCGCGACGTCGGAGACGGCGCTGGCGTGCACGGTGAAGGACCAGGGCTCGGGCGAGCCGCCGGGCTGGACGACGGCGCCCGAGAAGACGACCTCGACCGGCCCCGGAACGAAACCGCCGCCGTGCACCCGGAGCGTCGCCCCCGGCCGGATCTCCGCCAGCTCCAGCTCGCGGATCGGGAGAATGCCGTCCCGCGCGCGAGAGGCCGGACACCCCAGAAGCAGCGCCAGGAGCGGAGCGACCCAAGCCGCCCGCCGCGGGGTCAAGGCCTTCATCGGACCCATTCTGGCGAGCCCCGCGAAAACCGCCAAATTCCTGGGAGACTACCCCAGCGCCTTCTCGATCTCCGCCTCCAGGGACGCCGGCGTGTCGGCGGGGGCGAAGCGACGAAGGACCGAGCCGTCGCGACCGACGAGGAACTTGGTGAAGTTCCACTTGATCGCCTCGGTGCCGACGACGCCGGGACGGGCGCTCTTGAGCAGCCGGTACAGGGGATGGGCGTCGGGACCGTTCACCTCGATCTTCGCGAACATGGGGAAGGTGACGTCGTAGCTGGTGCTGCAGAACGTGCGGATCTCGGCCTCGTCGCCGGGCTCCTGGTGGCCGAACTGGTTGCACGGGAAGCCCAGGACGGCCAGGCCGGCCGCGGCGTACTTGCGGTGCAGCGCCTCCAGACCCTCGTACTGCGGCGTGAAACCGCACTTGCTGGCCGTGTTCACGATGAGCAGCACCTTGCCCCGGTACGGCTCGAGCGTCGTGTCCTCGAGGTCGATCGTGCGGACGGGGATCGCGTAGATGGAATCGCTCATGCCTTCTCCGGACGACGCCGCAGGCGGCGCCGCGAAGGCAAGGTAGCCACGAAGGCGCGGTCGTCTACCCGAAGATCGGCTCGGCGTCCTTGGCCGGAACCAGGATGATGACGTCGTGGAAATCGAGACGCGCGACGCCGTTGCCGCGGACGACCAGGACGCACTTGAAGACCTGCGCCGTGTCGCCCTCCTCGACGAAATCGTTGTAGGCGGTCACGCGGAAGGTCACGACCGTGCCGGGAATGACGCCGTAGAACGTCGTCGCGTCCATGCTGGCGAAGCCGACGGGCGCGGGGGGATCGGCCGAGACGGGCACCACCGAATCGATGAACAGCGTGGCGTCGAGACCGTCCGTGGTGTCGTCCTCCAGGAAGGTGTCGACATCCTGGGGCGTGCCGCTCGCAAGATCGGCAATCGCGGCGACCAGACCCGTGGAGAGACCCGTGCCGTCGGCGCCGACGTCGAAGACGATGGGGTCGCCGGCCGCATCGACGGTGCCGGTGTCGAAGGCGATGTTCTCCAGGTCGGAGCGACCGTCCACGCTGGCCACCCCGATCACGCGGGCGGAAATGCTGAGCAGGGCGCCCAACGCCTGGACGTACGTCACGTTGGGCGTCTCGGCGCCCAGGATGCCAGGGTCGTAGGGATCGTTGCCCCCCAGGTCGTTGTGGAACGCCGCGTCGGTGACGAGCACGAAAATCGGCTGCGAATCGGCACGGAACCCGGCACCCCCGATGATGCCCCCGCCCGGCGTCGTCGGGTCGGCAATGAACGGCGCGGAATACCAGCCCAGCGCCTCCCCCGTCGCCGCGGCCCACAACGCCGGCACGTCCGACTCGGGCAGATCGCCGCCCCGCCACACCCGCAGACCCGCGATCGCGTCGTAGACACGCTCGTGCGCCGTCGTCATCTGCTGCTCCAGCTCGTACACCCGGTTCGTCGCCTCCCCGTACGGCGACATCGGGAAGTCCTCGAATCGCGCCAGACCCAGCGCGACGTCCGGAATGCTCCCCAGGATGCCGGGAATCACCACGTCCGTCAGGCCCAGGAGCAGGTTGTTGATCTCCTCGCCCATCGAGCCGGTCGTGTCGATCAGGAAGAACACGTCCGCCATGATCAACGTCGTCTGGAACTCGAAATCCTGCGTCTTCGGCCCGCCCTCGTCCTCGAACGGCAGCACGAAATAGAACGTGTCGGGCGGCGGAACGCTCCCGGGATCCATCGGGTCGGTGCCCAGCGCCACCTCCGACAAATCGTCGATGCCGTCGCCGTCGCTGTCGTCGTCCAGCGGGTCGGTGTGGCGCACGCCGTACTCCTCGGCGTCCGTCAGGCCGTCGTTGTCGCTGTCCAGGTCGATGAAGTCCGCACGGCCGTCGTCGTCCGTGTCCGTCAGCCCCTCGGTCGCATCGCCGATGCCGTCGCCGTCCGTGTCGTCGTCGAGATAGTCGGGCACCGTGTCGGCGTCCGTGTCGTCCCCGCCCTCGACCTGGTCGTTGATCGTGTCGCCGTCGCTGTCGCGGTCGCGGTAGTCGGGCAGGAGGTCGCCGTCGCTGTCGCGGGGACGCGTCGGGTCGCCCCCGAGCTCGACGGGGTCGAGGATGGTGTCGCCGTCGTCGTCGCCGTCGGAGCGGTCCTGGGTCGTATCGCCGTCGAAGTCGCCGGCGGGCTCCGCCGCGTCGGCGATGCCGTTGCCGTCGGAATCGTCGTCCAAAAAGTCCGCCGTGGTGTCGCCGTCCGCGTCGCGCGGCGTGCCGCAGTCGGAGCGGCCCGCCTCCTCGGCGTCCGGGACGGTGTCGGCGTCGGAGTCGTCGTCCCGGGCGTTCGGGACGGTGTCACCGTCGCGATCGACCACCTCCCCGCCCTCGTCGGCCGTCGCAATCCCGTCGTTGTCGGGGTCGGTGCCGGCGGGGCACCCCGACACGACGTCGCCGCCGTCGTCCGCCGTCTCGCCGAGCTCCGCGGGAACGTCGGCGTCGGGGCCGCCGTCGCCGTTGCCGCTGTCTCCGCCGTTGCACCCGGCGACGACCGCCAGGGACAGGAGAACGATCGTGCTGGTCTTCATCGCGACGTGCCTCCTCTTCGCCCCGACATGATAGGGGGAGCGGCGTTGACGTGCAAGACGACCGGAGTAGCATGCGTCCCTCCGCCGCCGGCCGGACGGCGCCCGGGCGGCGAACGAAGCGAAGGGGGGACGGGGGGACGGAGGGTCGGGTGCGAGCGTGAAGGCCGAGCGGTGGGACGACTGGATGGTGGGGGAGCTGCGGGCGCTCGACGCCGCGGGGTTGACCCGCCGCCTGCGACCGATGGCGTCCGCGGACGGCCGGACCGTCGTGACGGGCGGGAAGCTCGTCCTGTCGGCGGCGGGCAACGGGTACCTGGGCCTGGCACACGACCCGGAAGTGCTCGCGGCGGCCCGCACCGCCCTGGAAACCTCGGGAGCCTCGTCGCAGGCCTCGCGGCTCGTCGCGGGCGACCACCCGCTGCACCACGCGCTGGAACACGAGTGCGCCGAGCTGGTCGGGCTGCCGTGCGCGCTCGCCGCGGGCTCGGGCTACCTCGCCAACGTCGGACTGCTGCGCGTGCTGGGACGCGACGCCACCATCCTCTCCGACGAGCGGAACCACGCCTCGATCGTCGACGGGTGCCGCGCCGCGGGGGCGCGAGCCGTGCGGCGCTACCGGCACGGGGACGCGGCGGAAGCGGACCGGCTGCTCGAGGAGACGGCCCGCGAAGGCGGCCGCGCCCTGCTGGTGACGGAGTCGCTGTTCTCCGTGGACGGCGACTTGGCGCCGCTGGCGGAGCTGGGCCGCTCCTGCGCCGCGCACGGGGCGCTGTTCGTCGTCGACGAGGCGCACGGCCTCGGCGTGGCCGGAGCCACGGGCCGCGGCGGGCTGGAGGAAGCGGGCCGGCCGGGCGGCGCCGATGCCGTCGTCGGCACCCTGGGCAAGGCTTTGGGCGGCTACGGCGCCTTCGTCGCGTGCTCGCCCGAGCTGCGCGCGCTCCTGGTGACACGCCTGCGCACGACCGTGTACTCGACGGCGCTCCCGCCCGCCGTGCTGGGGGGATGCCTGGCCGCCGTGCGGCGATTGCGACGCGACCCGGCGCTCGTGCAGCGGCTGCAGGCCAACGCGCGCGCCCTGCGCGCCCGCCTTGCCGCCGCGGGCTTCCGGATCCCCGGGGAGGCCTGGAGCCCCATCGTCCCCGTGGTGCTGGGAGACAACCGCGACACCCTGGCCGCGGCCGCGCGGCTGCTCGAGGCCGGGGTCCTGGTCGCGGCCCTGCGCCCGCCGACCGTGCCGGAAGGAACGGCGCGACTCCGCCTGTCGGTCTCGGCGGCGCACACGGCGGAGGACGTCGAGACCATCGCGGCGGCGGTGATTCGCTGCGTTCCGGGGAGGAGGGGCGCATGAGGACCACGGAGCAGCTCCTGGAGCTCGACCGGCGGCACGTCTGGCATCCGTTCACGCCGCAGCAGGAATGGGAGGCCGAACCCCAGCTCGTCATCCGCGCGGCGGAAGGGATGTCCCTCGTCGACAGCGACGGCCGGCGGTACATCGACGGCGTCTCGTCCCTGTGGGTCGGCGTCTTCGGACATCGCGTCCCGGAGCTCGACGCCGCCGTGCGCGAACAGCTCGATCGCGTCGCCCATTCGACCCTCCTCGGACTGGGGAACGAGCCCTCGATCGAGCTGGCGGCGAAGCTGGCGAGCTTCCTGCCCGCACCCCTGCGCCGCGTCTTCTACTCCGACAACGGCTCGACCTCGGTCGAAGTCGCGGTGAAGATGGCGTACCAGTTCTGCCGGCAGAACGGACGCGAGCGGCGGACGAAGTTCGTGGCCTTCACCGACGCCTACCACGGCGACACGCTGGGCTCCGTGTCGCTCGGGGGCATCGACCTGTTCCACGGCGCCTACCGCCCGCTCCTGTTCGGCGTCCACCGCGCCGCGTATCCCCACTGCTTCCGGTGCCCGCTGGGCGAGGCCGGGGACCCGTGCCGCTGCGGGATGCGCTGCGCTCGCGAGTTCGAGCAGCTCCTGGAGCGCCACGGGCACGAGATCGCCGGGTGCGTGATCGAGCCGCTCGTCCAGGGCGCCGCCGGCATGGCGACCGCACCCCAGGGATTCCTGGGGGACGTGGCCGCGGCGTGCCGCCGGCACGGCGTGCTGCTCATCGTGGACGAAGTCGCGACCGGAGTGTGCCGCACCGGACCGTTCCTCGCCTGCAAGCACGAGGACGTCGTGCCGGACTTCGTGTGCCTGGCCAAGGGACTCACGGGCGGATACCTGCCGCTGGCCACGACCGTGACGACCGACGAGATCTACCGCGGGTTCCTGGGACCGCGGCACCTGGGCCGCACCTTCTTCCACGGCCACACCTACACCGGCACCCCGCTGGCCGCCGCCGCCGCCGGCGCCACCCTCGACCTCGTGCGCTCGCGAGACCTGCCGCGGCACGTGGAGGCGCTGGGACCGGCCTTCGATCGCTTCCTCGCACCCCTGCACGACCACCCCCTGGTCGGCGACGTCCGGCGACGCGGGGTGATGACGGGGATCGAGCTCGTGGCGGACCGCGACGGCTGCGAGCCCTTCGACCCGGCACTGCGGGTGGGACACCGCGTCGCCATGGCCGCACGACGGCACGGGGCCATCGTACGGCCCATCGGCGACGTGCTGATCCTGAATCCGCCGCCGGCCATCGACATCCCCACCCTGGACGCGCTGGTGGAGGCCGTGCGCCGGGCCGTCGCCGACGTGGCCGAGGAATTGCGGCCGTCGGCGCGCGGCGGCGAAGCACGCGCGCCGCGCGGCGCGGGACTGCGGTCGTCCGTGGAGCCTCCCCGCCCCGTCTCGGAACCGCCGCCCGCGGAACGCAAGGGAGGACGAGCCAGCCCGGCGGGAGCGCGGGCGCGGGCACCCCTGCGGACCCCGGCCGAACACGGGCCGATCGTCCTGCCGCGACGCCTCGCCGTCGCCGGAACCGACACCGGCGTCGGCAAGACCCTCGCCGCGACCCTCGTCGCCCTCGCCTTCCGCAAGGCCGGGCTGCGGGTCGCCGTCGCCAAACCGGTGGAAAGCGGGCTCAGCGAACACCTGGAGGGCGCGGCCGACGCCGAACGGCTGGCACGCGTCGCGGACGACCGCCGGCCCCTGTCGAGCATCTCGCCGTACCGCTTCCGGGCCGCCGTGGCGCCGACCGTGGCGGCCGAGGCCGAGGGCGTGACGATCGATCCGCAGGTGGTGCGCGCCTGCGTGCGCGACGCCGTGGGCGCCGGCGACGCGACCGTCGTCGAGGGCGCGGGAGGCCTCCTCGCTCCGCTCGCACCGGGCCTGACCCTGCGCAGCCTGGCGGCCGAGTTCGATCTGCCGCTCCTGGTGGTGGTCGCCGACCGCCTCGGATGCGTCAACCACGCGCTCCTCACCCTGGAAGCGGCGCGTGCCGCGGCATGCCGCGTCTGCGGGTTCGTCCTGTGCCGGACCACCGCCGGCGAGGACGAAAGCCGCCAGAGCAACCGCGCGCTCCTGGAACGGCTGACCGACGTGCCCGTGCTGTTCGAGATCCCGTACCTGCGGGCGCCGGAACAGCGTGAGGACCTGGCCGCGCTGGTGCAGCGCGTCCACGTCCCGATCTGAGCGAGGTTCACGGCGCGATGTCGTGGCGCGAAGCATGGGGATTGCGGAATCGGGCGCGCGCGCTCGCGGAAGCGGGCATCGACGCGACACCCAAGGAAGAAGTGCACCGCGACGGGAAATGGGTCGTCCGCGTGGTGGCGGGAACAGAGGGAGGAGAGCAGCGTCCGGCTTCCGGTCCGAACCGCGGACCTGAGCCTGCGCCTGGACTCCCGGCGGCAACCCGCCCGGGTGCGCGCGGCTCGGAGGTTGGAGCCGCGCCAGGCGCGACGCCCGTGCTGCTCGTGCCGCCGCTGATGGTGCGGCCGATGGTGTTCGACCTGCAGCCGGACCACTCGTTCGTGCGGACGCTCGCGGGTGCGGGGCTGCCCACCTACGTGCTGGACCTCGGCGTGCCGGACCGCGACGACCAGGGACTGCGACTCGACGACTACGTGCTCGGGGTGATGCCGGCCGCCGTGGAGGCGGTGCGGCGACACGCGGGCACGGAACGGCTGTCGCTCGTGGGCTACTGCCTGGGCGGCCTGTTCTGCCTGCTGCACACGGCGGCGCACGGGGACGCGAACGTCGAGCGGATCGTGACCATCGCCACGCCGATCGATTTCTCGAAGATGGGTCTGGTGGGTCTGCTGGGCGCCGCGGCCGCGGGCCGCGTCGACCCCTTGATCGATGCGATGGGCGTGATCCCGGGGTGGATGGCCACCGCGGGATTCCAGCTCCTGTCCGGACGGCGGGCGGTGGCGCGGCTGTTCGAGCTGCCTTCGCGCGAGGCCGACGAGGCCTACCTGCGGTCGTACGGCTCGATCTCCCGCTGGCTGTCGGGCCTGGTGCCGTATCCGGGCGAGGCGTTCAAGCAGCTCCTGCGCGACGTCATGCGGCGCAACCAGGTGCACTCGTCGTGGCTGACGTTCGGCGAGCGCCGCATCGACCTGGGAACGGTGGGCTGTCCCGTGCTCGCGTTCGCCGGGGACACCGACGCGATCGCTCCCGTGGCGTCGGTGGTGGCCCTCCGCGACCACCTGCCGCCGGGCCGGGTCTCCGTGCGCATGGCCCCCGGCGGCCACGTCGGGATCCTCGGAGGCCCCGCGGCACCCGATGCCGTGTGGCGCCCGAGCGCGGAGTTCCTGCTGGACTCGCCCCGCCGGCCCGCGGCCCCGAACCCCGGACCCCTCTGACCCGATCGAGCTAGATCCGCACCTCGAGGCCCACGCCGACCAGGAAGCGCATCCAGGACAACGCAAACGCGTTCTTGTCGGTCCCCGGCATCGCGACCTCGAGCGCCGTGCCGAACAGCTCCATCGCAATCATCACCCCGAAGCCGAACCGCTCCCAGGGGAAGATGGTGACCGTGCTGAACAGGCCGCCGCCGACCCGCGTGTCCGTACGGCGCTCCCCAAGGTCCACCGTCCAGACGTCCACGCTCAGACGCGCGCCGACGGAGGCGTGCAGGATCGAAAGGGAGAGTCCGAAGTCGACACCCACCCGGAAGGGGAACACGTGGAGCAGCTCGTCGACCCGGTTGCTCGGCACACCGATCCAGCCGCCCTCCAGCGCGATGCCGAGCCAGGGCAGGACGGACCATGCGCCCCGGACGAACGTCGTCCACGCGGTCGTCGCACCCTCCGGCGAGCCGCCCAGGTCGTTGCCCTGGATGCCGCCGAACAGGCCCAGCTCGAAGGGAGGAGGGGGAGGCGGGGGAGGAGGCGGCGGGGGAAGCTCGGGCGTGACGGGGCGGCGGCGCGGCACGATCGGCGGCGCAACCACGGGCCCGGGGTTCTCGAGGTAGACCAGCTCCTGGAGCATGTGGCCCGCGAGGACGGCGGCGAAAAGCAGCGGCTCGCCGCCCGCGTCGCCGCCGGCAAGGTCGCGCACCAGGCTGATGTCGCCGGCGTTGCGGAGCAGCAGGCGAAGGCCGGCGCCGTCGGGCGAGGGGCCAAGCTCGAGACGGTAGGCGCCCGGCGCAACCTCCGGAACCACGGCGGAGACGACCGTGAAACCCGTCAGGCGAGGCTCGAGCATGCGGACCAGCGCGGCCGCGTCGCAACCGGGAACCGTGGAGACGACTTCCAGGACCGGAAGCGGCAACGACTCCCCGGACGCAGGCGCGCCGCCGGCGAGCGCGACGACGATGGCGAGCGCGCTCGGGAACACCCGCCGGCTTCCGGCCGCCTCGCGCCACCGCCCATCGTCCTGCATCATCCGGAACGACTGTCGGTTTTCCCGCGCAGGATGTCAATGTTGCAGGAAGCGTGTCCTTCCAGCCAGCCCGCGAAGCGGGCTTCGTGATGCAGCCCGGGGCTTCAGCCCCGGGGAGCCCGTCCTGGCATCTTGGCGGGTCGTTACAAAAAAAAAAGGCCGGGCGACGGAAAGTGGGGGGAACCTTGCCGCCGCCCGGACCATCTGCGGGAGACTCGCACCGGGCTGGGGGGGAAACGACCTCGGTGCGGGCCTTCCGAACTGTTACGCCAGCGCATGATGCGCACGGCGTGCCAACCTTTTGGGAACGGCACGGGCGGCGCACCGCACGCGCGGCACGCGGTCCAGCGCTTCGAAATGCCTGGACCTTCGGCGAGAGTCCGCACCGGACGCGCCGGCGCGCGCCGGGCGCGCGCGACGCGCGTCCGGTGAATCAAGGTTCATTCCTGAAAGACCGACATTGCAGGCCGGGTCGGCGTCGGTTGAAATGGTGCCGTGCCCGCGGGCACGGTACAATCCGTGGAGATGGCGATTCGCGCATACGGCGTGCTCGGGGTCGATGAGGCCACCCAGATCGCCCTGGCCCGGGGGGGGGACGTCCGGGCGCGCGAGTCGCTGTACCGCACGCACCTGGGCGACCTCCTGCGACGGGCACGGTTCCTGGTGCGGGACGCGACCGAGGCGGAAGACCTCGTGCAGGAGACCTTCGCCGCGGCCTTCACCTCGCTGTGGCGCTTCCGCGGCGAGGCGTCGTTCGCCACCTGGCTGCACCGGATCGCACTCAACATCGCGCGGCACCAGTGGCGGGCCAAGGCACGACGACGGGCTTTCCTGCGCGCGTTCACCTGGCTGGCCGGCGGGACGGACGCCACGGCCTCGACCGCCGACGGCGCGACGGACGCCGCGGACGACGCGCGCGTCGTCCAGCAGGCGCTGGCCCTGCTGTCGCCGAAACTGCGCGAGGCGTTCGTGCTCCTCGCGCTCGAGCGCCTGCCGGGCGACCAGGCCGCGAAGGTCGCGGGCGTGCGGGCCGAGGTCCTGCGCGTGCGGGCGACCCGGGCTCGCGCGCGCCTGCAGCAGGCGTTGCGCGCTGCCCAGGGCGAAGACGCCGCAGGCGGGCAGGCGCACGTCGAAGGCCGGGAGGCGAAGGCCGCGAGCCGGGAGTCGTGAGACCGGACGGGCACGCGTCGCGCCCGCCCCGAAGAGGAAGGGTCATGAGCGAGCGGGACGAGGGGGATCGGCTGGAACGGGCGCTGGAACGCGTACGGCGGGACGCCGACGACGGCCCGCTGCCGCGGGGCGGCTTCGCCGACATGGAGCGGCGGCGCCGCCGCCGCCGGCTCGACACTGCCCTGGGCGCCGTCGCGGCGACCGCCGTCCTCGCGGGTCTCGCGGGTCTGGGCTGGTGGCGGTGGTCCGACGCGGGGGCGTCGGACGGCTCGACGGCCGGATGGACGGCCTCCGGCCCCGGCCCCGCGGCATCGACGGCCGGCCGGACGCCCGCCGGGGGAACCGTGACGTACGTCGCCGAGCGGGACGCGCGGGTGCGCGAGCTGGGCGCGCGGGTCTTCGCCGTGGACGCGGGGACCGTGTGGTTCTCCGTCGAGCCCGGCAGCGGACGCATGGAGGTACGGACGCCGGATCGTACCGTCGTCGTCGTGGGAACCGTGTTCGCGGTGAGCGTGGCGACGACCGGCGGCGCAGGCGCCACGACGGTCGGGGTGCTCAACGGCCACGTGCGCGTCCAGCCGCGGCGGGGAGCCGCGGTCGAGCTGCTCGCCGGCCAGCAGCTCGCGCCCGAGTCGGTCGCCGTCGCGCCGCTCCAGGGCGCCTGGCGCGAGCGGATGACGTCGCTGTTCCCCGAACGGGTGGCCCGCGAGTCGGGCCCGCCCGCGCTCGACGCGGTCGTGACCTCGACCGCCGGCCCGGCACCCGCGGCGTCGTCCGACGGGGTCGCCCCGGGCGTCCCCTCGGAACGCGGAAGCCTCGCGAGCGCGGCGGCCGGGACGACGTCGAGCGACGGCGTCGCGGGCGCCCCGACCGGCGCGACGACACCGCAGGGCGTCGTCGTCCCGGGCGCGCCGCCCGGCGCTCCGGTTCCGGGAGGCGCCGGCGATCCGGGAGCGGCAGCGTCGCCTCCGGAAACGCCGACGCCTCGAGCCCCGGAGGCCGCGACGATGATTCCACGCCCCCCCGGCACGGCCGTCGCGACACCGCCGGCGGCGACGCCGGCGACGGCGGCCCGCGAAACGCCGGCCGCCGCGTCGGCGCGCCCGGATACGGAGCCCGGAGGCGCGGCGCAGGACCGGGATGCGGAATCGCCCACGCTGCCCATCCCGCCCCCGGCGTCGTGGGACGACCGCTACTGCATGGCCGAGGCGCTGCTGGCGACGGATCCGGCGCGGGCGGCGGCCGAGCTGGAGGAGCTGGTCGTGACCGCGCCGTCGCGAGGCCGCGAGGAACGCGTGCTGCTCGAGCTGGCGAACATCTACTCGGGGACCCTGCGGGATCCGTCCCGGACGCGGGACGCGTACGAACGGTACCTCGAACGGTTCCCCCACGGGGCCGCTCGCCCGGACGTGCTCTACAACCTGTGCCAGCTCCTCGGCGCGCAGGGCGACGGCGCGATGCAGCGCCGCTGCCTCGAGAAATACCTCGCGGAGTTCCCCAACGGCCCGGCCGCCGAGGCCGTCCGCCGGCAGCTCGGCCGGCCCTGACGCCCGCGCCCCGACACGGGCGCTCGGCCTTCCTTGACACCCGCAGGGACGGCAAGTAGTACACGAAACGGCGCGCGGGAGCCGTCGGTTTCTCCTCCGCGCGCCGGAGCGCGCCGCGCGATGGTCAAATACGGGACGGGGGACGCGTCGAACGCCGTTCCCCCGGCCGTTTCCAGGGCGGCGCTCCTGGACGACTCCCCGTGCCATCGCGCATGTCCCGTCGGCATCAACGTGAAGGCGTACGTCGGCCTCCTGGCCGCTGGCCGGCCGCTCGAGGCGGCGGCGGTGATCCGCGAGCGGAACCCGCTGCCGCACGCCTGCAGCCGGTTGTGCTCGGCGCCGTGCGAGCGGGAATGCCTGCGAGCCGAGGGGCCGGGCGGCGCGGTGTCGATCCGCGCGCTGAAGCGCTTCGCCGCGGACGTCGAGCTGGAACGCGCGCCGGCGTCGCCGCGCGCGGTCGCCCGTTGGCGCGGCCGGGAACGCGTCGTCGTCGTCGGCGCCGGACCGGCGGGATTGACGGCCGCGCACGACCTCGCCCGGGCGGGCTTCCGCGTCACGTTGCTCGAAGCGGGTCCCGAGCCCGGCGGACTGCTCGCGTCGGGCGTGCCCGCGTTCCGCATGCCGCGCGCGGGCCTGGCGGCGGACATCGACGCGATCCTCGCGCTGGGCGTCGAGCTGCGCACGGGAACCCGCGTCGACCTCGCGGCGCCGGAGGAGCTGCTGCGCGACGGATGCACAGCCGCCATCCTCGCCGTCGGCTCCGCCCCCGGACCGCGACCGGAAATCCCCGGACTGCCGGCCGGCGATTGCCTCGACGCTGCGAAGGTCCTCGAGCAGGCGGCCCGCGGAAACCCACGCCGCTTCCAAGGCGCGACGGCCGTCGTCGCGATGCCGGGAGGCGCCGTCGCGGGGCTGGCGGCGGCGCGGGTGGCCGCCCGCAGCGGCGCAACCGCCGTGACCCTCGTGGTGCCGACCCCGCCCGAACTGCTGCCGCTCGACGAGGAGGATCGGGCCGCCGCCGAACGCGACGGCGTTCGGCTGCTGTGCGGCGCGACGGTCCTGCATGCCGCGCGCGCGGGCGAAGGATGGGTCCTCGAGCTCTCGGATCGCAGCCGAGCCGCGGACCTCGGTCCGGGGCCGGATCCGGTCGCCCACGCCCGCGCCCGGGTACACCCGGCGGGCCCGGCGCTGGAGGGTGCGGGACTCCGGGTGGACGCGGTGGTGGCGGCGGGACCGCGGACGGTGGACCTGGGAAGCACGGCGCTGCGCCGCGGCGTGACCGGAGCGGTGACGGTGGATCCGGTGACGCTCCAGACCTCGCTGCCGCGGATCTTCGCCGCGGGGGAATGCTCGGCCGGACCGCGGGGAGTGATCGAGGCGATGGCGGCGGGACGCCGGGCGGCGCGCAGCGTCGTGCGCCTCGCGCGGGGCGGGGAGCCGCGCGCGCCGAGCGGGCCGGTGCTGCGCGCGGTCCGGGAATCCGGCGTGGCCATGGCGGCGCGCGGCGCGGACCGGTGGGACCCCGCGGCCACCACCGGCATCGCAGCACGCCTGGACGACCCCGACCCGGGGATGACCGAACCCCAGGCGGCCGCGGAAGCGCGCCGCTGCCGGATGTGCGGACCGTGCGAGGAATGCCGCCGCTGCACCCCGACCTGCGAGTTCGTCCACGCGGCCCCGCCCGGCGGCCGCGCGACGGACGCCGTGCGGGTCGAACGCTCCGCGGCGGACGGCACGACGATCACGGCGGCCGTCGTCGATGCCCGCGCCTGCATCGCGTGCGGAGTCTGCGCCGAAGTCTGCCCCTGGTCCATCCCGCGGCTGCGGCTGGGTAAACGGCCCGCCGCCGTCATCCACGCCGGAACGTGCCGCGCGTGCGGACTGTGCGCCGGCGCGTGCCCCGCGGAGGCCATCGCGCAGCCGGGCTGGCGGCTGGGTCCGGACGAGCCCCCGGCCCTGGAGGACTGGACATGATCCCGCTGCGCATCGATGGACGCTCCGTCGACGCCCGGCCGGGCGAGCCGCTCCTCCGCGCGGCGCGACGCGCGGGCATCGCCGTGCCGGCGCTGTGCGACCACGAGCTCCTGCGGCCCTACGGGGCGTGCCGCCTGTGCGTCGTCGAGGTGGTCGCGGCGGCGGCGCCGGGCCGGTCGCCGCGCACCCGCGTCGTCACGGCCTGCGACTTCCCGGCACGCGAGGGTCTCGAAGTCCGCACCGCGACGGCGACGGTGCTCGCCCTGCGCCGGCAGATCGTGCGGCTCCACCTGGCGCGGGCGCCGGAGGCGCCGGCGCTGCGAACGCTGGCGGAGGAGCTGGGCGCCGAGCCGCTGGAGCCGCCGGAGCCGCCGGACGGCTGCATCCTGTGCGGACTGTGCGTGCGGGTGTGCGCGGAGGCCGTGGGAGCGCACGCGCTCGGATTCGCCGCACGCGGAAAGGATCGCGAGGTCGGCACGCCGTTCGGCCGGCCGAGCGCCGCGTGCGTCGGCTGCGGCGCGTGCGACTGGATCTGCCCGACCGGAATCCTGCGGCACCAGGCGACGGCGAGCGCGGAGTTCCGGAGGCTGCCGGGCGAGGACCGCCTCTGCCGCTACGCGCGGCTGGGCGTGGTGCCGGGCGCCCTGTGCGCGCTGTCCTACGACTGCCGGCGCTGCGACGTGGAAGCAGCGATGCGCGCGCGGTTCGGGCCCGAGCACCCGGCGATCGGCTCGTTCCGGCAGCGGCTCGCCGCGGCCGGCGGAGGAACGCCGTGACCGAGCCCGCCGTCGCCGTCTTCGCCTGCCACCGCACGGCCGGGGCCCTGCCGCACGCCGTGGCCCTGCCGTGCGCCGGCCGCGTGGCGCCCGGAGCGTTGATCGAGGCGTTCGCCGCAGGCGCGGCGGGCGTCGCCGTGGCACCCTGCGGCGAGGCCGAACACGGGTGCCGCTTCGACCACGGGGCCGCACGCGCGGAGCGCGCGGTCGCGACCGCACGCCGCATCCTCGGCCGGCTCGGCCTGGCCGCGGAGCGGATCGCCGTGCTGCCGTCGGCGGGCGAGCTTGCCGGATTCCGGACCGCGACGGCGCGGCTGGGACCGACCGGGGTCCTGGCGGACTGGGCGCCGGGCGACGTCGCGGGCCTGGACCGCTGGATGGCCGCGATCGCCGCGCTGAGCATGGAAGAGGGGCTGACGCCGCGGCGCGAGGACGGACGCCCCCAGGCGGCGCCACGAGGGACATCCGCGGAAACGGTGCTCTGGGAAGGGTGTACGCCGTTCGCGGAGCTGCTGCTCGAGGAGGCGCTCGGGGGAACGCGCTCCGGCGACGGACTGCGCGAGCTGGCGAACGCCGGCGTGCGGGCCCGCGTGCTGGCGGACGAGCGGTGCTGCGGGGCCCCGCTCCTGGCGGCCGGACGAGCCGAGGAGTTCGCCGCCGTGGCCGCGCGCAACGCCGAACGCCTGCGGGCGGCCGGGACGCGCCGGATCATCGCGCGGTGCGCGGCCTGCGCGCGGGTGCTGGGACACGACTACGAGGCGGCCGGCGTGCGGCTCGACGTCGAAGTGACCACGCTCGCCCGCGCGCTGGCGAAGGCCGGGGCCCGCTGCGCGCCCGCACCACCGGGCCGGCTGATCGACTGCACCGCCGAGGGCGAGGAGGCGGCCCGGCGGCTGCTGCCGCAGTCGAAGGCCCTCGGAGGGAAACCGCTGCACCCCCCCGGCGGATGGCTGGGTGGCGCGGCGCAGCGCCAGGCGGTGGACGCCGTCCTGGCACAGGCGGCGCGGAAGCGGGTCGATACCGTCGTCGCGACCTGTCCGCGGTGCGCGCTGGCCCTGCGGCTGCTGGCCCGACCGGGCTCCTGGCGCCCGCGGGCGCTCCGCGTGCGCGGACTCGCCGAGCCGGCCGAGGACGGACGATGAGCGCCCACCGACCCCCGACCGGCACCCGAACCGGCCGCGCGCCGGACCGCTCCACGGGCCGGCTCACCCGGCATCCGATCCTGCCGATCCCCTCGGACGGACCCACGGTGGACTTCCGGTTCGGCCGGCGCGAGCTGTCGGCGCGGCGGGGCGAGATGATCTCGTCGGCGCTGCACGCCGCGGGGATCCGCATCTTCGGACGGCACCACCGCGACGGGCGGCCGCAGGGGATCTTCTGCGTCAACGGCCAGTGCTCCCAGTGCCTGGTCGTGGCCGACGGACGACCGGTCAAGGCGTGCATGACGCCCGTCGAGGACGGAATGCTGGTCGAGCCGGTGTACGGGCGCCCGCGCCTGGGCGCGCACGACTCGCTCGGGGGGTTCGCGGAGACGCGGTCGGCGGAGCGTGCCGTGCAGGTGCTGGTGGTCGGCGGAGGCCCGGCAGGGATCTCGGCGGCCATCGAGCTGGGCCGCGCCGGGCTCGACGTCGTGCTGATCGACGACAAGCCGGTGCCGGGCGGGAAGCTGTCGCTGCAGACCCACACGTTCTTCGGGTCGATCGCCGACTGCTACGCGGGGACCCGGGGCATCGATATCGGAACCCTCCTGGCAAACCAGCTCGCCGCCCTCCCCTCCGTCCGCGTGTGGCTCGACACCCCGGCCGTGGGCGTCTTCTCCGACAAGGTCGTCGGCGTCGTGCACAAGGGACGCTTCCTGCGCCTGCGGCCCGAGGTGCTGCTGGTCGCCGCGGGAGCACGGGAAAAGGTCCTCACGTTCCCGGGCTGCGATCTCCCCGGCGTCTACGGAGCGGGGGCGTTCCAGACGCTGGTCAACCGCGACCTGGTGCGGCCGGCGAAGCGGCTGTTCATCGTGGGCGGCGGCAACGTCGGGCTGATCGGCGCGTACCACGCGCTGCAGGCGGGAATCGAGGTCGTGGGCCTGGTGGAAGCGCTGCCGCGCTGCGGCGGCTACCGCGTGCACGAGGACAAGATCCGGCGCCTGGGCGTGCCGGTCTGGACCTCGCACACGGTGCTGCGGGCCGAAGGTCGCCAGGGCGTGCGGCGCGTCGTGGTGGCGCGCTGCGACGAGCGCTTCCGCCCGGTGGAAGGGACCGCGCGGGAGTTCGCCGTCGATACCCTGCTCGTCGCCGTCGGACTGGCCCCGGTCAACGAGCTGCTGGCGAAGGCGCGTTCCTACGGGATGCGGGCCTACGGGGCCGGCGACGCGGAGGAGATCGCGGAGGCGAGCGCGGCGATCTTCTCGGGGCGGATCGCGGGACGCACGATCGCCCGCGACCTGGGCAGGAAGGTCGGCGTGCCGCAGCGCTGGAGCCGGACCGCCGCGGTGCTGCGCTCCAAACCCGGACCGGACGCGCCCGACGAGATCCTCGAGCTCGATCGCCCGGTGCAGCCGATCATCCGGTGCTGGCAGGCGATCCCCTGCAACCCCTGCACCCAGGTCTGCCCGCTGGGGTCGATCACCATCCCCGACGGCTCGATCACCTCGCGCCCGCGCTTCGAAGGCGATTGCCTGGGCTGCGGGCGCTGCGCGACGATCTGTCCCGGCCTGGCCATCACCCTGCTGGAACGCGATCACGACCCGAAACGGCGGACCGCCGTCGTCGTGCTGCCCTTCGAGTTCGACGACACGGCGCTCCCGGCCTCCGGTCGAATCGTGACGACAGGCTCGCGCGGCGAACCAATCGGCCGGGGCCGGATCCTCGGCATCCGAGACCGCTCGGACCAGGACCGGCGCCGGCTGGTGCGCGTCGAAGTCCCGTGGGCCGACCGGCTCCTCGTCGCCGGCTTCCGCGTGCAGAAGCCCGCCGAGGGGAAGCCGCTCCCCACCGCCGACCAGCTTGCCCTGAGCCCTGCGCGAGCGAAGCGAGTCGAAGGGTCGAAGGGCCGACCGCCGGCCGCCGACGACGACCCGATCCTCTGCCTCTGCGAAGGCGTGCGCCGCGGCGAGGTCGTGGCGGCGATACGGGAGGGCGTGCGCGACTTCAACCAGCTCAAGGCGTCGATCCGCTGCGCGCTGGGCGGATGCAACGGCAAGCGCTGCACCGAGCCGATCCTCCAGGTGTTCAGGCAGGAAGGAGTGGACCCGAAGACCGTCGCGCGCGGCACGTACCGGCCTCTGGACCTCGAGGTTCCGCTGGGCGTGTTCGCGGCGAGCGTGGAGCCGGAAGGCTTCAGGGCGGGTGAAGGGCTTTCCGGGGAGGGGGATTTCGCGCAAAGGACGCAAGGGGACGCCCCCTTCGACGAGCTCTGGGCGCCTCCGGCGAAGGACGCAAAGGGGGAAGGGAAGGTTTCGCGCAGAGGCGCGGAGACGCAGAGGGGGACGAAGGGGACGACGGGGAAGGAAGGGGGGAAGTCGTGACGGGCGCGGCGTGGGACGTCGTGGTCGTCGGGGCAGGGTCGGCCGGTCTGCCGGCGGCCCTGGCGGTGGCGGAGCGGGGAATGCGGGTGCTGGTCCTGGAGGAGCTCACGGCGCCGGGCCAGGGACAGCACAAGGCGGCGATCGGAGGGGTGCGCGCGACGCACTCGGACCCGGCGAAGATCCTCCTGTGCCGCGACTCGCTGCGCACGTTCGCGTCGTGGAAGGAAGCCTACGGCGACGACATCGGCTGGAAGATGGGCGGGTACTGCTTCCCGGTGTACACGGACGCGATCGAGCGGACGCTGCGAGGGATCCTGCCGGCGCAGAAGGCGGCGGGGCTGGAGATCGATTGGGTGGGGCCGGAGGAGATCGCGCGGCTGGTGCCGGGGATCGCGCGGGAGGGCTTGCGGGGGGGGACGTTCTCGCCGGGCGACGGACAGGTCTCGCCGCTGTTGTTCGCCAATTCGTGCGAGCGCGCGGCGAAGCGACGCGGCGTGGAGTTCCGCTACGGGGAGGCGGTGGTCGGGTTCGAGACGGCGGGCGGGCGCGTCTCGGCGGTGCGGACCTCGACGGGAACGTACGCGACCGGGCACGTGGTGCTCGCGGCGGGGGCGCACGCGCGTCCGGTGGGGCGGATGCTGGGGCTGGACGTTCCGGTGGTGCCGGACGCGCACGAGGGCGGGATCACGGCGCCGGTGGAGCAGTTCCTGGGACCGCTCGTCGTGGATCTCCGGCCGGGCCCGGAGGGGAAGACGGCGAACTTCTACTTCGGGCAGAACGCGGAGGGGCAGATCATCTTCTGCTACACGCCGAAGCCGCTGTTCGTGGGGGAAGACCGGGAGTCGACGAGCGAGTTCCTCCCGATCCTGGCGCGGCGGATGGTGTCGCTCATCCCGCGACTGCGACACCTGCTGGTGCGGCGCGTGTGGCGGGGCCTCTATCCGATGACGCCGGACGGGGTGATCATCGTGGACCGGGTGCGCGAGGTCGAGGGCGTGATCCTGGCCGTCGGGATGTGCGGCCAGGGATTCATGCTCGGGCCGGGCGTCGGGCGGCTGGTGGGCGCGCTGCTCGCCGGCGAGCCGCCGACGATCTCGGCCGAGGCCTTTTCGTCGATCTCGTTCTACCGCTCGTTCGGCGCCGCGAAGACCGAAGCCCTGAAGTAGGGGCGCCACACCGTGCGCCCGCGACCCTACCCCTCGGGGGGGAACGAGACCTCGTCCCAGACGCGGTAGCCTTCGAAGGAGAGGGCGGCGGCGCACTCGCAGCCGTCCTCGATGTACGCCGTGCCGACGACGCTGGAGTTCCCCGCGAAGGTCGCGAGGAGATCGAAGACGCACGGACAGTGGCCGCAGTCGCGGGTGGAATGGACGTCGAGCGTGGTGCCGTCGAAGGTGCCGGTGAGAGGCGCCGCGGTTTCCGCGATCGGGTGGAGGTAGAGGACGGCGGTGGGCGTTCCCTCGTCGAGCCAGAAGTAGAAGAGACCGCTGAGGCCCCAGGCGATGATCGGCGAGCGGCAGAGCGAGTAGTCCAGGCTGCGGACGCGGACGTCCCAGGTGCCGGTCGGGGGTCCCGGGCCCAGGACACAGGGTTCGCGGTCGGCGTGCAAGGTGGGACTAGGCCAGTCGCCGACGAGCCCCGTCACGAGACCGTGGACATACATCTCCGTACCGGAGATCCAGGGGAGGCAGGTCATGCGGCAATCGTTGCCGGCGCAAGACGGCTCGACGCCGGCCGGCCAGACGACGAACAGGCCGTCCACTCCGAACTCCGAGGTGCACTCGTTGCAGCAGGCGTCGTTGCGGCAGATGTCGTACGAGGGACAGTCGAAGGCGTAGGGGTAGTCGGCGAGCGCGGCGCCGGACCCGTGGACCCACACCTCGCGTCGGTCATAGCGGTCGGGGAATGCGAACAGGTCGCGGGCCTCGACGGACTCGGCAGGGATGCACGACCCCGTGCCGTCGCCCTCCGGCGCGTCATCCGCGGCCTCGGCGCCGATCTCGGTGTCGGTTTCGGCGTCGGGCGGCGAGACGTCGGCCTCCGGCTCGGCCCAGCCGGGGTGGCTGGCCCAGCACCCGAGCGCCGCGAGGGCGAGGCCGGGCAGAGCAGATCGTCCTGGGGGCATGACACCCTCCCTGGAACCGCCTGGGCCGGATTGTACGCCGTTGCCGTCGGGGATGGTAGGGCGGGTGCGGCTCCAAAGCCGCGGGCTGGCCCCGGCCCCGAAGGGACTCGGCGGCTCTGCCGCCGAGCAGGGACGCGGCGGCCCCGCCGCCGAGCAGCCCGCGGTTCGAATACAGGAAGGGCCGCACTCCGAAGGCCGGAAGCGAGCGTTGACCGCGCAGCCGGAATCCGGGCACAGTGGCGGTCGCGGGGACCGCGGCGGCAGGACGTCCGCACGATGCGGGGCGAGGAGGCAAGCGATGAAGGCGAGGAAGGCGGCCGGGCGAGTCCTGCCGGCGGCGCTGCTGGCGGCGATCGCGACGCTCGCTGCCCCGGCACGGGCGACCGCGACCTGCAACGACATCGTGAACTGCGTCGCGGCGTGCTACGACGACCGGTGCACGCGCGAGTGCGCGCGATACGGCGACGCGACCTCGCAGGCCCTGTTCGCCGCGGCCCTGCAGTGCCTGGACACGTACTGCCCGTACGACTCGTCGGACGCCTGCGCTTCGCGGAACTGCTCGTACCAGATCAGCCAGTGCGGGGCGGACGGCGGCGGGGGGTACGCTCCGGCCGGGTACGCACCGACGAGTTACGATCCCGGCTACTCGGGGGTCGTCGCGGACGGGGACATCGACAACTTCACGTTCAAGTTCGGCGGCGGCTACGTCTTCATCGCGGACGGCGGCCTCCTGGACATGACGATGGGGTGGGAGCACCTGTGGGTCATGGGCCCGGCCGAATCGGCCTCGACGGTGCAGCTCGGCCTGGACCTGCTGTTCGAGATGTTCTCCGGCGCGGACACCGTCATCGCCGTGGGCGGGGCCGCGGACGTGAAGTACTACTTCGGGACGAACATCCTGGAGGAGCTGCCCTGGTTCACCTTCGGATTGGGCGCCATGATCGGCGGCGGGACCACGATCGGCGCGGGGTGGGAAGAAGAGGACGTGCCGTTCCTGATCGCGGCGCCGGAAGTGAGCCTGCAATGGATCTACCCGTTCGGCGGGGGCTTCGACTTCTACGGCGGCGCGCTCGTCTTCTTCGGCGGAGCGGAGGACGTCGCGCCGTTCGTGGGCCTCCGGGGCGTGATGGACATCACGCTGTTCGCCTCGAACATCTAGGCGAGGCCGGCGCCCGAAACCGACGAATCGCGTCGGGCGGGGTCGTCCGGTCTGCTCGTCGAGCGCGAATCCGGACAGGGAGAGGTGGGGAGGCCGGCTGGAGAGGTGGCGAGGTGCGGGCTGCAGGTGCCGCTCGGCCACCAAGGCGGCAAGAATGCGCCCGGGGCCCGGAGAGCGTGCCCTACGCGACGACCTTCTTGAGCTCGGTGACGAGGGCGGGAACGGCCTGGAAGAGGTCCGCGACAAGGCCGTAGTCGGCGACGGTGAAGATCGGCGCCTCCGGATCCTTGTTGATCGCGACGATGACCTTGGAGCCCTTCATCCCCGCCAGGTGCTGCAGCGCGCCGGACAGGCCCACGGCGATGTAGAGTTGCGGGGCGACGATCTTCCCGGTCTGGCCGACCTGCAGGTCGTTCGGAACGAAGCCGGCGTCGACCGCCGCACGGGTGGCGCCGACGGCGCCGTGCAGGAGGTCGGCGAGCTGTTCGATGATCTTGAAGTTGTCGCCGCTCTTGAGGCCCCGTCCGCCCGAGACGATGACGCGGGCGTCCGTCAGCTCGGGCCGCGCCGAAACCACCTTCTCGAAACCGGCGACGGCGACGCGGGCCGCCGCGGCTTCCGCGGGCGACGCCGCGGCGTCGGCGACGGGCGAGGCGCCGCCCGTCTCCGCCGCGGCCTCGAACTCGGCCTGCCGCACCGTGACGACGGCGACCGGGGTCTTGACCTTGACGTGGGCCAGGACGTTGCCGGCGTACATGGGACGCACCAGCACCAGACCGCCCTGGTTGGCGACCTTGACGACGTCGCTGGCCATGCCGGCCTTGAGGTGCTCGGCAACCCGCGGCATCAGGTCCTTGCCCATCGCGGTGGCCGTGGCGCACACGACGGCGTAGCCGGCCGCGTTCTTCGCGACCAGCGGCGCGTAGGCCTCGGCGACGTACTCGCCGGCCTCGCCGGCCAGGACCTTGCCGGCGCCGTACTTGGCCAGCGACGGCGCCGCGGCCTTGGCACCGGGGCCGAGCACCAGGAGATCGAAGCCACCGCCGACGATCGCGGCCGCCTCGCGGGCGAACGTGATCGCGGACAGCGAGCCCTTGCGCACCTTGCCTTCGAAGAGTTCGGCGATGACGAGGACGTTCGGCATGTTGCTCTCCTCTCCCGCGCTAGATGACGCGCGCCTCGTTCTTGAGCTTGGCCACCAGGGTCTCGACGTCGGGCACCTTCACGCCGGCCTTGCGGGCCGGCGGGGGCTCGAACTTCAGGACCTCCAGCCGCGGGTTCGGGGTGACGCCGAAGTCGCCCGGCTTCTTCAGGGCCAACGGCTTCTTCTTGGCCTGCATGATGCCCTTGAGCGAGGGGTAGCGCGGACCGTCGTTGTACTTCTTCTCCGCCGGCGTGTTGCCGTTCTTCACGCCCTCGGGCGCGACGATGCGCAGGTCGACCGAGATGACGGCGGGGAAGGTGAGCTTGAGCTTCGACACGCCGCCGTCGACCTCGCGCACGACGAGGGCCGTCTTCAGACCCGCATCGGTCTCGATCTTGGCGGCGAAGGTGGCCTGGGGCCAGCCGAGACGCTGGGCGAGCATCTGGGCGACCTGGTTGGAATCGCCGTCGACCACCTGCTTGCCGGCGAGGATCAGATCCGGCTTCTCCTCGGCGACGACCTTCTCCAGCACGTCGACCACGACGGAAGCGTCGAGCGCCTCGTCGGCGGCCTCCACCAGCATGCCGCGATCGGCTCCCATGGCGAGGGCCTGCGTGACCTGCTGCTTGGCCTCGGCGGGACCGAGGGACACGACCACGACCTCGCCCAGCCGGGCGTTGGTCGCGGCGTTCTCCGTGATCCGCAACGCGGCCTCGACGGCGTACTCGTCGAACGGGTTGAGCTTCCACTCCAGCCCCTCCGAGGTGACCTTGGAGCCGTCGGAGGCGATCTTCACCTTGTTGGCGTTGTCGGGGTCGGCGACCCGCTTCAAGGGAACCAGGATCTTCACGGCTTTCCTCCTTTCCTCGCGCGGCGGCGCGGGGTCTCCGCGGGCCGCTTGCGAATACCCTCGATCAGGATCGTCGCGGCGGCGTCGGCCGCACGTTGGAGTCGTTCCGGCTTCCCCTTGCCGATGACCCAGGTGAGGGTCAGGCCGTCGAGCGCGCCGAAGAGCGAGCAGGCGAAGACGCGGGGGGAGACGTCCTCGCGGAAGATGCCCTTCTGCTGGCCCTCGCGGACGATCTCCGCGATGAGGTCGAGGTAGCGGTTGAACTTCGGCGCCGCGAACTGCTTCAGGAAACGCGTGGACTGGCGCAGGTTGATGGACAGGACCTCGGCCAGATCGCGGTGGCGACGGACGATGCCGAGCTGCAGCTCGATGACCCGACGCAGCTTCTCCGCGGGATCGTCGAGCTCGGAGACGGCCTTGCGGATGACGGCGCAGAGAGCGTCGATGCGATCCTCGAAGATGGAGATGAGGATGTCGTCCTTGTTGTGGAAGTAGAGGTAGATCGTGCCGTCGGCGACACCGGCGGCGCCGGCGATCTGCGAGACACGACTGACGAAGAAGCCGTGGCGTGCGAAGACGCGGATCGCCGCCTTGAGGATCCTCTCGCGCTTCCTGGCTCGATCGACTTCGCGCATGGCGTCCTTCCCGGCCGCGGACCGTGAACCGCGATTCAGCGGCGTGTTTGCCACCGAGCGGGGCGCTTGTCAACCCAGCGGGCGATTCCCGCGCGAAGGGCGCAAAGAGGCAAGGGACGCAAAGGGGGGAGGGACGTCAGGCGCGCTCGACGAAGCGCGCGATGAGCTTCTTCTTGCCCCAGCCGGTAAACTCGACGGAGAGCTTGACCTCGGCGCCGGACTCGATGTCCACGACCTTGCCGAGGCCGAAGCGGGCATGGCGCACCTTGTCGCCGACACGGAACGACGTGCCGGCCTCCTCGACGACCGACTGCCGGATCTCCTGCTCGAGCGTGGGCGAGAGCTGGTCGTCCCAGGTGTCGGCCGGCGGCCGGCGGCCGACGGCCGGCGGTCGGGAGCGGGACCAGGCGGAACGACGGTCGGGGGACGGGAGGGACCAGGCGGCTTGTTCCCTGGCGCCGGGGAGGATCGCCTCCTCGACGGCGTCGGGCGGGAGGTCGGAAAGGAAGCGGCTGGGGGGCAGCGTCTGGGTGCCGCCGAAGAGCATGCGGCGGCGGGCGTGGAACAGCCAGAGGAAGCGGCGCGCACGGGTCATCGCCACGTAGGCCAGGCGGCGCTCCTCTTCCAGGCGCGCCCGTTCCTCGTGCCGGTCGACCTCGGTGTCGCGGTGGCGGTACGGAAAGAGCCCGTCCTCGACGCCGACGACGTACACGGCGTCGAACTCCAGGCCCTTGGCCGAGTGCACGGTCATGAGCGCCAGGCGGTCGGCCGCGTTCTCGTCCAGCTCGTCGATCGCGGTCTGGAGCGTGACGTGCTCGAGATAGGCGGAGAGCGTCGGGGCCTCGTGCTCCTTGGCCCAGTCGCCGATCGAGCCGACGAGCTCGCGGACGTTCTGGAGGCGGTTCTCGGCCTCCGGGGCGCGGTCGTCGCGCAGGGCCCGCTCCAGCCCGGAGTCCTCGAAGACGCGGCGGGCAACGGCGAGGGGACCCTCGATCAGGGTCTCGCGCCAGGTCGAGAGCTGGCCGGCGAGCGTGGTGAGGGCCCTTCCTCCGGCGGCGGGGAGGCCGGAGATGTTTCCCGCCTCGGCGGCGGCGACGGAGAGCGACTTGCCCGCCTCGCGCGCGTAGGCCGCCAGACGCTCCACGGAAACCTTGCCGATGCCGCGCGGCGGGACGTTGACCACGCGCAGGAAACTCGCCTCGTCGGCGGGGTTCACCAGCAGCCGCAGGTAGGCCAGGAGGTCCTTGACCTCCGCACGCTCGAAGAAGCGGAAGCCGCCGATGACCACGTACGGGATGCCGTGGCCGCGCAGCGCCTCCTCCAGGACGCGGGACTGGGCGTTCACGCGGTAGAAGACGGCCTGGCGGGCGAGCGGAATGCCTTCGGTGCGCTGGGCCTGGACGAGCCGGACCACCGCCCCCGCCTCCTCGCGCTCGTCGCCGGCGAGGACGACGCGGACGGGATCGCCCGGCGGGTTCGCGGTCCACAGCTCCTTGGGATGGCGGGCCTCGTTGCGCTTGACGACGGCGGAAGCGGCGGCGAGGACATGCGCGGTGGAGCGGTAGTTCTGTTCGAGGCGCACGGTGACGGTGCCGGGGTAGTGTTTTTCGAACTCGAGGATGTTCTTCACCTCGGCGCCGCGCCAGCGATAGATCGACTGGTCGTCGTCGCCGACGACGCAGATGTTGCGCTGGTCGTTGACGAGGAGCTGCATGATGCGGAACTGGATGCGGTTCGTGTCCTGGAACTCGTCGACCAGCAGATGCAGGAAACGGCGTCGCAGCTCCTCGCGGACCTCGTCGTGTTCGGCGAGGAGTTTCGCGGCGAGGACGAGGAGGTCGCCGAAGTCGGCGGCGTTGGCGGTGCGCAGGCGCCGGTCGTACTCGGCAAAAATCTCCGCGGCGGTCTCGTCACGGGTGCCGCGGCGGGGGAGCGCGTCGGGGCCGCGGCCGTCCTGTTTGGCGCGGTCGATGATGCCCTGCATGTCGCGCGGGGCGAGATAATTGGGGTCGACGTTCTTCTCCTTGAGGATGCGGGTGACGAGGGCGCGCGAGTCGTCGTCGTCGTAGATGGAGAAGTCCTTGCCCAGGCCGACGGCCTCCGGGTGGCGGCGGAGAAGGCGGGCGCAGGTCGAGTGGAACGTGCCGAGCCAGACCTGTGCGGCGTCGGGACCGAGGAGCGTCCTGGCGCGCTCGCGCATCTCGCCGGCGGCCTTGTTGGTGAACGTGACGGCAAGGATGCGCCACGGGGCGACGCCGCCGGCGGCGACGAGATGCGCGATGCGGTAGGTGATGACGCGGGTCTTGCCGCTCCCGGCGCCGGCAAGGACCAGGAGCGGTCCGTCGCCGTGGAGGGCGGCGCGACGCTGGGGCTCGGAGAGCTCGGTGGTGAGGTCCATCGGGCGGGGGAGTCTACCCGCGACGACGGACGGTGCGAAGACCCAGAACAAGGGCGAGACCCAACAGGCCGAGGAGGCCGCCGGGTGCGGGGCGGCCGGTGGCGCGGCAACCGCAGCCGTCGTCCGCGACGACGCCGTTGGGGACGCAGAAGCTGTCGCCGGAGCCGGCGGTCACGCAGCTCTGCGCCATGGGGCAGCCGCAGATGCCGCCGCAGGGCCGGGAGCAGAAGCTCTGGCCGTTGTAGCTCCAGCAGAAGCCGGACTGGCACTCCTCGTTGGCGGCGCAGCGACCGCCAAGGCGCTGGCCGGTGGCGGCGCAACGCATCTCGGAGGAGCCGTCGGGGGCGATGACGGCGCTGCACGAGGCGCCGAACGGGCAGGCGCCGTTGACGCACTCCGTCGTGCAGCGGGGCAGCTCGCCCTCGACCGCGGCACGGCAGAGGCCGACGACGCACTCGAGGTCGCTGTCGCACGGGTCGCCGAACATGCCGGCGCCGCAAAGGCAGGCACCGCAGTTGGGGCCGCCGAGCGGCTGGCAGGTCTCGCCGAGCTGGCACGAGGTGAACGCCTCGCTGGGATTGCAGGGGGTGAGGCAGACGGCCGCGCCGCCGGAGGCGTCGCAGAAGCCGCTCTGGCAGTCGGCATCGCCGCCGCACGAGGCGAACAGCTCGCCCGGACCGGGGCCGCCCGGCCGGCAGCGGCCCTCGCCGCACGCGACGTCGTCGCAGTACGTACCCCCGGGGCAGCCGTCGAACGGCCGGGCCGGGTCGCAGCTCTGGGTGCACACGCCGCCCAGGCAGAGGCGGCTGCCGCACTGCGAGTCGCTCGTGCAGGGCTCGCCGAAGCCCCGCGAGCTCGGCGGGTTGTTGACGCAGGTACCGCCTTGGCAGTGCCGCCCCTCGCCGCAATCGGTGTCGACGGCGCACTCCGGCCGCGGCTCGTCGGGCACGCACGCGCTGGACTCGCAGTGGTAGCCGCTGGGACAATCGGTGTCGCTCAGGCAGCCCGTGGAGCCGCCGGAACAATCGCCGTCGGTCGGCGCGCACTGGCTCGGCCCGCCCGTGACCGCCCAGCAGGTGTTGCCGGCGCCGCACTCGGCGTCGGATGTGCAGTTGACGCCGCAGTACGTGCCGCCGTCCGCGAAGCCGGACAGGCAAAGGCCGTCGGCGCAATCGTCGGGGGACGAGCAGGGGTCGCACATGCTGCCGGCGGTGGTGTTGCGCACGCAGGCGCCGGCGTCGCAGTGGTAGCCCGAAGGGCAGTCGGTGTCGACGGAACACCCGCCGCAGGGCTCCTCGTACAGGAAACGACAGCCCGCCATGTCGTCCTCGGCCAGCGACCGCGAGCCCGTGCCGCCGGAGTACACGCCGTACATCGTGGAGCTGGCGTGGGCGCCGTCGTAGAGGTCGCCAAGGCCGAGCATGTGGCCCATCTCGTGCGCCATGATGCTCTGCGTATCCACGCCTCCACGGGAGCCGGTCGTGTTCCACGTCATGTTGACGCCGTTGCAGTCCATGTCGGTCTCGACGATCGTGCCGCGGCCGAACCAGTCCTGCGTGACACAAATGGCGCCCGACTCGTAGTCCCAGCCGCTCTCGGTCCACGAGATGACGTTGGTGCCGCTGCTGCCGGAGGACGTCATGCCGGTACGCCCGGCGTACGAGAAGGTGAAGTAGCAGCAGTCGACGTTGTTCCAGGCATCGAATGCCGCCTGCACCTCGCGCTCCGTGGCATCGATGCCGATGTCGTCGCTGCCGTTCTGGTTCAGGTACACCGGCAGCGGGATGTCCGACTCGGCCCAGCGCGACGCAGGCGACGTGATGGTGGTGTACGCCGCGGCGGGGCCCACGAGCACCGCGACCAGCGTGGCCGCCAACGCCCCCGACCAGCCCGCCCTGAGCCCGTCGAAGGGCCGCCCACCGCCCAGCCCGTCCTGAGCCCGTCGAAGGGCCCACCGCCCACCCCCCCTCACGGCGTCACCTCGCCGCGGACCGTGCGGACGCGGGCGAGCGCCTCGCCCAAATCCATGCGGAGGGGCGCCTGGTCCTCGACGGCGCGGACGACGCCGTCCTCACCGGCGGCGGCGACACCGAAGCCCGGACCGAGCTGCTGGATGGCGTCGAAGCCGCCGCCCAGGCGCGGCAGCACGATGAACTTGCCCTGAGCCATGCCGACGACGGAGTGCACCGACTGCCCCTGCTCGTCGGCGCCGGTGACGCGAAGGAAAACGAGCACACGCTCGCCCGCGCGGAACTCGGGCATCCCGGCGACGGCAAGACCGACGTCGCCGATCGCGCCGCCGGGCTGCACGATGCGCGCGACCGGCGCGGCCGAAACGTTGCCCAGCTCGTCGTCGACGGCGATGTCGATGACGGTCTCGATCGTCTTGGCGCCGTCGCGCTCGACCCAGCGCGCCGTGACGGAGGTGACGTCGCCGAGCACGACGCGGTCGGCCTGCGCGGCCATTTCGTCGAAGCCGAGCGCCAGCACCACGGTCGCCCGGACGGAGCCGCCGGCCGCGGCCAGGAGCGCCACGGTCGCGACAAGGGTCAGGGTCCTTTGTGTCGCCGTCATGGTGGATCTACCTCCCAGAAACTCCCCGGGACGGGAATATACGCGGTCGGGCGGTCGCGGGCCAGAGGGGGTCAGTTCACGAAACCGATGACGGGGAAGAGGAGGGAGGAACGGAGGTCGGGGGCGAAGGAGGAGGGGTCGAGGAGGGGGTCGAGGACGTCCTGGGCGAGGAGCTGGTCGTAGCGGGCCTGGAAGGCCGGATCGGCGGTCCAGTCGAAGGTGGGGTTGCGGAAGCGGGCGGCGTCGAGGATGCCGACGAGGGGGCAGAGCGGGATGTCGTCCTCGGCCTTGATGTTGAGCTGCCAGCGGTCCGCGAGGTCGTCCGGGTAGGCCGCGTCCGCCCGCTCGGCGATGCCGCGGAGGGCGAGGTTCAGCGTGCGCAGGTCGGGGACCTTGACCTGCGCCGCGGGCCCACCGAAGCACGACGAGAGGACCTCGGCCATGTAGGTCCAGTACGCGCAGTCGTCGAAGTCGGCGTCGGGCGGCGAGGGGCAGGCGGCCAAACGGTCCCGCTCGACGTCGGCTGCGGAGAGCGCGACGTGGGGAATGTCGATGCGACCCTTCGTGCCGGTCGCCGGGTCCTCCGGCATGACGGCGGCCGAGACGTCCCTGGCGGTCATGAGGGTCATCGAGCCCTCGGTCAGGATGAGGACGAGACGCAGGTCGACGAGCTCCTCGGCGGCCCCGCCGCCGGCGGCCCGTCGCTCGTCGCCGCGGAAGAACGTAATCGCGGCGAAATCGCCGCAGGCGCGGGCGGCCGAGTGGTCCTGCGCCGCGGCGGCGCGGCGGACGGCAAGCTGGAAGCGGTCGTAGCCGGCCTCCCTCGAGGTGTAGAGGATCTCCTTGAGGATGCGAACGGGGGTGGCGGCGTCCGCGACGACGAGGGCGCTGCGGGCGGTGAGGAAGTGTCTTCCAGTCCGTCTCGCGATCTCGTCGAGCTGGGTGCGGTAGCCCTCGAGCTGCAACTTGAGGTCCTCGATGATGTAGCTGCTGCGTCCGCCGGCCTTCGCCAGCTCGTCCACGGTCCTGATGCCGTTCTCGTCCTTGAGGAGCGCCACGCGCTGTTGGTTGCAGTAGATCGCGTCGGACTGCACTTCGATCCTCGCCGCGCCGCCGAGCTGCTCGCGGGAAAGGGACACGGGCGGGCGCAGCCTGTCGTTCTCGGCGACGAGGGGCGCGTCGCATTCCGGCACGCCCCAGAGCTTGAACAAGGCATCCCAGACCTCCTCGTGGGAGATCTGGCCGGACGGCCCGTCGATGGGCTGCGCAAGCGTCTGGGCCATCTGCTCGGCCGAGAGCGAGTCACACCTGGTGCCGCGTTCCTGGCGGCACAGGAACCTGAGCGCGAGACCGCGCTCGGCGCCGGAGATCGTGTCGCAGCCTTCGCCGCGTTCGACGCAGGCGCGAAGTTTCGCGGCAGCCGCCTCTTCGTCGGCGGGGGCCCGGACGGTGGTGGTCGCCACGGCGTCGCCGGCGGCGGTAGCGGCCGCGGGCGTCGCCCCGGCATCGGCAGCGAGGACGGCAGGCGCGAGCGACTGTTCCTCCGTCGCCTTCTTCTTGCAGGCCGCGTGGGGCGTGAGGGCGAGCGCAAGGGCGAGGATGCGTATCGACGGCCGGGGCACGAGGGCCCTGGAGAAACGGCGGTTCGCGGGGTTGCGAGTGGGTACCATGAGTGACCTCCCGGTGTTGTGCGGTCCTGTCCGCCTGCGGGAATTGTCGCGCGACCGCGGTCTCCCTGTCCAGGCTGGTCACTCGAAGCGGAAGCGCCAGACGCCGACCAGGAAGAAGACCGCGGCGAAAGCGAGGAGGGCGCCGGCACGGGGGAGGACGTCCACGACGCCCTGGCCGCGGACGAGGATGTCCTGGAAGCCGTCGAGGGCCCAGGCGTGGGGCGAGGCGAGGCCGACGGTGCGCAGCCAGTCGGGCATGATGACCCGCGGCACGAAGCAGCCGCCCACCGCCGAAAGCGCGAGGAGGAGCATCGTGGTCAGGCCGCCGATCTGCGCCTCGGTACGGGCGAAGGCGCTCACGAGGACGCCCAGGCCGGACGAGGCGGCGGCGGCGGCGACCGCGACGACGAGAAGGCCGGCAGGGGAATGGCCCAGGCCGACGCCGAAGATGGCGCCCGCGGCGCCGAGCATCACCGCCGCCTGGAGCAGGTTCACCAGGAAGAAGGGGATGAGCTTCCCGGCGAGCATCGTGCCGCGCCCCAGGGGCGCGACGAGGAGACGGCGAAACGTGCCCTGCCGGCGCTCGTCGTGGATGGAATGGGCGATCAAGCTGACGATCCAGAAGATGCCGAAAACGGTGTAGCCGGGGATGTTCTGCTGGAACGAGTCGGGCATCTTCTCGACCGCCATGCCCGGGGGCGCCACGCGCTCGATCCGCACGGGGGAGGCGCCGCCGTCGCCGGAGACGCCCGCGGTGGCCTGCCGGCTGATCGTCTGCAGCTCGGCGCGCCGCGCGGACCCGGTCTGCGGCGCGACCCAGTCGATCACGAGGTCGACGCCGCGCGGGACCATCGCAAGGTACATCGAGCGCTCGATCATGCCTTGCAGGGTGCCCACGAGGGGCTGGACGAGCTGCACGGGCGAGGCGGGGTCGATCATGACCTCCACGACGGCCGGCGCCGGGCTTTCGCCCGGTCCGGCCTCGAGCGCCTGCGAGAACCCCGGCGGGAAGATCACCGCGAGGGGGCGCTCGCCGTCGGCGACAAGCTCGGCCGCGGCGGCGCGGTCGAGCGGACGACCGTCGCGGGCCGTCTCCACCGCGAAGCCGCCGAGCTTCTCCAGGTCGCCCAGCACGCTCGCGGCGCGGTCGCCGCGATCCTCGACGACGGCGAGGACGCGGATGGGGGCGTCGTCGTCGCCGTAGGCGCCGCGCATCGCCAGCCTCATGATGACGATGAACATGAAGGGCATGAGGAAGACGAGCATCAGGCCGCGAGGGTCACGGAAGAAGAGCTGGAGGTCCTTGCGGACCAGGGCGAGAATGCGGCCCATCATCGTCGACACCTCAATCCCGCAACCGCTTGCCGGTGAGCTTCAGGAACACGCTCTCCAGGCTCGGCTCGAGCACCCGCAGCGAGGTGAGCGCGACGTTCCGTTCCTTGCACAGCGCCAGCAGCTCGAGCAGCGCCTCGTTCAGGTCGCGCACCTCGAGGTAGAGCAGCCCTTCGCGGACGGTCGCGCGGGCGGCGGCGTGGAGGGCGTCGGCGAAGCGCGCCTCGGGCGCGAGTGCGGAGGGCGGCAATCCGACGACGAGAAGCCCCTGGCCCTGCCCGCGGATGAGGGCCTGCGGGGTGTCGAGGGCGAGCAGGCGGCCTTCGTCGACGATGGCGACGCGGTCGCAGAGCCGTTCGACCTCCTCCATGTAGTGGCTGGTGTAGAGGATGGCCAAACCCTCGTCGCGCAGGCGGCGGACGTGGTCGAAGATGAAGTTGCGCGACTGGGGATCGACGCCGACGGTGGGCTCGTCGAGGAAGAGGATCCTGGGAGAATGGACGAGGCCGGCGGCGAGGTTGAGGCGGCGGGTCATGCCGCCGGAGAAGGTGCGGACGGGGTCGGCAGCGCGGTCGCGCAGGCCGACGACGTCGAGGACGGCATCGACGCGCTGTTCCAGCGCGCGGCCGTGGAGGCCGTAGATGCGGCCGAAGAAGGCGAGGTTGTCGCGGGCGCCGAGGGCGGGGTAGAGGGCGAGCTCCTGCGGGACGAAGCCGAGGCCGGGTCGGACGCGGTTGGGCTCGCGGACGGCATCGACACCATCGATGACGATCCGGCCGGCGTCGGGGGGGAAGAGGGTGGAGAGCATGGCGAGGGTCGTGCTCTTGCCGGCGCCGTTGGGTCCAAGGAGTCCGAAGATCTCGCCCGGGGCGACGGCGAAAGAGAGTCCGTCGACGGCGCGGCGGCCGCCGTAGGACTTCTGCAGGTCTTCCGCTTCCAGGATCGGAGTGCTCATCGGTGCATCCGTCGGGGATGGACCCCTACGTGTCGAGCCGCCACTTCTCCGCGCCGGTCGCGGGATCAAGCCCCAGGACGAGCCCCGGCCCGGCGGCCGTGTCGCCCACCAGCACGATCGTCCCGCCCGCGACGGCCCCCAGCTCCAGCTCCTTGAGTCGCGTCGGCGCGGTCCACAGGGTTTGGCCGTCGAGCGCCACGGCGCTCAGCAGGTCGGTCGCCGACTGGTAGTCCAGGGACGTGCGGTGGAGCACCAGCAGCGCTCCCGATCCCGGCACCCGCAGCGGCTGGTCGGCCGCCGCCGGGTCCTCGACGAAGCTCGGCTGGAGGAAGTCGTCCGTCGAGATCGGCACGTTCTCGCGCGTCATCCTCGCCCGCTGCGAGCCCTCCGGCGCGGCGAAGGCGTGGTACGCCCCGTCGAACGTCGCGGCGCCGAGTTCGGTGTCCGGCTCCCGGCGGATGGCCGCCAGCGAGTCGCGCAGCACGCCGTACTCCGGCTCCTCCACCGGTCGCGCCTCGAACTGCCGCGGATCGACCCGCCACGAACGCCCGTCGGGCATCGCCAGCAACGCCGCGCCGCTCGCCCGGTCCACGTCCGGCCAGCCCTGCGGCTCGCCGGTCAGGCCCGGATTCCGGCGCTGCAAATCCGCCCAGTCCGCCACGGTCTCCAGCGTCGCCTGGTCGAGCGCCATCAGCGGCCGGCCGTCCGCCTCGCACCACAACGGCCCCGACTCCGTCGGCATGCACCAGGGCTCCTTCTCGCCGAACACCCGGCGCACCAGCCGCCGCCCCGACACCGGGTCGATGAGGTCGATGCGGTAGGTGTCCCGCGTCGAGTCTTCGGTCTCGCTCGTGCGATGGCCGACGAGCACGATCCGGTCGCCGCCCGGCGCGAGCTGCACGCTCTCCAGCACGCCCGGCGCGCTCCGGGCATCCTCGGCCGCCTGCTCCTCGTGCACGCCGTTCCAGTACAGGATGCTCGCGGCCATCCAGCCGGCCAGCACCGCGCACGTCACGCCCGTCCCGAACAGCACGTCGTGGCTGTCGTCCTTCCTCTCGCCGCGCCACCTCATGAACACGATCATCGCGCCCCTCGCCGAGGCCATCGCGGCGACGCTGGCGATCCAGGTGCCGTCGATGAGCAGCGACGGGATGCCGAGAGCCAGGGAGCCCACGCCCCACAGGGCGGCCTTCGCGTGACGCCGCGGATCCGGGGCCGTCCTCCCGCCGGCCGCGGACGACGCCCGCGCCATGGCCTTCCTGCGCCGCCGCTCGTCGTCCTTCCTCGCCCGCTCCTGCCGGCGACTCGCCGCCGGCTCGGCCGCGGGGACGGGCCGGCGACGCAGCGCGGCGAGCGCCTCCTCGGCGTTCGCGAACCGGTTCCGCTTGTCGGGCTCGACCAGCTTGAGAACGGCCGCGCGCAGCTCGTCCGGCAGGCTCCGCAGGCGGTCCCCGACCAGGAACCGCCCGTCACGCCGCGGCAGCTCGTCCGGGTGCGTGCCCGTCGCCGCCAGCAGCATCGTCGCGCCAAGGCTGTACAGATCCGAAGCGGGCGAGACGTCCCCCGCGTACTGCTCCGGCGCCGTGTACCCCGGCGACACCACCAGCGTCGTGCGCCGCGTCTGGTCGCCCGGCGCGGCGACCGTGTCGAAGTCCACCAGCACGGGCCCCTCGTCCGCATCCGTGCGGAACATGATGTTCGAGGCCTTGATGTCGCGGTGCAGGACGGGGGGCGAACGTCCGTGGAGGTAGACGAGCAGCTCGAGCAGCGTCTCGAGCATCCGCCGCAGCTCGTCGGGGGCGTAGCTCCGGCGCCGCTCGATCACGCGCTGCTCGAGACTGCCGCCGTCGAACCGCTCGCGCACCAGCGCCAGGGCGCCGGCGGCAGTCTTCTCGAACGCGTAGAGACGCGGGAGGCACGGGTGGCGGAGCCGCCGCAGCACCTCGGTGCCACGCTCGAACAGCTCGAACACCTTCCAGTCCACGCCGTCCTTGAGCGTCACCAGCTTCGCCGCGACCTCGGTCCCGTCGCGCTCGTCGCGTGCGGCGTAGACGGTGCCCATGCCGCCGGAGCCGAGCGCCCGCTCCAGCCGGAACCGCTCGCAGACGACGGGCGGCCGGCCGCACTCCGGGCAGCTCGATGCGCCCGGGGGAATGTCCGCTCTGCAGGAAGGACACGGGAATCCGCTCATCGAGCGGAGTCGACCACAGCCCCCGGCCCCGCGCAATCACCCGCGCGGGCGGCGGCGGGTATACTCACGGACATGTGGAACATCCTCGCAGCTCTGATGCTCGCGGCGACGGCCGCGACGGGTTGCTCCGACGACGCGGGAGCGGGTCCGGGGGACGGCGGCGCCGACGGCGACGTCGATGTCGGGCCGGGGCCGGGCGACGGTTGCGGCTCGGTGCGGCTGACGTCGTACACCGCCTCAACCGGCGGGTGGTGCGAGTTCGACCGGACGCAGGCCTTCCTCCCCGCCTTCGTCCGCGAGGGGCTGACCCTGGCCGTGGCCGAGCCGTACAACGGCGGCTCCTACGGCGGCGCAGCCGGCGAGGCGTGCGGCGAGTGCTGGGAGATCGACACCATCACCGACACGCGCACGGTGATGGTGCACGACCTCTGCCCGATCGAAGGCAATCCGCTGTGCGCGGGCGGCCACTTCCACTTCGACCTCGCGTCCGAGGCGGGCGAGGCGCTGCACGCCGGCGGCCTCGACGAGGCGCAGGCGCGGCGCGTGCCCTGCCCCGTCGCGGGCAACGTCCACCTCCAGATCAACGACCGCAACGAGTGGGGCTACCTGCGGCTGCAGTTCCTCAACCACCGCGTCCCGATCCGCTCGGCCGACTACCGCGCCGCGGACGGCGCCGACTGGCGGCCGGTCCGGCGCAGCGGCGGCGCGTGGCACGTGCTGGACGACAACACGACCTTCGCGTCGGGCGGGCCGGGCGGCGTCTTCCGTCTCACCAGCGCCCAGGGCGAGGTGCTCGAGACGCCCAACGTGCTGGACTACGCCGTCGGCGCGGGCTCGGCGTTCGACCTCGGCGCGCAGCTGAGCGAGCGGGAGCCGCCCGGCGGCGGGGCGTGCGTGTTCGAGCCGCCGGCGACGGTCTACGGGGACGGCTACGGCGGCATCGACGAGGTGCGCTGGCAGATGAACCCGTGGGGCGAAGCCGCCGCGTCGGAGACGACCGACGGCTGCTGGGGCGCGACCGGGTCGTGCATCCGCATCGACCGCTTCGCCCAATGGAGCGGCTTCCACATCTACTACCGGCAGGCGTTCCCGATCTCGACCTTCGCCCGGCTTTCCCTGCGGCTCCGCGTGCCGTCGGGGTCGGCCACGCTCAACGTGGCCCCGAGCCTGGAGGGCGAACGTTGCGCCGGGACGGAGGTAGCGCTCGGGACGGAGTGGACCGAGACGACGATCGACCTGGCGGCATCCTGCGCGGCGCTGGCAACCCTCAACGCCGTGACCGCCGACAACCCCGGTCCGGCGATGACCCTGCTCGTGGACGACGTCCGGTTCATGCACTGACTAGACCTCCCACTCCAGGCCGAGGGTCAGGCGCAGGCCCATGCCCAACGGTCCCCATCGCTCGCTCGACCCTCCGGGCCAGACCTGGACGAAGCCGCCGCCGCGAAGCCCGAGGAACGTCTCGTCGCCCACCTGCCAGCGGTAGCCGCCGCCCCCGCCCCCCGCCAGGAGCAGGCGTCCTGGCAGCCGGCCACCGCCTCGGGTAGGATCGCGGACGAAGGCGTCGCATGCAGCGGCCATGGGTTGCCACCGTCGCGTCGGACGCGTGCTCGTTCACGGCGGGGACGGCCGCGGCGATCGCACAGGTCGTGCTGGTGCGCGAGCTGTTCGGGGCGCTGGAGGGACACGAGGTCTCGGTCGCGCTGTCGCTGGGCATGTGGGTCGCGGGGATCGCCGCCGGCGCCCTGGCAGGGGGCCGGGCGGTGCGCGGACGAACGATCGATGCCGGGCATCTCGTCGCGGCACTGGCGCTCCTGGCCGTCGCCGCGCTGGGCGGCTTGGCCCTGCTGCGCGACGCTCGAGCGCTGCTGGAGGTGCCGCGGGGAACATCGATCGGTGTCGGCGGGTCGGTGCTGCTCGCCGCGCTGGGCGTCGGTCCGACCGCGCTGGTGACGGGGGCGCTCTTGCCGCTGTTCGCGCAGGCGTCAAGGGAGGCCCAGGCGGGGCCGGAAGGCCCCGAGCAACATCCCGGCCACGGTGCCCGGGTAGGTTCGCGCAAAGCTCGCCAAGACCGCAAAGGACGCAAAGAGGGCGAGGAGGGGCATGGAGAGTTGCGCTGCGCGCCGGCACGGTTCTACGCCGTCGACGCGCTGGGAACCGCGGCGGGGGGGGCGCTGGCGCCGTTTCTCGTGGGGTGGGCACCCGCATCGCGGCTGGTCGCGGTCTTCGCTGCCGTTGCGGCAGCCGCGCCGGCAGTCGCCTCCTGGGCGGGTCTGGCTCGCCCCCGGGGACGCTCGGTCTGGCTCGGGGGCGCCGGCCTGGCGGTCCTGGCGGCCATCGCCCTCCTGTCCGATCCCTTCGAGCGTGTGACCCAGGCGCGACGGCGCGAAGCCCTGGGCGTGGCGGGCACGGTGACGAACACGATCGAGACGCCGTACCAGCGTCTCGACGTCGCGGGAGGCAATCCGGGGCAGAGCCAGGTGACCATCCTCGGAAACGGCGCGGTCGTAGCGGTGGCCCCGGACCCGTACGGCGCGGGCGCCGCGCTGGACCTCCTCCTGTTCCAGCACCCGGCGCCGCGGGCGGTGCTCATCGTGGGCTCGAGCCCTCCGGACGCGGTGCGGGTCGCGACGGCACACGGCGCGGACGAGGTGACACTCGGCGACTTCGATCCGTGGGTCACGGCGACGCTGCGGGAGGCCCTGGGACCCGGGGACCGAGCATGGATCGACCGCGGTCGGCGCCTGGGAATCGATGCCCGGGCGCACCTGCGGGACGTCGCGGCGGCGAGCTACGACGTCGTCGCCCTCTTCCCGCCCGAGCCGCTGACGGCGCTGGCCAACCGCTTCTACACGCGCGAGGCCTTTCGGGACGCGGCGCGGGCGCTGCGCCCCGGCGGGTTGCTCGTCCTGCGGCTGCCGTGGAGCGCGAACGTCCCGGACCCGGCGACCCTGGCCTACGGCCGCTCCGTGGTTCGCGCGATGCACACGTCGTTCCCACGCGTGTCCGTGATGCCCGGCGTCGATGCGCTGCTCTTCGCCTCGCGCGACCCGGACGTCGTGACGCTCGACCCGGACGAGCTGGCCGCCCGCGCCTCGGGCCGCGCGGGGCTCGACTCGCGAGCGTACCCGCCGGACTTCTTCGCCCAGAGCTTCCCGGCCGAGCGCTCGGCGAAGCTCGCAGCGACGCTGGGGCTGGAACGCGTCCTCCCCGGCCCGATGAACGAGGACCTGCGCCCGGTCGCGTATCTCGACCGGCTGCTGGCGCACCTGGCGCGGCGCTCGACCGGCCTGGCGACCAAGCAGGCGTCACGGCTGCCCGGAGTACTGGCGGCGCTGGCCGCCCTCCCGGCCTGGGCGTGGCTCCTGCCGCTGCTCATCGTGCCGCTGGGGGCCCGGGTGCTCCGGCGTCGCGGGTCGCCTTCCGGCATGGAGGCCGGGGTCCTCGCGGCGCTCGTCGGCGGCACCGGCATGGCGCTGGAACTGCTGCTCCTGGTGGCGTACCAGGTCGACACCGGCCGGTTGTACGTGGGCTACGCCGTGCTGACCGGAGCGTTCATGCTGGGGGTGGCGGGCGGGGCGCACGCGGGGACGCGGCTGGGCGAGCGTCCCGAATGGCGTCCGCGGGCGGCGCTGGTGCGGATGGAGACGACCGCGGGAATCGCGCTGCTGGCGGTCTGGGCCGCGGCGCCGTGGATCACCGCGAGCGCCGGGCTGCTGGTCGCGACCTCGGTGCTCGCCGGGCTGCTCACGGGCCTGCCGTTCCCGGCGCTCGCCGGGCTGGCGGCGACGCGCGGGAGAGAAGCGGCGGCGGCGGGGGCATGGGTCATGGCGGGCGACAACCTGGGGGCCTGCGTGGGGGCGCTCGTGGCCACAATCGTCCTGCTGCCGACCTACGGGTTCGAGACCGTGGTGCTGCTGCTCGCAGGAGCGAGGGCGAGTGGGGCGGTCGGGGTGAGGGGGACGATCGGGACGAGTTGAACGATCGCGGTGAGGGGGACGATCGGGTTGAGTGGGTCGTCTGGAACGAGTTGTTGGTTCGGAGGTGGGGAGAAGAGAGGTGGGAGATGAGGGGCGTGACGGTTTGGGCGCTGGCGGTGGTCGGGGTCGTGGGGTGCGGGGATCCGGCTGGGGGAGAGGACGGGGGGGACGTTGGGGAGGGGGACGGGGAGGTGGCGGCGGAGGACGGGGGAGAAGGAGAGGGGGACGGAGAGGGGGAGGGGGACGGAGAGGGGGACGGAGGGGAAGAGGTAGAGGATGGGGGGGAGGAGGCGGAGGCGACGCCGCTCGTGGGGATTGCGCTGCCGCAGGCGATCGGAGGGGCCTTGTGGGGGAACCAGGCGGTCTACGACGCGCTGCCGCTGCACGTGGCGGTCGAGGGGACAGCGGACGAGGTGACGGTGCGGATGGGGACCGACACGATGGTCGACGCGGCCGACCCGGAGGGCGACGGCGACTGGGTGGCGATGCTGCCGGTGGCCGGGCTGCCCGACGGGTTCGTGGAGCTGGAGGCGACCGCGACGCAGGCGGGAGCGGCTCCACAGACGGCTGCCGCCGAGCTGGGTCTGGGGCGCAGCGGCGTGCAGCTCACGGTCTACTCGGTCGTCGGAATGGCGGGCGTCCCGCGCGTGCACCGGGTGGGGGCCGAGGCGTGGGTGACGTGGACCGATCGCTCGGACGGCGACGCGGAGGCGTGGCTGCGCGAGATCGATGGCGCGGCACGGTGGACGACGGACCGCGTGCGTCTGGTCGACGAGCCGGGGGAGACGCTCTACGCGCGGACGGCAATCGGAAACGACGCGATCGCGGTGCTCTACCAGCAGCCTGCCCTGCCCTACTCGACGCACTTCAAGGCGACGGCGCCGGACGGAACGGAGCTGCTCGCCCCGCTGGACCTGGAAGCGGCCGGCTGGAACGGCTCGTTCGGGGGCGACGTGGCGTGGGACGGCACCGGCTTCGTCGCCGCGTGGCGGGCGTTCTCGGACGCAGGGTCGAGTGAGGTGCGGTGGATGCGGGTGGAGCCGGGGACGTGGGAGGTGACGGGGCCGGTGGTCGTCGCGACCTCGGGCGCGGGGACGGCGGCGGATCCGATCGGAGGCTTCGAGCCGTTCAGCTTCATCGACGTGGCCGCCGCGGGGGACCTGTCGTGGGTCGCGTTCGTCCGCGGCCGGTACGACGAGCTGCTGGAGATGGAGCTGCCCAAGAGCCAGGTCGCGCTGCTGCGGCGCGACGGGACGATCGCGAGCCGCGCGTACCTGACGCCGGAGAACGACTGGACCTGGCATCGCGAGTGCCGGGCGTTCGACGTGGCGGGGACCTTCGTGGCGGTGTGGAGCATGACCGACCTCACCGACCCCTCGAGCACGCCGCCGAACATGTTCCTCGCCGCACGGACCGACGCGGCAGGGACGCTGGATCCGCTGCGCGGCTCGGGCGATCTGATGCTCGACGCGCCCGACGACCGGGACGAGCCGTTCCTGCTGGCGCACCCGTCGACGCTCGGGGTGCTCGCGTGGCTCGACCACCGCGCCTACACGCTGGATCCGGATCGCGGCCGCATCGAGCTGTACGCGGCGCCGGTGGACGAGAACCTGCACACGGGGGCGGAGACGGTCTTCCCGCACGCGCGCTTCGTCGCGGGGACGTCGATGCTCACGGCGGCCGGCGCCGGGACGAACGTGATCCTGCTGTGGATCGACGAACGTCACGGGCTGGGGATCATGGACCCGAAGCCGGAGCTGTACTTCGAGACGGCGTGGTACTAGTGCGGGTCCTTGGGACGGCCCTTCCAGCGCAGGAGGGCGTCGGCGAGGGCGCCGGCGGGGGGGCGAGGCGCCGGGACGGGGCGCCCTTCGACCCGCTCAGGGCGGGCGGACCTCGCGGCGGCGACCGGATCGGGCGCCGGGCGCGTCTGCTTCAACGACAGGCCGATGCGGCGACGGGCGGCGTCGATGTGGAGCACGCGGACCTTCACGCGGTCGCCCACCTTGACCACCTCGGACGGGTCACGCACGAACCGGTCCGACAGCTCGGAGACGTGGACCAGGCCGTCCTGGTGGACCCCGACGTCGACGAAGGCGCCGAAACGCGTGACGTTGGTCACCACGCCCGCGAGCAGCATGCCCACGGCCACGTGCTCGAACTCCGTGACGTCGGGGTCGAATCCGGCGTCGGTGAACTCGGCGCGCGGGTCCCGTCCCGGCTTCTCCAGCTCGGCCACGATGTCCCGCAGCGTCGGCAGGCCGCGCCGGTCGTCGACGTACCGCGCGACCTCGATCTTCTTGGCCAGCTCGGCGCTGCCCACGAGCGCGCGCGGCTCGACGCCCAGATCCCGCGCCATGCGCTCGACGACGTCGTAGCTCTCCGGGTGGACGGCGGAGTCGTCGAGCGGGTTGTCGCCGCCGCGGACGCGGAGGAAGCCTGCCGCCTGCTCGAACGCCTTGGCCCCGACGCGCGGGACCTTGGCCAGCCTGCGGCGGGAGCCGAACGGTCCGTTCTCCGCCCGGTACGCGACGATGTTGCGGGCCAGCGTCTCGCCCAGGCCGGCGACGTAGCGCAGCAGGGTCGGCGACGCGGTGTTGACGTCGACCCCGACGCGGTTGACGCAGCTCTCGACGACGCCATCGAGCGCCTTGTGCAGGGTCGGCTGGTGGACGTCGTGCTGGTACTGGCCGACGCCGATCGACTTCGGGTCGATCTTCACCAGCTCGGCCAGCGGGTCCTGCAAGCGGCGGGCGATGGAAACCGCGCCGCGAACGGTGACGTCCTGGTCGGGCAGCTCCTCGCGGGCGACCTCGGACGCGGAGTAGACCGACGCGCCGGACTCGTTGACCACGACGACGCACGCACCGCCGAGCTTGTCTTCCTTGGCCAGACGGCGGAAGAACGCCTCGGTCTCGCGGCCGGCGGTGCCGTTGCCGATGGCGACCGCCTCCACGCGGTGACGGCGGCACAGCTCCTCCACGACTCGCGCGGCCTCCTCGACCTGGCGTGCCGAGTGGGTGGGGAAGATCACGGTGTGGTCGCGCAGATCGCCCTGCTCGTCGACGGCGACGAGCTTGCAGCCGGTGCGGAAGCCGGGGTCGACGCCCAGGACGCGCTTGCCGCCGAGCGGCGGGGCGAGGAGCAGGTTGCGCAGGTTCTCGGAGAAAACCCGGATGGCCTCGGCCTCGGCACGCTCCCGCACTTCCCCGCGCACGTCGTTCTCGATCGACGGCGCGAGCAGGCGTTTCCAGGCGTCGGCGAGCGCGACCTCCAGCTCGGCGGCGAGGGCGGCGCGGGGGTTGGTGACGACGGCGCGGCGCACCAGCGCGAGGGCGTGGTCGCCGTCGACCTCGAGTCGCAGCGTCAGGACCTCCTCGTTCTCGCCGCGGAGGAGGGCGAGCATGCGATGCGAGGGGATGGCCCGGGCGGGCTCGCGGTGATCGAACCAGTCGCGGAAGCGGGCGCCCTCCTCCTCCTTGCCCTTGGCGACGCGGGAGACGAAGAGGCCGCTGCCCATGGCCTGGGCGCGCAGGTCGGCGCGGACGTCGGCGCGTTCGCTGATCGTCTCGGCGACGATGTCGCGGGCGCCGGCGAACGCGGCGTCGATGTCGGGGACGCCCCGCTCGACGGAGACAAAGGGGGCGCCGAGCGTCTCGCGGGGCGGCTCGACCTCGGCCTGGGCCAGGATGCGCTGGGCGAGCGGCTCGAGGCCGCGCTCGCGCGCGATCGACGCGCGGGTGCGCCGTTTCGGTTTGTAGGGGAGGTACAGGTCCTCCAGCTCGGTCTTGGAGAGGGTGGCTTCGATCTTCGCGCGCAGCTCGGGGGTGAGCTTGCCCTGCTTCTCGATCTCGCGCAGGACGGTCGCCTTGCGGGCGTCGAGCTCGCGGAGGAAGGCGGCGCGCTCGGCGATGGCGCCGATGCCGACCTCGTCGAGGCCGCCGGTGGCCTCCTTGCGGTAGCGGGCGACGAACGGGACGGTGGCGCCGCCGTCGAGCAGCTCGAGGGTGCGCTCGACGCGCGCGGGATCGAGCGACAGCTCGCGGGCGATGAGGGCAGGGAGTGATTCCAGGAGGGGTGGCAGCTTTCGTGCCGCCGCGAGGTGGCGGCGGTTTGGGGAAAGTACGCCAAGGGGGCGAAGGACGCAAAGGGGGCGGAGGGGGCGCGAGGGCGCGGCTGTCGGAAGCAAGGGCAGGGCCATCTCGTTCCTCCCCCGAACGGCTTACGTCGGGCCGCGCCCGGGAAAATGGTGACGGGTCCGGCCGGATCCGGAAACCCCGTTTCCGTCCTCTCAGCGTTTGTCTCAGCGCCCTCAGCGTCTGCTCGCACCCTGAGCTTGTCGAAGGGTCAGCGGTAAGTCGGATCTCCGCGCCCTCCCCTCCGCGCCCTCCCTATGGCTGGGGCGTGATCACGCGGGGCGGGGCCATGGGACCCATGCCGGGGGGCTCGTCGAACATGCCGCCGTGCGGCCCCATCGCTTCGGGCGGCGCGGGGGCGACGACGACGTTCTCGAACGCCCCGTCGTGGACGGCGACGTGGTAGCGGCCGCGCGCCTCGGCCAGGAAGGTGTCGGCGGCCGCATCACGCCGCTGCTTGAGCAGCTCGGGGCGGATGCGCGAGGCGACCTCCTCGACGGTCCGGGTGACCGCCTCGGTCCGGTTGAACATGAAGACCACGGCCGGACCACGGGCGGTGTCGACGACCTGGGGGTAGACGTCGTACGGGGTCGACATCGTGAAGGCGGCGGCGACGATGGCGGGATCGACGGGGGGAGGCTCCGGCTGGCCGTGGCCCTGCGCCCGGTTGAGCTTGCCGTCGCGGTCGAAGACGCCGATGGTGCCGTTCTGGAGCTTCGATTCCTCGTCGGTGCTCAGCTCGCGGACGATGCGGACGAGCTCGGCGCGGTTGCCCTTGGCGGCCAGGGCCCGCGCCAGCGCGGCCTCGGCCTGCGGGCGGTCGGGGAGCAGGATGAGACCCGCCTTGACGGTCTCCGGACGGTTGTACCAGTCGTGGTGCTCCTCGTAGAACGCGGCGACCTCGGCGTCGGTGACCGACCCGTCGGTGACGGTCTCGCTGACGTGGCGGTACAGGGTGATGCCGCGGTAGAGCTTGCGGACGTCGCGCAGGAGGTCGGCACGGCGGTCGATACCCTGACGCTCGGCCCACGCCGCGATCACCATCCGCTCGACGCGCTGGTCGAACTCCCGGCGCACCTGCTCGGGGTCGGCATAGCGGGCGCGCGTCGGCACCGGGTTGCGCGGGCTGGAGAGCTGATCCTCGAAATCACCGACGGTGAGCGTGCGGCTCCCGACCTGGGCCAGCACCTTCGCCCGCCGCTCCGTATCGGACACCCCCGGGGACGCCTCTTCCGCCGCGGCCGCATCGGCGGCGGCACCGGCGGACGGCTCGGGCTGAGCGGGCGCGGTCGCGGCCACCTGCGCCTCCGCCATCGCGCCGGAGATCGGAAGCCCCGCGGCGGCAACCGCAAACGCGGCGGCAAGGAACACGAAGATGGGCCTGTGCATGCTGCGCTCCTTCCTCGGGCCGACTTTCATACCACGGCGGGTCGGGGGGTCAAGTCGGGCGCGCGGATCTCGCGCAGAGACGCAGCGCTGCAGAGACGCAGAGGGGCGCTGGTGTCGGACGCTCGTTCGCGACACAATGCGTCGGCGGGGCGGACGAGCGGGTCCGCGCGGAGGCTCATCTTGAGACGCGACAACCGATACCTGTCCGTGGCGGTCCTCGGAGCGGCGGCGATCGCCGGACTCGCCTCGTGCGAGTCGACGGGAGCGGGCGAGTGCCCCGGCGGCTGCCCGGCGGGACAGCTGTGCTTCTACGGGGCGTGCGTGCCCGACCCGGACGCGGAAGCCGGGACGGACATCCCGGCCGACGCGGACGCGCCGGGAGAAGCCGACGCGGAAACCGGCGGCGAGGCCGAAACGGGGACGGACGGCGCCGCCGACGCCGACGCCGGCGAGGAGGCGCGGACGGACGCCGACGCGGACACGCCGGACGACGCCGACGCGGAGTCGGAAGCCGCCGAAGGCGACGACGCGGTCGCGGACGACGGCTGGGCCGACGGGTGCGGGCCGGAACGATGCAACGCGCTGGACGACGACTGCGACGGGCGGACGGACGAGGACTTCGCCTGCCTCCCGGGAACGGTGCTCTCGTGCACGACGTGGTGCGGCTCCGCCGGCACCGCGGCTTGCTCCGACGCGTGCCTGGTGCCCGGGACGTGCACGCCGCCGGACGAGATCTGCGACAACCGCGCGGACGACAATTGCGACGGGTCCATCGACGAAGGCTGCGGGGGGACGAACGACACGTGCGCCGCGCCGCTGGACATCAGCGCCGGCGGGACCTTCACGGGCAGCACCGCCACGATGGCCAACGACGCGGGCGCACCGCGAACCTGCGTCTCGACGGATCCCCCGACGCCGGCACCCGACGCGTTCTTCTTCTTCGACCTCACCGAGACGTCGGATGTCTTCGTGAACTCCTCCGGCAGCTTCTTCGACACGGTCGTCTACGTGGGACGGACCTGCGGCGGCGGCGAGCTGGGATGCAACGACGACATGGATCCGCCGGGCGGCTCGGGCACCACGTCGTACCTGGACTCCGGCGTCACGCTGCGCGGACTCGCCGCCGGCCGCTACTACGTGACCCTCGACGGCTGGGCCGCCGACCAGGCCGGAGACTACACCCTGACGCTCTACCGTACGCCCGCCGCCGCCAACGGCGACCGCTGCGGCAACCCAATCGCCATCGCACCGGGCACGACGACGGTGTCGGGGGACACCTGCCCGCTGTCGCCGGAGACAGCCGCGACGTGCGGCGGAGCACGCAACGACGGCGTCTACTGGTTCACGGTGGGCGCCACCCGAACCGTCTCCTTCTCGACGTGCAGCGCGGCGACGACCTTCGACTCGATGCTGTACCTGCGCAGCGATTGCGACGACGCGTCGTCGGAGCTGGCCTGCAACGAGGACGACGCGAGCTGCGCCGTGGGGACGGGCGGCTCCCGGCTCTCGACCTCGCTGGAGCCGGGCATCTACTACCTCTTCGTCGACGCAAGCGCCACCGCGGGCAGCGGATGCGGGGCGTTCCAGCTCGCGGTGACCGGACTGTGAGGGAGGGGGAAGAAGAAACCACCGATGGACACCGATGGACACAGATAGGGGAGGAGCCGAGAGGGGGGAAACAAACCACCGATGGACACCGATGGACACAGATAGGGGAGTGCGGGTAGGGCGGGGGGCGGCGGGGGCCCTGATCGGAGCTGCGGTGGTCCTGGCGGCGGGGCCGGCCGGGGCGGGGGGCGTCCAGGTCGCGTCGGTGGCGCCGACGGAGGTCGTGCTCGAGTGGACGACGGAGGCGGAGGAGCCGGCGCGGTGGTGGGTCCGGAGGAGCGACGGGGCCCCGGACACCAGCGACGCCGGGGATGCGGGGTGGGAGGCCTTCGCGTCGGACGCGGCGCCGTCGCGCTACCACGTCGCGGAGGCGGAGGAGCTGCAACCGGGGACCGCCTATGAGCTGCGCGTGGCGGAAGACGGACCGACGACCCGGGTCACGACACCCGAGCCGCCGCCCGGCGAGCTGCGGGCCAGGCTCTTCGTGCTGACGGACATTCACCTGTGCGTCGACGATTGCCCGAACGGCGTCCGGCGCCTGGGCGCGTCGCGGGCGGCGTACGCGGCCGCGATGAAGGACATCGTGGGGCACGCGGGCGCGCTGCCGGCCGGGCTGCCGCGGGCGATCGTGATCCTGGGCGACCTGGCGCAACGGCCGACGGCCGCGACGTGGGCGGCCGTGGCGGAGCCGGACCGCGGCGGCATTCCGATGTGCGTGATTCCAGGGAACCACGACGGGTGGGACGAGCAATGGAAGGAGCGCTGGCGCGAGCTCTTGGAGAAGCTCGAGTCGCCGGAGTGCCGGATGGAGGACGGGCGCGGTGTGCTGGACCTGGGGCCGTGGCGCGTCGCGCTGCTGAACTCGGCCGTCCCGGGGGACAATTGGGGCGCACTGGGGGACGAACAGCACGGATGGCTGGAGGGGACGCTGGCGGAAGCGCCCGAGCGGCCCACCCTCCTCGCCATGCACCACCCGTACGCGTCGCACCCGGCGGCGGTGGCGCTGGGACGGGACGCACGGTACACGTACCTCCAGGACGCCGCGGCGCTCGAGGATCTCCTGGAGCGGAGCCCGCAGGTGGCCGCGGTGCTGTCGGGCCACGTGCACCTGAACTGGACGGGAAAACGCGGCACGGCGACGCAGTACGTCTTCTCGGCGCTCGTGCAGTACCCGATGGGGTGGCACGCGCTGGCGCTCTACGACGGCGGAATCGTGCGGACCTACCACCCGCTGCGCGAGACGGCGGCGGAGTCGGCGGCGAGCCGGGAAGCGGTACGGGAATGGGGGCGGAGCACGGGCATTCCGTTCGCCGACGGGGTGACGGCGCTGGTGTACGGAAGCCTGAGCGACCGGTCGGGGGTGGTGGTGACGGCGGGGGCGCCGGCTTCCGCTGACGCGGGAGCGGGAGGCGACGCGGACGCCCGAAGTGATGCGACGGCGGGCGTCCCCGTTCCATCGGGCGCAGGGCACGGGGCCGGGGCGCAGGACGCCGCCGCGGGCGGCGCCACGGAATCGGGGCGGGACGTCACCTCGGACGGGACGGACCGCGGAACCGGCGCGCCGCGACGCTCGGGATGCCGGTGCGCGGCGGCCGGTGCGGACCCGCCGGGACTGTGGTTCGGGGTGGTCCTCGGGTCGGCGCTGCTGTTGCGCCGGCGCCGGGGGGCCTTCGCGCTCAGATCGCGTAGTACAGCTCGACCTCGTACGGGTGCGGGCGGCGCTGGACGTCGACCAGCTCGCGGAGCTTGCGGGTCGTCCAGGCCTGGAGAATGTCCTCGGTGAAGACGCCGCCCCGCAACAGGAACTCGTGATCGGCCTCCAACGCGCGCAGCGCGTCGGCCAGCGACGTCGGCAGCGGGCGGATGGCGCGACGCTTCTCGTCGGACCACTCGAAGATGTTCTCGTCAATGGGACCGAAGCCGAGCGCGGCGGGATCGAGCCGGCGCTCCACGCCGTCGATGCCGGCCAGGAGGATGGCGGACATCGCAAGATACGGATTGCAGGTGGCGTCGGGCGGCCGGAACTCGCAACGCTTCTCCTCGGGCGCCCGCGCGTAGTCGGGGATGCGGATGGCCGCCGAACGGTTCCCGGAGGAGAAGAAGAGGTTGATCGGCGCCTCGTACCCGGGGACCAGCCGCTTGTAGCTGTTGGTGGAGGGGTTGCACAGGCCGAGGAGCGCGGGGCCGTGCTCCAGGATGCCGGCGATGAAGGAGTGGGCCAGCCCGGAGAGGCCGGCATAACCCGACGAGTCGAAGAAGACCGGCTCGTCACCCTTCCGCACGGTGAGGTGGAAGTGCAGGCCGTTGCCGGCCTCGCCGTAGAGCGGCTTGGGCATGAACGTGGCGGACTTGCCGTGGCGGACCGAGACCATCTTGGCGACGTACTTGATGATCATGACGGCGTCGGCGAGCTTGAGCGCGGGGCCGATGGCCGGCTCGATCTCGCACTGTCCGGGCCCCCCGACCTCGTGGTGGTGGTACCGGATCGGGACGCCGAGCTCGGTCAGGATCTTGACCATCTCCGTCCGCAGGTCGTGCAGGCGGTCGAGCGGCGGGGCGGCGTGGTACCCGCGGCCGAGCGGGACGGCGTAGCCGGCGCCGGACTTCTCCTTGGACCGCCAGGCCGCCTCGTCGGAGTCGACCGAGTAGGCCGCGCCGTGAACCGTGTTGTCGTACTGGACGGAGTCGAAGACGTAGAACTCGAGCTCGGGGCCCCAGAGGGACTTCGTGGCCCAGCCCAACGACGCCAGGCAGGCCTCGGCGCGGCGCAGGATGCCGCGGGGGTCGCGGTGGTACAGGGCCCGGCCCTCGGTCGTCACGATCGTCCCCAGGAACGAAAGCGTCTTCAGCGCGCAGAAGGGGTCGAGAAAGCCGCTGCCCAGATCGGGGACCAGGAGCATGTCGCCCTTCTCGAGACGCGTGAACCCGGGAACGCTCGACCCGTCGAACCCCTCGCCCTCCTCGAGCAGCCGCTCGCTGATGCGCGCGGCCGGCATCGTGATGTGGTGCCAGCCGCCGAAGAGGTTGGTGAACTTGACGTCGACCATCTCGATCCCGTTGTTGCGGATGTACGCGATCGCCTCGCCGGCTCGTTCGAACATGTGGGGCCGTGCTCCTTTCGGGGCGGAGGGTACACGCGGAGGGGATTTCGCGCAAAGAACGCAAAGAGACGCACAGGACGCAAAGGGGAAGAAAGGGGGAAGCAGGCGCGAAGGAACTACGGACCGAAGAGGGGCTGGATGTTGAGGACGTAGTCGCCGCAGCTCGAGCGGCCCCAGCCGTCGACGAAGACGTAGTAGGTGCCGGGCTCGAGGGTGAGAACGAGCTGGGAATTGGGCCAGCCGCCGCCGTCGTCGTCGCAGCCGACCTCGGGACCGAAGCAGTCGCCCTCCCGGACGTAGAGCACCGTGTCGAAGCTCGAGCCGATGGTATCGATCTGGACGGTCATGGGGAAAGGCAACGTGCCGACGTAGACGACGTCGGGACTGTTGGAGGCGGCGCAGGTTCCCTGGTAGTCGTTGACCAGGCCGCAGGTGTTGCCGTACCAGGTGCCGCCGGTGCCGACGTCGACGGCGCGGTCGCAGGTGTCGGGAGCGCAGCTCGGGTCGCCCGCACACGCCCAGTCGTCGCAGTCCGAGGCGCCGTCGCAGTTGTTGTCCAGGCCGTCGTCGCAGATCTCGGGGTTCATCCAGCAGCAGGAGGGATCGGCGGCGCAGTCCCAGGAATCCGTGCAGTCGGTCGAGCCGTCGCAGTCGTTGTCGATGCCGTCCCAGCACAGCTCGGCGGCCGGCACGCAGCACGCGGGGTTGGAGAAGCAGTCGCCGTCGGGGCAGTCCGTCACGGTGTCGCAGTCGTTGTCGATGCCGTCGGTGCAGTTCTCCGGACGGCAGCCGATGCAGATCGGGCTGCGGCGGCAGTCGAAATCGGAGCAGTCCGTCGTCTGGTCGCAGTCGTTGTCCAGGCGGTCGTTGCACACCTCGACGCCCGTCGGAATGCAGCACCACGGATGGTCCCAGCAGTCGCTGTCGTCGCAGTCCCAGCGCGAGTCGCAGTCGTCGTCGATCCCGTTGGTGCAGACCTCGGGACCGGTCGGCTCGCAACACTCCGGCGCACCCGAGCAGTCCATCGTGTCGAGGCAGTCGAGCAGCCCGTCGCAGTCGTCGTCGCGGAGGTTGCCGCAGTAGCGCTCCCAGGTCGCGATCGGGAAGCACGGCGCGTCCGCCTCGCCGTCCTCGGGGATGTCGATCACGTCCGGAACGTCCGGGCGGTCGATCACGTCCGGAACGTCGATCATGTCCGGGACGTCGATCACGTCCGGGACGTCTGGAACGTCGGGCATGTCGGGACGGTCGATCATGTCCGGCATGTCCGGGACGTCGGGCACATCGATCACGTCCGGAACGTCAGGCACGTCGGGCATGTCGGGACGGTCGATCATGTCCGGCATGTCCGGCATGTCCGGCATGTCCGGAACGTCGGGCACATCGATCACGTCCGGAACGTCCGGGTAGTCCGGGACATCGGGGACGTCGGGAAGGTCGGGACGGTCGATCACGTCCGGGACATCCGGGTAGTCCGGAACGTCGGGCACATCGATCACGTCCGGAACGTCCGGGTAGTCCGGGACGTCGGGTACGTCGGGAAGGTCGGGACGATCGATCACGTCCGGGACGTCCGGGTAGTCCGGGACGTCGGGCACGTCGATCACGTCCGGGACATCCGGGCGATCGATCACGTCCGGAACGTCCGGGTAGTCCGGGTAGTCCGGGTAGTCCGGGACGTCGGGCACGTCGATCACGTCCGGGACGTCAGGGCGATCGATTACGTCCGGAACGTCCGGGTAGTCCGGGACGTCGGGCACGTCGATCACGTCCGGGACATCCGGGCGATCGATTACGTCCGGGACGTCCGGGTAGTCCGGGTAATCCGGGACGTCGGGCACGTCGATCACGTCCGGGACGTCCGGTCGGTCGATCACGTCGGGAATGTCGGGGACGTCGGGGACGTCGGGGCCGTCCACGAGATCCGGGAGGTCGGGAACGTCCGGCGAGTCCGCATCCGCGTCCTCGTCGGTCTCGGGCCGGTCCCACGTTTCGGGGCGGTCGGGCCAGTCCGGCTCGGGGACATCGGCCTCGGGCTCGAGCTGCCAGGCGTGGGAGTCCCAGCAGCCGGCGAGGGTGAAGGCCGCGGCAACGAGGAACAGGGCGAGTCGTCGGCGCATGGGCACCTCCCTCCCGGGGTCAGAACGCCCAGACGTTGAGGGTGTAGTTGCCGGAGCTGCCGGTGCCGTACCCGTCGACGAACACGTAGTAGGTGCCGGCGCGCAGCGTGGTCTCGATCTGGGAGGCCGTGCCCACGCCGGAGCCGTCGTCGTCGCAGGCGACCTCGGACCCGGTGGCGCAGTCGGTGGAGCGGATGTAGAGGACGGTGTCGTAGTCGGACCCGATCGTGTCGAGGTGGACGGTCATGCGGCGGGCGAGGCGTCCGACGTAGACCGTGTCGGGGCTGCGGGCGCCGCCGCCGCAGGAGGCCTGGTAGTCGTCGGCGAGGGTGCGGGTGGAGCCGGTGAAGGTGCCGCCCATGCTGATGTCGATCAGGGGTTCGTCGCAGGTGTCCGGCGCCGGGAGACAGAACGGATCGTCGGTGCAGTCGGTGTCGAGGCAGTCGATATCGCCGTCGCAGTCGTTGTCGTACCAGTCGTTGCAGCGTTCGGGCCCATCGGGCCAGCAGCAGGCGGGATCGGTGGCGCAGTCCCAGGTATCGCCGCAGTCGGTGAGGCCGTCGCAATCGTTGTCGCGCCAGTCGGAACAGACCTCGGCGGAGGGGACGCAGCAGGCGGGGACGACGGCGCAGTCGGAGTCGGCGCAGTCGGTCACGGTGTCGCAGTCGTTGTCGATGCCGTCGGTGCACACCTCGGCGGTGCAGCCGATGCAGGCGGGGCTGCGGCGGCAGTCCCAGTCGGAGCAGTCGGTGGAGCGGTCGCAGTCGTTGTCGCGGCCGTCGTTGCAGACCTCGGGCCCGGTCCAGACGCAGCACAGGGGGTCATCGGCGCAGTCGGGGTCGTCGCAGTCGTAGCGCTCGTCGCAGTCGTCGTCCATGCCGTTCATGCAGATCTCGGGGCTGCCGGGGATGCAGCATTCGGGATCCCAGCCGCACTCCATGCGATCGGCGCAGTCGGTGAGGCCGTCGCAGTCGTTGTCGCGGCCGTCGCGGCAGTCCTCCCAGGTGGGCACGCAGCAGGTGGGGGTGGAGGCGCAGTCGGAGTCGGCGCAGTCGCGGAGGCGGTCGCAGTCGTTGTCCAGCCCGTCGCTGCAGGCGGCGTCGGTGTTCTCCGGCGTGCACGTGACGCACGCGGGGTTGGTCACGCAGTCGGAGTCGGAGCAATCCGTGTAGAAGTCGCAGTCGTTGTCGACGCGATCGTTGCACACCTCGGTGGTGGGGCGGCAGCAGGCCGGGGCGCTGGAGCAGTCGGGATCGGCGCAGTCGACGAGGCGGTCGCAGTCGTTGTCCCACATGTCGGAGCACATCTCCGGGGACGGCCAGCAGCAGGCGGGGTCGGAGAAGCAGTCGTCGTCCTCGCAGTCCCACATGAAGTCGCAGTCGTTGTCCATGCCGTCGCCGCAGACCTCGGGCACGGGCACGCAGCACTCGGGCATCAGGAGGCAGTCGGAGTCCGCGCAGTCGACGAGGCGGTCGCAGTCGTTGTCGACGCCGTCGGCGCAGGATTCCGGCCAGCACCCGGTGCAGATCGGCGTGCGGGAGCAGTCCCAGTCGGAGCAGTCGGTCTGCAGATCGCAGTCGTTGTCGACGCGATCGTTGCAGATCTCCGGCCCGGTCCAGACGCAGCAGAACGGGCTGGAGGCGCAGTCCGGGTCGTCGCAGTCGTAGCGCTCGTCGCAGTCGTTGTCGCGGCCGTCCATGCATGCTTCCGTCGTCGGGACGCAGCAGCGAGGATCCCAGGAGCAGTCCATCGTATCGGTGCAGTCGGTCTGGCCGTCGCAGTCGTTGTCGCGACCGTCCAGGCAGTCCTCGCGCGACGGGATGCAGCAGCGCGGATCGCTCGCGCAGTCCGGGTCGTCGCAATCGGCCAGGCGGTCGCAGTCGTTGTCCGCGCCGTCGGTGCAGACCTCGGGCGTGCAGACGATGCACGCGGGGTCGGAAGCGCAGTCGGCGAGGTCCAGGCAGTCGGCGACGAGGTCGCAGTCGTTGTCGCGCCCGTCGTTGCAGACCTCGCGCACCGGGACGCAGCCGCAGGCCGGGGTGCCGGTGCAATCGGTGTCGGCGCAGTCGACGATCGTGTCGCAGTCGTTGTCGGCGCCGTCCGTGCAGACCTCCGGGGTGCAGACGACGCACGCGGGGTCGGCCAGACAGTCGGTGTCGGAGCAGTCGGTGTGGCCGTCGCACTCGTTGTCCCGCCCGTCACGGCAGCCCTCGCGGGCCCCGGGATTGACCGTGGCGTCGCCGTCGTCGCAGTCGGTCCCGCCGCACGCCAGCGCGCCGTAGGTGTCGCGGTCGCCGTCGCTCGGCGAATGGCGGCACGCCCCCATCGCCTCGTCGCAGACGTCCGTCGTGCAGGCGTTGAAGTCGTCGCAGGTGCGCGCCGTTCCGGCGCGGCAGCCGACGCCCGCGACGCAGGTCTCGTCGCCGTTGCAGTACGAACCGTCGGCGCAGGCCACGTCGTTGGGACGGTTGTCGCAGGCGTCCGTGGCGTCGTTGCACGTGTCGGCCGTGCAGGAGATGCCGTCATCGCAGGACCGCGCGACGCCGGAGCGGCAGAAGCCCCCGACGCACCGCTCGTCGCCGTCGCACCACGCGCCGTTGGAACACTCGGCGTCCGTCGTGCACGGGTGCGAGCCCACGCAGCCGGCGGCCGGATCGCAGACCTCGCCGAACGGACAGCGCGTGGAGTCCGGCGTGTGCACGCAGCCGGCCGTGTCGGGATCGCAGGCGTCGAGCGTGCAGGCGATGCCGTCGTCGCAGTTCATCGGGGCGCCGCCGGCGCAACGGCCGCGCACGCACTCCTCGGCCCCGTTGCACGCGTTGCCGTCGTCGCACTCCGCCGAGCCCGTACACTCCGGCACCGGCGGCTCGCCCGCATCGGAGAACATGCCCGGTCCATCCTCCATCATCGACCGGCCGCACCCGAGCGCCGCAAGCAGCAAGCCGCACCACACGAGACTCGAACGCACCATGGCCTACCTCCACCGCCGGACGCCGCGGCCTTGCCCCGACCCGACGAACCGGGTCACATCGAGGCGGGCGGCTGGCCCGGACCCTGGACGCCCGAAGGGTAGCATGACGGCTGCCTTTGTCGAGGAACCGGCATGCGGCGTTCACGCCGCCGGGGCTGGCCGGACGTTCAGGGCACGCCGGCGAAGAGCGCGTAGCTCCCGGCGGCGCCGAGGCCCCAAAGACCGACCTCGACGAAGACCACGCCGTCGGAACCGGCCAGCGCGGCGACGGACGAGAACAGGGATTCGCCGCCCGGGACGTCGTCGTTCCCGGCAAGCGCCGTGCCGTCGCCGGAACGGAGGGTGAGGACGGTGTCGAGCGCGTCGCCCGCGGCGGGGCCGGTGAAGGCTGCAACGCGTGCACCCGGAGCGACGACCACCCGGTAGACGTCCAGAAGATCGGGACCGGCACCGCCGCTCGAATCGAGGGTCCCGGTGACGACGACTCCATCGAACGCGGCGTCCCAGGCGAGCGCCTGGGCATCGGCAAGCTCGTCGTCGGGGACGGTCGTCTCGGTCACGGCGCCGGCAACAAGCGCACGGGCCGCGATCCGGTAGCTCCAGGCCGGATCGCCGGCACCCAGGCCGTCCGCGACGGCCAGGCTGCCTCCGGCGCCCCCGACGAAGGCGAAGGCCTCGGCCGAGCCGCGCGCCGGGGGCTCGATCGTGAGGAGAACGGCCGTGCCGGCCCGGTCGGCCAGCCAGCCGCGCGGGGCGAAAGGCGACCCCGCGGCGGCAAGGTCGGACAGCTCGAAGAGCGCGGGGGACCCGGCGGCGGCGCCGAAGCGGAAGACGTCGGCGGTCCCCCCGACGCCCGCCGCGGCGTCGCGCACGGCCGGCGAGGCGACGTCTCCCAGGTCGATCACGGCCGGCGGGACGACGGTCGAAACCTCGAGGGCGTAGCGATGGCCGGGACCGCCGGCCACAGGCGGAACCCCGTCCCGCTCGGCATCGACGTTGCGCGCGTCGCGCACCTCGACGTACAGCGGCCCGGTACGCCGCACGGTGACGATCAGCCGGGCGTCGATGTCCCCCAGGAACGGGCTCTCGTCGGCAAAGGCCAGGGGATTCTCCGGCGCGAGCCGGGCCGTGCCCGCCGACGACCGCCACGCCGCGACCGCCGGATCGACGGCGCTGGCCGACCCGCCCATGCGCCGGGCGACAAGCGCGTACGACCGCCCCGCGAGCGCCTCGAACCGGAACAGATCGCGGTCCTCGACGCCGTCCGCGGGCGCCGCAATCACCCCTTCGATCGGCGGCGCCCCGACGGACACGAGGCCGGCACTGGCGGCCCGATCGTTGGGCTCGGCCTCCACGGCCGGATCGAGGGCACGGAGAGAAAACGTGAGGGACGGGGGGACGGTACCGCCCACCGTGACGTGATCGAGGACGAAGACGAGCGGCGCGCCGGAGGCGTCGAAGCGCACCAGGGAGTCGGCGCCGCCGCCCGCGTCGTCGTCCTCGACGACCACGCTTCCGGAACCCGCATCCCATACGGTCAACCAGGGATCGAACGACGAGGAGCTGCCGGTGGCCAGCAGCGCCTCGATCCGGGTCCCGGCCACGGGGGTGAACGTGGCGGTCTGGATGAACCCCGAGGTGGGAATGGTCCCGGTCCACGTCCACGGCAGGTCCGGCACGGCGATGGAGGGCGGCACCGTGTACAGCGATACGCTGAGCTGCCAGGTCATGCCGGAGTCGCCGCGCCAGCCGCCCGGCGAGGACGCGAAGTTGGCGCGGTCGGAGAGGACCACCAGGTACTCCCCGGCCCCGGGGAGGAACGCGTCACGGTAGATCGAGGGCGTCGCGGGGTCGTCGCCCGCCCGTTCCCACTCCACGCCGCCGTCGGCGTCGAGGCGCAGGATGCGCACGGCCAGGTCGGGTCCGCTGCCGCTGGTGGGATAGGCCGTGACGCGGAGCATCTGGCCGCCCTCGCCGCGGACGGCGAACACGTCCCAGTCGGGAGCGTCCGCACCGGGCGGGCCGATGCGGCCGACGAGGGTGACCGAGCCTTCGAGCGTCTCCGCCTCGCCGCCATGGAACGGATCGTTGTTCTCGGTCTCCTCGGGGAGAGGAACCACGTCGGCGTCGGCCTCCGGCCCCTCGCCGCCCTCCCCGGCATCGCCCTCGACGTCCGGCGCGTCCAGACCCGCGTCGTCACGACCCGGAACGTCGGGCCACGTGGTGTCGATTTCCTTCCTCGTCGGGAGGCAGCCGAGCAGCGCCGATGCGAGGAGGGTGGCGACGAGAGGACGGAAGATCATCGGGACGCAGGGCTACTGGATGATGACCGGCGGGGGCGGGCCGGGGGGAGCCGGAGGCTGCGGCGGCGGCGGCGCCGGACCGATAATCGTCGGAGGCGGCGGGCCCGGGGGAGCCGGAGGGGGAGGCGGGGGAGGAGGCGTCGCCGGGCCGACGATGGTCGGCGGGGGCGGGCCGGGATGCACGGGTTCCGTCACGACGATGGTCGGCGGCGGAGGGCCGGGCGGCGGCGGCGGATTCGACACCACGATCGTCGGCGGCGGAGGGCCGGGCGGCGGATTCGTCACCACGATCGTCGGCGGCGGAGGCGTGGGCTCCGTCACCACGATCGTCGGCGGCGGAGGCGTGGGCTCCGTCACCACGATCGTCGGCGGCGGAGGCGTCCGGACGCCGACGCCCGCGTGGACGCGGGCGACGCAGCCGGAACCCAAGGCCGCGGCCAGCACCAGGAACAGCGCGATCGATCTTGTCATTGGCTGGACCTCCTTCCCGGCACGCGCCGGGTGACCGTGGAAGACGTCCAGGACGATAGCACCTCCTCCGTGATTGAGCACGGGGAAATCCGGGGCCGGGTGGGCATCGGACTCCGGGTGCGGTAGGCTCGGCCGCATGAGAAGGCTCTTCCGGATCGTGCGCCGCGTCGGCCTGGGGCTGGCGGCGCTCGTGGCGACGGTCGGGGCGTGGGCCCTGTTCTGGACGCTGTACAACCCGGACGTGCCGTCGGCCGAGCCGGTCCTGGTGCGACGGCCGGCGCCGGAGGGGGACATCGCCGTGATCCTGGCGGGGGACTTCGCGCCGACCGATGCCGCGATGCCGGCGTTGCGCGAGCACGGCTACCGGTGGCCGTACGAGCCGACCGCGGGCATCATCCGCTCGGCCGACGTCGCGTTCGCGAACCTCGAGGCCCCGGTCACGGAGAGCGACGATCCGTTCCCGCTGTACAAGAAGTACATCTACAAGGTGGACCCGATCGCGACCGATGCCTGGCGCTGGCTGGGCCTGGACGTGGTGAGTCTGGCGAACAACCACGCGGACGACTACCGCGACCGGGGTGTCCTCGACACGATCCGCTACCTGGACGCGGCCGGAATCTCGCACGCGGGCGCGGGCGCGAACGAGACGGCGGCGCGCCGCGCCGTCATCGTCGACGTCGGCGGCACGCGCCTCGGGTTCCTGGCCTACCTGGAGGATCGGATCGAGTACAACCTGTACTTCCGATCGTTCGCCGTGGGCGGCCGCGTGGGCTGCGCGCGCTACGTCCGCGCGGACGTCGAGGAGGACGTGCGGCGGCTGCGCCCGCTGGTGGACGTGCTCATCGTGAGCGTGCACTGGGGGGAGAACTACAAGGACGTCACGGCGGAGCAGGAGGAGGAAGGGCGCTGGCTGGCGGATCGGGGGGTGGACGTGGTCGCGGGACACCACGCGCACGACGTGCAGCCCGTCGAGCTGCGCGGGCGCTCGGTGATCTTCTACTCGCTGGGAAACTACGCCTGGGGCACGCCCGGGTGGCCGCAGCTGCGGGTGGGGCTCCTGGCGCGGCTGCGGATCTCGCCGTGGCGTGGGCGGGACGGCGGTCGGGTGGAGGGGGTGGAGCTGCTGCCGATCGTGACGCAGAACTCGATCGTGCACTTCCGCCCGCGGCCGTTGCGGCGGAGCGAGTCGGAATGGCTGGATCCGTTCCTCGCAGGCTCGCGCGCGCGGGGGACGGAGCTGACGCTGGACGGCACGACGATCCGGGTGCGGCTTCCGGACGGCGGGGGTTAGGGAACGAAGTCCTGGGTGCCGAGGAAGTTCTCGCCCGGAGCAAGGGAAGCGGACTGCCAGGGGGTCCACGCCCGGACGACGCCGGCCGCGTCGACGAGAGCCCAGCCGACGTAGAGCTCGACGGCGGCGAAGCGGGACCCTGTCGAGGCGGTGCCGGCGACGCAGTCCCAGGTCCAGCCGGCGTCGCGCACGCCGCAGCTCTCGCTCTCCAGCGTGCACGTCGGCAGCCCTTGCGCGATCCACATGCGGACCTCGGAGCCGCCGGCGACCGCGCAAGCGGTCGCGGGGTCCCCGCCGTTCACCGTCCAGCGGAAGCTGATGCCGGACTCTCCGCCCTGCCACCACGCGGTGTCGACGCATCCGGCGCAGGACAGCGCCGCGAGCACGGCGGCCGGAACGGCGAGGGACCGGCGCCCCGGGGCGCCGGCAGGACCACGAAGCCCGCGAAGCGGGCCGGGAGGGACGCGAAGATCCGGTACCCGGAGCGTGCCGTGGAGCATGGAGCCAAGGTTGGGGGAGGGGCGGCGATCTGTCAAGGGATGGCTGGGCCCGACGAAAAGTTGACACGTGTTCAGGCGTCCGGCCAGATCCGGGGCGGCGGGGAAGCGAGGTTGCGCGCATGTGGCAGGGAGTGGTTCCGGTAGCGACAGGCGGGGCCGCGGCGGCGCAGGCGGGACTGGCGGCGTCGCCGGCCGTCGGGCCCGGGGCCGACGCCGCGGGAGCGAAGGCGGCGGCCGCCGCCCAGGCGCTGAGCCCGTGGGAGCTGATCCTCAACGCCGGGCCGGTCGTTTCGTTCGTGCTGTACCTGCTCCTGGCGGCATCCGTGCTGTGCTGGGCGATCATCGTGGCCAAGGCGATCGCCCTGGTCACGGCGCGCCTCCGGTCGCGCGGCTTCCTCAAGGCGATCGCCGAGAGCACGGACGAGGAACGGGGCACCGAGCTGGCGATGCGGGCGGGCACGGCGAGCCCCCACGCGCGGATCTGGCTGGCCGCACGACGCGAGACCGAGCTGCGGCCGCCCGAGGACAAGGACCAGGACGGACCGACGAAGCGGCTGGAACGCACGCTGGCCAAGGCGGTCGACGTCGAGGTCACCCGCATGGAAGGATGGCTCGGACTGCTCGCGACCGTGGGCTCGGCCGCGCCGTTCGTGGGCCTCTTCGGCACCGTCTGGGGCATCATGACCTCGTTCATGGACATCGGCGCGCAGGAGTCGGCCACGCTGGCGGTCGTCGCGCCGGGCATCGCGGAAGCGCTGATCGCCACCGCCGTGGGCCTCATCGCGGCGATCCCGTCCGTCATCGCCTACAACGCCTTCGTGCGGCGCATCCGCGTCTGGAACGAGGATCTGGCCGCATACGCGGCGGAGCTGGTGAATCAGGAGGACGCGAGGGCGACGGTCGGGAGCCGGGAGTCATGAGTCGTGAGTCGACCACCACGATCCGGGAGCGGACGGCCGAAGTGATCCCGCGCGCCCCGGCGGGGAGCTGAGCGGCACGATGGCGATGCAGCTTCCGACGCGGGGGCCGATGGCGGAGATCAACGTCACGCCGTTCGTCGACGTGATGCTGGTGCTGCTGATCATCTTCATGGTGACCGCGCCGCTCCTGCAGGCAGGAGTGGAAATCGACCTGCCGGAAGCCAAGGCGCCGACGCTGGAGTCGGACGACCCCGAGCTGGACATGCTGCGCATCGAGGCGTTCGGCGAGGTGCGCCTGAACGACGACGTGATCCTCTTCGACAGCCTGGAGGAGCTGCGCCTGAAACTCCTGGACAAGCTGGCGATGCGCATCGAGAAACCCGGGGAGGGGGAGGACATCTTCATCCAGGCCAACCGTGCGATCCCGTACGGTTACGTCGTGGGGATCATGGCGCTGCTGCAGGAGATGGGGGTTGACAAGCTGGGGCTGGTGACGAACCTGCCGGAAGAGGGGGCGGAGCCGGAGCAGCCCGGCGGCGTGGAACCCCGGCCTCTCGAAGCCGCACCGCCGACGACACCGTAGGCTAGAATAGGGCGGTGCGGTGGAACGTTGGAGGGGTGGTGCGGTGGACGGGGGAGCGGTGGACGGGGGAGCGGTGGTGCGGTAGAGCGGTGGAGCGGCAGGGGCGATGACGAAGTCGGCACCGATGGCGGCGAGCGTGGTGGAGGCCCAGCGACGGCCGTACGGAATCTCGTCGGCCGGGATGGCCCTCTCCGCGGCGCTGCACGCGGTGCTGATCGCGGTCGCGATCACGGCCGCGCACCGGGCGGTCATGGAGAAAGAAGAGGAGCGGCGGCGGCAGGAGGAGCTGAAACCTCCCGCGCCCGAGCCGTTCTCGTGGGTGCCGGCCCGGCTGCTCAAGCTGGGCAACGAGGAGAAGCAGACGGCGATGCCGCAGCGCGAGGTCCCGGCGCTGCCGACCGCGCCGCCGGAGCCGGAGGTCGCTCCGGAGCTTGCGCCGGATCCCGATTCGAGCACCCCGGGACCGCGACGCGTGCGCGCGAACCCGATGGATCTGGACCCGCGACACATCCCGAACCGGCCCCGGCGCGCCGCGCCCGACGAGGACGTCAATCTCATCTGGGACCGCCTGCGCCAGGACTTCCCGGAACGGGGAGGCTTCAGCCACGTGCGGGGCTTCCCCGACGGCGACCCGAACGGAACGGAGCTCGACCGGTCGCGCGCCGGCCCGGGCGACTGGTACCGGCGGGAGCTGGAGGAGTTCTTCCAGGACCGCTGGGTGATCCCGAACATGATCTCGCAGCGCGAGCTGGCCCGCCTGTCCTGCAAGGTGCGTCTGGCGGTGGACGCGACCTTCCGCATCGTCGACTTCGAGATCACGGCACGTTCGGGCAACGCCCGGTTCGACGCGTCGGTGGAGGAGGTGCTCCGCCGGCTGAAGCTCGATCGCACCCCGCTGCCGGCGCTTCCGTCCGCGATCCGCGACTACGCGGTCGCGAACGGTTTCCAGATGACCTGGAGAGACCATTCGCAATGACCGCACCCCGCTTCGGTGAACTTCCTGCGGCCGCCGGCGGACCCTCGCCGGCGGCGGAACATCCGTCCGATCGCCGACCCGCCCGCCCTGAGCCGGCCGAAGGGCCGACCGCCGACCCGCCCGCCCTGGGCCGGCCGAAGGGCCGACCGCCGACCGCCGACCCGCCCGCCCTGAGCCGGGCGAAGGGTCGGCCGCTCGGCCGCTCGGCCGCGTCGCTCCTGGTCGCGCTCCTCGCCGCTGCGCTGATCGCGCCCGCGTTCGTGCTGGGACAGTCGGACGAGGAGCCGCCGGAGGAGGGCGATGCGGGGACGGCGACGTCCGCGGAGCTGCCGCTGCCGCAGCTCACCGAGGGGCCGACGGGGCCGCTGGAGCTGGAGATCTACGGGCCGACGCGCGAGCTGTACCGCATCGCCGTGCCGCCGCTGGGCGGACACGCGACCGCGGCCCAGGAAGCGCGCGATGTGGCGAAGAACGACCTCCGGCTCTCCAGCCTGTTCCGGCTCGTCGACGGCACCGCCGGCGTCGGCGACCCCGACGACCTGGGGGTCGAGCCAACCCTGTGGATGGACGCGGGGGCCCAGGGCGTGATCAAGGGCACGGTCGAGCTGGACGGCGGCGACATGACGATGACGCTGCGGCTGTTCGAGATGGTGCGGGGCGACGGCGCGGTGCTGGAGCGCACCTACGACGGCTCCCGCAGCGAGATCCGCTCGGACGTCCACGACTTCATCAACGAGGTGCTGCTGTACTTCACGGGCCTCCGCGGCATCTTCGGCAGCCGCATCCTCTTCGCGCGCCCCACGAGCCGCGAGAGCAAGGACATCTTCTCCGTCGGCATGGACGGCCACGGGATGAAGCAGTGGACCCGGGATCAGGGCAAGTGCATCATCCCCAACTGGGGACCCCCGGGCACGGTGCTGTACACGGCGTTCGAAGGCGACTGGGCCAAGCTGTACCGCTCCGACCGGACGGAGCCGCTCCTGTCGGAGCCGGGCCTCAACATGGGCGCCTCGATCCAGGGCGACAAGATGGCGGTGGTGCTCACGCGCGACGGCAACGCCGAAATCTACCTCGCCACCGTCGAGGGCGAGCTGCTGGCACGGCTGACGTTCAACGACGCGATCGATGTCTCGCCAATCTGGGCGCCGGGAGGCGGCCGGCTCGCCTTCGTCTCCGACCGCGACGGGACACCCCAGATCTACGTCATGAACGCGGACGGCTCGGGCCAGTCCCGCGTGACCTTCCGCGGCAGCTACAACCAGACCCCGTCCTGGTGCGGCCACTGCGACGCCCCGTCGCTGACCTTCGCCGGCCGCGACGGCGGCACGTTCGACGTGTTCACCGTCGAGATCGGGACGGGGACCATGCGGCGCCTGACCCAGTTCCAGGGCTCGAACGCGGACCCGACCTGGAGCCCCGACGGCCGGCTGATCGGCTTCTACTCCAGCCGCGGCGGCATCTACCTCATGAACACCGAGGGCCTGAACCAGAACCGCGTCCTGGGCGGCTTCGCCGAAACCCTCCGCTGGGCAAGGTAGGGCGTTCTTCGTCTTTCGTCTTTCGTCGTGCGCTTCCGGCACCGGAACGCGTTCCGCGCCCCCCGACCGCTCCACCGCTTTGCCGCTCCACCGCTCTGCCTACTCGGCGGGGACCTCGCTCGCTCCCGACAGCAGATACAGCACGGCCATCCGGATCGCGACGCCGTTCTCGACCTGATCGAGGATCACGGAGCGGTCGCCGTCGGCGACGTCGGGCGCGATCTCCAGGCCGCGGTTCATGGGGCCGGGGTGCATCACGATCGCGTCGCGCTTGGCGTGACGCAGGACCTCGCGGGTGAGGCCGAACTGGCGGGCGTACTCGCGATCGCTGGGGTACATGTCGGCGCCCATCCGCTCCTTCTGGATGCGCAGCATCATCACGACGTCGACACCCTCGACGGCCTCGGCCAGCGAGCGGCAGACGCGGACGCCGAGCGCCTCGGCGGCGCCGCGGGGCATCATCGTGCCCGGACCGGAGACCCGGACGCGGGAGCCGAAGAGGCGCAGCAGGTGGGCGTTGGAGCGCGCGACGCGGCTGTGGGCGATGTCGCCGCAGATCGCGACGTCCAGGCCGTCCAGGCGGCCCTTGGCCCGGCGGATGGTGATGGCGTCGAGGAGGGCCTGGGTCGGGTGCTCGTGATTGCCGTCGCCCGCGTTGATGACGTTGCTCTGCAGGTGGTGGGCCAGGAAGTGGGGCGCGCCGGAGCACCAGTGGCGCAGGACGACCATGTCCGGCCGCATCGCCTCGATGTTGCGCAGCGTGTCCAGGAGCGTCTCGCCCTTGGCCATGGCGGAGCCGGAGACCTGGATGTTGACGGAATCCGCCGACAGCCGCTTCTCGGCTACCTCGAAGCTGATGCGCGTGCGGGTGGAGTTCTCGAAGAAGGCGTTGACCACCATGCGCCCGCGCAGCGTTTGGACCTTCTTGATCCGGCGGTCGGAGATGCCGCGCATGGCCTCGGCCGTGTCGAGGATCGTCTCCACGTGGCGCCGGGTGAGGCCTTCGATCCCGAGCAGGTGCTTGTGGGGGAAGGGGGCGCGCTCGCGCTCGTCGTCCCGCGACTCCGCGGTCCTGGGCTCGGCCTGCATGCTACCGCTCCCCGGGAGCGCGCAGCACGACGCGCTCCTCGCCGTCCCGCGCGTCGATGCGCACGCGCACGCTCTCGTCGGCCCGGGTCTGCACGACCCGGCCGACGTAGTCCGCGGCAATCGGCAGCTCGCGATGCCCGCGGTCGACGAGCACGGCGAGCTGGATCGAGCGCGGGCGGCCGAAATCCATGAGGGCATCGATCGCGGCGCGGACGGTCCGCCCCGTGTACAGGACGTCGTCGACCAGGACGATCGCCTTGCCCTCGACGTCGAAGGGCATCGTCGTCGGCCGGACCTCGGGCAGCCCCCGGCTGGGCGCGTCGTCCCGGTACAGCGTGATGTCCAGCTCGCCCAGCGGCGGCGCCGTCCCCTCGTCCTTCTCGAGGACGTCGCGAAGCCGCTTCGCGATGTCGACGCCGCGCGTGCGGATGCCGACCAGCGCAACGCCCTCCAGGCCGCTGTTGCGCTCGATCACCTCCTGCGCGATGCGCCGCAACGCGCGCACGATCGCCCGCCGGTCCATCACCACCTGCTTGTCGACGTAGGGATTCGGCACGAGGGGTGGTGCTAGCAATTCGGGGGCGTCGCGTCAAGGACGGGGAGGGGATCAGGGGGGGGCGAAGAGGCCGGCCTTGAGGATCGAGGGGGCGGACGCGCCGGCCCACTTCTCGATCCAGGCGACGGCGACGCGGGCGCCCACGGGGGCGACCGCCACGTGCGTCACCTCGCCGGGGACCTCGGGCGACCAGCCCTCCTCGAGCGTGCCGTCGGCGCGGAGCAGGTCGATGCGCAACGCGCCGCCCGCGGCCGGCACGTAGGCCACGACGTAGTCGCCCTGGAAGGGCGCGATCGCGACCTGGTGGTCGAAGCGCGCGTCGAGCGGGGTGACGAGCGGGTCGGCGCCGAACTCGAGGTCGTCGTCGTAGGGGCCGAGGTGCAGGAACCACGACTGCAGGCCATCGACCTCGCCGGCCCACGCGGCGAGATAGTCCCCGCCGCTGTTGGCCAGGACGCCCCGGGCGGACGGACACTCGCACACGCCGTCCCGGCGCACGATGGTCCACCCGCGCTCGCGTCCGCCGCCCGGGCCGAGCATATCGACGATGACCCCGTCGTCGTCGGTGTAGCGCAGGGCCATGTAGCCCGAGCCGTCCGGGCGCGCGGCGAGCGCCGACACGCGGAGGACGTCGCCCAGCGGCACGCTGCCGGTGGCGGCGCCGTCGGGACCCACGATGATGACCCGCGCGACGGGGAAGGTGCGCGCGGTGCAGGCGCTCCCCTCGACCGCCAGGACGACCGCGTTGCCGGACAGCGACGCGGTGTGCATCGCGATCGGATCGTCCAGCGTGTCGACCGCGGCGATCCCGGCGGTGATGCGACCCGCCGTGTCGAGCATCCGGCGGTGGAGCGTCACCGCGCAGCCCGCGCCGCGCTGCATCGTGAAGTAGGCGAGCTGGCGCAGGCCGGTGTGCGGCTCCAGGCCCACGGGCTCGTGGCCGGTCTCCGGCAGGTGGACGGCCGCGGTGCCGAGCGCACCCGTGCCGTCCAGCACGGCGAACCCCGGCTCGCCCCACGCCCCGCCCTCGACGTCCCGCTCGCCCCAGATCACCGCGGCCGTGCCGGTGAGCGTGGTCATCAGGACGGGACCGAGCACGCGGTCCGGGGTCACCTGGACCTCGATCGGGGCGGTGACCGGCACGAGCGCACCGGTGGGGAGGTCGGCATCCTCGGCGCCGGCGTCCTCGCGACGGACGTCCGGATCGGAGTCGCCTTCGGTCGGGGCGCAGGAAAAGAAAACCACCGATGAACACAGATGGACACAGATGGGGGAGAAGAGAGGGCGCAGGCGGGAAACGGATCTTTCGCGGCTCATGATGCACCTCGCGGGAGCATTGTAGCCGGTTGCGGGCGCGAGCGCCCGGGGGATCAGAGGAACTGGTAGCCGACGGCGGCGGTGACGACGGGGGTGAAGACGTAGGAGGTGTAGACGTCGTCCAGGTACGCCTCGCCGGCCTCGGTGAGCTGCTCGACACCTCGCCGGCCGTCGGCGGTGAGCGGCGTGAACTGCGGCTCGATCGTCGTCGAGGCGCCGACCGTGCCGGCGAAGCCGATCGCCGTGCGCAGGGTCAGGCGGTCGTCGAACAGCGCCCACTGCCAGCCGACCTCGACGTCGATCATGTGCACGAGGGACGTGATGTCGTACGTCCGGTCGGCCGGCACGTCGTGCGGCGGCGCGCGGCCGGTCGCGGCGGTGATGAGCTGCTCGGCGCCGAGCCCGCCGCCGAGGGCGGCCAGGCCGTACCCGGCCTCGAAGTAGAAGCCCCAGTCCGGCAAGGGGCGCCAGCCGGCGTGCAGGCGCCAGACGAGCGACGACGAGAGGGCGCCGGCGACGAGGTCCGCGGTGTTCTGGTCGTAGCCCTCGAGGCCGACGACGATGGCGTTGATGACGTCGACATACGGGCCCGGGAGCCACCCCAGCGAGGTGTCGACACGCACTCCGTACGGGAACTCGACCCACACCCGCCCGCCGAACTGCACCGGCACGTCGGTGAGGGCCTCGACGCCGAGACGCCACTCTGCGGATGCGGGAGAAGCATGCAGGGCCAGCGCGACGCCCAGAACGACGGCCACGGACCGGGCGTGCACGCGCGGCCGAAGGTCCATCCGTCGATGGGGCCTGAGCGGGGCGGAGATGTCAATTCGTTTCTAGAGGCCATCCACTTGACCTGCGTGGTTCCGAGGCGTGTGCGGGCGGGAAACAGGCAGCAGGCAACAGGCAACAGGCAACAGGCGATGATCATCGGCAGTTTGACCCGGGCAATGGTCGACGCTGCGAGAAGCGTGCTAGCGTGAAGGCACCCTCGGGGGGAGGAGGCGCGGATGCTCCACCACCCTTCGCATCCTTCGCCGCAGGCGAAGGACCTGTCGACGCTCGACTGTCGACCGTCAACCGCTGACGAGCGGCCCCCGGCCGCGCCCCGAGCCCGACCGGCGATGCGCGCGGTCGTGTGGCTCTGGACGCTGGCATCGCTCGCGGTCGCGGTGGGCTGCGGAGACGACGCGGCGCGGGACGACGGGGGCGAAGACACGGATGTCGGCGACGCCGAGACCGCTCGGGACGCGGAGCCGAACGATGACGGTGCAGCCGACCACGACGCCACGGCCGACGCGGACGCCACGGCCGACGCGGAGGACACGGAGCCGGACGGCGATGGGACGACGCCCGACGGGACGGACGGGGATGCGACGGAGGAGGACGGGGCGGCGGAGGACGGGGGGGACGAGGGCGAAGTCGCGGCGACCTGCGGCGACGGGATCGCCGAAGGGTCCGAGGTGTGCGACGGGGCGGACTTCCGGGGGGACTCGTGTATCGCGCGGGGGTACGAGGCGGGCGAGCTGGTCTGCGCATGGTGCACGATCATCAACGACAGCCCGTGTCGCACGTGCGGCGACGGATTGGCCGAGGGCTCCGAGGAGTGCGACGGGACGGACCTGGCCCACCGCGACTGCGAGTCGTTCGGCTGGGGCGGAGGCGACCTGGGATGCACCGGCGCCTGCTCGTTCGACGACACCGCGTGCGCCCCCACGGTGCCGGTGCTCCGGCGGCCGATGAACGCGGCGTACGTGGGTTCCGTCCTCGTGCCGGGCTCGATGCGGCCCGAGTTCTCGTGGGAGCCGTCGACGAGCCCGACCGGGGGCGCCGTGACCTACGAGCTCGAGCTGGCGGACGACCCCGCCTTCCCGGCGGGCTCGACGGCCGGCACGACGACGGCCACGACGAGCCATCGCCCCGCGACCGACCTGCCCGTCGCGACGACGCCTCCCGTCGGCCGGCGAACCTGGTGGCGCGTGCGCGCCTGCGCCGGCACGATCTGCTCGGCCTGGACGGCGCCGTGGTACTTCACCGCCGGGGCCAGCGACCGCGACCTCAACGGCGACGGCTACGCGGACGTGGTCGTGAGCCTGATGAGCATCGATGCGGCGATGGTCAGCCACTCGTCGGTGCGCATCTACTTCGGCGGGCCGGCGGGACTCGGCGCGTCCCCGGACCTTACGCTGGCGACGGGCGTGGCGGGCGACGATTTCGGGACGCACCTGGCGATCGCGGGCGACCTGAACGGCGACCTGCGCGCCGACCTGGCCATCACCTCGACCTGGGCGGGCGGCAATGTGCGCGTGTACCTCGGCGCGCCGACATCCGGCCCGGACGACGCGGCCGACGCAATCCTCGACGGCGGGACCCTGGGCGGCGGCTGGTTCGGGACGTGGGTCGGGCCGGCAGGCGACGTGAACGGCGACGGCTACGCGGATCTGGTGATCTCGGCCTCCAGCCGATCGGGATCGGGCGGCTCCGGGGCGCTGTGGGTGTTCTTCGGCGGGCCGGGCGCGACCTTCGAGGCGACGGCCGACGGCACGGCGGTCGGCGAGGGCACGAGCGACCGCTACGCCCCGTCGGCCGGGGTGGGCGACCGTGACCACGACCGCGGGAAAGCGCCCGCACCGGACTCGGACGGCAACGCTCAGCGCGGCACGCCGAAGAAGCACGTGCCGCGGCCGAACGGGGGGTAGGCGTAGGTCCGGAACTCCCAGCGGAAGCGGTTGCCGAGAGGAGCGACCATCGCGCGCAGGTCGCCTTCGGAGTGGATGCGCAGGGTGCTGGCCAGGCCGTCCCAGCCGCACGCGAGGAGGGCGGCCGGCGTGGCCCAGGTCAGGAGCGCCTTGGCGGCGCGGCGGCGGGGAGCGACGAGCGGATTCACCGCGAGGGCCGCGAGGCCGGCGGGGGCCATGGGCAGGAAGCCGAAGGGGTTCCGCGTGAACGCCTCGGCGATGAAGATCCCGGAGGAGCCCTCGACGGCGTCCGCGAGGATGTCGCGGGCGAGAGCCGGGGAGAAGTGGTGCAGGGCGTTGATCACCGCTCGGGCGCGCCCGCGGGACAGGCGGGGCGGAATGCGCGTCGCGTCCACGCCCGTCGGATCGAAGGTAATGACGCCCGGATGCGCGGCGGCAGCGCGTTCCCAGTCCTCCGGGTGAGGGAAGAGATCGGTGAGGACGATCCGTGGAGGGACCGCGCCGGCACGCCGCAGCTCGTCGGCCAGCACGACGGCGGGGGCGCCCGTGCCGGAACAGAGGTCCAGCACTTCCGCGGCACCCGAGGCGGCGAGGAACTCGCGGAACGGGCCGACCAGCCCCCGGACGACCCGACCCCAGCGCAAGGCGCGCCCCAGCGCCTCGACGATCGTCTCCCGGAGGGCGGCGGGCGCGGCGGGAAGGTCGTTGAACTCGAAAAGCTGGACGCGGGGGAGCATCAAGCCGGCAGCTCAGCACGCGCGACGGCGCGCGCGCAAGGACGAAGGTCGGCGCGGCTCAGCTCACGCTCTGGGCGTACCGGGCAGCCTCGATGCCCGCGACGCAGCCCTGCCCGATGGCGCGGGCGACCTGCCACGGGCGGCCCGTGACGTCGCCGGCCGCGAACATGCCGGGCACGTTCGTCGCCTGCTTCTCGTCGGTGACGACGAATCCGACGGCGTCGGGATCGAGGCGCAGGCCGAGCGGCAGGCTCAGCTCGAGCGCGCCGCGGCCGGCCGGCTCGATGAACACGCCCTCGACGGGGATGCGCCGCCCGCGCTTCGTCGCCACGGCCTCGACGCCGTCGCCGCCGACGATGGCCGACAGCTCGTCGGGCACGTGGCGGATCACGCCGCTGGACTCCAGACGCGCCTGGAGCGCCTCGGTCACCTCGACCTTCGGCGCGATGAGGTGCACCTCGGTCGCCACCGCGGCGAGGGTCAAGGCGCCTTCGATCGCCGCCGAGCCGCCGCCGACGACGGCGACGGGCTTGCCCTGGAAGAACGGCGCGTCGCAATCGACGCAGTAGCTGACCCCGCGCCCGACGTACTCGGTCTCCCCGGTCACGCCGGACTCCGGCACGGCGGCCCCGGTCGCCAGGACGATCGACTTGGTCCGCATCGCCAGGCCGGATTCCGTCTCGATGACGAAACGCGCGTCCGTGCGATCGAGCCGCACGGCGTCCTCCTCGAGAAACACGGCACCGGCCTGCTCCGCCTGCTGGCGCCCGATGAGCACCAGGTCCGAGCCGGCCGCGTCCTGCACGCCGTACAGGTTGTCGATATGCTCCCGGTAGGCATGCGAGCGGTCGGCGCGTCCCAGGATCAGGACGCGCAGCCGCCGCCTCGAGGCGTGAATCGCCGCCTGCAGACCGGCCGGGCCGCTGCCCACGACGACAACGTCGTACTCCGTAACCGCCATCTCGGCACCTCCAGTTCCGGGCGACTCTTCCCGCGTCGCCGTGCCGGGAATCTAAGCCCGGTCCGCGCGGTATCAACCGCCGCGGCTTACCAGGAGGCGCCGTTGATCGTGACGCGCAGCCGGACCAGGGCCAGGGCACCGCTCGTCGGCGACACGCGCACCGCCTGGATCCCCTCGCCCGGCAGGAGACAAGTGCCGAAGTCCAGGTCCACGACGTGCAGGGTCCAGTCCTGCGACATCTCGCCGGAAACGCCGCGCCCACTGAGCGGGTTGGTGACGTCGAACCAGACGTGCGACGACGTGGAGCGACTGCGGCCCTCGAGCCGCACCGTCGCGGAGTCGTATCCCGTCAGCTCCTCGAGGCCGATCATCACCTGAAGCTCGTCGCCGGATTCGATCTCGAGCGCGCGGCCGATCGGGTCGTCGACCACCGCCATGTTGTCCCAGCGGTCCCACGCCTCGGGAGTGCTCGCACCCTCGGTCGCCCATTGGGCGGCGCCGAAGGCCGGCGTCGCCGAGAAGGTCCAGGCGGGCGAGGACGGCGACGAGGCGGCGCTGTAGTCGATTTCGAACCAGATCGCGCCGCCGCCCGCGTCGTCGGGACCGGCGTCCTCGACGGCATCCCCATCCGCACCGGCGTCCCCATCCGCGTCCTCGACGGCGTCCCCATCCGCACCGGCGTCCCCATCTCCCCCGCCGTCCGCGTCGCCGTCCGCTCCCGCGTCGGCGTCATCTGCGCCGTCCTCATCGCCCGCGCCGTCCCCGTCCGATGCGCCGTCCGGAGCCGTGTCCGCACCGCCATCGTCCCGGCGCACGTCGCGCACGAACCCGTCCGCAGCGTCCTCGGCCACGGCGCAGGACGTCGCGAAGAGCACCGCCAGCGGGAACAACAGGCGCATGCGTGCTGGAACCTAGCACCGCCGCGCGCGCACGGCCACCGCCCACTCGCCCCGTTCAACCCACTCGCCCCGTTCACCCCACTCGCCCCGTTCAACCCACTCGTCCCGTTCAACCCACTCGTCCCGTTCACCCCACTCGCCCCGTTCACCCCACTCGCCCCGTTCAACCCACTCGCCCCGTTCGTCCCACTCGTCCCGATCAACCCACTCGCCCCGATCGACCAACCTCTCTCTCCGCCGTCCAATTGCGCGCCACCGCCCTGCGTGTCATCCTCATCGCGCTCGGTGGAGGTGCCGCATGGGCGAGATGCTGCGCGAAAAGACGTACGTTCCGCGGCAGGGCGTGTGGGAGATCGCGCCGGCGTGCAACATGCGGTGCCGGCACTGCGGGTCGCACGCCGGGCGGCCGCGGGACGACGCCGACGACGGCGCGCCGTCCAACGCCTACGGGTTCCCCGACGGGAAGAAGTAGCGGGACTTGGAAAGCGTTGCCATGGCGCGATGGCTGGTCGCGGTGGCCGCGTTGATCGGCGCCGGAGAAGCGACGGCCGGCGGGTTCCACGTCTCGGTGGTCGGGGGCCGGCGCGACGGGATGCTGGCGAACCTCGCCTCGCCGGACGACGTCACCGCCATCTTCCACAACCCGGCGGGGCTGCCGGACCTGGGCGGTCCGCGGCTGGAGCTGTTCGGAGCGCCGGCGTTCCTGGACAACGACTTCCGCCTGCAGGCGCTCGACCCGGAGCGTTTCCCCGAGATCAACCCGGCGCGCTGCGGCGAGGAAGGGCGCGACCCGTGCCCGTGGCCGGTCGGCTCGGACGGGGTCTACGAAGCGACGCTCGAGCCGGAATCGACCTTCGGCGTGGTCCCGTTTCTCGGCTTCAGCACCGATCTGGCGTTCGTCTCGGAGAATCTGCGCAACCTCGCCGTCGGCGTGGCGGTCTACGCGCCGGACTTCTACGGGGGCGCGTACGGCGCGAGCGGTCCGGCGTCGTACTTCATGACCGAGGGGTACTTCGCCGTGCTGGCGACGACGGCGGCCGTGGGGTGGCGGGTGAGCGAGCGGCTCGCGCTGGGCTTCAACGTGTCCTACGAGTACATGCGCCTGTCGCTCGGCAGGCGGCTGAGCTTCGTCGATGCCCTGACGGAGCCGGGCGACGCGCCTTCCTCGGTCGCGCGGGCCGTGCAGCGGACGTTCGGCGACGCGCTGTTCGAGTTCACGGGGCAGGACCACGGCGCGGCGTGGACGGTTTCCGTGCTCTGGACCCCCGTGCCGCCGATCTCGGCCGCGCTGACGCTCGGCTTCTCCTCGCCGGCGAAGCTCGCCGGGCCCCTGGTGCTGCGCCCGACGCGCGAGGGGGTCGATTCGTTCGACGAGCTGGCGGCGCTGGGCGTCGACCTGCCGTCGGGGCTGGTGGTGGAGATGCCCATCCCGCCGGCGATCGGCGTGGGCTTGCGGGTCGTGCCGGTGCCGTGGATGGAGCTGGGACTGGACGCGCGCTTCTGGCTGTACCAGCTCTACGGCGAGCAGCGGGTGACGCCGGTCTACCCGCCGGGATCGACCGGCGTCCGGCCGCTCTCGGCCGAGTCGCTCTCGCAGCCGAAGGACGACGACGTGAGCTTCGAGATCGCGTTGGGGGCGCTGTTCCGCCCCCCGGGGCTCGCGGAGCTGGAGCTGATGGTCGGCGCGGGGTTCGACCTCTCCCCCGTGCCCGACGAGACGTTCTCCCTGGACAACCCGGCGCCCTCGACGGTGCTGCTGTCCACCGGGGCGCGCTGGCGCATCGACGAGCACTGGCGCGTGGCGCTGGGGTACATCTTCATGATCTACGTGCCCCGCGACATCCGGACGAGCCGCCTGTCGCCGCCGGCCAACGTCGCCGGCGGCGGCTACAACCACATGCCGTCGGTGGAGATCGAAGTGCGGTTCTGAGGGGAGCAGGCCGCTGCGGCCCTGCTACTCGTTGGGATCGAGCGGCGGGAGCGAGTAGCGCACCCGTCCCGTCCAGCGGGTCAGCTCCGCCTGGGAGATCGGCGGTGCGACGCGCCGGGGCGGGAGGAAGCGCATCAGGACCCAGGCGATGGCCAACGCACCGGCGACGCCCATGCCGAGGCCGACACGCCCGTCCTCGGTCAGCACGGAACCGAGGAAGAAGAGTGGAACGCCCAAGAGCGCGCCGATCCCGACGTACAGGCCGTAGCGCTTGCGCTTCGCGGCGTCGTCCTGGGATTCGAGCATCAGCCGCACCTCGTCGTCGGCCAGGTCGAGCAGCGGCTCGCCGGGGCACCTCGGGCAGTCCCCCGTCGCGTCGTGCCGCGAGCGGCAACCGGTGCAGTACCATCGGCCCACGGAGTCCGTTCGCGCGGCGCCCATCGTGATCCCTCCCCCGGCGCCCCGGGGGGCGCCGTCCTCGGCGACGAACGACCGACCGACGAATCGTCGGTTTGCAGCCTTCATCGTGCCCCGGCGGGCGTGCGGCGTCAAGGAAGGGGTGCCCCGCGGAGGCGGTGTCCCGCGGGCGACGCCGCCGGATCGGGCTTGACCGGTGGACGGGCCCGGAGGAACCTTGCCGGTCGGGAAGCCGCCGGGAGGCGAGCAGGCGCGACGGCGCGCCGGCCGCCGGCCGGGGCAGGGAGCCGTCCATGGCCAGGCAACCGCCGCCCTTGCACCGCGTCTGCACCCACGACGAGGCCCGCGAGCTGATCGCCGGGGAGGACAAGTTCTGGATCGCGCGCTGCGGCTGCCGCGAGGCGAAGGGGACGTGCCGGCACTCGCGCCACGACCTCTGCCTGTACTTCATCCCCGAGTACCCGGGCGCCATCGCGATGCGCAAGGTCTCCCGCGCGTTCGTCGACGCCGCGCGGGCGCACGCGCTCGAACGGCAGCTCGTGCCGCGCCCGTTCCGGGACGAGACGGACTTCGACCGCACGGTCGGCGTCTGCTTCTGCTGCGACGACTGCTGCGGCTACTTCCTCGATCCGTCCGAGCCGTGCGCGAAAGGGAAGCTCGTCGAGCGCACGGTCCTGGCCGAGTGCACCGACTGCGGCGCCTGCGCGGAGGTCTGCCACTTCGGGGCGAAGACGATGCGCGACGGCAAGCTGAAGATCGCGAACGGCAAGTGCTACGGCTGCGGTCTGTGCGTGCCGGTCTGCCCGACGGAGTGCGTCTCGATGGTGCCGAGGACACGCGACGCGGGTCGAGCGGCCCGCCGGCCATGAGGCGCACGCCGCTCCCGCCTGGCGGTGGCCGGAACGTCGCCGGTCTTCCCCCGCCGCCGACCGCCGGCCGCCGACCGCCGCTTCCGGTCCTCCCGGCTCTCCTGCTCTTCGCCGCGACCGCTTGCGGCGGCGCCGCGACGAGGTCCGGAGACGGCGAGGTCAGGGACGACGCCGTCACGCCCGGAGACGCGGACGAAGCGTTCGACGACGCGACGGACGGGGAGACCCCGCCGGTCCCGGCGCCGCCCCTGGCCGACGACGAGGGGCGAGCGGTGTTCTACATCGGCGTGAACCTCGGGGAGGAGACGAAGCGCCCGCCCGATTTCCTGCCCGACCTGGGTGACGGCGAGCTGGAGCTGCTCGAGGAGTGGGGCGTGACGCTGGTGCGTTTCCTCGTCCTGTGGGAGGCGATCGAGCCGGAGCGCGGCGTCTTCGACGAGGCGTACCTCGGAACGGTGCGGGCGCAGCTCGACCGGCTGGCGGCGCACGGCATCGACGCGGTCCTGGACATGCACCAGGACATCTTCGGCCGTGGCTTCGGCTTCGCCGGGGCGCCGCGCTGGGCCTGCGACGAAGCGCACTACGCGGACTTCACGCCGATGGAGCCGTGGTTCATGAACTACTTCTCGGAGGACGTCGAGGCGTGCTTCGACGCGCTGTGGAGCGACCGGACGTTGTGGGACGAGCTCCGCGACGCGTGGGCGCACGCGGCGGCCGCGCTGGGCGCTCACCCGGCGGTGATCGGTTTCGACCTGTTCAACGAGCCGTTCCAGGGCTCGATCGCCACGACGACCTTCGAGCGCGAGGTGCTGCCGGCGTTCCACGCCCACCTCGCCGCGGCGTTCACCGGCGCGGCGGCCGCGAAGCGGGTCTTCGTCGAGCCGGCGGTGACGTACGATTTCTCCCCGCAGACGCGATTGCCGCCGTTCGCGGCGGGCGAGGGATTCGCGCCGCACTACTACCCGACGTTCGTGGCGGCCGGGTCCTACTCCGGGCGCGAGTCCGACGTCGCGGCCGACCTCCGGGACATGGCCGGCGATGCGGCCCGGCTGGGCGGGCCGCTCTTCCTGGGCGAGTTCGGCATCGCCAACGACGCCGGGGACGCGGCCGCGTACCTCGCGGACATGATCGACGGCACCCTCGCGCTGGGCGGCTCGATGGCGCCCTGGGACTTCTCGCGCGGCGGCCCCGGCGGCTACGGGCTGCGCGATCCCGACGGCGTGCCCTACCCGTGCGCGGCCGCGCTTCGCCGGCCGTACGTCCACCGCCTGGCGGGCAGGCTGGTCTCGACGACCTACGACCGGGCGACGGGAACGCTGGACGTCACGTGGGAGGAGACCGGTCTCGAGGCGCCGTCGATCTTCGTCGTCCCCACGGGCCCGGAATGCCGGCTCGAGTCCGTCTCGTCCACGACCGACCCCGCCGGGTCGTTCACCGTGGCGGCGGGCACGCACGCCAACCGGCTGGTCCTGGACGTCTCCGCCGCGGTCCCCGTCCATTCCTTCCGCCTCGTCCGCCCGTGCGCCGATGCCGCCCCGTAGTCGACCCGGCGGATCCCGTTCGCGGATCGAATCCCCGATCCGTCCGTATGTTGCCGCCCGCGGAGCGGAGGTGTGGTCATGCGAATCGGTCATCCGTCGTGGTTGCCGGCCTTGTTCGCCTCGTTGCCGCTGGGCGCGGCCGCCGCGGCGTGTCCCCGCGCCGCGGCGGCGCAGGTCGCGCCGGCCGAGGGGGTGGCGCAGGCGCGGGCGCTCGACATCGCCCGGCAGCAGGCTGCGTTGGAGGGCTACGATCCGGCCGTGTACCACGTCGCCGCGATCGAGCAGGACGGGGACGGGACCTGGGTCGTCTTCTTCGAGCACGACGCGCCGGCGGCGCCCGGACAGCACTGCACCGTCTACGTCGCTCCGGACGGCACGGCACGGGTGATGCACGGACGGTAGCACCTGCGGTACAGTTCGGTCATGGACAACGGGTCATCGGCTCGATGGGGGATCGTTCGCCGTTGGTTCGTGCTCCTCGCGGCACTGGCCGTCTCGCCGCTGGCCGCGCCGGCGGTCCGGGCCGTCGACTACGTGAACGACCCGCTGACGGCGCCGGATTCCCCCGGTCGCGGCTCGCGGGGCGGCACATTCTCCGCCGCCGGCTGGACGGTGACCGGCGAGGCGGACGCGGTGTGGTACGAGATCGGAGACGCGCTCGCCAGCGGCCGGGTCGAGTACACGGTGACCGGCTTGTCGCTGGCGACGAGCCTCACCGGCGTGGATCACGACCTCCTGACGCTGTACCAGGCCCCGACGGGCATGGCCGAGCCGGTGCCGTACAGTCCCTACTTCCGCAACAACGACTTCAAGGTCTTCACGCGCATCTTCGGCACCGGGGAGACCAGCCGCCCGGGCGCCATGAAGATCGAGCTGGCGTTCTGCCCGCGCGGCGAGCCCTGGTACCACGACGACGCGTGCACGCCCGAGTGCGACCGCAGCGGCCTGGCCTACGGCGCCTCCGGCGGCGACATCGGGTGGGACGCCGCCGCGTCGTACCGGATGGCCGTGGCGTGGGGCGGAGAGCGCATGGCGTTCTACCGCGACGGCGTCGAGCTGGGCGTCGTGACCTACCCCGGCGAATGGGCCCCGCAGCCGCTCCGTGTGCGTCTCGGTTCGCCCCGCCACGACGGCGTATATCCGGGCCAAGCGATGATGCCGCTGGGAATCACGATCCGCGACGTGCTCATCCAGGGCGAACCCGGTTCGCGCACTCCGGCTTGCGGAGCGGACGCGGGCGCGGACGCCGATGCGGGCGGGGATGTGATCGAACCGTCCGACGGCGACGCGGGAGGCGGGGAGTTCTCCGTCCTGGCGGACGTGACGGCGGCGAGCTGGGAGGCGGGCGTCTTCCCGGACGTGACCGATCTCAACATCGAGGCCGACGAGACCGGCGGCCCCGTCGCCGTCGTGTACCTCCGCTTCCCGGCAGTCTCCGGGACGGTCAGCCGCGCGGTGCTGCGGCTGCACACCCGGCCGGAGTCGTCCGCCGCGGGCGGCGGCGGGCGCGTCTGCGCGGTGGCCGACGATGCCTGGGACGAAACCACGATGACGTGGGCCGCGCGGCCGGCGGTCGGCGTCGCCTGCACGGCTGCCGTGGGCTCGGTCGATCCGGACGAGGAGGTCGCCTGGGACGTGACGGCGCTGGTCGCGGCGGGGGGCCGCGTCAACCTGGCCCTGGTCTCGGGCGACCTGGACGGCGCCCACTACCGGAGCAAGGAGGCGGGCGAGCCGGCGCTCGCGCCCCGCCTGTTTGTCGAATCGACGCCGGGCGTGGACGGCGGCGACGGCACGAGCGACGAGGATGCGGGGAGCGAGGCCGACGGGGGGGACGCATCGGAGGGCGGTCCGGACCTCGGCACGGATGCGGACGCGGGGCGCGACGCGGCACGGGACGCCGCCGCGCCCGTGGAGGAAGCCGGCGGATGCGGTTGTCGCGCCGGCGCGCGTTTGGACGCGTCGTCCTGTCTCGCGCTGCTGGGCCTGCTGGTCCTGGTCGCGACGACAAGGCGCAGCCGCGGCGGGAAGTCCCGGTAGCGCCGGCGGCCTGGCCGCATTATCCTGTTCCTGCGATGCGGCAGGCCACGCCAAGCGGGCCGTGGGGTGCGGGTGCGGTGGGAGCCGACGTCGAACGGAGGTTCCTCGCCGGCCTGTCCTATTGCGCGAGGTTCTTCATGGGCGAGTCGGATGCACAGGCGGCACTGTTCAGGCTCACGGCGATTCTCGAGGCCGAGGGGATCCCCTACGCGATCATCGGCGCCTTGGCGCTCAACGCCTACGGCCACCGGCGGGCGACCGTGGACGTGGACGTGATCCTGCGCGAGGAGGATCTCGCCCGGTTCAAGGACAAGTACCTCGGCCGCGGGTATGCCGAGCGGGTTGCCGGCACCGGGAAGCTGACCGATCTGGTGAACGACGTGAAGGTCGACGTGCTGAGCGCCGGCCGCTTCCCGGGCGACGGCCGGCCGAAGCCTGTCGCGTTTCCTGATCCCGCGACGACCGCGATCCGGGGCGAGCGCTTCGCGCTCCTTCCGCTGCCGCGCTTTCTTGAGCTGAAGCTCGCGTCGGGGATGACCGCACCCCACCGGCTTCACGATCTGGCCGACGTTCTCGATCTCATCCGGTCCGCTCGGCTGCCGGCGGAGACCGCGGCCGACCTGCACCCGTACGTCCGCGACAAGTTCCGCGAGCTGTGGACTGCGGCGCAGACCGCCGATCCGTATGAATGACACGTACGGCTCCAACCGCCGTGTCGGCGGAACGCGCGCGCCGGGCGCCGCTCCGGTTGCGGCCCCTGGCCGCGCCGTGGATCCACGAACCCCTACCGAAGCAAGGCCGACCTCTGGTATACGTGCGGCCGGGAGAGAGGGGACGATGGCATTCCTGAAGAAGCTCTTCGGCAAGGACTCGACGGCGCTGCGCCGGCAGGCGGAATCGGCGATGGAGGACGGGAACTGGGGCGAGGCCAAGCTCGCCTGGCAGCAGGTCCTGGACGCTTCCCGCGACGCGCCGCGGGACGAACGCGACGCGATCACGAGGAAGATCGGCGAGTGCCAGACGGAGCTGGTCAAGAAGCAGCTCGACCAGGTGCGGCGCTTGCGTGCCGGCGGCGACCTGGAGGCGGCGGCGGAGCTGTGCCGGGCGACGGTGGAGCTGGCCGACGGGCTGCCGATCAAGGCCGAGGTCAAGGAGCTCTCCGATTCGCTGACCGAGGACATCGCGCGCGCCGAGCAGCCCGACACGGGCACCCCGACCGAGGAGGACGTCTTCCTGGCGCTCTCCGGGGGTTGGTCCGAGGCGCAGGCGGACGAGCTGTACGGCTACGGCGAGATCTTCAAGAAGGCCTTCCTGGGCCTGCACGAAGGCCGCGTGGACGAGGCGCGGGACGTGTTCCGCGTCATCCTGCGCGAAAACCCGGAGGCGCTGTACATCCGGGTCGAGCTGGCCCGGGCACTCGTCGCGTCCCGTCGTCGCGAGACTCCCGCGAAGGAGCTCGGGGAGGCGGAGGCGAAGGCCGAGGCGAAGGCGGCGCTGGAGGAGGCCGCGGGCCTGTACCGCGAGTACCTCGAGCGCGAGCCGGAGGACGCCTCCGACGAGCTGTACGCGGCGGTGCAGAGCGAGCTGGCGGCGGTGCTGCTGGAGCTGGGCGACGCCAAGGGCGCCGAGGCGTGCCTGGTCGAGGCGGCCGAGGTGACGGCGGAGCAGACCTACGGCCACCTGAATCTCGGGCGCTTCCTCCGCCTGGAAAAGCGCTACGACGAGGCGATCAAGCGTCTCGACGTCGCGGTGGCGAAGATGGGCGTGGTGACGCCCGACATCCGCGTCTTCCGCGAGCTGGGCTACGCGCATCGCGACGCGGGGCACAAGGACGAGGCGATCGACTGCTTCAAGGCCGTCATCGACCACCAGGCGTCGCTGGGGATCTACGACTTCGATCCGGAGACGGCCGAGGCGCTGGCGGAGCTGCACCTGGAGCGGGGCGAGAAGAGCGAAGCGGCGGACCTGTACCGCCACCTGGCGCAGGGCCGTAACCTCGGCGGCCGCTACCGCTACCACCTCCTGGCCGGAAAGCTGCTCAAGGAGATCGGCAAGAAGGCCGACGGCGTGCGCGAGCTGCACGCCGCGCGGGCCCTGGCTCCGGACGACGCCGCGCGCGCCGAGATCGAGGCCGCGCTGGGCGGGAAGGGCTAGCCGCCATGGCCGGACCGGCGCAGCGGAGCAGGGCAACCTCCCGGCGTCCCGGCACCAGCCGCGGCGGCCCTCCGTCGCGGACGCCGCGCACCGGACGGGCTCCCGATCTGGCGCGCCTCGTCGCCGCCGCCGACGGGGGCGAGCGCGGGCTCGACGCGATCGCCGCGGCGCCGGGCGCGCGCGATGCCGTCCTGGCCGAGCTGGCGCGACGCCGCCCGAGACTCGACGCCCCGTCCCCCTGGTCCACCGCCCTGCTCGTCCGCCTCGCCGGCCGCATCGGCGGCCGCCAGGGCCTCGAGGCCCTGGTGCCCTTCCTGGCCGACGCCAACGCGCTGGTGCAGGTCGAGGCGGCCGAGGCGATCGACGAGACGGCGCTGCCGGAGCTGCGGGAGATCCTGGGACGGCTGGTGCGGGCGCAGCCCGACGGGTCCTTCTGGGAGGCGGTGATTGGCCTCCTGGAGGCCCGCGAGGAGCGCGGCATCTGCCGGCTGGCGATCGAGCTGGTCGAGCGGCTGACGGCGCCCGCGGCGCTCGCCGCGGCGATCGAGGCGCTGCCGTACCTGGCGGGTCCGGAGGACGCCGCCGCGGTCCGCCGGACGCTGCAGCGCTTCGCCGCGGACACGCGCGCCGTCCCCGGCGCCGAGACGCCGGAGGGCCCGGTGACGATCGGCCTGGTCGCGGCCCAGGCCCGCGACGCGCTCGACGAGGACGGGGGCACGGCGACGGACGACGATGGCGACCGCTGATCCCGCCGCCCGCGCGGCCGCTCCGCCGCCGGAGGACGAAGCGACGCCGGAGTACCGCGAATGGCTCGCGGCGGCGTACGACACGGACGTCTACGAGCAGTGGCTCAGGCCCTTCGAGGAACTGCTCCATCGCCGGCTGGAGCTGCTGCCCAAGGGCATGGCGCTCGAAATCGGCTGCGCGACGGGACGGGGCACGGAGCACCTGATGGCCGCGCTCGGCGAGCGCGTGCGACTCGTCGCCCAGGAGGACCGCGGCTTCCTGCTCGACCTCGCCCGCGCCCGACTGGCCGATCTCGTCGGCTCCCGGCTGTTCTTCAACAGCGATCCGCTGCCGCGTCTGCGCTACGACGAGAAGGTCTTCGCGACCGTCGTCGCGAACCTCACGTGGTGGGAACGCGCCGACCGCGCCTCGCTGCTGGCGGAAATGGCGCGCGTCCTCGACGACGAAGGACAGGTCGTCCTCACGGCGCCGCTGGCGGGCACGTTCTCCGAGCTGATCGATCTGGCACGCGAGGTCTCCGTCAAGCTCGACCAGGTCTCCAAACTCGAGCCGCGCATCGCGGCGCTCGAGGCGATGTTCGCGACGCCCGAGGACTGGGCGGCGGAAGTCGAACAGGCAGGCCTCGTCGACGCGCGGGTCGACTGCACCGAGATCGAACTGCCCTACGCCTCGTCCCGCGAGCTGTTCTCCTCGACGCTGGCCCAGGCCCGCTGGCTGTCCCTGTGGCGCCGCGCCTTCGCCGAGGACGACAAGCGACTGGTCTGGCACGTCCGCCAGATGATCGACAGCTACTGGGCGGAAGGGAAGTTCACCCTGACCCTGGCCGCGGGCTGCCTGACCGCGCGACGGCCCCGCGGCTTCGTCGCACGCAAGGCCGTCGAGCGACCCGCGCCGGCCGACGAACCGCTGGTGCCCGTCGTGCTCGACGGCGATTCCGAGGCCGCGCGCGCCCCGCGGGCGCCACGACCGGCTACCATCCCGCCCGCGCGCGCCGACTCGTACTACGCTTCCGGCGACGCCATCGCCGCCGAGCTGCTCGGACTGGGACCCGGCAGCGATCTCCACGCGCGGCCGGCCTCCGTCGCCCCGCGGGTCGCCCCGACGCCGCCGCCGGAGCCGTTGGATGCCGAGCCAATCGAGGCCGAGCCGATCGAGGCCGAGGCCGAGGAGGCCGAAGCGAGCGGCGAATTCTCCACACCCGGCGCCCTCGACCCGCTCGACGAGGGCGAGCCGTACGTGCCGGACCTGGCGGACGTGCATGTCACGCCCGAAGACCCGGGCCGGCCGCGCCCGTCGCAGGAGGACCTGGACGCGCTGCTGTCCGAGGGCAGCGGCCTGGAGCCCGCGCCCGCCTTCGGCGGGGCCGATCCGGGACCGACCGTCCCCCCCGGCCGGCCGTCGCAGTTCCCGGACGTGTCCCCCCTGCCTCTCGGCCAGCCGCGCGCCGTCCCCGTCCACCCCGTCGAGCTGGGTCGTCCGCAATTCCAGCCGGTCGAGCCGGTCGATCTGGACGAGGTGACCGCCGAGCCGGACGACGACCTTCCGGACTGGGGTCCCGACAAGCGCTAGCCGCCGACTTGTCCGCTGAAGCCGTGGCGAAGGCGGACCGCCCCCCCGCCGGTGCCGCCCTCGACTCCCCCACGGTCCCCCTGCTACGCTCCCCCCCGTGGTACCGAATCTCACCGGCGTCGTGCTGGAAGGGAAATACAGGTTGACGCAGCCGTTGGGCGAAGGCGGCATGGGGTTCGTCTACGCCGGCGAGCACGCGACGCTGGGCCGGCCGATCGCGGTCAAGTTCCTCCGGCCGGAGCTGGCGGGCGATCCCAACGCGCTGGCCCGCCTGCGCCAGGAGGCCGTCGCCGCCAGCTCGATCGGCAGCCCGCACATCGTCGAGGTGCTGGATCTGGGGACCGCGCCGGGCGGCGCACCGTACATCGTCATGGAGTTCCTGCGCGGCCGGTCGCTCGCCGCGCTCCTTGCCGAGAGCCCGATGCTGCCGACGCCGCGCATCGCCGGCATCGTCTGCCAGACCCTGCTCGCGCTCCAGGGCGCCCACGCGCGGGGCATCGTCCACCGCGACCTCAAGCCGGAGAACATCTTCCTCGCCGAAACCGGCGACGGCGACTTCGTCAAGCTGCTCGACTTCGGCGTCTCCAAGGTGCGCGGCGAGCTGAGCAGCTCGAACCTCACCCAGACCGGCGCGGTTCTCGGCACCCCGCGCTTCATGGCGCCCGAGCAGGCCGCCGGGTTGCGCAACGTCGACCACCGCGTGGACATCTGGGCGACCGGTGTCGTGCTCTATCGCGCCTTGACCGGCCGCTACCCGTACGACGCCGACAACTACAACGCGCTCCTGGCCCAGATCCTGATGGCCACTCCGCCCGCGCCGCGCCTGCTCCGCCCGGACCTCGACCCGACCCTCGAGCGCGCGATCCTCACCGCGCTCGCACGCGACCCCGCGGCGCGCTTCCCCTCCGCCGATGCCTTCCGCCAGGTCCTCGCGCCCTACGCGTCGGGCGGCTCGGGCTCCACCGTGCAGCCGGCCGGCGCCGTGCCCTCACCCTACCCTCCCGCCGGGCCGTCGGGAGGATGGACCCCGATGCCGTCGGGCGCTCCGCCCGGGTGGACGCCGCCGTCCTCCGCAACGCCCGCCGGTTGGACCCCGATGCCGACGGGGCCCGCCGCGGGCGGTGGTCCCTATGCGGGCCCGGCGGTGATGCCCTACGGAATGCCGGGCCAGGTCGCGGCCGGCGCGGGCGCGCCGATGGTACAGGGCACGTGGGCCTCGGTTCCGGGCGTGGCGCCCGAGGCGAGCAGCGCGGGCGCCCGCTCCGGCAGCCACGGGTTGCTCGGCATCTTGATCGGCGTCGGCGCCGCCGCGGCCATCGGAGTCACGGTCTGGTTCCTGGTCGCACCGCCCTGGGAGGACGACTCGGGCACGCGGCCCCCGCGCGACACGACGACGGTTTCGGCCGCGACTCCGGGACAGACGTCCGGTGCTATCGGCACGGAAACCACGGGTCTGCCGCCCTCCCTCCCGACGATCCCGTCGGCGGGCTCGATCCAGCTCGGAGCGCCCGGCACGCCCGTCGTTCCGACGGTGCCCGTGCCGCCGACCATCGCCGGGGCCGGACCCGACGCCGGCGTCGAGCCGCCGACCACGCCGTTCGGCCAGGTCGTGACGGACCCGGCCGTGCTGCAGGCGTTGGCGCAGTTCCAGGCGGCGTCGGACGCCGGGTCGAGCGCGGACGTGACGCCGGAACAGGCGAAGGAGCGCGACCTCTACGTCGCGATCACGGTGGAGATCACCTGCGCCAACCAGTCGTTCGCGATGGCGGCGTTCGAGAACGCCGGCCCGAGCTTCGATCCCATGGCGTTCGCGGCGGCGCAGGAGAAGCTGACCGAGGAGGTCGTCCGCCGGCACGGTCTGACGGTGGACCAGTACGGCGAGATCGCCGGCCGCTGGTCCGGCGACTCCGACGCCATGAGCGCGATGACCGCGGGCATGATGAAGTGCATGATGGCCGTGATGGGCGAGGAGGAGGCGGAGTAGCGTTTCGGCCCTGGCGCGAAGCCGCGAGCTCGCGGCCTTCGCTCAGGGCAGGCAGAGCCCCACGGACCCGTTGCCGTACACGTCGGTGCAGGTGCCCGTCGTGCACTCCGGCGCGGAGAGCAGGCAGTAGCGCAGGCAGCGGATGTTGGCCAGATCGATGAGGTGGCAGGCGTAGCCTCCCTGGCACCCGTCCACCAGGCAATCGGCACCGTCCCCGCCGGGCCCGGCCGTGCCGCAGTACGTCCGGAGGGCCGGGGCGGAGATCACCCGGCACGCTCCGCCCGCGGGACACCCGAAGTTGGTCACCGGAACGCACGCGCTCGCCGTCGGCTCGCAGAACCCGTACAGCGTCCCCGCGAACCACCCGCCGAGACACGCGGTGGCCGGGCAGTCGGTCGAGCTCGTGCAGAACCGCTGGCAGGAGAACTGCCCGAACGGCGGCAGGCACTGCGAGCCCCTCACGCAGTCGTCCATCATCATCGTGCACGGCGCCCCCACCACCGCCGAGCCGGCGGGAGCGCATTGTTCCACGAAGCCGCCGCTGCCCGTCGCCACGATGCATCGCTCGCCATCGGCGCATCCGCACTGCCGCGACAGATGGCACGGACCGCCCAGCTCTCCCGTGCAGCCCGAGTCGGTCTCCGCTTCCGCGTCGTCGGCGGCGTCGGCATCCGGGTCGCCGTCACCGTCCGCCGAAACCTCTCCCTCGCCCTCCGCGGCCGCGTCCCCTTCTCCGTCGACATCGAGGCCTTCGCCCGCATCGGCATCGACGGCGTCGCCCTCGACGTCGGGCCCGCCGTCGTCCGCCGCGTCGGCAAGGCAGACGAGGTTCCCGCCGGTCGCCGGATGGTAGCCTTCGAAGCAGTCGCAGGCCGGCCGACCGCCCGCGCCGACGCGGCACCAGCCGTGTCCGCCGCACAGGACGCCGTCGCACGGCACGGCGGCGTTGTCGGCGACGCACGTCAGGCCGTCCGGGTGCGTCCCGTCCGGACAAGCGCACCAGGCGAATCCGCCCTCCTCGAAACAGGTTCCGACGCCGCCGCACGTCGCCGAGCCGCAGGACCGCGGCTGCCCGGAAGGCGAGGACTCGCCGCCGCACGCGGGGAGGCCGGGCGCGCAGGCCAGCAGGATGGCGGGAAGGAGAATCCGTGTCGACCGTGCCATGTCCAGGCTCCCTCGCCGTTCCGTCGCGGCGATGTCCCGCGAGCATAGGCCGGGCGAACGGCGGCGGCAAGCAGGCGGGCGGGCTCGAGGGTGCCCGGTCGGCCGGATCCCCCGGGCGCTCCGCCGGTTGCCAGCGAGGCCCCGATGGTTAGCGTGGCGCCCGGAAGGGAGCGTGACACGATGAGCAAGTACCTGATCGAAAGCCATCACACGCCGGAGGAGTGCCTCAAGGCCCTGGACTCCGTCCTGGAGCAGCAGCCCGCCCTGCTCGACAAGTTCCAGTGGGGCTGCAGCACCGGCAACCACACGGGCTGGGCGCTGGTCGAGGGCTCGAGCCGCAGCGCCGTGGAGGGGTTGGTGCCCACCGACATCCGCCCCAAGTCGACGGTCACCCCGGTCAGCAAGTACACGCCGGAGCAGATCCGCGCCTATCACGAGAAGAAATAGGAGCGTCGAGCCCGGCACGGAGTCGCGACATCACCCCGCCGCCTCCGGCGGCACGGCCCGCGGGAGCGGCGCCGCCGCGCCGGCCGGTCCGGCCGGCGGCGCGGGCGGCAACGACACGCGAACCCGCTGCGGCATCCGCCGCAGGCCGCGCGAGAACAAGAACAGCGCCAGCACCACCGGCAACACGCCGGAGATGAGCCCGCCGACCAGCGCCGAGGCGACCTTGCCCTTGGCCGCCAGCAGGACCGACCCGAGCAGCATCAGCGCTCCGCCCAGCAGCAGGAGCCCGCCGCCGGCAAGCATCAGCCACGCCAGCGGGCGTGACGCCCGCGGTCGCGATGCCCGCCGCACGTCCTCCGGAACCGGCTCGTCCCCCGCCCCGGCATCCACCGGCCAGATCGCCGCCAGCGCCCGCTCGACGGGCGTCGGCTGCGCCGCGGCGCCCACGGCCCCATCGCCGCCGGACCCGAGCAGCGCGAGCCGCTGCGCGCGGCGCATCCGGCGCGTCAGCCGGATGCCGTAGATCCACGACACGATCACGGTCGCCAGCGACACCAGCAGCAGCGCCAGCACCACCGCCAGCTCCGCGCCCACGGGCTCGGTACCGCGCTCGCCGTACGCCTTGAGCGACAACAGCCCCGTGTCGTACAGGCCGTGCAGCAGGATGGGCCAGCCCAGCGCCCGGCGCAGGAGTCCGGCGCGCGCCGCTGGCGGGCTGAACCGCGCGACCCCCACGTAGTAGCCCATCATCGCGCCCCAGAACGCGTGCCCCGGCACCGAGGTCACCGCCCGCATGATCGCCGTCAGCAGGTTTCCCTGCAGGCAGTACATGACGTTCTCGAGCGTCGCGAAGCCCAGGGACGCGATCGCGCCGTACACCACGCCGTCCATCGGCTCGTCGAACCAGCGCCGCTGCCGCGCGTACCAGTACAGGACCGAGAACTTGAAGAACTCCTCCGGCAACGCCGCCGCCAGGAACGCCTCGGCCGGACCCACCGCCAGCGGATGCCCGAAGCGCGGAACCACGTGGGCCATGATCGGGAGCGCGAAGAGCAGCGTGGGCACGATCGACAGCACGCCGAGCCCGAAGGTGGCCCACACGGCCCGCGCCGGCTCGCGGCGCATGTCGCGCGAGTAGAAGAACCAGGCGAGGAGGATCGAGGGGACGAGCGCCGAGATTCCCGTGATGGCGACGATCATCGCGCGCTCCCCGGACGCCCCGTGGCGAGCGGCCGCACCTAGGCCTTCGGCGGCGGCGGGACCGGCTTCGCGTGCGTCACGACCGCGGCGGGCCCGAGCCTGGCCTTCACCGCCTCGATCACGTCGATGCCCAGCGTCGCCTTGAGCTGTTCCGCCATCACCAGCGCCTTGGTCGCCAGCGGCGCGCCGTCATTCCCGTCGGACGCGATGGGCAGCATCGTCAGGCGGTTGATGTTCACGGTGTCGATCGTGCCGAGCACGGTGTGGGTGAGGGCGCCGAGCTTCTGCATCAGGAACACGTCGCGGGCGTTGCCGCCGGCCTGGCGCCACGCGCTGATGGTCTCGGCCAGCGCCGCGGCCTGCGCGCGGCCCTGCTCGACGAAGCGCGCCGCCTCGCCCTTGGCCTTCGCCTCGGCCGCCGAGCAGGCGGCCTGGGCGGGCGCGATGACGTCGGCCTGGAGCTGCCGCCGTACCTGCTCGACGCGCGCCGTCTGCACCTCGATTTCCGCCGTGGCCTTGGCCACCGCCGCCAGGGTCTGCCCGCGCGACTCGGCGACCATCGCGTCCTTCTTCGTCAGGGCGTCCGCGATGCGCCGCTCCATCTCCGCCCGCGCCGTGCGGATCTCGGCATCGATGCGCGCCAGCTCCGTGTCCTGCTTGTTCTCGGCGTCCCGCACCGTGGACAGCGCGCGCGCCTGCGCCTCCGCGATCAGCGCGTTGCGCTTGATCTCCGCGGACTTCACGCGCCCGATCGAGTCCAGGTACCCGACCTCGTCGGTCACGTTCTGGATCTTCAGCGTGTTCAGCTCCAGCCCCAGCTTGATGAGATCGTGCTCCGCCTCCTCCAGCAGGAGCTGCCCGAACTTGATCTTGTCCTGGTTCAGCTCCTCCGGCGTCAGCGTCGCCAGCACGCCGCGCAGGTTGCCCTCCAGCGTGTCCTTGGCGACCGCCATGATCTCTTCCCGCCGCTTCCCCAGGAGCCGCTCGATCGCGTTGTGCAGGACCGGCGTCGCGCCCTCGCTGTCGCTCGAGATCTTCACGTTCGCCACGCCCTGCACGGTGAGCGGAATGCCGCCCTTGGAGAAGGCGCCCTTCACCGCCACCTCGATCGTCATGTTCGTCAGGTCCATCTTGTCGACGCGCTCCAGGAGCGGGATGCGGAGCTTGCGCCCGCCCTGGATCGTCTGGAACCCGACCGTCCGCCCGTCGCCGCGCGTGCGGTGCTTGCCCGTGAAGATCAACACTTCGTTGGGCGGGCAGATGTAGAGGATGCGTCGCACGAGGGCGACGAGGAGCAGCAGGCCGAGGAGGATGACGCCGGCGAAGATGCCGATCACCGCCTCCGGACGCATGGCGCCGACGACGAGCGCAGCCAGGGGGCTCATCGGGCACCTCCCGCCGGGGGCAGGCCCTGCGCCGCCGTCTCCAGCCGCCGCCCGAGGATCGCCGGGACGTCGATGCCCGTGGACGCCTTGAGCTCGCCCAGCACCGCGGCGACCATGGCCGGGTAGCCGGCGACGAGCCGGGGCAGCGCCCGTCCGTCGCCCGGATCCAGGATCTGCACGTCCTCCAGGTTCACCTTCTTGAGGTGCCCCGCCACGTCGCCCAGGATCTGGTCGAGCTGCTGGAACAGGAAGATCTCCTTGGCGTCCGGCCCCGCGGAACGCCACGTCTCGGCGATGATCTTGAGCGCCTCGGCCACGGCCCGCCCGTTCTCCGCCAGCGGCGCCGCCTGCGCCCGCGCCTCGAACTCCTGCTGCGACCTCTTCGCCTCCCAGGGAATGACCACGTCGGCCTGCAGGCGGATCTGCTCGAGCTGCGAGCGGATGCGCTGCAGCTCCTGCTCCGCCGTGGCGCGCGCGGCGTCGCCGGCCGCCACCGCCTTCTTCTCCTCCGACTCGGACTGCGCCGCGAGGTCGGCCCGGATGCGCCGCAGCTCGTTCTGCTTCTGCAGGATCGCCTTCTGCGCCTGCTCCTGCGCCACGTCGCCCAGCGCCTTGGAGTCCGCCGCGACCTTGTTCGCCTCGTTGCGCGCGTTCGACTCCGCGATCTCCGCCCGCTTGATCGCCTCGGCGATCCGCACGCGGCCGATCGAATCGAGGTACTCCTTGTCGTCCGACACGCTCTGGATCTTCAGCGTGTCCACCTGCAGACCCAGCTTCGCCAGGTCCTCCTCGACCTCGTCCGAGATCTCCGCCGCGAACTTGAGCCGGTCCTCGTTGATCTCCTCCGGCGTCAGCCGGGCCAGCACCCCGCGCAGCGCGCCCTCCAGCGTCTCCTTCGCCACGCGCTGGATCTCGCTGCGGTCGCGCCCCAGGAAGCGCTCCACCGCGTTCATCACGATCTCCGGGTTGCTCGCCAGCTTCACGTTCGCAATCGCGTGCACCTCGAGCGGGATCGAGTTCTTGGAATACGCGTTCTGCACCGCGACGTAAATCGGGATCGTCGTCATGTCCATGAAGCTCGGCGTCTCGATCACCGGCACGCGCCACGCCCGCCCCCCGGGAATGATGCGGTAGCCGACCACCTTGTCGTCCGCGGTGCGACGCTTGCCGCCGGACAGCACGAGCAGCATGTTCGGCGGGCAGATGATCAGGAACCGCTTCGCGATGAAGATGAAGAACAGCAGGCCGAAGATCGTCGCCCCGGCCGCCACCGCCATCGTGATCGCCAGCTTCTCCGTGATCTGCAGCGCCGCCGGCATGATGGCACCCCAGTCCGCTCCCGAAAGTCCGACCATGTCGCTTCCTCCCCGCGCGCACCGCGCGCAACCCGCCCCTCGTGCTCCGCCAGCCCCCCGCCCCCGCTCAGCTACCCCCGCCCCGGCCCTTCCCGTCCGTCAGCTCCTGCGTCGTCGCGTGCGTCACGATCAACCGGTCGCCCCGGATCGCGATCACCATCGCACGCTCGCCGCGCGGAATCACCCCCTCCGCCTCCGTCCACGCCATCCGGTCCAGCGTCCGCCCGCTGAGCTGCAGCCGGACCTTGCCGGGCGCCGACGACGAGACCGGCAGCATGACCTTCGCCTCCAGCCCGACCAGCTCGTCCGGCGAGATGGCGCTGCTCACCGTCTGCTCCCGCAGCCGCCGGAAGACCCACGCCGCGCCCACCCCCAGGCCCACCCCCAGCGGCGCCGCCAGCAGCGCCGCCAGGAGCTCGCTCGCCCCCGCCAGCTCCAGCAGGAGCCCGGTCAGCCCGAAGAACGTCAGGAAGAAGACCCAGAACCGCAGCGACACGAACAACAGCCAGAAATCCCCCGCCCCGTGCACGTCCGCGTGCCCGTGGTCGGCCCCGTGCGCGCCCCCGTGCGCATCCCCCCCGCCGTGCGCGCCCGCGTCCCCGCCCCCCGCATCCACGTCGTGCGCGTCCGCCGCGTGGTCCCCGCCGGCGAAGAGCGAGAACAACACCATCACCGCTCCCACCGCCAGACAGATCCCGAACGCCAGCGTCATGCCGAAGCGTGTAACACGATGGGCCGAGGGGGACAAGCAGCGAGGGCGCCGCGACTACGATCCGGATTCCGACCTCCGGTACACGAGGTCCACCCGGACTTCGGTGGGAGCGTCCGCCTGCGGGAGGACCATCCCATCGATGTGCGGCGACAGGCAGCTCGGCAGGCCGCCGGAGGAGGTCGAGTTCTCCGTCACCGCCGAACGGGCGACGCGGCCGTCCAGGTCCACCCGGAACGAGACCGTCACCCGGCCGACCGGATCCTCGCCCGCGCCTCGGACCTTCTCGGCGCAGTACAGGAACCGCGACCGGCGCTGCGCCAACAGGCGACGCACCACCCCCGGGTCGAGCGGTCCGTCCACCTGCAGCGCATCCAACGCCACTTCGAACTCGCGCTGCGTCTGCGTGCTCGACCGCCGATCCGGCGCGATGCCGCCGAGCGTCGCGGTGACGCTCACCTCGGGACGCGTGATGCCGCTCACGCCGAACAGGCTCGCGCCGCCGTCAAGCGCCGCGACCGGCGCCGCGATGTCCGGATCCCGCGCGACGCCGTCCGCGTCCTCGGGCCCGGGAACCGTCTCCTGGTCCGCGTCTCCTCCCTCCGTATCCACCGCGCCCTCGCCGTCCGGAGCGAGCGCCGCATCCGCGACGGTTCCGGTCGCCGGAGACGCCTCGCCGGAATGTCCGGCGGGCGCGTCGGCGGCCGGTCTCGTCTCCTCGGCCCGCTTGCAGGCGACGCCGGCGTCGGCCAGCGCGGCGCCGCCCAGGAGCAGGACGGCGGTGGCGGCGGTGCGTCGAAGGAACGGCAGTCTCGCCGGCGGCGCCGGGGGCATCGCGCGAGCCATCCCGGCCAGCGTTCCGGCCGGGACCGACCGCAGCACGGTCCGCTCGGATCGCGTGAGCCGGACGCCGGCGGCGTCCGCCGCCGCCTCGCGCTTTTCGATCAACGTCTGGAGAAACGCCCCGTCGGCGTTCGCCAGCCGCAACAGTGCCTGCAATCCCGCCGGTACGGGAAACTCGTCTTTCGCCTGCCGCGAATCGCGCATCGGGGATCCTCCTGGGCCTGGGACGCGCGGCGCCCCCCGGAAGCGCCATGTTACGTCGGGCGACGGTTCGATGGAAGTGCGCGCCCGACGTTGCAGGACGGGCCCGATCCGTCTACCGTGGCGAGGGTCGGGAGGAGGGGAGTTGCCGTGGCGCTGATTCCGCCGCATTTCGTCGACAGCGTCGTCGCCATCGGCAGCGAGGACGCGGCCGGCGAGAAGATGTGGATCGCGTCCGGCTTCCTCTACGGCAGGGTCGTCGGCGCCGACGAGAACGGCCAGGCGCGGCACCGGGTCTACCTGGTGACCAACCGGCACGTGCTGGCCGACAACGAGCTGCTCTACCTGCGCTGCAATCCCGCGGCGAACGCCCCGGCCCGGGACTACCCGCTGGTCCTGCACGACCAGGGACGGCCGGTCTGGTTCGGCCATCCGGACCCCGCCGTGGACGTCGGCGTGGTGCCGATCAAGATCCAGAAGCTCCGCGCCGACGGCATGCAGGCGGCGTACTTCGCGGAGGAGCGCGACGTCGCCACGACGGAGAAGCTGCGGTCGAGCGGCGTGTCCGAGGGCGATCACGTCTTCGTCCTGGGGTTCCCGATGGGGATGGTCGGCGGCCTGCGGAACTCGGTCATCGTCCGCGGCGGGGTGCTGGCCCGCGTGCGCGACGTTTTCGACGACCCGCAGGCGCCGTTCCTGGTCGACGCGTTCGTCTTCCCCGGCAACAGCGGCGGTCCGGTCGTCTCGCAGCCGGAGATCCTGAGCATCGTGGGGACCAAGGCGCCGGGCAAGGCGTACCTCATCGGGATCTGCTTCGGCAGCATCAACTACCGCGACATCGCGGTCAGCGCGCGGACCGGGCGCCAGCGCGTCCTGTTCGAGGACAACGCGGGACTCGCCAACGTCCACTCCGTCGATTGCGTCCAGATGTGCATCCAGATGCACCTGGGCTCGGGCCCCAGGAACCCGCCGGTCGCCCGTCGCAAGTCCGGCCGCCCGCCTCCGCCGTCCGGCAGCGGGCAGGACCTCCTTTCGGGCGGGTCCCCGCCGGCGCGTGTGGCCGGCATCGAGCCGACCGGATCGCGCGGCGCGAATCGGACCTACCGTCCGGCCCCGCGGCGTTGACGAGCCCCCGCCGCGTGCCCATGATTCGCTCGTACCGCAACCCGGGGGGCTGAGAGTTGCATCCATGGACCAGGACGCTCGTTCGGCGAACGCAACGACGGAGGAACTGCGGCGATTGCGCGAAGCACAGCATCTGGCACGCCTCGGCTGCTGGGAGGTGAATCTGCAGTCCTCCGGAATTTGGCTCTCCGACGAGGCGCGACGGATCTTCGAGCTGGATTCGGTCCGCGACGACCCGTCGTTCGCCGCGTTGCTCGGAGCGGTCCATCCGGACGATCGCCCGACTGTCGAGTCGAGTTTCCTGTGCGCGCTCCAGGACCGGGTGCCGTGGCGCATCGTCGTCCGCCTGCAGATGCGCGGCGGGCGGACGAAGTGGGTCGAGGGACGTTGCGAGACGGTGTTCGGTCCGCGGGATGAGCCGATCCGCTCCACCGGGACGGTCCAGGAGATCACCGAGCTCGAGGAAATGCGAGGCGAGCTTTCGAGCGCCCGGGTCCAGCATCGGCTGCTCTTCGAACACCTTCCCCTGGGAATGGCACTGCACGAGCTGATCCTGGACGACACGGGCACGCCCGCCGACTATGTCTTCCTCGCCGCCAATCCCGCGTTCGAGAGGCTGACGGGACTCCCCGTGGCGAACATTCTCGGCAAGCGGGTGACCGAGGTCGTGCCCGGCATCGAACAGACGGGACTCATTGCTCGGTACGGCCAGGTCGTCCAGACGGGTCGGCCCGCGCGCTTCGATCAGCACGTCGAGGCGATGGGACGGCACTTCGAAGTGGTCGCCTACCGTTCGCGGCCGGGCCGTTTCGTGGCCCTGTTCAGCGACGTGAGCGAAGCGAGGCGGACCGAGCGCCGGGCCCAGCTCCGTGCCCGGCGGCTCGAAGCGTTGCGCCGCATCGACGTGGCGATCACCAGCGCGTCCGAGTTGACCGTCACTTTCGACATCCTCCTGCAGCAGGCGGTGGCACAGCTCGAAGTCGACGCCGCCGACATCCTGGTCTTCGACTCGACCAGCGGGACCCTCCGATGGGCCGATGGTCTCGGCTTCCGCACCGACGCCCTCCGGGGCACCCGGCTGCGGGTGGGTCGCGGCCACGCGGGTGTCGCCGCGCTGGAGCGCCGTACCGTCGTGATACCCCGCCTCGCGGACGATCCCGGGGAGTTCGACCGCGCCGTGGTCGGCTCCGAGGGCCTGGCCTTCTGCGCCGTCGCCCCAGTCGTCGCCAAGGGACAGCTCTGCGGCGTGCTCGAGGTGTTCATGCGGCGACCGTTCGAGCCCCCGCCGGACTGGCTGGACTTCCTCGAGACCCTCGCGGGCCAGGCCGCCCTCGCCGTCGACAATCTCAACTTGTTCGGGAACCTCCAGCGCTCCAACCTCGATCTGGCGGTCGCCTACGACGCCACCATCGAAGGATGGTCCCGCGCCCTCGACCTGCGGGACAAAGAAACCGAGGGGCACTCCCTGCGTGTGACCGCAATGACCGAACGCCTGGCCGCAGCGCTAGGCTTCTCCGGCGCCGAGCTCGTCCACGCGCGGCGCGGCGCCCTCCTGCACGACATCGGCAAGGTCGGCATCCCCGACGCGGTGCTTCTCAAGCCCGGGAAGTTGACCGATGAGGAGTGGGTCATCATGCGGCGCCACCCCGTCCTCGCCCGCGACCTCCTGCAACGCATCCCCTACCTCAGGCCGGCCATCGCCATCCCCTACGGCCATCATGAGAAGTGGGACGGCAGCGGCTACCCGCTCGGCCTGCGCGGCGAGGACATCCCGCTCGCCGCCCGGATGTTTGCGGTCGTCGATGTCTGGGACGCCCTGCGCTCCGACCGACCCTACCGGCCGGCCTGGTCCGAGGACAAGACCCGACAGCACATCGCGTCCCAGATCGGCTCCCACTTCGATCCAGCTGTGGCGCGCGCCTTCCTGGACATCGACTGGCGCGACACGACTCCCTGACCTGCTCCTTCTCCGCCCGACCAGGACTCCGACCTGGGCCTTGACCCCGAGTCTCGCCGCCCGCCGCGGCCTCAATCCAGGTGGTGACTGACCCACCAGTCCGCGTAGATGAACTGCAGGTCGCAGCCGATGCAGACGTAGTCGAGGTCGGTCGGCAGCGCGTGCCGGCCGCCGATCCAGTGGTGGTAGAGACGTGGTAGAACCGCCTTCGAAGGGAGCAGCTTCATGGAGATCAAGGGCATCCCCTACGAGACGATCGACCTTGAAACCCTCGCCCCGGAGGAGCACCCGGGATCCAGGGGCGCAGCGGTCTGGAAGACCGTTCGTCGGGGCGACATCCGGGTCCGCATCGTCGAGTACGGGCCGGGCTATCTCGCCGACCACTGGTGCGACAAGGGGCACGTCGTCTACGTGCTCGAAGGCTCGTTCGTCTCGGAGCTCAGGGACGGGCGGAGATCCGTCGTCTCGAAGGGCATGTGCTACCTGGTTTCGGACGGTGCCGAGGCCCACCGCTCGTCTTCCGACGGCGGAGTCAGGCTCCTCATCGTGGACTGACCTGCCGCCGCCACCGCCCGCCGCGGCCTCAATCCAGGTGGTGACGGACCCACCAGTCGACGTAGAGGAACTGCAGGTTGCAGCCGATGCAGAAGTACTCGAGGTCGGTCGGCAGCGCGAGCCGGCCGTCCATCCAGTGATGGTAGACCTTCCCGTCCGCCTCGACGTAGAGGTAGTCCTCGACGAAGCCCTCGAGCCAGTCGATCTCGTCGCGGTAGCGCGGGTCGCCGCTCTCCTCGGCGAGAAGGGCCAGGGCGAACATGGTGTAGTTCATCGCCGACAACGTCGTGTAGTCGTCCGTGCGGGCCCCCATGGCCTCGGCCGAATAGAGGCTCTTGTAGCCCGGCCGGTCGGTGCAACGCAGCGGCCGGATCGCCTCGAACAGGCCCTCGGCGCGCTCGAGCGCCCCGGCGTCGCCGGTGGCCTGGTGGTAGCGCGCGAGCGCGATCATCATCACGACGTTCGGGTACAGGTCGAGGTAGTCGGGGCGGTCGGGCGTGAAGAGGTAGTACGAGCCGTTCCATGCCCGCTCCTCGATCCGTGCGAGGATCTCCCCCGCACGCGCCACACGCTCGGCCTCGCGCGGCGCGTCGATCAGCACCGCGTATTGCAGGTAGACGATGGCGATCATGCCGGTCACGACCGTGGGGCCGTAGGTGTCCATGGCGTAGCTGGGGAACCCCTGGCAGTAGTCGGCGCAGAGCCGGGAGACGATCAGGTCCGCCAGGTCGAGCGACTCGTCGATGCGGTCGAGGCCGGACAGGTCGCCCGAGACCTCCATGTAGTCGAGCACGCCGAGCACCGCGTACAGGACCTCGGTCATGTTGTCCGCCACGGCGGAGACCCCGCCGGCCACGGCGGTCCCGATGATCTCGTCGAGGTTGTGACGGACGCCGTCCCGCGCGCGCTGCCGGTACGTTTCGTCGCCGCGCTCCCAGCCGACCCTCGCGTAGTACGCCGGCCCATAGAACGCCGCATCGTCCCAGTCCGGCTCCCACCGGCCGTCCACGTAGTCCGAGTCCCAAGACATCCGCTCGACTTCTTCGAACATCGTCCCGAAACGCGGCGTCTCGCCGCACGACGGGCCAACCACGACGATCAGGAAACCGAGACAGCACGCGCCGGCCGATCGGCCCATGTCACACCTCCCGCGGATCGTCGAGAGTCGACGACCCGCCGCGCAGGCCCGACGTCCCCGCCGCGCCGCCGGCCGATCCACCGACCCTCCGCTCCCGCACGTCCCGGACCGTAGCATTCGGGGTGGTGCGCGGCAACGGTCGCCGCGCCGTCTTGCCGCGCCGTTTCCCGTTTGACGCGCGCCGTTCGTGGTTAGCATGAGCCGTCCGCGGCCGGGGTGGCCGCGCGAAAGCCATGGGAGGAATCCAATGCGAGTATTGATTCAGGCGTGCATCCCCGTCCAGACGGGGAACCGGGCGCTCAAGGACGGGACACTGCAGAACACGATGATGGGCTTCATCGAGCGGGTGCGGCCCGAGGCCGCGTACTTCGGCCTCGAGAGCGGCCAGCGGACCGGGTACTTCGTCGTCGACCTCAAGGAATCGTCCGACCTGCCCCCGCTGCTCGAACCGTTGTTCACCAACCTCGACGCCGAGGTGAAGGTGACCCCGATCATGAACGCGGAGGACCTGAAGAAGGGGTTGAGCAAGCTCGGCAAGACCTGACGCCGCAGCGCGCCGGCGCTTGCATCATCGGCGCGCTCGACGCGCAGTCTGCGATCTGGTCCGCCAACCGGGGCGACGTCGGCTCGTGGCTCTTGCGTCATCCGGCGCGGCATCGGGCCGCCTTCACCGGTCCCCGCGGGTCTTGGTCGGGCGGCGCTTCGGTCCGCCCGCCGTCCGCCGGGGCCGGGCGCCGCCGGACACGCGGATTCGGGCCTTGACCAGCTTGGCGACCAGCGATCGCGGAAGCGGCCTGTCGAACGGGAAGTGGATGGTGCCCTTCGTGAGCTCGTAGCCCTTCAGCTCCTCCTGCAGCAGCTCCAGGACCTCGTGCCCGTACGGGAAGTAGCTGCAGTGCGCCTTGAACGCCGCAATTCCGGCGACGATCTTGCCGTCGACCTTGAAGGACGGCATGCCCCAGCTGATCCCCTCCGCGGCGCCGGGCGCCGCCGCGTGGATGGCCTTCCGCACCGACTCCAGCGCCGCCCGGGCCTCCGGCGCGACCGTCGCGAGGTACGCATCGATGTCCTTCGGGGGGGTCATTCCGTCTCCACCTCCTGCGGCCGCGTGGCCGCACCGCCAGTGTAATCCGCAACGGACGAAAACGAATCGCGGCTCCGGTGGCCGGGCTCTCGTGTCCCGTCCTTGGGAGTCCATCGGCCGGGGCACCCCGCCGCGACCGCCGCGGCCGCTGCGGACCGGGCGAATGTGGCTCGCGCGCCACATCGTCGCTCCGGCACTCCGGCAGCCGGCAGGCCGGCCCCTTCGGGTTTCGCTTCCGATCCGCATTGGCACGGCGGTCGCACCTGCGCGAAGCTCCGTGAGGCGGGAGGCGGTGATGCGGAGAAGAATCGCGAGAACCTGCTCGGCCCTGCTCGCGGCGTCCGTCGCCGGCGGGTGCTACCTGTCCCACGGCTTCGACCGGGACGACGACGCAGGCGAAACCGCGACGTGCAGCGGCGTCGCCGACTTCCACTGCGTGAAGCGGGAGTCCGGCGCCTGCAGCGCCCTGGTCGAGGTCCCTCCCGAGTGTGACCTCGGCGAGCTCGTCTGGCGCTGCCCGACGGCGAGCCGGGTCTACCGGACCGCGACGCCGGAAGCCGACTGCCTGCCGTTCCACTCCCCGGGCGGCCCGCTGGCGCGGCTGGGCAGCGGCGGCATCACGCTCGAGACCGGCGACGGCCGGTGCCTCTGGATCCTGGGCGACGGGGTCGCCCCGGACGGAACGGTGATCTCGCATCCCGCCGCCGTGGTCCCCGACGACCTGCCGCTCGGCGCGTGCCCGCCCGGAGGCTCGTTCCTCGGCGGCGAACACCCCGTGTCGGTCGTCGATCTCGCCGACCTCGGTGAAGGCTCCCTGTTCTCGCCGGGCGATTCCGTCCGCCAGGGCGGGCGGAGCTGGATCTTCGGTCGCCACTGGGTGCTCGACGCCGCCAGCACGTTCGGCGTGCGCAAAGTGGGCACGAAGCTCGGCTGGTTCGACGACGGGGCCGATCACGTGCGGTTCCTGGAGGACTACCTCTGGATGGCCGACGCCGATTTCGGCGACTCGGCGCTCGTCGTCGACGACGTGCCCTACGTCTACGGCTGCTACGGCGAGCCCCACGACCTGGGCTACGACTGCCACCTCGCCCGCGCCGACCGCGGACCCGTCGAGCAGGTCTCCTCGTATCGCTACTTCGCGGGAGCCGGCGGCTGGTCCGCGGACGCGGCGGAGTCGGTCGTCGTCTTCCAGGGCGGTCCCCACCGCTCGTCCGTCCGCTACCTCCCCGGGCGCGGGAGGTACGTGCACGTCTCGATCGAGGGCTTCGGCGATCACATCGACGTCAGCCTGTCCGACCGTCCGGACGGCCCGTGGTCCGCGCCGGCGGCGCTGATCGGCTGCCGGCTGCCGTCCGACGATCCCGACGCGTTGTGCGGCTATCCGATGCTCCATCCCGAGCTGTCGGATCCGCTCGCGCCGTCCGACATCGTCGTGAGCTACGACGTGAGCACGCTGGCCCCGGACGCCGAGGAGCGCCGGCAGGCGAACCCGGACGCCTACTGGCCCCGGCTCGTCCGGGTCACGCTCCCCTGATGGCGCGCGTCCGCGGACTCACCGGTCGGGGGAGAGGCGCCGCACCTCGCCGCCGACGACGGTCATCGTCGGACGAATCGAGCGCAGCTCCGCCGTGTCGGGCACGGCGAGCGGGTCGCGGTCGAGCACGGTGATGTCGGCCTCCAGGCCGGGCACGAGCCGCCCGCGCGAGGTGTCCGCGTCGACCGCGTACGCCGCGCCCCAGGTCATGGCTTCCAGCGCCTCCGGCACGCGCAGACACTGCTCGGGGTGCCACCCGCCCTCCGGCAGCCCCGCCGCGTCCCGCCGCGTGACCGCCGCGGCCAGCGTGGCGAACGGATCGGGGGACTCGACCGGGAAGTCGGTGCCGAAGGCCAGCCGCGCCCCGCTGTTCGCCAGCGCCCGCCACGCGTAGGCCAGCGCGAGGCGCGCGGGCCCGACGCGCTGCTCCGCCCAGCCCATGTCCGAAACGGCGTGGACGGGCTGCATGGAAGCGACGATGCCGAGGGCCCCGAAGCGCGACAGGTCCTCGGGCGCGAGGATCTGCACGTGCTCGATCCGGGGCCGGGAGACGCCGTAGGGCGGGGGCCCGAGCCGCTCCTGCGCGTCCAGCGCGTTGCGGATGCCCGCGTCGCCGATGGCGTGGATCGCGAGCGCCAATCGCCGGGAGTACGCGGCTTGCCCGAGCTCCACCAGCCGCTCCACGGAGGCGACCTCCAGGCCGCGGTGTCCGGGCTCGTCGGCGTAGTCCGCGAGGAGCAGGGCGCCGCGGCTGCCCAGCGCGCCGTCCGCGAACCCCTTGACGCCCACGACCTCCAGCCGCCCCCACGCCGACCGCTCGACCCCCTCGGGCAGCGGCGTCGTGCCGTCCAGGTACAGCGCGACGCGCAGCGGCAGGAGGCCCTGCTCGGCGAGCTGCCGGTAGACCGGCAGGTCCTCGGCGGCGGCGCCCATGTCGTGCACGGCCGTGAGCCCGAAGGACGCGAGCTTCTCGAGCGCGTGGAAGATGTCGTCGCGTCGGGCCTCCGCGTCGCGGACCGGCAGCCGGGCGGTGACCAGGTCGACCGCGTTGTCCACGAGCACGCCGGTCGGCTCGCCGTCGGGCCGGCGCAGGATCTCGCCCCCCGCCGGCTCGGGCGTTCCGGCATCGATCCCCGCGGCGGCCAGAGCGGCGGAATTCACCCACGCGGCGTGTCCATCGACGCGGACGAGCAGCGCGGGACGGTCGGGAAGGAGCGCGTCGAGCACGGCGCGATCGGGGAACGCCGCCGCCGGCCAGAGGTTCTGGTCCCAGCCCCGGCCCAGCGCCCACCGGCCTTCGGGAAGGGCTCCAGCCCAGTCGGCCGCCCGCCGGGCCGCCTCCTCCGCCGTCATCGCCCCGCGCAGGTCCGCCGAGTCCATCGCACGGCCGAGCGACCCGACGTGGCCGTGCGCGTCGACCAGCCCGGGCACGGCGGTACCACCTTCGAGGTCGATCTCCTCCGCGTCGGCGCAAGCCGCGGCCCGGACCTCGGCAAGCGTGCCGGCCAGCGCCACACACCCGTCGGCGGCGATGCCGAGCGCCTCGACCGGGCGGTCGTCGGGGTGGAACCCGAGGTGCACCGTGCCGCCGACGAGCAGCTTCGCGGCGCAGGGTGGGGACGGCGTCGGGGGACCGGCGCCCGGGCCCGCGGGAACAGACGGACAGCCGAAGAGCGCGGGGAGGGCGAGCAGCATGCGTGAAGAACCTCGCCGCATCGTTCACCCGGAAGCGGCAGGCGAGCGGCCCGCCGACCCGCCGCAGCACGTCAGGCCCGAAGCCTGACCCCCGCCCCCACGGTTCGTCAAGCTCCCGCGCGCTCAGCCGAAGGTCGAGCCGTCGTGGCCCCAGTGCGTCGCGCGGACGTCCACGAAGTTGAGGTAGATGCGCGCCGGCGGGATCCCGTGGCGGCCGAGCAGCTCGCAGACGCGCGCGGCGAGCGCCGCGTTCACCTTCGGCGTCAAACCGCCGATGCTCCGGACCTCGACGAACGCCGCGTCCCCGGCCGTTCCCCCGTGCCGTATCACGCAGGCGTCCCGCGACACGATGGCCTGGACATACTCCTCGGGCTTGCCGACGATCTCCGCCGCGATGAGCGAAAGCTGGCGGCAGATCTCGTCCCGCTGCGCCTCCTCGAGGTGCTTGCTGGTCTCCATGCGGATGAGCGGCATGACGGGCGACCCTCCTTGCAGTCTCCGATCCTACCCCGTCCCGGGTCCCGGCGGGAACCCCGCGACGAACGTCCGACTCCGCCGTGAGCCGAGGCGGGTCGGGGGGTCCGCGGGGGCGGTGTTGCCCCGGGGCGCCGCCTGCGCGATGCTTCCGGCGAGCGAATCCGGACGACGGAGGGATGGATGAAGAACCGAATGCCTTCGATGCTCCGGCTCGGAGCCATCGTCCTGGTGGTCGCAGCGACGGCCGGATGCGCGGAGGACGACGACGCGAGGACCGACGGCGACGCCGTCTCCGACACCGACGACACGGTCTCCGACGCCGGCGGCGATACGGACGCCGACGCCGATGGCGATGCGGACGCCGACGCCGACGGCGATACGGATGCCGACGTGGGCGGCGATGCGGACGCCGACGGCGATGGCGATGCGGACGCCGACGTGACCGATCCGGGAACGCCGGTCGGCTCGATGTGGAACACCTACTACTACTTCGCCAGCGAGGCCGATTACGCCGGCGCGGACGACACGGCGCTCTACGACGAGAGCTGCGACGAGATCGCGATGGTGCCGGCGGAGTATTCCGACGACGTCTGCATCGAGGGCAGCGGGCGCCTGGAGGACGGTCGCGTGATCAACTACGCGTCGAGTTGCTCGTGCGGCCGGCCGTGCCCCACGGGCGGCATCATCTGCTACGCCGTCCTGGATCCGGCCGCGTTCCCGTGGGGGATGGGTTCGCGCGGCAATGCGCTGGTGCCCCTGCGGTCCTGGGCGGTGGACAACGCGTTCCTGCCGTACGGGACGGTGTTGTACGCGGAGGAGTGGGACGGCGTGGCAATCCCCGCGCTCGACGGGCTGGGCGGTTTCACCCACGACGGCTGCTTCCGCGCGGACGACGTCGGGGGCGCGATCGACGGCAACCACTTCGATTTCTTCGCCGGTACCGCGGGAATGTGGGGTGCCCTGGAGGACATCCATCCCACGGGGTCGGACTTCACCGTCTACCGCGACGGCGACCGCTGCGCCTACCTGCTGCCCTGAGCGCAGGCTCGAACTCCCCGCGGGCACGCTTCTGCGTGACCCGGCCTCCGACCCCGTGGAACGCACGCCAACCTTGATTCCCGGCCGCCGCGTCTTACATAGTCCCCCGTCGGTGCGCACCGGGGGGGCCAGCCGTGCGCGACCGGGGGTGTCGATGCAGAAGCAGTACCTGTTGACCGCAGGGCCCACGCCCGTTCCCGAGGAAGTCCTCACCGCCATGGCGCGACCCGTCCCCTACCACCGCGCGCCCGCCTTCGCCGAATGCCTCAAGGAAGCCCGCGAAGGCTTGCAGTGGATCTTCCAGACCACCCAGCCCGTCCTCGTCCTCTCCGGCTCCGGCACCGCCGCCATGGACGCCGCCGTCTCCAATTTCCTCTCCGCCGGCGACAAGGTCCTCGTCGTCCGCGGCGGCAAGTTCGGCGAGCGCTGGGCCGAGATCGCGTCCGCCTACGGCGTGTCGGTCGTCCCGCTCGACGTCGAGTGGGGCCGCGCCGTGGACCCCGCCGCCGTCGCCCGCGCGCTCGACGCCGACCCCGCCATCCGCGCCGTCTACGCCACCGCCACCGAGACCTCGACCGGCGTCCGCCATCCCGTCGACGGCCTCGCCGCCGTCTGCCGCTCCCGCGCCGGAGTCCTCTGCGTCGTCGACGCCATCAGCGCCCTCGGCGTCTACGACCTCCCGATGGACAAGGCCGGCTTCGACGTCGTCGTCGCCGGCTCGCAGAAGGCCCTCATGCTCCCCCCCGGCCTCGCCTTCCTCGCAGCCAGCGAGAAGGCCTGGCAGGCGCACGCCGCGGCGAAGCTCCCACGCTTCTACCTGGACCTGGGCCGCGAAAAGAAAAGCCAGACCGCCGGCGAAACGGCCTTCACCCCCGCCGTCTCCCTCGTCGTCGGCCTGCGCGAATCCCTGCGCCTCCTTCGCGCCGACGGCCTGGAGAGTACCTTCGCCCGCCACGCGAAGCTCGCCCGCGCCACCCGAGCCGCCGGCGCCGGCCTGGGCCTCGAGCCCTACGCCGACCCGCCAAGCGACTCCGTCACGGCCTTGAAGCTCCCCGCAGGCCTCGACGGTTCCGCCGTCGTCCGCCACATGCGCACACGCTACGGCGTTACCATCGCCGGCGGCCAGGGAAAGGCCAAAGGCAAGATCATCCGCCTCGCCCATCTGGGTTGGTACGGCTCCTTCGACATCATCACCGCCGTCGCCGCCCTGGAAATGACGTTGGCCGACCTCGGCGCCGCCGTCACCCCGGGCGCCGGCGTCGCTGCCGCCCAGGCCGTGCTGCGGGAGGGCACATGATCGAGGTTCTGAAGATCCTGGTCGCCGACGAGCTCTCCCCCCGCGGCGTCGAGATCCTCCGCGCCGCCCACTTCGACGTGACCGTCAAGACCGGCCTCAAGGGGCCCGAGCTGGCCGCCGCGCTTCGCGGCGTCCACGCCCTCGTCGTCCGCTCGGCGACCAAGGTCACCCCCGAGGCGCTCGCCGGAGCCGACTCGCTGCAGGTCATCGGCCGCGCCGGGATCGGCGTGGACAACGTCGATGTGCCGGCCGCTTCCCGCAAGGGCGTCGTCGTCATGAACACCCCCGGCGGCAACGCCGTGACCGCGGCCGAGCACGCCATCGCCCTGCTCTGCGCGCTGGCCCGCCGCATCCCCCAGGCCACCGCGTCGGTCAAGGCCGGCAAGTGGGAGAAGGGGAAGTTCAAGGGCGTGGAGCTGGCCGACAAGACCCTGGGCGTCATCGGCCTGGGCAACATCGGCCGCATCGTCGCCGATCGCGGCCACGGCCTGCGCATGCGCGTCGTCGGCCATGACCCGTTCCTCGCCCCGGAGGCCGCCGCGAAGCTCGGCGTGCCGCTCGTGTCGCTCGACGAGCTGCTCGCCCGCGCCGACGCCGTCACGATCCACGTCCCCCTCACCCCCGAAACCCGCGGATTGCTCGGCGCCGACCGCCTCCGCCGCATGAAGCCCGGCGCGCTGCTCGTCAACGCCGCCCGCGGCGGCATCGTCGACGAGGCCGCCCTCCACGAGGCCCTCGCCGCCGGTCGCCTCGGCGGCGCCGCGCTCGACGTCTTCGCCACCGAGCCGCCCGGCCAGAGCCCACTGCTCGCGCTGGACAACGTCATCGCCAGCCCGCACCTGGGCGCCTCGACCGAGGAGGCGCAGGAGCGCGTCTCGGTCGAGATCGCCGAGCAGGTCGTCGCCTTCCTCCTCCGCGGCGAGCTGCGCAACGCCGTCAATGCCGCCGCCCTCCCCGCCGACGGGGCCGAGCCGCTCCGTCCCTACGTGGCCCTCGCCGGCCGCCTCGGTGCCCTGCTCGGCCAGCTCGCCGGCGGCGCGATCGAATCGGTGGAGGTCGAAATCCTCGGCGCGGCCCTGGAGCCCGGCGCGAAGCCCGCCGGCGCCGCGGCGCTCGCGGCCTTCCTGCGCACGCACGTCGAAGGGCCCGTCAACGAGGTCAATGCGCCGCTCGTCGCGTCCGAGCGCGGCGTCCGGTTCGGCGTCGCCCACCGCTCGTCCGCCGGCGATTGTGTGGTCGGCATCGGGATCTCCGCCAGCGGCCCCGGCTGGTCGCACCGCGTCCGCGGCACCCTCGTCCCCTACGGCGAGACCCTCGAGCCCGCCCTCACCTCGCTCGACGACTTCGCCCTCCAGGTCCGGCTCGGCACCCATCACCTGCTGCTGCGCAACGAGGATCGGCCCGGCGTCATCGGCGCCGTGGGCACCGTCTTCGGCCGCCACGGCATCAACGTCTCCGAGCTGCGCGTCGCGCTGTCCTCCGACCGCCGGGAGGCCCTCCAGCTCTGGAACATCGAGCAGGCCCCCACGGACGCCGCCCTCCAGGAGATCCGCGGCCTCCCGGGAGTGCGCGGCGCGCAACACCTCGCGCTCTAGCTTTCCTTGCCGCGTCGATCCCGCCGTGAAATGCTCCGCCGGGTGACGCCGGCCGCCGACCGTTCTCCCGACACCCACCTGACCCTGTGCCTGACCCATGACTGCAACCTGCGCTGCCGCTACTGCTACGGCGGCGCCAAGTCCAAACGCCACATGTCCCTCGCCGTCGGCTGCGCGGCCCTCGAGCACGCCGTCGCCCGCACCTCCGAACGCCTGCACCTCGTCTTCTTCGGCGGCGAGCCGCTCCTGCGCTGGCAGACCCTCGTCGCGCTGACCGAACGCGCGGAAGAGTCGGCCGCCGCGGCCGGCCTGGAGCTTCGTCCCACGGTGACCACCAACGGCACGCTGCTCACCGAGCGGCGCGTCGCGTGGCTCCAAGAGCGCCGGTTCGTCCTTGCCGTCTCCTGCGACGGCACGAAGGAAGCCCACGACGCGAACCGGCGCGATCCCCGCGGTCGCTCGTCCCACGCCCGCACCGTTGCCGGGCTGCGACGCGCCTTGGCCGCCGGCCTGGGCCTTCGCGTGATCCTCGTCCTCCACCCGGACAACGTCGATCTCCTCCCCGAGTCGCTCGCCTGCCTGCGCGAGCAGGGCGCCGCCGACTTCGTGGTCAACCCCGACTGGTCCGCCGACTGGCGGGACGAGTCGCTCCGGGCCCGCTGGGAACGCGCCTACGAATCCGCGGCACGGCTGTGGAGCGATGCGCACCGCGACGGCCGCCCGTTCTGGCTGTCCTTCGTGGACGACAAGATCGCCGCCGCCGTGAAAGGCGGCTACACGGCCGCCGAACGCTGCGACCTCGGCCGCCGCAACCTCGTCGTGGCCCCCAGCGGCCGGCTGTATCCGTGCGATCGGCTGGTGGGGGAGGACCGGAACGTTCGCGCAGAGACGCAGAGAGGCAGAGAGGAAGCGACCGGAATGACGGCTGCCGGAACGGCGGGCGGCAGCGCATTCGTCATCGGTGACGTCGCGTCCGGGCCGGACCCGGAGCGCATCGCCGCGCTGGTCGCCCGCACGTGCGGCATGCCGGCCGAGTGCCTCGAGTGCGCGATCGCCCCGCGCTGCCGCAACCGCTGCGCCTGCGCCAACCTCGCCCTGACCGGCGACGTCGCCGTCCCCTCCGAGACCCTCTGCTTCCACGAACAGCTTGCCGTGCGCGTCGCCGACGCCGCCGCCGAAACCCTCGCCGCCGAAGGCAACGAGTCGTTCCTCCGGCGGTTGGGTCCGCCGGATACCGCCCTGCGCCCCCGGGAATTGCGTCCCTGATCCGTCCCACCCGCTTCGCGTCCGTTCCGTCCCCTGGCGCTCCTGGCGCGAACTCCCCGTCCGCGGCGGTCGCGATGCCTCTCGGTGCCGCCCATGCTACAACCGCGCGATGCGCCTCGCCGTGATCACGCCGCCGCCGCTCAAGCCCTCCGAGCCCGGACTGTCGGGTGCGGCCGCGGCGTCCTCCCTCTCCCGCATGGGCGCCGACGCGACCTGGATCGATGCCTCCGCCGAGTGGCATCGCTTCGCGCTCGGGCCCGACCGGCTCGCCGCGGCGCGCGACGCGGCGAGCGGGAGGGACGCGACACGCCCCGATGCGTTCCGGCGCGCCATCGAGGCGGCGCGGCGCGACACGCCCGCCCTGCGCCTCCCGCAGACGTATGCCGACCGCCGCGTCTACACCTCGGCGGTCAACGACCTGGAGAACGCGCTGCGCCTCGCCGCCCTGCCCCATCCCGGCTGGCGCCTCGGCGTCGCCATGGCCGCGCTCGAGCGTCCGACGCGCCGCCTCGAATCGACCGAGGTTCTCGAATGGACCGCTTCCACGCCGGGGCCGTTCGACGCCTACCTCGTCGAGGACCTCCTGCCCCGGCTCGCGCGCGACCGCTTCCAAGTCGCCGCCGTTTCGCTCACCTTCCAGCAGCAGGGCCCTGCGACCTTTCGCCTGGCCCACCTCCTTCGCGAGCGCCTGCCCGATATCCGCCGCGTTCTCGGCGGACCCCTCGTCGCCTGCTGGTTGGCCGCGGGCTTCGACCTCCACCGTCCGCCGTTCGATCGCTTCCACGAGGTCGTCGCCGGCACGGACGAGGACCTGGCGGCGTTGCCCCGGGGAGCCGTGCCCGGGTCCCCCCTCTGCGCCTCTGCGCCTCTGCGCGAAACTTCCCCCGAACGCGAGCCCCTCGTCGTGCCCCTCGACGGCGCGCCGTGGGACGCCTATCTCTCGCCCAAACCCATCGTCCCGGGCGCGCTCGGCCGGGGCTGCTCCTGGCGACGCTGCGCGTTCTGCCCCGACCACCTGCACCCCGCCCACCAGCCGTGCGCCCCGGCCGCGCTGGCCCGATGGCTGAGAGATGTCGCCGCACGCTTTCCCCGCGGCGCCATGCTCCACCTGACCGACTCGTCCCTCCCGCCGGACCTGCTGGCTCATGTGGCCGACGTCATCCGCGACGAGCGCCTCCCGCTGGCCTGGCACGGGTTCGTGCGCGTCGACGCCGCCTTCGCCGATCCGTCCTTCGCGCGACGTCTCGCCGAGGGCGGTTGCGCCATGCTCCAGCTCGGCGTGGAAAGCGGCTCGCCGTGGATCCTCGAACGACTCGGCAAGGGCGCCGCCCCGGACCTCGCCCGCCGCGTCCTGCGCTCGACCGCCGCGGCCGGGATCCGCAACCAGGTCTACCTGCTGTTCGGCATCCCCGGCGAGACCGACGAGGATCGCGAGGCGACCCTCGAGCTGGTCGCCGGCGAGGCCAAGCGGATCCACGCCTGCAACACCGCCCTGCTCAACCTGCCCAAGGGCAGCCCGATGCACCGCCGGCCCGAGCGCTTCGGCATCACCGAGCTGCTCCCGTTCGGCGCAGGCACGGACCTGTCGCTCTACGACGACTTCCGCTGCGGCGCGTCCCTCCCGCGCCGCGAGGCCCGCCGCTGGCTCGCGCGACGGTTCTTCAAGTCGCCCGCCGTCCGCGCCATCGGAGGGCGCCTGCGGGCCTCCTTCAAGGCCAACCACCTGTGCTTCTTGTAGGGGCCGAGGGACCTACTCCACCACCAGCGTCCCTGCCTGATCGATCGTGAACTCGCCCACGGTCGTCCCGTCCAGGTCGCAGGTCCGCCACGAGCTTCCGCCGTCCATCGTGAACCGGTAGGCGTAGGCGTAGGTCCCGGCCGCCGGTACCGTGAGCTGCTGCCAGTACTCGTCGTTCGCGTGGTCTCCCCCGGTCAGCCCGTCGGCGTCGACGTTGTATCCCGCCTCCACCCAGGTCCACGTCGCGGGCGCCGCGCTCGGCGCGCCGTAGCCCACCTGTCCGCGGATTCCCGCGCCCTGCCCCACCAGGGTCGTCACGCCTTCCACCCACACGCGCCCGTAGATGTGATCCGTCGGCGTCCCGGCCGTCGCGTGCAGCGACGACGGCCACTGGAGGTTGCACCAGCCGACCAGCGGTCCCGTAGCCGGATCGGTCGCCGTCAGCCGGCCCGCGTTGATCTCGGAGTAGCCCGCCCCCGACGTGTCGCAGATCGTCCAGCTCGCTCCCGCGTCGACCGAGAACCGCACCGCGTAGACGTAGCTGCCGGCCTCCGCCGGGGCGTCGACCGGGGAGCCATACTCATCGACCGCGAGGTCGCCCGGCGCCGTCCCATCGACGCTGTCCGCGTAGCCCATCGAGGTCCAGGTCCACCCGCCGGTCCTGGGATCGGTCCCCGGCAGCCCGACACCGACCTGGGCCGTCACCCCCGTTCCCTGCCCGTCGCCCTCCGTGACGCCCGCCACCAGCACGCGGCCGTAGATCGCGGCCGTCTCCGTCGCCACGTCCGCGCTCGTCGCCGCCGGGCGGTCGAGCGCGCACCAGCCGATCGACGGCGGCGGTCCCGGCACCACGTGCAGCAAGCCCGCGACCGACACGTCGAAACCGTCGTCCGTCCCCGTCCGGTCGCACAGCTCCCAGGTCGCCCCGTCGTCGACGCTGAAGCGGAAAGCGTACGAGTACTCCCCCTCCGGACGCCCGAGGATCGTGGCCGCGTACTCGTCGTTCGCCAGGTCGCCCGAGACGATCCCATCGACGCTCGCGTTGTAGGTCGCCTCGCCCCAGGTCCAGGTCGCCGGATCGCTGCCCGCCGCGCCGACGCCCACCTGTCCGCGCACTCCCGCGCCCTGGCCCTCGCCCCGCGTCACGTCCTGCACCAGCAGACGGCCGTAGATCGGCCCCGCGGGCTCGTCCGGCGCGGCCGAGATTTCCGGCGGATAATAGAGCAGGCACCAGTTCACCCGCGGCCCCGAGGCGTCGTAGGTGAACGCCCCCGCAAGCGTCGCGGACTGCCCGTCCGGGTTGGTCAGCACCACGTCGACCGCACCCGCCGCGTGCGCCGGCGTACGGCACGTCATCCGGCGCGCGCTGGCCGGGAAGGCATCCGTGCAAGCCGTCCCGCCGAAGGTCGCCGTGGCCCCGAGCGCGATGTTCTCGCCGGTCAGCGTCACCAGCGTTCCCCCCGCAATCGGTCCGCTCGGCGGCGATACCGCGGCCAGGGTCGGCGGAGGTCCCGACGCCTCCCCGTCCCCTTCCACGTCCACCCCGTCCTCGCCGCCCCCTTCGTCCCGCGCGTCGATCGCGTCCGTGACGCCGTCGTCGCCCCCCGGCGCACATCCGATTGCCGCGATCGCCCCCGGAACGGCGAGCAGAACCGCCACGAGCACCCATCGCGCCCACCGCCGCTGCCGACTTGCAGCCATCGCACCCCTCCGCGCCGCTAGATGCACTCCTGCAGCGGCTCGCAGGCGCAGCCGTCGCAACCGTAGGTGAGGTCGCAGATGCACGAGCCGCCCGACATGCACTCCTCGGCCGGCTCGCACTGACACCCGTCGCAGGCGTACGACGGGTCGCAGAAACACCCCCCCGTCCAGCACTCCGACACGGGCTCGCACCCGCAGGCGTCGCAGCCGTACGTCGTGTCGCATGCGCACCCGCCGGCCGGATAGTACGGCCCGATCGGGCAGCCGGCGCCGACACCCACCGCGACGATACCCAACCCGACCGCCACCACGATCCCCACGACCCGACCGCTCCGCTTCCGCAGCCACTCCCGCATCGGTCCCTCCTTCGATCCCCCCCCGATCCGCAAGCTACCCTCGCCGCCCCACACAGACAAGGCCAGCCTTCCGCCTTCCCGCCCTTCCCTATCTGTGTTCATCCGTGTCCATCCGTGGTTTCTTCTTCCCGCCCCCCTCACACCTCGTTCGCCGACACCGGCGTCGCCGGGATGAACGGGTACGTCTCCAGCTCGCGAAGCAACACCCCTTCGCGCGAAATGAGGGCGACCTTCTCCAGTTCCACGAGGTGCACGGCCCCGGCGTCGGGCAGGCAGCGCGCGACCACCCCGATCGCCTGCGACCCCGAGTCGAACTGGAACAGCACGCGCTTGCCGACCAGGCTTCGTAGCCGCATCGCGTCCATGCTAGCCTCCCGCCCGGCGACCCGGGCCGTGGAACCGGGCGGCGCACCGCGACGCCGCCGGCCGCGAGCGTCGGATCTGCGGGGACGGGAGTCAAGCACGATGGATCCAACGAGGTCGGGACCCTGGGAGCACGAGGAGCGTTTCGCCGCGACCGTCGCGCGCGAGGCGGGCGCCATCGTCCTGCGCTGGTACGGCGAGGGCGTACACGTCGAGTGGAAGGGCCGGGGCGACCCCGTCACCGAAGCCGACAAGGAGGCCAACGCGCACATCGTCGAGCGGCTCCGTCGCGAGTTCCCCGGCGACGCCGTCCTGGCCGAGGAGTCCGCCGACGATCGCAGCCGCCTCGGCAAGGACCGCCTCTGGGTCGTCGATCCCCTCGACGGCACGCGCGAGTTCGTCGACCGCAACGGCGAGTTCGTCGTCATGGTCGCCCTCGCGGCGCAGCGACGCGCGGTCGCGGGCGCCATCTTCCACCCCACGTCCGGCACGCTGCTGCGTGCCCGCGAAGGCGGCGGCGCGTGGGCCGAGGATTCGGCCGGGGTACGGCGCCTCCGCGTCTCCGATCGGACGGACCTCGCGGGCTTCCGCCTGCTCGTCAGCCGTTCCCATCGGTCGCCGAAGATCGACGCCGTCCGCGACGCGCTCGGTCTCCGGCGCGAAGAGCCCTGCGGCTCCGTCGGCCTCAAGATGGCCAGGCTGGCCCGGGGCGACGCCGATCTCTACGTCCACTTCGGGGGCGGCACCAAGGAGTGGGATCTCGGCGCGCCCGACATCCTGATCCACGAGGCCGGCGGCGCCGTGACCGACATCAGCGGCGCCCGCATCCCGTACAACCGCGAGGACGTCCGCACCCCGGCTCCCTTCGTCGCCAGCAACGGCGCGCGCCACCACGAGATCCTCGAGCGCCTCGCGGGACTCGGCTGACGGGCCGCAGACCCCCGGTTCGTCACCCGATCGGCGACCCCAACCGCCCCAGCCGACGCGCCTCCAGGCACCCCGCCGAGGCGGCACGGAACACGCGACAATCGTCCGGCCGCCGCTCGTACACGACGCACGGGAAACGCCCCGGCACCGACACGTCCAGGCACGCGCACCGCTCGCCGGCGTTGCGCACGAAGCGGAACCCCGACCGCGCATGCACCTCCGTCCAGCGGCGCAGCAGCTCCTCGCCCATCCGCGATTCGTCCGACTCCGTGAGGTGCACGGTCAACGGTCCGTGGTGGCAGCAACACCCGCAGGCCACGCAGTCCCCGCCCCGCGGATCGGGCTCGCCCGCCTGCGGTCGAAGGCTCACCCCTCACCCCTCGCGCACGTCGACGACCCGCTTCTGGATGTCGAGCGTGCGGGCCGGCGGGACGAGCAGGCTGCCGACCGTCGTCAGGAAGTAGTGCTTCACCGTCGCCCAGTCCTTCGGGCCCTCGCCCGGCAGCGGCGCCTCCGCCTCCGCGTCATCGAAGTACGTGAGCGCGCGCAGGAGCAGCGACTCGTTGACCCGCTGCTCGAAGACCTCGCGCATCGCGGCCAGGCAGCTCGCAATCCCCAGCGACCGCAGCTCGAGCATCACGTACAGATCGAAGAAGTCGCGGCGCGTCCCGCGATCCAGGATGGCGTGCAACTTGGTCGCCAGGACTCCCGTCGTGTCCAGCCGACGGTTCGCCACGTGGGTCGCCAGCCTCCCGAGGACGAACACCGAGACCCGAATGCCGTCGAACCGAAGATGGACGGTGTCGCTCGTCCGCTCGCCGATCTCCACCGAACCGCGGGACTCCAGCCGTCGCAGGAAATCGTCCAGATCCGCCGCCGCCGGGACGCCGAAGTCCACGTCGCGGCTCGGACGGTAGGGACAGAAACACCGCACGGCCTGCCCGCCGATCACGAACCAGTACGGAAGGTCGCCGACGGCTTCCACCAGCGATCGCGGGATCACGGCCTGGGGATCAAGCTCGCCCATCCTCGATTCCCCTGACCCGCAACACCGCCTGGATCAGCCCCCGGCTCTTGCGCCGGAACCCCTGCAGCCGGCTCGCCTGGTACAACGCCAGCCACGGCAGACCGGCGGCGAAGCTCATCGCCCCCACGTCGCCGTAGTTGAAGCAGTAGAACGCCACCTGCCGCGCGGGAACCACGCTCTCGTCCACCAGGTTGTAGAGAGCGGCCCGAACCGCTTCCGGCAGATCGGCCACGAGATACGTGGGCCCCGGCGCGGTCGCCATGATCTCGTACACGGTCGACCGGGACGGCGGTTCCAGGCCCTTCTTCTCGCAGCTCGCGGCAACGACCCCGATCAGCCGGCGCATCGAGGGTCGGTCCTTCCCCCCAAGCGCTCGCTCCACGCATCGCACGACACGCGGATCAATTCGTCGGCGTCCCCGATCGCTCCTCCGCGACGAATTACCGAACCGTTTCTCTGCTTTCTCGAACGAGGCCCGTATGTCGAAGGCGGACATCCTGACCATCAATCCTACACAAGATCGGAGACAAAGCAAGACATCACTCGGCGGCGCCTTCCCCGTGGCACATGGACCGTCGGCATGGTACGTTTCGCCTGGCCGGGATCGGCGGGACTCGATCGACGATGCGGGAAGGAAGCGAAGCGACGGGGGAGCACCGGCATGCGGCGGCCCTGCCGGACCAGCCGCCTTGCCCGGAGCCGGACGCGCACCCGTTCCGGCTCGCCCGCCAGCTCGAGAACGACGGCAAGCCGGAGGAGGCGCGGGCCGTCGTGCGCCCGATGGCCGCGGCCGCCGTGCGCGATCTGGCCGCCGTTCTCGCGGTCTTCGCCCGTCCGGGTCCTGCCGCCGGCAAGCGGGAGGTGTTGCACCGCCTGCTGGAGTTTCGGCCGTTCCGCGGCGCGTTCCTGGCCGAGCTCAATCGCCGCCCCGCGGGTCGCGTCCGCGTCGCCGCCGCCATGCGTGCCGCGTTGCGCGCCGCCCCGGACCGCGCGGATGTCCGGACGCTGCTGGCGGACGTGCTGTTGGCGAGCGGCCGGGCGGCCGAGGCGGAGCAGCTCGTCGCTTCGGCCTTTGCCCCGGGCGCCGCCGGCGCTCCGACCTCGCGTGTCGAATCCGTCCTGGCGCTCGTCGACCGGGGCCGCTACGGTTCCCGCCTGGAACGTGCGGTGCTGTCGTGCGTGCGAGCCGCCGGCCCCAGGGAGCGGCTGCTGACGGAGTGGACGCAGCTCTTCGCTGCCCTGATGTGTGCCCGCAAGTACTCCGCGGCCTTTCGCCTGGGCGAAACCATGCTCGATCGTCTCGGCCGCTTCGACTCGCCGCAGCCGTTGATGTGGCCCTGGTGGCGCAAGCACCGGCGGGCCGTCGCCGAATGGCGGTTTCTCGCCGACGAGCTGCGCCGCATCCGTGCGGCGGAACGGCGCGGTGACCTTCCCCACTGGTACGCCTACTACCGCGCCCTGTTGTCGAGCTACGCCGGCGACTGGCGAACCGCGAACGACGAGTACCCGAACATCCGCAAGCTCGACCCCGTCCGCTACTCCTGGATGCGCCAGGCGTTCGTGCTCGTCTTCCTCGGGACCAGCGACTTCGACGCCGCCGTCGCCGTCAGTCGCGACATCCTGCGACACTGCCCCGACCACTGGTGGGTCCGCTGCCGCATGGCCGAGGCGTTCCTCGCCGGGGGGGACCGGAGACGCGCCTTGGCCGAGCTGCGGCGGGCCGCGCGCTGCGCCGACAAGCACGTCCGCCGGGAGGTCCGGACGTGGCACGGCGAGGTGCTGCTGTGGCTGGGAGAGTACCGGGCCGCCCTGCGGAAGCTCGACGCTGCCGTTCGCCTGGGTGCCACGACATTCGTCTTCGGCTGGCGCGGTGCCGCCAGGTTCAAGCTGGGCGACTTCCCCGGTGCGCTCGACGATCTGGACCGCGCGATCGCCCTGGACCCCAAGGACCTGGAGGCCGTCCTGTGGCGCGGGGAAGTCTGCCGCGTGCTGGGCCGTCCCGCCGAAGCTCGGCGCGACCTCGACCGGTTCATCGCGCAGTACCCCACCTGCACCTGGGGCTTCCTGAACCGCGGCCTCCTCCGCCACGCCCAGGGCGACGTGACCGGCGTGGCCGAGGACTTCGCCCGTATCCCGGTCGCCGTCGTCGATTTCCTGCGCCGGGCGCTCGGATTCCCGCCCGACCACCCGCTCGGCACGGCCGACATGTGCCGGCTCATGACCGCCGGCCTGGATCTCGCCGCCGGCGTCCGGCGATGGGAACCGCACGTCAATGTCGTCTGGATGAGCCGCGTCCCGGAACCGGTCGGGCCGGAGAAACGTCGGCGCCCTGCCCGCCCCGCGTCGCCACGTCCGGCCACCGTTGCCCGCACGCCGCACCGATGATACGGTTGCCGCGGTGGCGGCGGGGGGATCCGCACCACCGCTCGCTTCGTCCGCCCGATCGATGTCCACCCGCTTCGCTCCCCCCCGCCCGCGGCCGCCGGCCCGCCGGCCGCACGATGCCCGGGAGGAAGTCCGATGAAACCGAACGACTCGATCCGCCGTCCGCTGCGCGCCGTCCTCGTCGCCGTCACGCTGCTTCTCGGCTGCGGACCCGCACGGACCGGCACGTCGCGCCCGGAGACCACGGCCGACGCCGCGAGCGCCGCGGACGCCGGCGGCGGCGCCGAGCTGCCTCCGCCCGCCGCCGACGACGCCGCGGTGGCGCCCGCGCTTCCCGAGCCCGATTCGTCCGGCGGCACTCGCACGCCCGGCGACGCCGGAGAGACCGCGTCCGCCGCGGGAGACTCGTCCGCCGGCGGATGGAGCGCCGTGAGCGGCGCGCCTCCGGACACCGGCATGGTCGCCGTCCGCGGCTCCGCCGCCGATGACGTCTGGGCCGTCGGGGACGGCGGCCTGGTCCTGCACTGGGACGGAACCGCCTGGACCCGCGTGGCCAGCGGCTCCAGGGTCTGGCTCGACGCGGTCTGGGCCGGTGATCGGGAGCACGCGTGGATCGCGGGCGAGAAGGGCACCATCCTGCGCTGGGACGGGGTGCTGTGGTCTCCTTCGGCCAGCGGCGTCGAGGTCAACCTCAACGGCGTGTGGCAGGCCGTCGGCGGCTCCGCCTGGGTCGTCGGCGACGCCGGCACCATCCTGCGCTGGGACGGAAGCGCCTGGGCGCCCGTCGCCGCCGGGACCGACGTCCCCCTCTACGACGTCTGGGGCAGCGCCGAGGACGACGTCTGGGCCGTCGGCGGCGCGATCCTGCACTGGGACGGTCGTGCGTGGTCCGACGTGCGCTCCGGCCCCATGCCGGGCATCGCCGGCCTGGTCCATCCGGATGCCCCTCCGCCCGACGTTCCGTGGCTGGGCGCCGTGCGCGCCGGCCCGGCGGCCTTCCTGCGCAGCGTCTGGGGCTCCGGCCCCGACGACGTCTGGGCCGTCGGCGATGCCGGCGCCGTCCAGCACTGGAACGGCACCACCTGGACCCGCGTGCCCGGCACCTCCGGCAACTGGCTGGAAGGCGTGTGGGCCGCGACCCCCGACGAAGCCTGGGCCGTCGGGAACATGGGCGCGGTCGAACGCTGGGACGGCGAGAGCTGGGTCGCCGTGCCCAGCCCCGCCCGCACCCGCCTCAAGGCCGCCTGGGGCCTCCAGGACGACGGGCTGTGGGTCGTCGGCGGCTTCGGCACCATCCTGCAGCGCACCACCCGGGAGGACAAATGACGCACACGAAAACCGCATGGATCGTCTGCTTCGTGGCCGCCTCGCTCGCCGCCCTCGCCGGCGGCTGCCCCGGACGAAGCGGCTCCCCCGCGACGCCTGCCGTCGAGGACGACCTCCCCGATCCGGGCTGGACCCTCTCCGTCGTCCTGCGGCGGCAGACCGCCGACGGCGCCGCGCACGACGTGCCTCTGGTCGAGCGCGCCGTCTCCGATCTGGCCCTCGTGCCGCTGTCGCTGGATTTGCGCGGCATGCCGCTGCGCGAGGAATCCGCCGCGCCCGCCGCCCCCGCCTTCGGCTTCGGCTCGATGGCCGGGGCCCTCGGCGCGGGAGGAACCGCCGGCGGCGCGGGGACGGTCGACACCGTCCGCCTCGACGGCTCGTTCCGGATCGGCCCCGAGACCGTCGCCGTCCCCGCCTGGACCGCGCGATGCGACCGCGACGACGCGTGCCTCACGCTCGAGCGCCTCGAATTCACCCTCGCCGCACCGGGCGCGGCCTCGCGCGTCACGGCGCTCGACCTGTTCGCCGCCGCGACCGACGGCGAGCTGCCCCCGCTCTTCCGGCGCGCATCGATCCTCGTCGCTCCGGGCCGGGTCGGAGAGGCCGACGTGCACGCCGCGCTCGCGGCCGTCCCGGCCGACGTCGCGTCCGAGAACGGCCGTCGCGAGCTGGAAGGCCTGGCGCGCGATCCGGCCGCCGCCGGCGGGGAGGAAGCGGCCCTCGCCCGCGTCGCCGCCCTCGACGACGCCGTCGGCGCGCCGGCCGGGCAACTCCTCGCCCTGGCGTTCGCCGCCGAATCGGACCTGCTGACCGACCGCCTCGCGGCGGCGAGCGGCGTGGTCGTCGGCCGCGCCGTGCCGCGCCTGCTCGTCGCGACCGTGGACGGCGGAAGCGCGGATCGCCCGGCCTCCGCCACGCTCGACCTGCGCCTCGACGAGGTCGAGGCGCGGCCGCAGCCCGGTCGGCCCGAGGGCGCAGCCCGCGTGTTCCAGGTCGCCCGCGGGATCCTCGAGTCGTCCCTCGAGGGCGCCGTCCTGCGGCGCGCCCTGGGCGGCGTTCCCGCCACGACCGCCGCCGTCTTGGCGACCGCCGAACGGCTTGGGATCGGCACCCGCCGCCTCCGGCCCGCCGATCGCGCGGCCCTGCCCGCCGGACTGCCACCCCTGGTCGCCGCGCGCGTCGCCGAGACCCTGGACCGCGGGCACGAGGCGGCGCTGCCCGAGCGCGCGGTCCCCTTCGCGGGACGCGAGCGCTGGGCCTGGTGGGACATCGATCCCGTCTCCGGTCGCTTCATCGGCGTCGCGGAGGACGGCCAACACCAGGGGATGATCGAGGTCGTCGTGACCACGGAGGAGGCGAGCCTCAACGAGGATTACGCCTTCGCCATCGGCATGCACACGGGCGCGGTCGGGGTGGAATTCGGCATCGCCGCCGGCATGCTCACCTGGGGCGGCGTGACGGAGGAGATGATCGACGAGGTCGAAGACCTCGTCGCCACCGTGGCCTGCGCCTCCTGCGCCAAGCTGGAGCTGAAGACCGAGCTCAAGCTCGAGCTGGGCGATGATTGCTGGGAATGGAACCCGCTGGAGGAAACCCCGCTGGAAGTCGGCGCCGAGATCTCCCTCGGCTTCTGCGAGGCCTACGCCGAGGGCTTCCAGTGCTCGACGGGCATCCTCATCGCCGCGCTCCGCGGCGAGCCGCTGGTCGAGCTGGAGGCGAGTGGGCCCGTCGCGCTCACCATCGGCTGCGACGTCGATTCCGGCGAGGAGGACGAGTAGCGGCGCCCCGCACCGTTGCTTCGCCCGGCGCGCTCGCCGATACTCCGCCCGTGCCGGATGCGCAACCGTGGTGGATGGACGGGGCCTTCGGATGCGGGCCCGAAGGCCTGACCCTGGGCGGTCGAGCCGTCGCCGCGGAGGCCGCCGTGCACGGCACTCCGCTCTACCTGTACGACACGGCGGAGGTACGGCGCCGGGCGCGGCTCCTCAAGCAGGCACTCGCCGCGACCGGCCTGGAACACCGCGTGCACTTCGCCATGAAGTCCAACCGCTTCGGACCGGTGCTCGACGCGCTCCGCGCCGAGCGCGACGTCGGCATCGATGCCTGCTCGCCGCGCGAGGTCGCTCTGGCGCTCCGGCACGGCTTCGCTCCCGCCGAGATCTCCGTCACCGCCTCGATGCTCGCCGATCGCGACCTCGACGCCTTCGCCGCCGCCCGCGTCCACCTCAATCTCGACAGCCGCTCCGCGCTGCGCCGCTGGGCCGCCCGCGTCCCGCGCGGCACGCCCGTCGGCCTGCGCGTCGACCCCGGCGTGGCGGTCGGCTACGGCGACGATCCCAGGGTGGCCTACGGACGCTCCAAGTTCGGCCTGTTGCCGGAGACCGTCGAGCAGGTCGCCGCGGAGGCCCAGGCGCTCGGGCTGGTCGTCGATACCCTGCACGTGCACGGCGGCTGGGGACTGCCGGCCAGCGCCCTGCCCGCGATGCAGCGCACGTTCGCGATGCTCGCCGCGCTCGCGGAGCGCCTTCCCCCGGTCGAGACCCTCAACGTCGGCGGCGGGCTCGGGGCGCGCCGGCGCGCGTCGGACGAGCCGCTCGGACTGCCGGCCTGGTCGGACGCGCTGCGCACCGCCTTCGGCCGCTGGGGCGGGCGCATCGCGTGCGAGCCGGGCACGCTGCTCGTGGATTGGGCCGGCGTCCTGCTGGTGCAGGTGAATACCGTCGAGAACAAGGACGGGGTGACCTGGCTGGGGGTCGATGCCGGGCACAACGTCAACGTGTACGCGGCGCACTACGGCATCCCGGTGGAAATCGTCCACGTCGCCCGGCCCCTCGCCGCCGCCGACACGATCTGCTCCGTCGCGGGAAACATCAACGAGTCGAACGACGTCTTCGCCCGCGGCATCGCCCTGCCGCGCGTCGCCGAGGGCGACCTGCTCGCGTTCCTGCCGGCCGGGGCCTACGGCTCGAGCATGTCCAGCGACCACTGCCTGCGCGGTTTCGCCGCGGAAGTCGCCTGGTGACGCCCCTCACAGGAACAGGAGCGCCGCGCCTCCCACCGCCAGCACCGCCCCCGCCGCGGCCCGCAGGGTGATCCGCTCGCCGAACACCAGCGCCGCCGGGATCAGGATCAAGACCGGCTGGATCTCGATGATCGTCGCGGCCACCCCCGCCGGCGCGTGCTGCACCGCGTACAGCGACAGCGACACCCCGACGAACGGTCCGAAGAACGCCCCCAGCCCGATCCGCGCCATCGCGACCCCGTCCCGCAGCGCCGCCCCGACTCGCGACCACCACCCCAGCGCCGCGAACACGACGACGAATCCCGCCAGCCCCGCCATCACGCGGATCTCCGTCGCCGCGAACGCGTCGTACGAACCCATCCCGAACTTGCTCAGGATCAACCCCACCGCCTGGCCCAACGCCGCCCCGACACCCAACAGCAGGCCCGAAGCCGTCAGCCGCGCCGGCCGGCCGTCCACCGCCGGCCGACGCTCCAGCGTCACCCAAACCACGCCGCCGACCGTCATCGCCATCCCCAGCCAGTCCAGCGCCTCGAGCCGCTCGCCCAGCACCGCCCAGCCGATCAGCGCCGTCAGCGGCGGCACCAGCGCCATGAGCAGGATGGACAGCCGCGCGCCCAGCACGACCAACGCCTGGAAGAAGCACAGGTCGCCGATCGTGAGGCCCACGACCCCCGACAACGACAGCCACAACCAGGCCCCCGGCGGCGCGTCCGTCGGCACCGGCGTCCCCCGCACCACCATGCCGAACGCCGCCAGGAACGCCAGGCCGATCACCAGCCGCAGCAGGTTGACGGGCAGCGAACCCACCCGCTTCCCCGCCGACTCGAAGATCATCGCCGTCAGGGTCCAGCAACAGGCGGTACCCAATGCGGCCAGCTCGCCGGCATGCGAAAACGCCATTCCCACGCTTGATAGGGCACTCGTGCCGCCGAATCAACGCCGCCCGCTTCGCACCCGTTTCCGATGGCGCGCTCCCGCGCGCAGGATCCACAGCCCGAGCGCGACCGCGGCGCCCACGCCCGCGCCCCCGGCCTCGCCCGCAGCCCGACACCCGCACCCGTCCGCGGCCCCGCCCGACGCGTCCACGCACACGCACAGACCGCCCCGGCACTGCCCGCCGCCCTCGCCCCATTCGCGGCACGTCGCGTGGCACGACACGGCCTCGCACGCGCCGTTCTCCGCGGTCCCGTCGTCCGCGCCCCAGGCGTCCGCCGCGCCTTCGGCCGCCCCGTCGCCGTCCGCCGCCTCCACGTCGGCCTCCCCGGAAGCGTCGGCGCCGTCGAAACCGTCCTCGGCGTCGGAGGGTCCACCGTCCGCGTCCGCGTCCGCGCCCGGCGGCGTCACCGGCCGCGGGTTGTGCCGCAGCGTCCCGTCGCCGTCCCGCCACACCAGGTGATGCCACTCCGGCGCAATCGCCAGCGCCGGCTGGTCGACCTGCGAGGCGGTGGGGAAGATCCCGTCCGTCACCCAGGTGCCTCGCGCCGCGAGGCGGTTGGCGTAGCGCATCCGGCGCGCCTCGTCGCGCCAGATCACGTAGACGTTCCCGCTCCCGTCGGTCCCGACGCGCGGGTCCGAATGCGGCCCCGGAAAGAGGGGCTCGGCGCTCAGCGTCACGAACCCGCCCCCCGGCTCGCGCACGCGGATGTCGCGGATCTCGTAGTCCAGGCCGGTGATCCGCTCCCACGCGGCGAAGGCCAGCCATCGCCCGCCGTCGCGATCCTCGACCAGCGACGGCTGCGCGCCGCTGTACGCGTCCGGCAGCGCGGGGTGGATCCGGATCTGCGTCTCCGGCCCCCACTCCGTCACGTACTCGTGCAGCCGGTACCCCACGAAGCGCGAGGACCACCACCACGCCAGGAGCAGCCGGTCGCCGCGGAACGAGCGGGCCAGCTCCACCACGTTGCCCTTGTCCCCCACCGCCGTCTGCGTCCACGTCCCCGTCCCGTCCGCGTCGCGCGCGTAGACCCGGATCTCGTAGTCGTCCGGCGGAGCCGCGCCCGTCAGGATCTGCGCCGCAACGAACACCCTCCCGCCGAAACTCTCGAGGTCCAGGCCCTCGGTCGGCTGCGTGCCGATCGTCTCCCGCGCGGCCCACCCCGCCCCGTCGCGCCGCGCGTAACGCACGGCTGTCGCGGATCGACCGAGCGGCCCCGCCCAGGCGACGTGGATCCCTCCCCCGTCGTCGACCGCCACCCGCGGGTGCGTCGGCACCCCGTTGGCCGGCTCGATCGAGGCCTCGCCCGAATCCGGGATTTCCTCCTCGGGGCCCCAGGCGCCGTCCCACCGGCGATACCACGTCGAGCACGGCCGGTGCCCGGCCGCGTCGGCGCACTTCTGATAGACCATGTGCAGCTCGCCCGCCGGCCCCACCGCCAGCTCCGGCCAGTGGCCCCAGTGCCCGAGCCCGACCTCCGTCTCCGACTCGTCCGCCACGGACACGGACGCCGCCGCCGCCACGCAAACCGCCGTCACGACCCGGGCCGCACGCACCATCCACCTCCCCGCGTCGCGCACCGCTACCCCGATCCTACCCCCTCGCGCCCCCACCCCGATAGCACCTCGTCCCGTTCCCTCCCCCTCTCCCGTATCTGTGTTCATCTGTGTTCATCTGTGGCTTCTCCTCTCCTCTTCCTCCCCTCCCCCCCATCGGTGTCCATCGGTGGTTCCTCTTTTCCCTCTCCCCCCCTCCCGTCGTTGACGCCGCCCCATGAACGCACGAACATCCACCCCATGGACAACCCCACACGCATCGACATGATGGATGAGATCCGCACCCTCTGCGCCCTCCCCCCGCGACTGCCGTGTTCCGAGGGCGAGCGGCGCGGGCACGAGCACGTCGCCTCCCGTTTGGCGGCGCTCGGACTCCAGCCTTCGACCGAGTCGTTCCGCTTCCAGTCCAACGGCTACGCGCGCTTCGCCGCCCACGCCGGCGTGCTTTGGGCCGCCGGCACCGTCGGCCTCGCCGCGCCGTGGCTGGGGACCGCGCTCTCCGCCGCGGCCAACGCCTCTTTCTTCGGCGACCTGGAAAGCCGCTGGTTCTGGTTGGCGAAGCTGCTGCCCGCCGGCCCCTCGCAGAACGTCGTCGCGCGCATCCCCGCCGCCGGCGAGGTGCGGGAGCGGGTCGTGCTCATGGCGCACGTCGATGTCGCGCGCGAGGGCCCGCCGCTCTTCTTCGCCCCCGAGCGCGCCAAGGCGGCGGCACGCTTCTTCCGGCGCGAGCTGGGCGGCGCGCCCAACCCCGTGCAGCTCGTGTTCTGGAGCGGCGTCGCCCAGACCGCCCTCCAGGCCCTCGGCCTCGCCGGCCTGCCTACCCGCCTCCCGCAGTGGGCCCTCGCCCAGCTCCACGCCTTCGTCGCCCTCCAGATGGGCCGCGCCGCCTTCTCCGATCCCGTTCCCGGCGCCTCCGACGACGCTTCCGGCGTCGCCGTCATGCTCGCCGCCGCCGACCGCCTCGCCGCCGCGCCGCTCCCGCACACCGAGGTCTGGGTCGTCGCCACCGGCTGCGAGGAAGCCATGCTCGGCGGCGCCCTCGACTTCTGCGACCGCCACGCCGCCGAGCTGGACGCCTTCCACACCTGGTATCTCGCCATCGACACCGTCGGCGCCGGCTCGCTGCGCTGGTGCACCGGCGAAGGCTTCCTGCGACGCATTCCGTACGACGGGAAGTTCGTGCGCTTCTGCCGCGAGGTCGCCACCGAGGACGGCGCGCCCCCCGTACGGCCGTACACCATGACCTTCGCGACCGACGCCCTCGTCCCCGCCGTGCGCGGCCTGCGCGCCATGGCGCTCCTCGCCCTCGACGAGGACGACTACCCGCCCAACTACCACTGGCACACCGACTCCCCCGACAACATCGACCCCCGCGCCCTCGATCACACCCTCGACTTCACCCTGCGCCTCCTGCGGCGCATCGATGCGGATGCCGCAGGGTGAACCCCGGCCGGGGAGGCGCGGAGAGGGGAAGAAGAAACCACAGATGAACACAGATGGGGAAAGGGCGCGGAGGGGACAAGGCAACCACAGATGAACACAGATGAACACAGATGGGAAACGGCACGAGCGGTCCTGCTACTCGCCGCCCTCCTCGCCGCCGCGTGCGCGGGCCCGGCTCAGGACGAGGCCGTGCGGACCGCGTACGAGGCGCACGTCGCCCACTCGGCTCTTTCCGATCGGTCGGAAGGCGAAGGCTCCGCGGCGGGCGTGCGACCGCCGCTCCCGGGGCAACCGCCCATCCCCCTGCCCCCACCCCCTCCCCCACCCGACCCGCGGCTCGAGGCGGCGAGGAACCTGTTCGAGGAGGGACTGCGAGCATTCGAGGTCGACGAATGGGCCACCGCGCTGGACAAGTTCAACGAGGCCTACGAGCTGTCGCCGCGCGCCGCGATTCTCTACAACCTCGCCGTCTGCCACGAGCGGCTCGGCGACGTCGCCAGCGCCATCGGCGCCTACCAGCGTTATCTCGGCGAGGACCCGGACATGGTCGACGAGCGCCGGCAGGAAGTCCTCGACAAGATCCGCGAGCTGGGTGAACAGCTCGAAGTCCAACCGTAGCGCGACTGGGTTCCGCCCGACCCCTGCGTGACCCGCACCCCCCCCGCCCCTCTGCGCCTTTGCGCCGCTGCGCGAACCTGCCCTATTCCTCGTCCAGCCGTCGCCGCACCGCGGCCGCGTCGATCTGCTCGGGCTCCCACTGCACGCGGCCTTCCATTCCGCCCGCCACCGTCAGGACCTCGCCCGAGATGTGCCGCGACGCCGCCGGCGAGCACAGCAGCACCATCGCGCGCGCGATGTCCGCCGGCCGCGCGATCTGGCGCACCGGCATCGTCCGCACGATCCGCCGCACCGTCTCCGGCTTCGACAGCTCCGGCAACGCCCGCGCCGTCGCCGTCCACCCAGGCTCGACCATGTTCACCCGCCCGTACGGGTCCAGCGCCACGATCTCGTTCTTGAGCGACCGCACCAGTCCGTAGAGCGCCGCCTTGCTCAGCGAGTAGTCGACCCGCCCGCGCTCGCCGAACCGCCCCGCCGTGGACCCCGTGAACACCAGCGTCGCACCTCGCCCGTCCGCCCGCGGCCCGCTGCGCCGCAACGCCCCGAAGAACGCCCGCGCCGTCCAGATCGCGCTCCACAGGTTCGCCTCGACCGTCCCCCGCAGCCGCTCCTCCGGCACCTGGTCGATCGGGAGATCCGTCGTCGGCCACGCTCCCGCGTTGGCCACGCACGCGTCCACCCGCCCGAAACGCTCCGCCGCCTCTCGGAACGCCGCGTCCGCCTCCGCCGCCTGCGTCAGGTCCGCCCGTACCGCAACCGCCCGCTCCTGCCACGGCTGTTCCGCCAGCCACTCCCGCAGCGCGTCGAAGCGTCGGAACCCGTGCAGCACCGGGCGTGCCCCCTCCGCCGCGAACGCCTCGGCCACCGCCCGGCCGATCCCGCCCGAAGCCCCCGTGATCAGGACGACGTGTTCTTGAAGTTGAAGATCCATGGCCGGGATCGTGCGCCCGCCGTCAGCGCAGTCAAGTCACTCCGCGACCGACAGAAGCCGCATCACCCGCATCAACCGCCCCGCCGCGCCGACGCCGCTCATCCGGAGCTCGCCCCGCAGGAACCGCCCCGCCAGCCGCCGGCCCGCCGTATCCCACAGCACCGGCAGCCCGCTGCGCCCGATGCGCACCAGCGACATGTCCAGAATGGCGTCCGACGTCGCCGTCACGACCACCTCCGCGCGCGGCAGGATCCCGTCGACCACCGTCAGCCGACCCCCCTCGAACACCAGCGTCAACCCCAGCTCGACGTCCGTCGCATCGATCCCCAGCCACAGGTCGAGCCCCGCCAGCGCCGAGCTCCGCTCGGGATGCGCCTCGAGGTTCTGGCGCACCAGGTCCGCGACCATGTTGGCCAGCCCGCTCTCCTCCGCCCCCGGCGTGATCCGCACCGGCCCTTCGTCCGCCATCCCCGTCTTCCCTCGTCGTCGAAGTCGTGGCCGTCGTCCGGTTCGAGTTCGCGTCGTTCCCCCGACCGCCGACCGCCGACCGCCGAGCCCCCCCTACCACGCCGCCCGCAGCACCTCGAGCACCAGCGCCGGGTCCATCGCCATGCGCGGGTTGTAGACGATCGAGCCGTCCGTGATCGCCAGCTCCGCGATCGCCTCCAGGTCCGACTCCGGCACGCCGACGTCGCGGTAGCGCGAGGGCAGACCCGCCGCCTTCGCCACCGCCGCGACGTCCACCGCCAGGGCCTCGGTGGCCTCCTCGTCGGACGTCGCCGCCGTCACGCCCGCCGCCCGCGCCAGCTCGGCGTACACGTCCGCCGCATCGGGGGCGTTGAAGCGGATGACGTGCGGCAGCGCGATTGCGTTGGCCAGGCCGTGATGGACGCCGTGACGCGCGCCGACCGAGTGCGCGATCGCGTGCACGAGCCCCACCTGCGCGTTGTCGAAGGCCGTTCCGGCCATCGTCGAGGCCAGCAGGAGCTGCCCGCGCGCGGCCAGATCCCGCGGCGCGGACATCGCCCGCGGCAGCCAGCGCCGGATCAGCCGCACCGCGTGGATCGCCAGGGCGTCGGCGATCGGGTTGCGCTGCAGCGAGTGCGCCCCCTCGATCGCGTGCGTCAGCGCGTCCAGCGTCGTCCCCGCCGCGATCACGGGCGGCATCCCGACCGTGAGCGCCGGGTCCAGGATCGCGACGTCCGGGATCAGGTGGAAGTCCCCGAACAACAGCTTGTGCCGCTCCTCGTGGTCCTTGATCACCGCGTAGCGCGTGACCTCGCTCCCCGTGCCGTGCGTCGTCGGGATCGAGACGTGCGGCGTCTGCCGCCGCGTCAGGTTCTGGAAACCCTGGTGGTCGATGAGCGAGCCGCCCTCGGTCAGCACCACCGCCATCCCCTTCGCGGTGTCGATGGCCGAGCCGCCGCCCAGCGACACGAGGCTGTCGGCGCCGGCCTGGCGTGCGGCCGCGGCCCCGGCGTCGACGATGTGCAGGCCCGAGTCGGGGACCGCGCCGGCGAACACGCCCGCGCAGCGCGCGCCCAGCGACGCCTTGAGCTTCGCCACGAGGTCGGTCTTCTCCGCGATGACCGCGTCGGTGACGATGACCGCGCGCGACACGCCCAGCCGGTCCAGCTCCAGACCGGCCTCGGACAGGGCACCCGCCCCGAACACCACCCGCGTCGGCGCGAAGTGCAGGAACGACAAGCTGTCGTCGTACGCCATGGCCGGCCGCCCTAGTCGCCCAGGAACGTCGTCGGCACCATCGTCGCCGATTCGACCAAGTCCCGCGCCGCCTGCACGAAGCGCACGATGACCGGGAGCTGACCCTTGGCCAGCTTGAGCTTGCCCTGCATCAGCCCCTTGATCGGCTCCAGCTCCTTGCGGATGACCTGCTTCCAACGCGCGTAGTCGCCGACGATGATGAACGCCGAGCCCTTGTCGGCCTCGGTGCGCCCCACGATCTTTGCCTCGCGGCAGACCCCCTGGTGCAGGTCGAGCCACATGCACGTATCCTCGGCCAGGCCGAGGCCGGGATTCGCCGAGACGACCAGCGTGATCACCCCGTGCGTCCACTCGCGCCCCGACGCCTTGTACGCCGGATTGCCGTTCACCGCGTCCTTGAACGCCGCCACCCACTCCGCCGACGGGAACTTGTGCGCCATGAGCCACCTCCGGGAGAAGGAGGTATCAGAGGGAGGGGGAGAAGGGCAAGGGAGGGGGGGGTCGTTGGACGTCCGGGACAAGTTGTTGGTTGGTCGTCCGGGTCGAGTGGTTGGTCCGGGCCTCCACCGCTCCACCGCTCTCCCGCTCCACCGCTCCCCTACGTGTACCCGTCCGAGAATTGGCACGTGTTGTCCCACGAGCAGAACCAGCTGCCGTCCGGGTCGCAGTCGACATCGCGGAGGCATGGGATGACGCAGCGCGGCGCCACCGGCGGGTCCGTCGAGCCGACGCAGTTCCCCGCCCCGCCGCAAGTCTCGTCGCAGCCGCAGGGCGTACCGAGCGGCTCCCAGGCGCGCCGATCGACGCACGCGTTCGGCGCATCGCCCGTGTCGGTCACGCAGTCGAAGCCGTCGGGACACGGGCGGTCGGTCGAGCACTGGTCCGTCGGCCCGCTGCAGACCCACGGCATGCCGTCCGGTACGGGTTCCTCGCAGATCTCGTACGGGCCGCAGTCCAGGAGGTCGTTGCACGGGCGCGCGCACGCCCAGTACGGGCCGCCGACGCCGTACGACCCGATGCAGGAAAGCCCCTCGGCGCACGAGCAGTCCGTCACGCAGGGGCTGCCCTCCGTCGCCGTCCCCGCCGGCGTGCCGGCGTGGCACTCGCACTCCGGAATGCCCGAGCAGCCGATCTCGCGCCCGTACTCCAGCCGCAGGCCGCCGCCCGGGCTGCCGCCGTCCTCCACGAGCACGCGGAAGTTCCCCTGCTCGCGCCCCGGAAACAGCACGATCCACGGCACCAGCGGCGCGGACGGCGGGCAGTCGAGGCCCCGCGGGACCCACGCCCACGCCCTCAGGCTCGCGAAGTCCGTCGCACCGCCGGCCGTCAGCTCCACGTCCACCCGGCCCAGCCGCTCGCACGCCGAACGCAGCCGCACCTGGATCCGCAGCCGGTCGGTGGCGCCGTAGCGGGCCGGCTCGACGTCGACGAGGTCGACCTCCTCGATCGTCCGCAGCTCCAGCTCCCAGTGCGCCTCCGTCGTGCAGGACGCCTCGACTCCCGCGTCCTCGTTCGCCGCGTCACTCGCACCGCCGTCGTCCACGACGCCGTCCACGCCGTCGCTCGGCGCCGCGTCCTCGCCCGCCGCGTCCGCATCGACCGCGTCCGCGCGGTCGCCGCCGCCGTCCCCCGTCAGCACCGTCCCCCCGTCGCAGGCGCCGAGGGCCACGCACGCCGCCACGAGCCATCTTTTCGTCATCTCCCCTCCCCGGACCGCCCCCGCTCCCCGCGCTTGGGCACAAGAATGGTCCGCACACCCAGCCGGCGCAAGTGCGCCCGGCACGAACGTCGGAGCCGCCGCATTGCCCAACGCGCCCCCGCCCGCCTATCCTCCGGTCCATGACCATGCCACACCGACTCTCCGTGTACCTTCTCCTCCTCCCCATCGCCTGCTCCCGCTCGCGTGAAACCCCCGCACCGAACGGAGCTGCACGCGAAGCCGGCACGCCGGCCGTCGCCGACGCCGCGCCGGCCGCGCCACGCCCGGCGCCCTCCGGCGGCGATGTCCCGGAGGCGGAACCCGCCCCGGCCCCAGGAGCGATAAACACCACCCCCAACGAATTCCTCGCGCGCGGCATCCCCACCTTCGTCCTCGGCACCGCCGGCGACGATCGCGCCGATCGCATCGTCGCCGCGCAGGTCGGACTCGTCCGGGAGCTGTTCAAGGCCTCGGCCACCGTCCTCGACGACTCCATCGACGTCGCCGCCGGCGCCTCGGCATGGCCCCCCAACCCCGTCGTCTACGGCGGCCCCGACGTCAGCTCCGTCGTCGCCCGCCTCGCCCCCGTCCTCCCGCTTTCTCTCGGCCCCGATCGCCTCGCCTTCGGCGAGCGCGAGTTCCGCGGCACCGACCTGCGCGTCATCGCCGTCGTCCCCGCCCGCGCCTCCGACGCGAATGGCCCCGGCCACCCCGAGTTCCTCCTCTACGCCGGCACCGGCTCCGCCGCCGTCGCCGAGATCAACGGCGTCCAGCACGGCCAGGAACCCATCCTCGTCGCGAACGCCTTCGGCCGCCTCCAGGCCGGTCGCTGGGAACGATCCCCCGCCGGCGCCGTCGCGGCCGCCTTCCCGGATCCCCCCTCCCCCCGCATCGCCTGGCGCGTCGTCGAGCGCCCCCTCGCACCCGCAGCCGGCGACGCAACGCCGGCGACCGTCCGCTTCGGCTTCCCCGAACAGCTCGCGCCCGCCGGCGACGAGGCCGAGGTCATCGACGCGGCTCTCCGCGGCCTCGCCGTCGCCGTGAAGAAACTGGGCCTCGCCGCTCCCTCTTCCCTGTCCCTCTATGTCTACCCCGATCGCCGCAGCAAGCTCTCGCTCACCGGCGACCAGGGCGACGGTTACGCCGTCGTCTCCGCGAACGTCCTCCACGTCCTCCACGCCGATCCCTCCCCCGGCGGCCCGCTCGAGACTCTCGTCGTTCACGAAGGAACCCACGTCCTGGCCTACGCCGCCTGGGGCCCCGCCGGCACCGCGCTCGTCGGCGAAGGTCTGGCCGTCTGGGCCAGCGGCCAGTACGGCGGCGCCACCCTCGACCAATGGAAGCAGCGCCTGGACGCCCCACCCCGCCTCGCCGACCTTCTGGGCGCCGGCTTCCGCCGCACCCCCGAGGCGACCGCCTACCCGCTGGCCGGGCTGCTCGTCGCAGCCGCCGTCGACACCGTCGGTCTCGACGCCGTCCGCACTCACCTCCTTCCCGCTCCGGCCTCCACCTGGAGCGACGCATGCGTCGCCGCCGGAACGACCGCCGAAGCCCTTCAGTCCACGGTCGACGGGATGCTGGCACGGTGACCATCCCTCCCCTTCTCCACATCCCGGACTTGTTCCCTTCCTGGATCCGCTGGGGCTTCACCACCCGCCATGGCGGCGTTTCCACCGGCCCCTACGAATCGCTCAACCTCGGCTGGGACGTCGGCGACGACCCCGAACACGTCCGCGAGAACCACCGCCTCCTCGCCGAATCCCTCGGTTACGATCCCGAAACCCTCGCCACCGTCCGCCAGGTTCACGGCCACCGCGTCCACGTCGTCCGCCGCGCCGCCGACGGCCGCACCGTACGCGGCCAACAAGGCGACGCGGTCGTCCTGGTCGGGGGGCACGCGCCGCCCCTGGCGGCGCTCGTTCGAACGGCCGATTGCTGCCCCGTCCTCCTCGCCTCGCTCGACCGCCCCGCCGCTGCCGTCCTCCACTGCGGCTGGCGCTCCACAGTCCGGGGCCTCGTCGCGCAAGCCGTCGCGTGCCTCTGGCGCGAACTCGGCGAAGCCCAGCCCACCCTCGCCGCCGCCATCGGCCCCTGCATCGGCCCCGACGCCTTCGAGGTCGGCGAGGAGGTCGCCGCCGCGTTCGCACAGAAGGTCTCGCTCGACGTCGTTCTCCGCCGCCCCGGCCGCGCCAAACCCCACATCGATCTCCAGGCCGCCGTCCGCCTCCTGCTCATCCGCGCAGGCATCGCCCCCACTCGCATCGCCGTCTTCCCCCGCTGCACGGTCTCCGAGCCCCGCGACTTCTTCTCCTTCCGACGCGACGGTCACGACGCCGGCCGCCAGGCCGGCGTCCTCGCGCTATCCTCCTGACCCCGACGCTCTCCCCGCACTTCCCGCTCTCCCCGCTCTCCCCGCACTTCCCCTGACTGGCACGCTCTCCGCACCTCTCTCTCCCCGGTTCTCGGCGCGCCGGGATCCAACTCCTCCGGCAGGATCCCGGCGCGTCGGACCAATCCGGAGTCGACCGATGTCGTGTCACGCTGTCACAGGCGGCGGAGTGATCCGGTGGGCTCGACGCCCCCGGAAGCCCGTGGCATGCTTCGCCGAAAAGGAGCACGCATGATGTCAGCACGACATGCTCTCTCGATCCTCCTCTCCGTGGCCTCCCTCTCCGCCTGCGGCCGCACCCCCGTACTGGACGACTCGTGCGGCGACAGCACGTGCGATTTCGGCGAGACGTGCTCGTCGTGCGAGGCCGACTGCGGCCCGTGCGTGCCGGACGTCTGCGGCGACGGCACGTGCGGGACGACCGAGTCGTGCCGGAGCTGCGCCTCCGACTGCGGCACCTGCACGGGCTGCGGCAACGGCGTCTGCGGCGAGGGCGAGACTTGCGGCTCCTGCCCCCTGGACTGCGGCTCGTGCACGGGTTGCGGGGACGGCTACTGCGCCGCCGACGAATCCTGCGAGACCTGCGCGTCCGACTGCGGCGTCTGTCCCGGCGTCTGCGGCGACGACATCTGTGACGCCACCGAGTCGTGCTCTTCCTGCCCGGGCGACTGCGGCGTCTGTCCCGGCTGCGATGACGGGATCTGTTCGGCCGACGAGACCTGCGCGTCCTGTCCGCGCGATTGCGGCGCGTGTCCCGGCGAGTGCGGCGACGGCGCCTGCGAGGGTGCCGAGGATTGCGAGACCTGTCCGGGCGACTGCGGCGAGTGCCCGCGCATGTGCGGTGACGGCGCGTGCGACGCCGGGGCGGGCGAGGACTGCCGCACCTGCCGTGCCGACTGCGGCGCCTGCATCGCCTGCGGTGACGGCGTCTGCCTCTCCACGGAGGGCTGCGTCGATTGTCCCGAGGACTGCGGCGTCTGCCCCGACGTCTGCGGCGACGGCTCGTGCGGCTTCACGGAGACCTGCACCTCGTGCTCCGCGGACTGCGGTCTCTGTCCCGACCGCTGCGGCGACCTGCTTTGCGGTCCCACGGAGAGCTGCCTCTCCTGCGCCGCGGACTGCGGCGCCTGCCCCGGCTGCGGCGACGGCACCTGCACCGGGGGCGAGTCCTGCTCGTCGTGCCCCGGCGACTGTGGCGTCTGCCCCGATCGCTGCGGCGACGGGATCTGCGGCGTGACCGAGGACTGCGCCGACTGCGCCGCGGACTGCGGCGCCTGCCCCGACCTCTGCGGCGACGGACGGTGCGGGGCGACCGAGACCTGCGTCTCCTGCCTGGTCGACTGCGGCGTCTGCCCCGGTTGCGGCGACGGTGCCTGCTCCGCGTCCGAATCCTGCTCCTCCTGCCCGTCCGATTGCGGGGCCTGCGTCGACGTCTGCGCCGACGGCGTCTGCGGACCGACCGAGTCCTGCGTCACGTGCGCGGCCGACTGCGGCGACTGCCCCGCCGCCTGCCCCGACGGCGTCTGCGGCCTCGCCGAGAGCTGCCGCAACTGCCCCGCCGACTGCGGCGGCTGCCCCGACGTCTGCCGCGACGGCGTCTGCGGCGCCACGGAAACCTGCGCCTCCTGCCCCGACGACTGCGGGCGCTGCCCCGGCTGCGGCGACGCACGGTGCGATCTCGCCTCCGAGACCTGCACCACCTGCCCGGACGATTGCGGCGGCTGCCCCGACTCCTGCGGCGACGGCACCTGCGGCGCCACCGAGACCTGCTGGTCCTGCCCGGGAGACTGCGGCGTCTGCACCGGCATCTGCGGCGACGAGATGTGCGACCGCACCGAGAGCTGCGCCACCTGCCGCTGGGACTGCGGCGAGTGCCCCGGCGCCTGCGGCGACGCGCGTTGCGAGCGCTCCGAGAGCTGCGGCTCCTGCCCCGCCGACTGCGGCCCCTGCCCCGACTCCTGCGGCGACCACGTCTGCGGCACCACGGAAACCTGCGAGTTCTGCCCCGGCGACTGCGGAGCCTGCCCGGCGCGCTGCCCCGACTGGATCTGCGAGGTCGGCGAGGATTGTTCGAGCTGCTGGCTCGACTGCGGCGTCTGCGCCGGCTGCGGCGACGGCCACTGCCGCTCGCGCGACGGCGAGACCTGCGACAACTGCCCCTACGACTGCGGCCTCTGCGAGCCCACGTGCGGCGACGCCGTCTGCGCCTACCTCGAGAGCTGCTACGACTGCCCCGGCGATTGCGGCCCGTGCAGCGAGGTCTGCGGCGACGGCGTGTGCGGCACCACCGAGTCCTGCGCCGACTGCGCCGCCGACTGCGGCGCCTGCCCCCCGCGCTGCGGCAACTGGATCTGCGAGCCCGGCGAGACCTGCTCGACCTGCCAGCAGGACTGCGGCTTCTGCGCCCCGGTGTGCGGCGACGGGCGGTGCGAGTTCGAGGAGAACTGCTCGTCGTGCCGCACCGACTGCGGCGCCTGTCCCGACCTCTGCGGCGACGGCACCTGCGGCATCTCCGAGACCTGCACGAGCTGCCGGCCCGACTGCGGCGCCTGCCCCGCCTGCGGCGACGGCGAGTGCGACCCGTTCACGGAACGCTGCGCCACCTGTCCCGAGGATTGCGGCTCCTGCCCCGACACTTGCGGCGACGGCACCTGCGGCACCACCGAGACCTGCGCCAGCTGCTGGTACGACTGCGGCCGCTGCCAGGTCTGCGGCGACGGCACCTGCTGGATCACCGAGGACTGTCGCGACTGCCCCGCCGACTGCGGCTCCTGCCCCGACGAGTGCGGCGACGGCACCTGCGGCCCTTCCGAGCTGTGCTACACCTGCCCCCGCGACTGCGGCGACTGCCCGACCTGGTGCGGCGACGGCACCTGCGAGACCGGCGAGGATTGCGGCACCTGCCCGAACGACTGCGGCTCCTGCCCCGGCTGCGGCAACTGGACCTGCGACCCCGGCGAGGACTGCTGGAACTGCCCCATGGACTGCGACTACTGCGAGGACACCTGCGGCAACGGCCACTGCTTCTGGACCGAGTCCTGCGTCACCTGCCCCGACGACTGCGGCCCCTGCTCCGACGTCTGCGGCGACGGCCGCTGCGGCACCACCGAGAGCTGCTGGCGCTGCCCCGACGAATGCTGCGCCTGACCCGACGTCTGCGGCGACTCCCGCTGCGGACCCACCGAGGACTGCGAGTCCTGCATGTGGGACTGCGGCTACTGCCCCAACTACTGCGGCGACGGGATTTGCGACTACCCCGAGTTCTGCACCACCTGCCTCCCCGACTGCGGCGTCTGCGCCTGGTGCGGCGACGGCGAGTGCGGCCCCTACGAGCGCTGCGTCACCTGCCCCGACGACTGCGGCTCCTGCCCCGACGTCTGCGGCGACCACGTCTGCGGCCTCACCGAGCACTGCTCGACCTGCCCCGCCGACTGCTCCACCTGCGGCGACGTCTGCGGCGACTCCGTCTGCGGTCCCCGCGAATCCTGCCGCGACTGCACCGCCGACTGCGGCTCCTGCCCCGCCGTCTGCGGCGACGGCACCTGTGCGCCCACCGAGAACTGCACCCGCTGTCCCGCCGACTGCCCCTGCCCGTAGGGATCTGTCCTCCGCCCCATCTGTGTTCATCTGTGTTCATCTGTGGTTTCCTTCTCCCCGCATGAAACTTCTTCGGCCATCCGCCGTCGAAGCGGCGCCGGGAGAACGACCATGAACCACAAGGTTTTAGGGATTCGCTTGGGGGCCATCGTCGCCGCGCTGCTCGCCGTCCCCGTCGTCGTCGGCGCGCAGTCCGACGACGAACAGGAGGGCCAGGGCGGGGAAGTTCGCGAGATCTCACCCCCGCGCCTCAACCTCCGGCGCCAGGACGTGGACCTCGAGAACGGCCGCGTCGCCTACTCCATCAGCCGCGTCGCCGTCCGCGCCACCATCGAAATTCGCGGCATGCAGCGCGACCTGGTGCACAGCCAGGAAATCGAGCTGGACGGCGTCCGTGCGGGCGCCCGGATCGAGGTCACCTGGCCCGTGCCGTCCGAGCCGGTGGCGCTGATCGAGGTCACGACCTGGGACGCGGACGGGGCCAGCGTCACCTTCAAGATCTGGCCGTTCCGGGTCGAGATCCCCCACGTCGACGTCGTCTTCGAGACCAACAAGTGGGAAATCCGCGACGCGGAGCAGGAGAAGCTCGACGAGGCGTGGGTCAAGATCGAGCAGGCGTTTCGCGACTACGGCGACTGGATCGAGGCCGGCCTGTACATCGCCGGCTTCACCGATACCGTCGGGCAGCCCGGCGACAACCAGACCCTCGCCGAGCACCGCGCCCAGGCGATCGCCGAGTACTTCGTCGCCAAGGCCGGCGACCTCGAGTTCCCGATCCACGTCCGCGGCTACGGCGAGCACTGCCTGGCCCAGGAGACCGGCGACGGCGTCGACTGCGAAGCCAACCGCCGCGCCGCCTACGTCCTCGCCGTCGATCCCCCCGCCATGTGCGCCTCGGAGGGCTCCGGCGGCTGGCGCCGGCTGCGCTGACGGCTGGTAGCTCGTCGCCGGTTGCCGGTTGCCGGTCCCCTGTTGCCTGTTCCTTGCCGGACCGGCCGATGCCGCGCCGCCTACAACAGGTGCTTCCCCGCCTCCATCACCCGCCGCCCGTCCACATCGATCGTCGGCTCCAGGGTGATGAAGTCCATGTGCGCGTCCGATTCCCAGTTCGCGCCCGTCACGTGCGGGTAGGGGCTGCCGGCGGCGATGTGCACCGAGGGGTACTTCTCGTCGTGCAGCATGTTGCCCAGGAGCTTCTTGAGCGACCGGTTGGTCCCGATCGCGAACTCGCCGATGCGGTTCGCGTTCTCGTCGGTGCGGATGTACTCCTCGACGTCCTTCTGCATCTCCGGACGCGCCGCGGTCACCTTCACGATCCGCCCGCCTTTGAGCTCCAGCGTCACGGGCGTCGTGGTGATCACGCCGTAGCGGTGCGCCAGGTGGTCGCCCAGGACGCCGTCCACCACGAACACGCCGTCGGCCTCCGCCGGCGCCGTGTACACCTCGGCCCCCGGCAGGTTGTTGCTGCCCTTGGCCTGGAACCTCGTGCGGTAGTCGCCGCCCGAGTTCACCCAGCGGATGTCCGGCGCGAAACGGAACCGCGCGTCCGTCCCGTTCTTTCCCCGCACCACGATCTCCTTCGCGCCCTGCACCGCGTCGAAGACCCGCTGCGTGAAGGCCCACATGTCACGCGGGTCGTCCTGCATCGCGCTCTCCAGGACGTCGTAGGTCAGGCCCGGCATGTTGATGTGCTTGATGTGGTCGTTGTGCAGCGCCAGCGGTCGCCGCACCGTCTTGAGCTCGTTCACCTTCTCGTCCGCCGCCGCCCGCACCAGCACGAACAGCACGTCGCAGTCGTCCAGCGCGGTCTTGATCTCGGCCGGGAGCGCCGGCAGCGGGCGTGCGCCGAAACGGTCCAGGTTGAAGAGCACGCTCTTGGCCGCGACTGCCGAGCCGCGTCGCTGCAGCTCCTCGGCCGCCCGCACGATCGAATCGTCGCTCACGACGATGACACGGTCCGTCTTCTTCAGCCCCGCGCACAGGATCATGTTCTCGACGGCTTTTTCGATGCTCATGGTCAATCCCCCAGGCACACGCCCGTCTCGCGGGCGGTGAGAATGGAGTCGCTGTCCAGCGGCACGCACTTCATCTTCCCGATCGCGTCCTCGATCGGCACCGCCACCATCCCCGGCGGCCGGTGCGCCACCATCACGTTCCGCTTCCCCTCGGCGATCATCCGCACGGCCGCGGCGCCGAAGCGCAGCGCCAGCAGCCGGTCGAAGGTCGTCGGCGAGCCGCCGCGCTGCAGGTGGCCCAGCACGATCGCCCGCGTGTCCTTCCCCGTCCGCTCGGCAATCGCCTTCGCCACATATTCTCCGACCCCGCCCAGCACGACCTCCTGCCGTCCCTCCTCCCCGCCGCCCTTGTGGATCCGCCCGCCCCCCTTCGGCACCGCGCCTTCGGCCACGACCACGATGCCGTAGTGCTTGCCCCGCAGCTCGTTGTCCCCGATCCGCCGGCTGACCGCGTCGATGTCGAACGGAATCTCGGGGATCAGGATGGCGTCCGCGGACCCGGAGACGCCCGCGTTGAGCGCGATCCACCCCGCGTAGCGCCCCATCACCTCGACCACCAGGACCCGTTCGTGCGCCGACGCCGTCGAGTGCAGCTTGTCGATCGCGTCGGTCGCGGTGGACACCGCCGTGTCGAACCCGAACGTGATCACGGTCGCCGCCAGGTCGTTATCGATCGTCTTGGGCACGCAGACCACCGGCATGCCCTTCTGGGAGAACTTGTGCGCGATGGCCAGGCTGCCGTCCCCGCCGATCGCGACCAGTACGTCCAGCCCCAGGCGCTTGAAGTTCTCCACCACCCGGTCCGAGACATCGCGCACCTCGACGTCTCCGACCGCGTTGCGCACCGGCATCTCGAACGGATTGCCCTTGTTCGTCGTCCCGAGGATCGTGCCCCCCAGGGCCACGATGCCCTGCACCTTGTCCGGCGTCAGGTGCACGATCTCGTCCGTGTCCAGCAGCCCGAGGTACCCCATGCGCAGGCCGTAGACGTCCCAGCCCCGCAGGTCCGCCGCCAGCGTCACCGCGTAGATCACGGCGTTCAGCCCCGGCGCGTCCCCCCCACCCGTGTTCACGGCGATCTTGATCCTCCCTCTCGTCATGCTCGTCCTCCCGCCTCACCGCCGACCTTACCCGATCGCACCGCGCGACTCCAGGCGCGGCGCCCTCACGGACGCCCGGCCGCGAGCCGCCGGTAGAACATCTCGTCATTGCCGTCCATGTCGTCGTACCACGCGAAATGCGCCGTCCCGGAGGGCGACAGCGCCACCGCGGGCTGCAGCGCGGTCGGCCCCGAAGAGAGCAGCAGCGGGGACGACCACGTCGCGCCCCCGTCCAAGGACCGCATCGTCCAGACCGATGACCCTCCGTCCAGGTCCACTTCCCAGAACGTGAGCTGGAGCTGCTCGGCAAGAACCGCCAGCGAGGGACGCCACCAGTGGACCGGTTGCGGCACCAGGTCCCCGGTCAGGTCCTGCTCGGCTCCCCACGTCGCGCCCGCATCCCGCGACCGGCGGTGGTAGAGCTGGAACGAGCCGCTGCGGTGGTCGAAGTAGGCGATGTGCACGTCGTCGTGCCACGCCACGATGCTCGGCGCCCACGACCACTCCGGCGAGCCCGGCGGATCGTCCGTGAGTCGGACCTCCGGCCCGGTGAAGGTCGCGCCCCCGTCCGTGGAGCGCCGGTAGAACACCTCCTCATGACAGGTCACGCCGCCGCCCACGACGATGCAGTCGTAGGGCCGTCCCTCGGCATCGAGGTTGAAGCGCTCGTCGGTCCACGCCACGTGCGTCGTCGAGCCCCACGAGGCGACGCTTGCGGTCCAGGACGAGAGGCCGTCCGGGGTCGAGACCATCACCGGGGCCGCGAACGTGCGGCCGCCGTCCACGGAATTCGCCAGGTAGACCTCGCAGTGGTTCTCGACATTCTGGCTGTCCGACCACGCGACGTGCACCGCCGTGTCGCCCGCGCCGCTCGACCACGCATCGATCGACGGGAACGTGCCCTGGCCCAGCGAAACGGGCGCCGTCCAGGTGCCGCCGCCGTCGTCCGAGCGCGTCAACATGACCTGCACGCGCCAGCCATCGGACTGGTGCCACGTCACGAAGAGCGAGGTTCCCGCCGCCGCGATCTTGGGCACGCCGACCTCGGCGACGGCGACCGTGAGCGGCACCGGCGGAGCGAAGGTCGAGCCGCCGTCGGTCGAGCGCGCGTGGACGAGCTGCCCCTGGGCCGTGTGCCCGCTCCCCGAACCGTCCCCGAGCACCTCCAGCCAGACGACGTGGACCGTGCCGGCCCCATCGACGGCGATGCACTTGGCCGTGTTCAGGTACGTCTGCGAGTCTGTCGGCGAGTCGCTCAGGCGCACGATGGGGTCGAGCGTGAACGTGACCTCCCCGTCTCCGTCCCCGTCGCCGCTTGCTTCCGCATCGGCTCCGGCGTCCGCATCTCCGCCTGCATCTGCGTCCGCGGCTGCGTCCCCGTCTCCGCCCGTCTCGCGTCCGTCCGGGCAGGCCGTGGCGGAAAGCGCGAGCAGGGCGGCCAGCGGGGTCAGGCGAGCGAGCACCGAACGGCTCGGCGAGCGTGCCGGACCGTGCGGCAGGGAATCTCGAGGCTCCGCGTCCATCGCGAAAACCGGCTACTACTCCGCGCGCACGAAGTGCTGCAGGTAGAGCCAATCCCCTCCTCCCGGGGGCACTCCCGAACCGGGCCAGGCACCCACGAAGAGCACGGCGAACCCGCCGTCGGTCCACACCGTGTTGTACGAGCCGAAGTGCGCGGGTCGTCCGTCGGGATCGGCCTCGATGAGGTCGCGCAGGGGCGAGATGGCGACGCCGTTGCGGTCGGTGCGCAGGAAGGACAGCCGTTCGTCCGAGTACCCCGAGAAGGCGGTGACGAGCGCGAGGCCGCCGTCGCCCGCCCCCACTCGGACAGGCCGATGGGTCAGCCAACCCGGCCAGCCTTCCGAGTTGCGGATCGGCGGGCCCGCAAGCGTTCCATCGGGCTCGAAGAACGCGACGCGAAGCTCGCTCTCCATCCCGATGGACTCGTCGGCTTCCCCCGCCCAGGCGGTGACGTACCGCGAATCGGCCGCGATCCACTTCACGTCGCCCCAGACGTAGCCGCCAAGGACACCGGAGCCGGCGGCGTGCTCGAGCGTGTCGTCCAGGCGCAGGAAGCGGAAGGAACAGAAGCCCTCCTCATGCCCGACCTGGACCGATACCGCCATGCCGAACCCATCCTCTCCCGCGGCGATATCGGGGAAACCCTGGCCGGTCTCGTCGACGGTGAACACCGGTCCCGGCGTGGCGCCAGCGATGGTCACCCGGCGCACGCGGGTGAGGTCGGGGCTGCCGTCCGGTGTGCAGGTTGACCACCCGTCCCCGGAGCCGGAGTCGTGCATCCAGGCGACGACGAAAGTGCCGTCCGGGGCGAGGTCGGCGGCGGGCGCGCGGGCCCGCACGTCCCCCTCGATCAGGACCGGACCGCCGATCGGCTTGCCGGCGGCGTCCAGCCGGAGGTACCACAGGCCGGTCAGGCCATCGACAAAGAAGAGGCCGAATCCGGTCCCGGTCCACACGACTTCCAGCCCCCCGTAGTCTCCGACCGAAGGCAGGCGCCATTCGGCATCGATCGGGCGACCCGCGGAGTCGAAGCGCCGGAAGCGGAGGAAGCCGATGTCGCCGTCGCGCTCGGGCCGCTGGAACCACGCCGTGGCGAACTCGGAGCCGGTCCAGGCCAGCGGCAGCCGCTCCATTCCCGCCGGCCCTGGACTGGCGGAGACGGTCACCAGCTCGCCCGACGGGACGTAGTCGCTCGCGTCGGGGTCGGGCGCGGGGGGCGGCTCGCCGTCGCCGAGCCGGCAGAGCCAGTCGCAGCCGTCGCCGTCCAGGCGGTTCCAGTCGTCGCACTGCTCGCCGGGGTCGAGGACGCCGTCACCGCAGCCGCTGCCGGGCGGGAGGACGACGTATTCGGACGCCTCCCAACCGGCGGCGTCGAGGACCGCGCCGTCGCCCAGGAACTCCGGCCATGCATCGCCGCCGCTTCCGTCCTCCGCGCCATCCCCCACCTCCCCGCCGACCTCCGCGTCCACGTTGTCGGGCGCCTCGTCCGCAGCGGCGTCCTCGATCACGATGTCGCCACCGGTACCCGCATCATCCTGTGCATTCCCGGACCCGGCCGAGCTTCCGCCGCACGAAAGGCACGCCAGGACCGTCGCCGCAACCGCCGGAACCGTCGCCCGTCGCATGGTGAGCCTCCGACGGGTACGGTACGCCGGCGGGGCGACGGGCGCAACCGCACCTCGAAAACAGGCGTCCCGGTCCGCGAAATCGCGGGGAAAAACGGAAAGATCGACTTTCGGGAATGACGGCGGCCGATCGGTCGTTAGGCTGGACGGGGTACGACAGATGGTTGGGAACCCGGACGTCCTTCCCGGCCGTCGATTCGTCGCGAAGGCAACCAAGGGCGTCCAAGGAGGAACCACCATGAGAGTAGAACGATGGTGGCGAGATCGACGACAGGCTTGGATGGCGCCGGCACTCGCGGCGGTCCTGCTGCTGGGATCCCGTGCGACGGCGGCTGACGAGCCCGCCAACGAGGTCCAGGCGCCGCCGGACGGGGACCAGGCCGTGACGCTGCGCGAGCTTGCGGATGTCGTGAACCCGTACGGCTACTGGATCGATGGCACGGCGGCAGGCCGCGTCTGGCGGCCCAAGGAGTCGCTCGTGGGTCCGGACTTCGTGCCGTACCTGTCGGGCGGATGGTGGACCGAAACGCCGCTGGGCCGGCAGTTCGGTTCGATCTGGCCGTTCGGTCGAGTAGTCTTCCACTACGGCCGCTGGTTCGTGGACGACAATTTCGGCTGGGTCTGGTCGCCGGGCGACGATTGGAGCTCCGCGTGGGTCGATTGGCGGGGCGGCGAGGAGTTCGTCGGATGGTCGCCGAGTCCCCCGGCGGAGCTGGCATGCCGCGTGTCGCCGCGCTGGGTCTTCGTGCCCCGCGAGGAGCTGTCGAGCATCGATCTCGCGCGTCACGTGCTGGAGCAGGAGGCGATCATGACGGCGATGGTGGAGACGAAGCCGGGGCCGCAGTGGGGCCGGGAGCCGCTGGCGTGTAAGCACCCCGTGCTGCCGGAGTGGGCGCAGGGGGCGTAGGCGACAGCCGCCCGGCACGGCGGACGGGGACCGCCGCCGCGCGGTCCCCGCTACCGGAGTCTCCGCCGTCAGCCTTGCTCCCCGTCCTCGTCCCCGAGCTCCCACGGCATCACCGCCGGGGCGGGATCCCGCGCCCCCACCACCAGCGCCATGCTCCCCGCGGCCAGGAGGAGCGACTGCGTGGCGCTGAGCGGCGTCGGGCCCGCCAGGAACGAGAGGAGCAGCCCGAGGCCCAGGAGCCGGCCGTCCCCATCGATCGGCTCCGCATCGCGCTGCGGCAGCACGAACGCCGCCGACGCGAAGGCCAGTCCCAGCACGGCGAGCGTCACGAACGCCAGCGCCCCGCGGAACCCCAGCAGCAGCCCGTGGGAGAACAGCACGAACTCCACCACCCGGCGCGGGTGCAGCAGCGCCGCCCCCCCGGCCAGGCACGCGACCACCAGCGAGTACGCCACGACGATGAGCTGCGACGCGCGGGCGGCGCGGCGCACGCGGCGTATCGCCGCCGCGACGACCCCCACCGCCGCCAGCCCCGTCGCGATCACCAGCCCGGCTCGCAGCACGGCCTGCTCCCGGCCCGGCACCGCCAGCGCGGCCGTCGCCAGCGGCGGCAGGAACAGTGGGAGCACCGCGACGACCTTCACCTCCCACCGCCCCGCCGCCGCCAGCGTCACGATGCCCAGCGCCATCCCACCCAGCACCACCGCCAGGTGGATCGTCAGGATTCCCTTGACGTCCGGCGGCAGGAAAACGGCGGTGAGGCCGAGCGCCGCGATCGTCGCGGAGAAGCCCAGTCCCAGGCCGCGCCCCGCCGGCGGCAACCGCGAGACCACCAGACGCAAGCCGAGCGCCGCGATCGTCACCACCGCCAGGAGACCCGTGAACGTCGTCACGTAGGCCCCGAGCTGCCACCATTCGTCCCCGGACAGGGGCAGCCGCGCCCGCACCCGCTCGTGCTGCACGAAGGACATCCCCCGCGCCAGCACCAGCTCCAGCGCCGCGACCGCCGCCAACAGCGGCACGAAGAACCGCGACAGTCCGGCCAGACGCTTCAGCATCCACTCACGACCGACCGCTCACAGCTCATGACTCACGACTCTCGACTGTCGATGGTCGACTCGCGACTCTCGACTTCCCCCCTTGGCGACCCAGATCCACCAGCCACCAGCCACCAGCTACCAGCCGACTCCCCCTACGGCTCCTCCTCCGTCGGCGCCCACCGTACCGCCGGCGCCTGGCCCGCCGGGCCCTGGAAGCCTGCCGTCCCGTCCGCGTCCACGAACACGGGGTTCGTGATGGCGTAGGGCAGCATGTCGACCTCCTCCGGGACGGGGAGCGGCATCGACAGCACGGCGTGGATCAGCGGGTCGTCGATCGACGCGAACGTCGTCGCCACGACCTGGGTGAAGCCGAGGTACGGGTGGCGGTTCGGCGTGTAGACCGGCGCCAGCGACCGCGCGTCGGGACCGGCACCCATCGCGATCGCCACGTACCACGCGTCGCGTCCGCCCGGGACCTCATCGTCGAAGGACAGCTCCGCGCGGCCCTGCGACCGCTGCGACGCGGTCGGCTCGATCGTCCGGAGCAGCTCGCCCGAGCGGTAGATTTCCACGCGGTCGACGTCGAACCACGTCGCCCACTGCACGCTCGCCTCGACGTGCACGGACCCGCCCCCCGCTCCCAGCGAGACCGTGTCCCCGATGCGGTGCCCGTCGACCAGGAGCTCGACGAACGGCCCGTAGGACGCGACCACCCGCCCGGCCTTGATCGCCCGCACGACGTCGCGGATGTCGACCGCGGCCGGGTCGTCCGAGCCGACGTACACGAAGTTCCGCGCGCAGCCGGTTTCCAGGGACGTAATGGAGTGGCTGTCGGAGTTGCCCAGACCCGTCTTGACGATGCCGTGCTCGAGCAGCCGGAACCAGTCGTCGACCGGTCCGGCGCGCACGGGCGACCCGCTTTGCACGCAGGGGAAGTCCGGAGCCTCCGCCGGCGCGCACGTGCGTCGCACGCAGCGCGCGTGCGGCGGGTCGGTCGTCGCGTCGCAGCGGGAATCCAGCCGGCAGTCCGCGTCGCTCGTGCACGCCGCCGCGCAGCGTGACGGCGACGTCTCGAACAGGCACGCCTGGCCGTCGGCGCAGTCCCCGTGGCCGGTGCACCGCGCCCCCGCGGGCGCGCAGGCCTGCCGTTGCAGGTCGCACATCTCTCCCGCACCGCAGTGCTCGTCCCGCAGGCATTGCGCCGTCGCGCCGTAGCGCAGCGCCGCGGCCTCCTCCGCCGTGCGCGCCAGGACCAGCCCCTGGTACATCCGGTGGAGGTCGGCGATCTCCCGCTCCGGGCGCCGCTCTTCCTGGAGCAGGGCGAGGTCGTGCGTGAAGTCCGAGATCTCCGAGACCGTCGGCGTGCGGATCATCTCGAAGCGTTTCGAGTTCAGGAGCTCGAGCGCGTCGAAGTCCCAGGAGAAGTACGCCGCGCGCAGGAGCGGGTGCTGCCCGCGGATGAGGCCGGGGGAGTTCCACGACGCGTCGAAATGGTTCAGGCCGAACTGGTCGAACAGCCCGAAGAAGCCGTCCCGCGGGTGCGGGACGATCACCAGCGTGTCCTGCGGCCCGTACTGGCCCAGCTCGCGCAGCTTCGCGAACACCTCGCCGGGGCGCAGCGGCAGGACGTAGCCCGCCTCCCCGTCGTGGTTGCAGTCCGGCGCGTCCGGGTGCTCGACGCAGAAGTCGCGTCGCGTCCAGTCGATCGCCCCGCCCTGCGGCGCCCGCGCGTCGTAGCGCAGCGGGAACCCGATGATGTGCCCCGTCTCGATCGGCGTCACCTCATCCCCGGTCGCCGTGACGATCCGGTGCCGCAGACCCATCGCCTCGACCTGCGCCCCCAGGTCGGTGACGACGTCGTGGTCCGTCGCGGCCACCACGTCGACGCCTTCGGCGATCGCCGATCGCACCCGCAGGTCGTACGGCATGTCGGCGTCGTACGAGTTCTCGCCATGGGTGTGGAAGTCGCCGCTCACCCAGCCCGTCGTGCGCACCTGCCGCCGCACCACTCCCACCACGCGCGCCGCGTCGTACGCCGGCACGTCCAGGCACTGCCGGTGCACCGAGTACTCGAAGCCCCGCGAGATCCACAGGTCGTAGCGTCCCGGCTCCAGCTCGGTCGAGTGCGCTCCGTCGACCGTGAAATCGATCGCCGCGATGCGGTCGCCGATCTCCCCGCCCCCCAGCGCCAGCGGCCGGGCCGCGCTCTGCGCCGTCAGGTGCGCCACCGCCGCGCCGGATCCGCACGGATCCCCGGCCGCGATCGGCCCCACGAACGTCAGCTTGGCCGGCGAGCGCGAGCCCGTCTCGTCGAACACCTCGACGTCCACCCGTCCCGGCGGTCCCGCCGCCAGCGAGGCGTCCGTCCGTCCGCCCGCCGCCACCCGCACCCGCACCGGGGCCGAGAGCGCCCGCCCTTCCACCCGCACCACGAGGAAGTAGCTCCCCGGCGGCACGGGGCCGGAGAACGAGCCGTCCGGGACCGCGTCGTCGGCGAGGTCCGCCCCCAGCTCCGTGACCACCCCGGGATTCCCCAGCTCCTCGACCAGCAGCTCCAGCAGGCGCTCGGCCGTCGCCGGGAACTCGTGGGTCGCATCCGACGCCCACGGGTCACGCAGCACGAACACCTCGGCTCCCGGCAGCGCGCGGCCGGTCCGCCGATCGTGGACGTGCCCGGCCAGGGTCCCGGTCGCCTCGCCGCGCAGGCGGTACATCGCGGCCAGCGCCGAGGCCACGTCGCCGCGGCCGATCGCGAGGATCCGCTCGTAGCGCAGCGGCTGCGTCTCGTGGGCGACGCACGCCGTGTCGTCGTTCGCGCAGCGCATGCCGTTCGTGAACGCGCCCGTGAACTCGCCCGTGTAGATCGGCACGATGGTCGGGCCGTCCTCCGAGCCGTAGGCGTAGGAGACCCCGTCGCCCACGCCGACCACGGCATCCGCCGCCTGCGGCGTGCCCAGGATGTCCTTGCCCTCGTCGAACAGCCGCTGGAACGTGTCCGGGAAGTCGAAGCCGTGCCCCGCGGCGAAGATCCGCACCTTCTTCCCCATCAGCAGGAAGTCGCCCGCCAGGAAGCCCTGCCGCCAGACGTGCGGCTCTGTCGGCGGCAGCAGCTCGTCCCCGGTCAGCACGTCGAGCACGCCCAGGCCGTCGCGGATGAAGTCCTCGACCCCGCCCAGCGCGTAGGGGGTCGCCGAGTCGACCCAGCGGTTGTCGATGAACACGTCCGTCCGGATGCGCACGTAGTCCGCGCCCGGATCCAGCAGGTACGTCGTCTCGATCGAGAGGTTCATCCTTACGCCGAGCGTCTCGATCATGCCGAGCGCCTCGACCAGCCGGTCGGCCTTGCCGCACGCCAGGATGGCCGAGCATCCCGGCTCGCCGCCCTCGACCGGGCACTCGCCCGCGGCGCGCGCCGCCGCCGTCGATGCCGCGAGGCTGGTCGCGCAAGTGCAGGTCCCGCCGGGACAGGCGAACCGTCCCTCGTCGGCCAGCACCTCGACCGACAGCGTCGTGTAGTGCGAGCGCTGGGCGGGGTCGTCGCGGTACCCGGGCACCATGAGGTTCACCATGGGCATCAGCTCGGCGAACGCGTCCATCCCCTTGCCGGCGCGGTGCGTCCCGTCGCTCCGCACGCGATCCGCGTCGACCAGCGAGCCGCCGAACATCCCGGGCCCCGGCGAGTTCCCGTCGCGCAGGATCGCCACGCGCACGACCCCGTTGTCCAGCACGAAGTCTCCCTCGTCCGCGACGGCCCCCGGTCCCCCGACCCCCTGCACCCGGCTGTCCATGCGGTAGGCCCGCGCGTTCGTGGAGGTCTCGGCGGTGGAGCAGGAGACGAGGAGGAGCAGCGCCATGGCCGCGAGTCCCGAGTCGTGAGTCGACAGTCGTGAGTCGTGAGCTCCGGACGGCGTGCGCCATTCCGCCGCACGCAGCCGGTCGCCTGGTGGTCGACTCATGACCCATGACTCATGACTGTCGACTCCCATCAGAACCTCCCCTGGAGCTGCAGCGCGAAGGAGTCGTTCGGGATCTGCGGGTCCGCCCATTCCTGGTGGTGCGCGAACTCGGCCTGCAGCTTCACACGGTTGCGCAGGAAGAACAGCGTCGCGACGCCGCCGACGCTCCAGCGGTCGTTGAAATCGTCCACCCCGTCGTCCATCTCGAAGGAGTCGAACCGGGCGGCGACGTCCAGCCAGGGATCCCACACGAGGTACCCGACCTGGGCGTAGTAGGCCATCTTGCGCACGTCGCCCGGCTCCCCGGGCGGACGGGCCGGGTCGGCGTCCAGGGCGAACGTGCTCCACAGGAACTCGCCTTCGATCGTCAGCCCCGCCACCCGGAACTTCACGTCGCCCTCGACACCATGCGTGTCGCCGGGAGCATCGTCGTTCCAGTAGTACGACGCGCCGATCCGCACCCGCGGCTCGCCACCCTCCACGGTGAGCTGCCCCTCGGGCAGGTCGCCCAGCGGCAGGCACTCGAGGCGCGCGCCGACCAGCACCCCGTCGTTGTCGTTCCCGATGAAGTAGTCGTGGTTGCCGTTGTAGACCCCGGCCTGCCACTTGAGCACGCTCCACGTCCCGGAGAGCCACACGCCGAGCATCCGGCCCGGCGCGATGCCGACCCGGTCGCCGTCCAGCGTCTCCCCGTCCACGCCCCACGGCCGGTCGAGGAAGGTCTGGAACATCGCCGGCGTCAGCTCGGAGCCGGAGAACGGCGTCTTCCCCCCGCCCGCGGTCAGCGCCAGCGCCTCGAACGGAGCCCACGTCATCGTCAGGTCCAGGAGCTGGAAGCCGGATTCGTCGAACTCGGACACCGACTCGAAGCTCACGTCGTACGGCGCCCAGCCCTGGAAGCCGATGCGTACCCGCCGGAAACGCAGGCCCGGCTCGTCGACCCACCCGCCGTTCGCGAGCTGCGCCCCGCCCTGCTGCCACGGAACGCCGAGGAACTGCACCATCCCGACCGGCGCGATGACCAGCGGCCCCGTCCGGAGCTGCAGGAGCGGCGAATCCTCGGAGACCGCGTCGAGACTCGCGATCCAGCTCTCGTCGTCCTCGCCGGCGCCGTCGTCGGTCATCTCGCCCACCGCGGCCGATGCCGCTTGCAGGTCGGCCGGCGGCATCGCGCCGCCCGGCGGCGCGCTCGGCACCGGCATCCCCTCGTCCTCGCCCCCCGCCGACGCCGCGGCGGCCACGGGCGTCGCGAGCGTCGCGGGCGGCGTCGCCGGCCCCGTCGCCGCCTCCACACCCGGCCGCTCCACCAGCTCCGCGAACGGCGGTACGCCCGACGCCGCCGGCCCTTCCTCGACCGCCCCGACGGCGGGCGCTTCGCCCGTCGCCGCCGGCGCTTCGGCGCCCGCGCCCGGGTCGCCCGCAGGTTCCGCAGCGGGGCCCTCCGACGTCGCCGCCGCCCCCGGATCATCATCCGTCTGCGCGAGCACGTTGGCCGACGCCGTCATCACCAGGAATAGTGCGCACGAAATGATCCGATTTCGCATGCCCAGCCCTCCGCACCCGGATAATGCGGACATTCCCGACCGAGGCGCAAGACGCGCCGGAAGGTGGCGGAATGAAGCCCCGATGGACGAAGTTGGGCTAGAATCCGCCCGATGACGGAGCCGACGTTCTATTCGTGGTTGTTGTGGGGGATGTTCGCGGTCGCGGCGGGGACGGCGATCTTCTCGGTGTTCGTACCGGCGCCGTACGGGCGGTACGGGCGCACGTGGTGGAGCGGGCCGGATCTGCCGTCCTGGCTGGCGTGGATGCTGATGGAGCTGCCGCAGCCCGTGGGGTTGGGGCTCTGGTTCGCGCTGGGCGATCGGCAGGGGAACACGGTGGCGCTCGTGCTGCTGGCGATGTGGATGTTCCACTACGCGTACCGCACGCTGATCTACCCGTTCATCCCGCGGTCGAGCACGATGTCGTTGTCGGTGGTCGCGCTCGGGTTCCTGCTCAACAGCGGGTTCAGCTACCTCATCGGCCGGTGGATCTTCCACTTCGGGCCCGCACGGGGCGTGGAGTGGCTGTGGGACCCGCGGTTCCTGGGCGGGACGCTGTGCTTCTTCGGCGGCTTCGCCCTGTCGGTCTCGAGCGACCTCATCCTGCGCGGGCTGCGCAAGCCGGGGGAGAAGGGCTACAAGATCCCGCGGGGCGGCGGCTTCCGTTTCGTCACCAGCCCGAACTACCTGGGTGAGCTCTTGGAGTGGACCGGCTGGACGCTGGTGACGTGGTCTCTCGGCAGCGCCACGCTGCTCGCCGTCTCCGCGGCCAACCTCGTGCCTCGCGCGCGGCGCAACCACCGCTGGTACCACGAGCGTTTTCCCGACTACCCGTCCGAGCGCAAGGCGCTGGTCCCGTTCGTGTGGTAACCCCGGTCACGGCAGCCCGCCTTCCCTGATCGGTGTCCATCGGTGTCCATCGGTGGTTTCTTCCATCCCCGCCCTTCCCCATCGGTGGCTACTTCCCCCCCGGCCGTCCCAGCCCGTACTCCCCCATCCGCCGGTAGAGCGTGGGGCGCGAGACGCCGAGACGCCGCGCGGCGGCCGAGAGGTTGTGCCCGCACTCCCGCAGGACCTGTTCCACCAGCCGCCGGTCGGCCGCCCGCAGGACGTCGCGACGCGAACGTCCGGCCGGCAGCCCCGAACCCTCGCCCTCGGCCGCGCGGGCCGGCGGCAGGTCCTCCGACTGGATCTCCTCCCCCGGGGCGAACACGACCGCGCGGCGGAGGAGGTTCTCCAGCTCGCGGACGTTGCCCGGGAACTCCCGCCGCAAGAGCGCCGCCAGCGCGCCGCGCGAGAGCTTCTTGGGCGCGCCTCCTCCCTCGTCCGCCGCGCGCCGCAGGAAGTGTGCGGCGAGCTCCGGCACGTCCTCCCGCCGCTCGGAGAGGGGCGGCACGTCCAGGTGGATCACGTCCAGCCTGTAGAACAGGTCCTCGCGGAAGCGGCCCGCCTGCACCAACTCGCGCAGCCGCCGGTTCGTCGCCGCCACGACGCGGACATCGATCGGCACCGCTCGGTCGGTCCCCAGGGGCGTCACCTCGCCGTTCTGGAGCGCGCGCAGGAGCTTCACCTGCATCGCGGCGCTCATCTCCCCCACCTCGTCCAGGAACAACGTCCCGCCCGACGCCTCGCGCATGAGGCCCGTGCGCGCCCGGTCGGCGCCCGTGAACGCCCCCCGGGCGTGGCCGAACAGCTCGCTCTCGAGCAGCAGGTCGGGCAGCGCGCCGCAGTTGACCGAGACGAACGGCCGGCCCCGCCGCGGCCCGTTGGCATGAAGCGCCCGCGCCACCAGCTCCTTGCCCGTCCCCGTCGGTCCTTCGATCAGCACCGGGAGGCTCGTGTCGGCGGCGCGGTCCAGCGTCTCGAGCAGCCGGCGCATCGCCGCGCCGCGGCCGACGATGCCCGCGTACTCGTGCCGCAGCACGACTTCCTCCCGCGAGCGCCGCACCTCCCGTTCCAGCCGCGCCAGCTCGTCTTCCTGGCTCTCCACCCGCCGCGCCAGCTCCTGCCGCGCGCGGTCCAGCTCCTCCGCCCGGTCCCGCAGCTCGCGCTCCAGCCGCCCCGCTTCCAGCGCCAACGCCACTTGGTCGGCCAGGGCCTGCGCCAGCCGCAGGTGTCGTTCGCCGAATCGGCCCCGGGTGAAACGGTTCTCGACGTAGATCGTCCCCAGCACGCGCTCGGGCGAGCGGATCGGCACGCAGAGGATCGACTGCAGCGCGAGCTGGTGCACGCTGCGTGCGGCCGCCAGGCGCGGGTCCTCCACCGCGTTCGCGGTCAGGAGCGGCTCGCCGCTCTGCGCCACCTCCTCGGCCACGGACCGCGAGAACTTGAACGCCGCCCGCCGGATCGATTCGTGGTCGATGTTCCGCGCCGCCGCCACGCGCCAGTCGTCCCCCGCCCGCAGGAGGAGGAACCCCCGCTCGCCGCCGAGCACGTCCAGCCCCGCGTCCAGCGCCAGCTCCAAGACCCGCTGCGCGTCCCGCTCCGCCGCGATCCGCGGCGCCAGCGCCAGGAGCCGCAGCGCCGCCCCCTCCCCCCCGACCGCCGCGTGGTCGTGACCGTCGTCGGGACTTCCTGCGCCTCCTGCCCTGCGCCTCCACGGCACGCGCCAGAAGGCCTCCCGCAGCGCCGGCGGCAGGCCGAGCGCGATCGCCGACCACCGCTCCGCCGCCCGCCTCCGCCGCTCGCCGCCCAGCGGCGAGCCGATCTCGTCGAGCAGGTCGGCGGCCGCCGCCTCGGCGCGCGCCGCGAGGTCGCCCTGCTTCGCGCGGTCCGCCTCGGTCACGGAACGCTCCAGCCGTTCCATCGCCGCGGCCGCCGCGCCCTCCGCGCGGAGCACCGCGGCTTCCAGGAGGTCCAGGCGCGGCCCGAGGCCGGGGCCGGCCGTGGCACGGCCGCGCGCCAGCGCCTCCCGCGCCGTCGCGGGGTCGGCCAGGGCCGCGGCGATCTCCCCTTCCACGCAGCTCGCCTCGGCCGCCCGGCCGCTCTCGCCCATCGCTTCGAACGCGGCCCGCGCCTCCGCCGCGGAGCGCCGCCCGCGCTCCGGGTCGCGGCGCGCCTCGATCTCGGCGAGCACGAGCGCCGCCTGCGCGGCGACGGCGCGCACTCCGGTGCGCTCCGCGAGCTCGCGTGCCTCCCGCGCCACGAGCAGCGCCTCGTCGTCGGCCCCGATTTCCGCGTAGAGGTTGCCCAGGTTGATGAGCGCCGCGCCCAGCGGTCCGGCGCGCCCCAGCCGCCGTGCCAATGTCTCGGCCCGCCGCAATAGCTCGATGGCCGCGGCCGGCTCCTGCAAGGACTGGTGGATCCCGGCCAGGTTGAGCAGGTGCGCCGGCAGCGCCGCCGTGTCCCCCGCGGCCTCGGCCTCCGAGAGCGCCCGCAGGAACAGGTCGCGGGCCGCCGGCAACTCGCCCCGACTCGAGCGCAGAATCGCCAGGTTCCCCGCCGTCGCCGCGATGAGCCGCCGATCGCCCGACGCTTCCGCCTCGCGGAGGGCGGATTCGAGCGTCTCCAGCGCCGCGTCGGTCGATCCGAGGCGGGCGAGAGCGTTGCCGAGCTGCACGCGCAGGGGGATCGAGTGGCCGCCGTGCTCTTCCAGACCCGCGCGGGCATGATCCGCCGCGGCCGCGAAGTCGCCGCCGAGCCCCGCGATGCGCGCCAGTCGCAGCCGCGCCACGGCCCGCTGCGAGGGATGTGCGAGAGTCCCGAGCGCGGACTCCAGGCGCGTGCGGGCGCCGGCCAGATCCCCGAGACGCTCGAGCGTCTCGCCCAGACCCAGCGACGCGCGCGCCCGCACGCCGGGCTCGGCGTGCTCCGCCAGGGTTTCGAACGCCGCCCGCGCCGCCGCGTGCTCTCCCGCGCGAGCGGCGGCCTCCGCCCACGCCAGCACCGGCTCGGGTCTTTCGCCTGCCGCACCCAGTACGGCCGGCCGGAAGGGCGCCAGAGCCTCGAACGCCTCGCGGAACGCGCCGCGCGAGGCCAGTGCCGACGCGACGCGCAGGGCCGCCTCGAGGTCTCCGGCCGCCCCGCGGTGCCGGTCGAGCTCCGCGGCGTCCGCACCGCGCCGCTCCAGCCGCTCGGCCAACCGGGCGTGGAGGACGCGCGCGTCCGGGCCCAACACGGCGGACGCCGTCGCCGGCGCCAGGAGCCTCCAGCCCGCGGGCCCGCGCGTCGCGAGCCCGGCGGCTTCCAGTCGCCCCAGCTCCGTCTCGCCGCACGCGGGGGCGCAAGCAGCGAGCTCGTCGAGCGGCGCGGGGCGATCCAACGCCGCCAGCACGGCCAAGCCGTCGCGCTCCGCCGGCGACAATTCGGCCATCTTCCGGCGGACGCGCACCGCCGCGTCCGGAGAGAGACGCAACGCGTTCGCGTCGACCTCGCCCCGCTCCGTGCGCTCCCCCAGCCCCTGCAGCAGGTCGACGACGTGCGCCGGGATGCCGCCGGAACGGTCGTGGACGATACGCGCCAGCTCGTCGTCCGGGCGACCCAACGCCGCGGCGACCAGGGCGCCGACGGCGCCGCGGTCGAGCGGTGCGAGGTCCAGAACGTCGAGGCCCGGAACCTCGGCGAGCAGCGCGTCGGCGACGGCGCCCGGCGCGCACGCGACGAGCAGCGAGGCGTGAGGCTCGGCGACGCAGGAGGCGCACAGCGCCCGGACGCGGTCCTGCTCCGCGGCCGGCGCCGGGTCGAGGTCGTCCAGGAGCAGCGTCGGCCCGGCCGGCGCGGCGGAGTGCAGCAGCTCGACCGCGTCCTGGGGCGTACACGGCTCGAACGACACCGCACCACTGGCCGCCTCGTCTCGCGCGAGCGAGGCCACGACCCGCAGCAGGCGCGGCAGCAAGGCCGGCCGGACGCCGTGATCGATACCCCGGCCCAGGTCGGTCGCGGCCACGAGGCGTCCTTCGAGCTGGAGGCGGCGGCGCGCCTCGCGCAGCAGGCGGGTCCGCCCGACCCCCTCCGGCCCCCGCAGCAGCAACGCCCCCGGACGGCGGCGACAGAGCAGGTCGAGGTCGGTGCGGCGGCCCGCAAACGGCAGCTCGGCCGAGCCTGCCGTGGCGGAGGCGCCCAGCCGACGCAGGACGGCGTGCGCGTCCACCGGCCGCGCGGCCGGATCGGGCGCCAAGAGAGACTCCAGGACCGGCGCGAGCGCGGCGGGCACCGCCGGGTGCCGGACGACCGGCGCGAGCGCGAACGGGCGGGGCGGTTCGCCGGTGAGCGCCGCCAGGAAGGCGGCGCCCAGGCCCCAAAGGTCCGTCGCGACGGAGGGGCGCGCGCCCGACAGGATCTCCGGGGCCAGGAAACCGGCTGAGCCGCCCACCGCCGGGACGTCGCCCGCGAGCGGGCGCGCGAGCCCGAAGTCGATGACGGTCAATCTGGCCGGCGGGCCGAGGCGGGCCAGCAGGTTCTGCGGCTTGAGGTCCCCGTGCAGCACGCCGTGCCGATGTGCCCAGGCCAGGGCGTCCGCGGCCTGGACGAACAGATCGGTCACCTGGACGGGCGAGGCCGAAGCGCCGACCTGGTCCAGCGGCTTGCCGTCCACCGGCACCATCGTCAGGTAGCATGCCCCGGAGGCGTCGCCGCCGAAATCCAGAGCGCGCACGATGCCGGGGTGCCGCATTCCGGTCACGGTCCGGAACTCGCGAACCAGCTCGTCCCGCGTCCGATCTCCGTCCGCGCGGACTTCCTTGAGGACCACTTCCACGACGTCCGGGTCGAGCAGGTCCTTGGCGAAGTGCACCCCCTCCTGCACCGTCCGGATCAGCTCGTACCGGTGGAAGAGAATCATGTACCGTCAGAATTACAGCAGGTACGTTTTCATTACAACATCTCCGGTTGCCGTGCCTGCACTGTGCTGTAATCATGGATATTTGTTGTTGTCGTGTGTGGCCCCGTCTTCGCAGTTGGTTGCGGTCATGCCTTGTCCGGTGTGTCCGTGCGATGTGCGTGGCGACCGGCGAGCGGATTGCCCCTCGGGTGCGTGACCGAGGGCGAGTCGTCGGGCGGGGCCCGGCGGGGAGGAAGGGACGATGGCGCGTTTCGGTTCGAGGCTGGTGTTGGTGGTCGTTGGGGTTCTCTTCGCGGTCCTGTTCGTCGGTCCGGCCTGTCAGGACGACGGCGGCGCGACGGGTTCGACGGCGCGGGCGGTGGAGTGCGCGGCGGACGAATCGTGTCCGGGCGAGGCGACCTGTGTGCGGGGCTGGTGCATGCCCGAGTGCGCTTCGGACGCCGACTGTCCGGCGGGCGTGTGTGTGGACGGGGTGTGCGAGTTCGCGCCGGAGCCGTGGGCGTGCGCTGCCGACGCCGACTGTCCGGCCGGGACGAGCTGCGAGGCGGGGGCGTGCGTCGCCGACCCCGCCGTCTGCACCCCCGCGGTCGAGGTCTGCAACGGCGTGGACGACGACTGCGACGGCATCGTGGACGAGGAGGGTTGCGCTTGCGGCTCGGGCGAGACGGACTGCGGCGGCGCCTGCGTCGACCTCCTGTTCGACGACGCGAACTGCGGCGCCTGCGGGATGGCCTGTGCGACCGGGGAATCGTGCCTGCGTGGCGCGTGTGTTGCCGAGGCCGCGTGCACGAGCGATGCGGACTGCGACGACGGCCTGTTCTGCACGACCGAGAGCTGCGTCGGCGGCGAATGCGTGGTCCTGCCCGACGTCCGCTGCGACGACGGCGACCCGGCGACGGTCGATGTTTGCGACGAGGCCGCCGACACCTGCACGCACGGCGGTTGTTCGCCCGCCGCCGAGGTCTGCAATGGTCTGGACGACGATTGCGACGGCGTCGTGGACGAGGAGGGCTGCGCCTGCGGCTCGGGCGAGACGGACTGCGGCGGCGTCTGCGTCGACCTGCTCTTCGACGAGCTCAACTGCGGCGCCTGCGGCAGCGCGTGCGCCGCGGGCCAGACCTGCCTGCGCGGCGTCTGCACCGCGTAGTGCAATTCCCCGCGAAGTGGGGCAGGGTGGCGACGGAGCTTCGGCGATGACGACGCGCGGGTACCAGACGATCCGACCGGCCCTGTCCCTCTTCGCGGCCGTGGCCGTCCTCGCCGGCTGCGAGGCCAGCCCGCTGCCCTATCCTCCGGACATCGACCCGCTCCGGCTGGCGTTGGTGGGCGACGCCCCCGGTTCGCTCACGGTCTCCGGCGAACCCGGCGCGGTTCGCGAGCCCGGCCTTCCTCTGCGCCTGCGCAACGCCACCCGCCCCGCCGCCCCCGCCGCCGTCTCCGTCGCCGCCGACGGCTCGTTCGTCGCCGCGATCGACGGCTACCTCACCGACGTCCTCCGTTTCGATCGCGGTCCCGGCGACTCCGCCGTCGTCCTTCACGTCGCCCACGACGGCGCCTCTGCGGACGACGTCGTGCCCGTCCCCGCGCCTGCCGATAGCGACTTCGACGGCTGGGCCGTGCCGCTCGACTGCGGCGACACCGATCCCCACGTCTTCCCAGGCGCCCCCGAGGTCTGCGACGGCGTGGACAACGACTGCGACGGCGTCCTGGACGAGTCCTTGGTCTGCTCCGTCCTCCCCTGCGCGGCGGACGCCGACTGCGAGGACGGCCTTCTCTGCGACGGAGCCGAGACCTGCATCGGCGGCCTTTGCCTCCCCGGCCCGGTTCCCGCGTGCGACGACGGAGATCCCGCCACGTTCGACTTCTGCGACCCGTCGCTCGACGGCTGTGTCAACGTCGCACCATCCGCCTCCCGCTGCGGCAACGGCCTTCTGGAATCCGGTGAGCTCTGCGACGACGGCAACGTCGCCGGCGGCGACGCCTGTCCCGCCGACTGCCTGGCCTGCACGCCCTCCGCCGAGGCCTGCAACGGCCGTGACGACGACTGCAACGGCGTCGTCGATGACGGCCTCTCCTGCCCCGCCTCCTGCGTCGCCGACGCCGACTGCCGGGACGACGGGTTGTTCTGTACCTCGGTCGCCTGCGAGGGCGGCTTCTGCGCCGTTACTCTGGGCCAGGACTGCAACGACGGTGATCCCGCGACTGTCGACGACTGCGTGGAGGCTTCGGACACCTGCACGCACGGAACCTGCGTCCCGGCGGCCGAGATCTGCAACGGCATCGACGACGACTGCGACGGCGTCGTCGACGACGGCTGCACCTGCGTTTCCGGCGAGACGGACTGCGGCGGCGTCTGCGTCGACCTCCTCTTCGACGAGCTCAACTGCGGAGCTTGCGGCAGTGCCTGCTCCGCCGGCCAGACCTGTCTCCGCGGAAGCTGCTCGGCCACGTAGCTCGAGGGCCGGGGCCCCCGGACTCCGCGTACCCGCCCTTGCACCAAGCCCCATGCGGTGGGACAGTCCAACTGTCCCCGAGGTGGGTCCATGTCACCATCCGCCGTTTTTCATCTTTCATCGCCTGTTTTGCATTCTTCATTTCCGCCGCCCAGCAACACTGTTCATCTCGCCCGCACCGCCCTCACCTTCGCCGCCCTCCTCATCGCCGCCGCCTGCGGCCCGCGCACCGGCGAACCCTCTGCGACGGCCGTTTCCGCCGGCGGCGCGACCACGACAGTTCCGGACGGCGACGCCGCCTCCACGGACCCCTCGCGAACCGTCACCACCATCTTCGGCGTCCCTCTCGGCGCCGAGGCCGAAACCCTCGCCGCCGCCTGCCCCGGCCTTGCTCCCGCGGCCGACCCCGCCGCCCTGACCTCGTCGATGAAGGCCTGGACCACGGTGGTAGACGGCATCCCGATCGAGCTCAAGATCTCCCTCGAGTCCGGCCGGGTCGCCGTCGTGGCGCTCGACCTGGTCGGGGAAGCCGCCAACGAGGCGAACTACCGCGCGCTCCAGGCCCGCGCCCAGGCCGACCTCGGCCCCGGTCACTCGACCCGCTGCGAGAGCGAGGACGGCGTTCCGTTCGACGAATACCTCGCCCACGGCTGGGGCGGCCTCCGAATCGAATGGCGCGACCCGCCCTTCGCCTGGACCGGCGAGCTGGCCCTGACCAAGGACTACGGCCCCGAGGGCCTCCGCATCCGCGGCTTCTTCGTCGTGCCGTCCCTCCTTCCCCCCACCGACTTCGCCGACGAGGACCTTGTCCAGGGTGCCGCCGCCACACCGCCCGTTCTTCCCCTCTCTCTGCGTCTCTGCGCCTCTGCGCGAAAATTCCCTTCCCGGTCCGCCAAACAATCCGTCGAATGCACCGTCGACCTCTCCGCCGCGCCCCACGCCGCCATCCTCGGATTGCCCTTCGGCGCCTCTCAGAAGCAGGTCGAGGAAATCCTCGGCCGCCCGCTCACGAGCGCGAACGGGGAGGTGTACTTCATCCGCGACGTCGAGGGGACCCCCGGCAAGGTCCACCTCGGCTTCTACGACGGCTGCCTCGCCGTCGTCCTGTTCCTCGCCGACGGCCCGAACGCCACCGTGGACGCCTACCGGCGCCTGCGCGAGTGGTCCAAGACCGCGATGGGCGCCGGCGAGGCCGTGCGCTGTTTCAGCGAGGACGGCGCTTCCGACGAAGAACACATCGCCGCCGGCTACGGCTACCTCCACACCGGCTGGCGCGATGGCGAGCCGCTCGAAGGCTCCCTCCGCCTCGAGCGCTCCTATTCCGAGCGCGGCGGCCTGCAGCTCGTCTTCGAAGCCGACTACCTCCCCCTGCGCGGCCACGCGCCGGTGATCAACTTCGGCCCCGATCCCATCGACGGCTGGACCACCCCGGATCCGGCCGCGGCGTCGCCCCTCCCATGACCCCCGCGCCCGCTCCCGACGACCCCCGCCTCGTCCGCGCGCGCGAGAGCCTGCGCACCATCTGCGTCACCGGCACGAACGGCAAGACCACCACCACCTCGATGATCGACGCCATCGTCGCCGCCGCGGGCGAGGTTTCGGCCCGCATCACCACCGTCGGGTCGTGGGTCGGCGCCGAGCAGGTCGCCGCGGGCGTCTCGATGGAGGATTTCCTGCGCACCGTCGAGCGCGCCGTCGCGGCCGGCACGCGCACGCTCGCGATCGAGACCACCTCCAAGTCGCTCGCCTCCGGCTTCGCCTGGCGCTGGCCCGCGCGCGTCGCCGTCTTCACCAACCTCACCCGCGACCACCTCGACTACCACCGCACGCCCGAGGAGTATCTGGCGGCCAAGGCGCAGCTCTTCCTCTCCCTGCCCGACGACGGCATCGCCGTGCTCAACGCCGCCGATCCGTCCAGCGCGCTTCTGGCCGAGCTGATGCGGCCGGAGATCCCCCGCGTCGCGTACACCGCCCGCGGCGTCGCCGAGACCTGTTCCGGCCTCCCGCTCCGCCTATTCGCGTCGGCCGTCACTGTCTCCCGCGCCGGCACGCACGTGGTCCTCGCGCCGTCCGACCTCGCAACCACGCTCGGCGGTGAGCTGCTCCTGCCCGTGCTCGGCGAGGTCCATGCCGAGAACGCGTTGGCCGCCGCCGTCGCGACCGAGGCGCTGGGCTACGCTCCTTCCGCGATCCGCGCCGGTCTGGAGCGTTTTACGGGCGTGCCCGGCCGCTTCGAGCTCGTCGCGCAGGAGCCGCTCGTCGCCGTCGACTACGCCCACACCCCGGACGCCCTCGCGCGCACGCTCGCGCTCGGTCGCCGTCTCGCCGCCGCCGGCGGCGGTCGCGTCTGGTGCGTCTTCGGTTGCGGCGGCGATCGCGACCGCGGCAAGCGTCCGCAAATGGGGCGGATCGCCGACGAGGGCGCCGACGAGGTCGTCTTGACGAGCGACAACCCGCGGGGCGAAGACCCCGCCGTGATCGCCGACGCCGTCGAGGCCGACCTCTCCCCGCGCCGTGCGCGCTGGACCCGGCAGCTCGACCGCGCCGGCGCCATCGCCCTGGCGCTGCACGCCGCCGACGCCTCAGACGTCGTGATCATCGCCGGCAAGGGCCACGAGCGCACCCAGGAAATCCGCGGCAGGAAGACACCGTTCTCCGACGCGGACGAGGCCCGCAAGGCCCTGGGCATGCTCCGCCCGTGATCCCACCCCCCCCTCCATGCTCTTCCCCCGCTCGTCCGGACCAACAACTCGACCCGGACGACCAACCAACAACCAACGACGCCTCCCCTTGCGTGCCGCCCGGGAAAACGCCACAATCCATGCCCAAGAAGGGCGGGTGGTCATGGAAATCAACAAGGACAAGCTTCGCATCGCCGCCGCGCTCATCGCGCTGGCCAACGGTGGCTGCGTCGTGCGCCATTCGCAGGTCAATTTCCGCGAGGAGACGACCTCGTGGACCGGCTCGGCCCCGGCCCCCACCTACACCCCCGGACCGACCAGCGAGGGGTACGGCTACGCGCCCCCGCCGACGTACTACCCGCCGCCGTACGAATACGGCGGGCCGTCCTACGAGTACTACGGGCCGCCTGCCGAGGAATGGTACCCGCCGCCGCAGGAGTACTACCCGCCGATCGAGTAGCTCCCTTGCTCGTGACCCCGTTCTTCGGCCGCTCGCCCGTCTCACGCTTTCCCGGCGCTGCTCGCGTTCCGTCCGACGGCGCCGTCGCCGTCGCCACCATCCTCGCCGCGACCTCGTTGCTCGTCGCGCGGCCATCCACGGCGCAGACCGTCCGCGACGATCGTCCCCGCCTCCTGCTCTCGAACGGTTCCGGCTTCGGCACGACGGTCGCCGAGTTCCGCCGCCGCTGCACGACCGACCCGGGGACCGGCGCCCGCTGCCAGGGCTCGATCACGGACGCCGATGCCGGCCTCTACCCCGCCATCGGCCACGCGGCCGGTTACGTCGTCAACGACGACGCGTCGCAGTGCGGCCTCGCCTACGACGCCCTCCTGGAAGTCGCCGCGGCCGAGCCCGGGGCGCCCGACGCCCACTCCTTCATCAGCGACCACGGCCGCGCCATGGCCCAGCTTGCCGTGACGCTGGACTGGTGCTTTCCCGTCCTCGACGACGCGCAGCGCGCCTGGATCATCGGCCGCATCACCGCCTACGCCGACTGGTACGTCGCCAATGGCGCGCCCGACGTCTTCCACAACGACATGTTCAACGTCTGGAGCGCCGTGTCGCTCGCCGGCCTGGCCCTCCACGGCACCTCGGCCGGCGCGCAGGCCGCCGGCTACCTCGCCGCCGCCGCCGCGCAGTGGGACGGCGTCATCTTCCCCGCCCTGCGCTACGCCGGCGACTGGTGGCACGAGGGCATGGTCTACGTCCAGCCGTCGCTGGGCTCGATCGCCTGGCACGCGACCGCGTGGTCCACCGCCACCGACCGGAGCGTCTTCGCCGAGCAGGCCGAGCTGTTCGAGGGCTACCTGCGTTTCCACGCCTACGCGCTGCGTCCGGACGGCAAGTACGTCTACTTCGGCGACACCAGCGACAACAAGCAGACCGTCGAGCTGTTCAGCCGGTGGCTCATCGACATGATCACCGCCGGCACCGGCTCGACCCTGGGCCAGGGCCTGTCGCTCGCCGTCCGGGACCTCTCGCGGCCAGGCTGGGATTACGCGGGCGCGAACGGCTGGATGCAGGCGTTGTTCTACGACGCCGCGCGCGACGCCGCCGCCACGCCGCTCGACGCCCTCCCCACGGCGGCGCGCCTCAGCCCCGAGGTCCAGGACGTCGCCGTCTTGCGCTCCGGCTGGGGCCCTGCCGACACCTACGTCTGGATCGCGTGCGGCGACTACATGTCCGCGCACCAGCATGACGAGGCCGGCAGCTTCCAGATCTTCCGGCGGGCCATCCTGACCGGGCCGGGCGGCGCGTACGACGCCTACAACTCCGACCACTGGCAGAACTACTACTCGCAGCATTCCGTCCATGCGAACACGCTGGCGATCGTCCAGCCGGGCGGGTTCTTCCCCACGCTGCAATCGCTCGCGGACCCGTCGGCGAACGTCAACGACGGCGGCCAACGCGTCCTGGGCCTCGACCTCTCCGGCTCAACGCACCAGGTCCCCGACCTCGACGCCTACCGGGCGAAGAAGGACGGCGGTCCGTTGTACGAGACCGGCACGATGGAGACGTTCACCCACGCCGCCTGCTACGACTACGTCGCCTGCGACGTCACGGCGGCGTACGACTCGCCCGGCTTCGCCACCAACGGCAATACGGCCAAGGTGGTCGAGGTCTCGCGCCAGTTCGTCTTCCTGCCGCCGGACGTGCTGCTGATCTTCGATCGCGTCGAGTCGACCGACCCGTCGTACCGGAAGCGTTTCCTGCTTCACGTCCCCGGGACGCTCGAGCTGGGGACCCCGCGCTACGTCGTGCGCAATGGCGGAGGCGTCCTCTTGGCGCGCACGCTCCTGCCTGCCGCCCCTGCGGTGGATGTCATCGACGGCTTCCGCGTCGACGGCGAGCCGCACCCCCCGACTGCCGGCGGCGCCGAGTCCGGCGGCACGCGGCTGGAGATCTCCCCGCCGGCCGAGTCGGCGCGCGACTACTTCCTGCACGTGTTCCGGGCGACCGAGCCCGCCGACCTCACCTGGCCGGACGCCGTGGTTTCCGACAGCGCTTCCCAGGTCCAGGTCGTCGTCAACCTGGGCAGCCGTGAAGCCACGGTCGTCTTCCGCAAGGGGGACGAGCTGGGCGGCCACTTCCTCTCGCGCGATTCGGCGACGGGCGAGGCCTGCGACGAGTTCCTCGGCTGGACCCCGATCCCAACCGACGAGGGAGCCGAGTCGATGGCCGACGCTTTCGATGACGTCCGCGATTCCTCCGAGCCGACCGTCGACGCTGTGACGGACGTCCCCGGCGGCGACGCCGACGGCTCTAGTAGCCCGGACGGCGCGACCGTCGGCGGTGGCGACGGCGGTGGCGGATGCGGATGCCGGGTCGGGGAGGACCCGACGGCCTCCGTGATCGCCGTCGCCGCCGTGTTCCTCGCCGGAGGTTTCGCGCAGAGACGCAGAAGACGCAGAGGGGACGGTTCCGTCTTTCCCGGCTGATCTGCTATCCTTGCAACCGGATCGATGCTGCTCCTGGGACGTACGGTGACCCGCCGGAAGGAGGTCCAGATGCCGCGCACCACGTCGATTCTCCTCGTCCCGCTGCTCGCGCTCCTGGCGCTCGACTGCCGCCGCGGGGGCGCGGTTACGACCGGGCCTGGGGGCACAGCCGGGTGGCGCGCACTCCCCGCGGGCGTCGCCTGGGCCGAGCCCGGGGCGAAGTACTCCACCTGCCCGTCCGGGATGTGCTCGACCGTGGGCGCGGCCGAAGCCGCCCCTTCGTGCCGCGAGTCGGCGGCGCCGCTGCCCCCTGCGCCCGAGCAGGCCGAACCCGCCGAGGCCGCCCACTGGGAGAACGGGACCCCCGGCGTGTCGGGCGAGGAAGGCTACGGCGGCGTGTTCGGCGGCTACTACTCCGACAACGACGCGGACGGCATCCTCGATGAAGTCGATGCTGTTCCGGGGTACGACTCGCCAGGGGCGGCGGTCAACTTGCCGAACCCGGCCGGCACGGTCGGCGGCCTCGTCTACGGCCTCAACGGCCCGCCGCCGCCAGCGCCACCGCCGCCTCCGGGTTACGGCTATGCCGTCGGGGCCCCGGCGCTCGGCTCGACGAGTTACGTGGCGGCCCAGATGAGCTACGGCGAGAGCGAGTGGGAGCCGCCGGCGTGCCCGGCCGAAGAGCTGATGGTCATCGTGCCGGCAGGCCCTCCCGAGGGCGCGTTCGACGAGCCGCCGGAGAACGTCGGCCGCGGAGTGGAGCCCGGGTCGCTCCGCGCGAAGAGCCCGCAGGGCGAGGACGCGGGCGAGTTCCCGCTCAAGCACACCGAGGTCTCGGCCGAGATCAGCGGCTACATCGCGCGCACCGTCGTCGAGCAGCAGTACGAGAACCCCTTTCCCGAGGTCATCGAGGCGGTCTACGTCTTTCCCCTCCCCTCCCTGGCGGCGGTCAACGACTTCGTCATGGAGATCGGCAGCCGCAAGATCGTCGGCCTCATCCGGCCGCGCGAGGAGGCCGAGCGGATCTACGCCGAGGCGCGGGCGCGGGGCCAGACGGCCAGCCTCCTCACCCAGGAGCGGCCCAACATCTTCACCCAGAGCGTCGCCAACATCGAGCCCGGCGGGCAGGTGAACATCAAGATCACCTTCTTCGAGCGGCTCAGCTACGAGCGCGGGCGCTACGAGTGGGTCTTCCCCATGGTCGTCGGCCCCCGCTACATCCCGGGCCAACCGGCCGACGCATCCGCAGGCGACACGGGTTCCCCCTCCACCGCTCCCGCCGCCGCCACGGGCGGCGGCGGCTGGTCGGGGCCCACCGACCGCGTCCCCGACGCCGACCGCATCACGCCGCCCGTCTTGGCCCCCGGGCAGCGCAGCGGGCATGACATCGGCCTCACCGTGAAGCTCGACGCCGGCGTTCCCATCCGCGAGCTGACCTCGGTGGCGCACTGCGTCGATGTCGAGGTCGTCTCCGACAACCAGGGCGTGGTGAAGCTCTCGGATGCCGACGCCATCCCCAACCGCGATTTCGTCCTGCGTTGGAGCGTGGCGGGGGAGGAGACGCAGTTCGGCGTCCTGGCGACCCGCGGCGACCAGGGCGGATTCCTGACTCTCATGATGCAGCCACCGGCCGTGCCGACCGACGCGCAGGTGACGCCGCGCGAGATCACGTTCCTGATCGACGTCTCGGGCAGCCAATCGGGGCTGCCGATCGGCATCTCCAAGGAGGTCGTGCACCGCGCGATCGAGCGGCTGCGTCCCGACGACCTGTTCAACGTCTTCTACTTCGCGGACGGCAACGGCCAGCTCTGGGACGAGGCGCAGCCGCGCACCGCGGGCAACGTGGAGGAGGCGCAGGACTTCGTCGGCTCGTTGTGCGGCGGGGGCGGCACGGAGATGCTGGAGGGGATCCGGCGCGCGCTGCAGGCCGAGCACGATCCGAAGTACCTCCAGATGTTCGTCTTCCTGACCGACGGCTACGTCGGCAACGAGGACGAGATCCTGCGGATGGTGAAGGAGGAGCGCGGCGAGGCGCGGTTCTTCGTCTTCGGCATCGGCTCCGGCGTCAACCGCTACCTCCTGGACGGCGTCGCCGAGTTCGGCGGCGGCGCGTCGCACGAGGTCCTGCCGAGGGACGAGCAGCACGCGGGGCGCGCGGTGGAGACGCTGTTCGACATGATCGACTCGCCGGTGCTGGTCGACGTGCGCATCGATTGGAACGGGCTGCCGGTGACCGACGTGTATCCGTCGAAGCTCCCGGACCTGTTCGCCGGGCAGACGATCAACGTCCTGGCGCGCTACACGGCTCCCGCGCGCGGCACCGCCTACATCGAGGCGCGGGTCGGCGACCGGCGGCTGCGCGTGCCGGTGGACGTGGACCTGCCGGAAGTGGAGCCGGCGAACGAAGCGCTGGCGCCGATCTGGGCGCGCTGGCGCATCGACGAGCTGTCCGACGAGGAGATCACGGCCGACGAGAGCGCGAAGGCCGAGCTCAAGCGGCAGATCACCGAGCTGGCCCTCGATTTCCGCCTCGTCAGCCAGTACACGGCGTTCGTCGCCGTGGACGAGTCCCGCGTGGTCGGCGACGGCAGTCCGCTGCGCGTCCTCCAGCCCGTCGAGCTGCCCGAGGGCGTGAGCTACGAGGGCGTGTTCGGCGAGGCTCCGATCGGCCTCCCGGTCGACGTGCCGCTGTGGGGCCTGACGTTGCAGACGGGCCGGAGCGGCGCCGTCCGTGTGGGCGCCGTGTACGTCGGCGGCCCCGCGGCCCAGGCCGGGATCGCGGCCGGCTCCACGCTGCGCACGGTCAACGGCACTCTCGTCAATGACCTGCGGCACCTGGAAGGCCTGCTGCTCCAGGCGAGTGGCGCCGCCGTGCGCATCGGCTTCGAGCCCGGGGGAGAGATCGAGCTGCCGATGGAGTAGGGGAGCGGGCGGGGCTGCCGCCCCGCACCCCGCTCCGGCAAGGAGAGAGGGAGAGGCCGACTGGAGAGAGGGGGAGGTACGGCGGTTCAGTTTCCGGACTCGGTGAGGGGGGTGCTCGACAGGTCGAGGTCCTGGGGCCCGAGCGACAGCTTCCACATCTGGCCGATCCCGGTGGGGCCGCGGAAGCGGATCTCGGCGCGGCCGTCCGTGATCGCGATCGACCAGTTGGTCGAGTCGATCAGCGCATCCCAGGCGCCTTCCGTCGAAAACGCGCGGGCGGCCAGCGCGCCCAGCTCGTCCCGCGGCCCCAGCGACAGGCTGTGCAGCCCGTCAAATCCCCGCGTCAGATAGACCTCGGCGACGATGCCCTTCCCGCCCGGACAGTCGTCCGAGCACTCGCACGGGTCGTACAGGAACATGAGATCCGGAAGCCCGTCGTCGTCGATCCGACCGACCGCGTGGGCCAGAACTCCCTCGATGCCGCTGCACGTCAGCATCGCGTCGAGCGTCAGGACTGTCACACGCGGGGAGCCTTCGCGGGGGACGAGCATCGCGGCCGTCATCGTCCCGTCGCGCGAGGCAATCCATCGGGCGTACAGCTCCTGCTCGCGCCCGCGCCGTATTAGCACCACCCGGCCGGGCCGGATCGTGTCCGGCGTCGTTTCGGAGTCGTCGGCGGCTTGCAGGGCGACGGGCGCGTCGTCCGAAACGATCCAGCGCACCTCCATCTCGTCGATCGGATTCGTCCGGTCCTCGCCGAATCCTCCCTCCAGGACCCGGATGGCGCCGCCGAGCGCCACGCGCCAGACGTGTTCCTCGCGCTCCCCGGGCGTGAAGAGGTACGCGTCGAGATCGCCGGCGGGAAGCGGCAGGTCGAGGCTGCCCCACGACTCGCAGGTAGGGCCGACGGCGCCTCCGCGCACCTCGAACTCGTGCTGCGCGTCGCAACATGGCTCCGCGAGAATGCACCAGCACCCTTCCTCGAGTGCCTTCGGTCCCGAGGTCGTCGTCCAGCCCGGCGGCGGCGTCCCGTAGGCCAGCGACTCGATCGCGCTGCCCGCGCCGGGAGCTTCGACCCGCCAGGCCGTCGACCGCGGCACGCCCTCGACGTGGCCCGGCGTCCACGCGCACGGCCCCGCGAAGATCTCGAAGGCCGCCGCGTCGCGCGGCCCGCCGGTCGGTGCGGGCAACGGAATCTCGACGCCGGCCGGAGCCGCTCCACCTCCCGCCCCCGGCGTCGTACCGTCCGGCGGCGGGACGCCGGGGCCTGCCGGACCAGGGCTGGGACCGCACGCGAGGAGGGCGATCAGGGAGACGAGCGCACCCGTGCGCTTCACATCGCTTCTCATGTTGTCGACCCTGTCACCCCGCCGCAGGACCGTCAACGCCCCGCCCTGACCCTGCCCGCCCCCTTTGCGCCCTTTGCGTTGTCGTCCCCTTTGCGCCCTTTGCGTGAAATCCCCCTGTTTGCGACCCGCCCCCAACGCGCCTACACTCCATCCGCAGGATCGGCAGACGCGCCGGTCGCGCGGGGAGGGTCGCCATGCGCATGCTCATCGGGATGGCCGTGTGTGCGGTTTGCGTCGCGTTTTCCGGGATCGCCTGCGCGCCGGACGACGACTCCGGCGGACCGCGGGACGTCGCGGGCGAACGGTCCGACTCGGACGGCGGAGCCGACGAGCTCGATCTACCGCCTGTTGACGCGCTCGACGAGGATGCCGCCGGCGAGTCCATCGAGGAGACCCTTGCGGAGACCGACGACGAAGCGACGCCGCCGGACGTTGTCGACGACGACGTATCGACCGACACCGGGACGGATGACGCGCCTGGCGACGGCGAGCCCGACGACGGCGGCGAGGAGATCGACGTCGCCGCGTGCTACCTGGACGTGGTCTTCGTCCTGGACGTCTCCACGAGCATGACGCCGATCCTGGACGCCCTGCATTCGGGGATCGCCGACGTCTGGACCTACGCCGCGTCGCTCACGCCCTACGCGCAGTTCGGCCTCGTCGTATTCGTCGACGACGTCCGGGTGACCAACAGCGGCGCGCCGTACGCCGACGTGGGGGCGCTGCAGCGGGCGTTCGCGAACTGGCGGAGCTTCTGCAGCACCAACGACGAGCCCGGCGGCGGGGGCGGCTTCAACGACGACTGCCCGGAGAACACGATCGATGCGCTGTGGGACGCCGTGGACGGCTACGCGTGGCGGCCCGAGGCGACCCGCGTCATCGTCTTTGCCACGGACGACACGTTCGTCGAGAGCCCGGACACGCTGGGCTCCTACGACCTGCCGGTCCACCATCGCTACGCCGACCTGGTCACCCATCTGCGCGACGCCGAGATCCGCGTCGCGACCTTCGCCGCGCACGACTCGAGCAACTGCGCCATCCCGCCGGTACACGACGCCCAGCCGGGCTTCTACACCTCGTGGGGCGGCACCGACGCCCTGCCCGTCGCGACCGGCGCTCGCGTCTTCGACATCATGGGCGTGCGCGACGGCTCGATCGCGACGAGCGAAGCGATCAACGACGTCATCCTCGAGGAGTACTGCACCCCGTACATGTAGCCGCACGGCGGTCCAGGTGACTGCTGGCAAGTCTGCTACGTAGCAGACTTGCTACGTAGCAGACTTGCTACTTGAGGTGGTGGGTGCTAGGGTGTCTCCATGTACCGCAGCAGCGTCCCGGTCACCGACGACGACTTCCACGACCGTCGCGCCGAGCTGGAACGGCTTGCGCGGCTGCTGGCGACGCTGCGCGACGGCAGGCCGTCGTGGCTCGCCATCCTCGGCCCGCGCAAGGTCGGCAAGACCAGCCTGCTGCTGGAGCTGGCTCGCCGAGCCCGCGACCCGTCCCTCATCTTCGTCGTCCTGGACACCTTCGAGGGCGGCCCGCCGTCGCTCGAGATCTTCCGCACGCTGGCCCTGCGCACCGTGGACCGCTTCCTTGCGCCCGAACTGGGCCTGGGACTCGAGTCCCTCGCCCGCCGGCCCGCCGACTACCGCTCGCTCCTCGTCGGCGCCCCGTCGCTGGCCCGGCTTCCCGGCGCCCTGCGCGCGTTGCTCCTCGAGTTGCCCGAACGGCCGGCCGACGCCGCGCTGTTCCGCGACGCGCTGGAGCTGCCCGAGAGCCTCGCGCGCGCGCTCGATCGCCGCGTGCTCGTCGCCTGGGACGAGTTCCAGGAGGTCGCCGCGCTGCACGGCCTGGACGACCCGCTGCCCCGCCTGCGCAGCATCTGGCAGCGGCACCGCCGCGTCGCCTACGTCATCTCCGGGTCCGCTCGCACCATGCTCACGCGTCTGGTCACCGACGAGCGGTCGCCGTTCTTCCAGCACTTCGGGGTGCTCGAGCTGGGGCCCTTCCCGGACGACGACGCCGTCCGTTTCCTGGTCGAAGCGGCGCCTCGCGAGCGCCCCGTGCCCGAACCGCTCGCCCGGCGCGCCGTCGCCGCCCTCGGCGGCCACCCCTTCCACCTCCAGCTTCTCGGCGAGGCCCTCACGGCGTGCGAGCCCCCGTACGACGACGGCTCGCTCAAGGAGGCCCTGCAATCACTGCTTTTCTCTCGCACCGGGCGGCTCGCCCTGTACTTCGAGGGCCGCTTCCAGGCGATCGTCGGCCGCTCCACCGGTCTCGCCGCAACGCTGGCCGCCCTCGCCGACGGCCCGCGCCGCCTGGCCGACCTCGCCCGTGCGATCGGCGCCCCCACCGGTGCCGTCGTCCGTTACCTCGAGCGTCTGGGCGACGCCGTGACGACGACCGCCGACAAGGCCTACGCTCTGGCCGATCCGGTATTCGGTCTGTGGCTGCGCTGGCGCGCCCCGGGCGGGGCAGTGGTGCCCATGTCGGTCGTCGGCGACGAGGCCGAGCGGCTCGTCGCCCGGCGGCTCGCCGCCACCGGCTTCGACCTCGTGTACCAGTCCCGCGCCTCCCGCGGCGCATTCGACCTGCTCGCCCTTCGCGGCGGTGCGTCCCTGGGCGTGCAGGTCAAGCGGTCTGCATTGCCGCTGCGCTTCTCGCGGACCGAATGGAACCGCATGGTCGGCGAGGCCGAACGGCTTCATTGGCGTTGGGTCGTCGCCGCCGTCGCCCCGCCCCCCGGCGAGGAGGTCCTCCTCCTCGATCCGGCGCGAGCCTCCCGCGGGCGAGAGGTCCGGCTGCCCGCGGCCTCCGCCATCGTCAACCTGCTGCTGTGGTTCGACCGGCGGTGAATTTCGCCGCCGGTGGCACACCCCAGGCGCCGTCCGCTCGGGGCGCTCGCCGGACCGTCAGGGCTCGGAGCGGACCGCGTCGGAGACCGCCGTGAGCGGCGCCATGGCCCAGGTGTAGGTCAGAATCAGCAGCAGGAGCAGAACCGCGGCAAGACCCGCGAACAACAGCGTGCGGTGCGGGCGAAGGAGGAGGCTGCCGGCCAGGAGCAGGGCCCCGGCGAGCGGCACGCCCCAGCGCCATGCTGCGTGCGCGACCAGATCCGCCGTCCACGGCACGGTGGCCGGTCGCTCAGCTCTCGCCCGAGATCTGCACGACGACGCGGCGGCGCCGGGGCCGGCTGTCGAAGTCCAGCACGACGAGCTGCTGCCACGTGCCCAGGACGAGGTGGCCTTCGGCGATGGGCACCGCCAGGGACGGGCCGACCATCGCGGCGCGCACGTGGGCGTAGCCGTTGCCGTCGCCCCACGCCGAGTCGTGCGCGTAGCGCTCTCCGCGCGGCGCGAGCTTCTCGATCGCCCGTTTGAGGTCTTCCACCACTCCGGGCTCGTACTCGATCGTGGTCACGGCCGCCGTCGAGCCGGGGACGAACACGACGCACAGCCCCTCCTGCACGCCGGACTTCTCCACCAGTTGCGCCACGCGTTTCGTGACGTCCGCGACATCCGTCTCGCTCGTTCCGCGCAGCTCGATCTCCTGTCGTGCAATCATGGCCGGTCACAGTAGCTCCGAGGCAGGTCGTCGGTACAGAGCTGTCGTCGCTGCACTCGGAGGATGGTCGTGCGCAGCGGCCATCCGGACGCGGAGTCCGACAAAATGTCATGGCCCAGCCCGATTCGGGCTGCTATTCTTCCCTGTGCGGCCGTTCGGCCGCTTCCGGGGGGTGGCGCCCAGCGGTTCCATGGTGGAGCCGGGGAGGCCGAGGCGCCAAGGGAGTTCCGCTTCGAATGACGAGGACCCTGGTGGTGCTGTGCGCCGGCCTGTTCCTTGTGATCCCGTCGGCTTGCGGCGGCGGGAGCGACGACAGCGAGCCGGTCGACGGCAGCGACGTCTCAACCGAGGGCGGCGTGGAGGCGGATGCCGAGCTGGAGGCCGAGTCGTCGGCGGAGACCGTCGAGGAGGCGGACGGCGTGGGCGAAGTGGAGCCCGAGGCGGACGGCGGCGGCGAAGTCGTCGAGGATGCGGTCTATCCGCCCGGCCACACCGAGGACATGAGCGGCGTCATGCACCGTCCCGGCAAGGAGGATCCCTTGGCGAACTGCACCTCCTGCCACGGCGCCGATCTGACCGGCGGCGTCGGCCCGAGCTGCTACGACTGTCATGACAACAGCGACCACACGTCCGTCCGCGGCGGCTACAGCCACCGTTCCGGATCCAGCTCGTCCTGCGAGACCTGCCACGGCCCCGGCAACAGCGGCGGTCTAGGACCGGCCTGCAGCGTCTGCCACTAGCCCCCTGCCCAAGGATCCGTTCCCGTCTCACCTCACCGCGACGTGCAGCGCGGCGACACCGCCCAGGAAGAGCCGGTGCTGAACCGTGCGGAACCCTGCGCCCAGGAGCAGCGCGTCGACCTCGTCCGCACGGTAGAAGCCGCGCGCCGAACGGGCCAGGTAACGGTACGCGCCGCCCTGTCCGGAGATCAGACCCCCCAGCGGAGCGACCGCCGCCGCCATCCAGGCGTCGAACCCGGTTCGCAGCGCGGAGAATGGCGGACGGCTCGTCTCCACCACCACGAACCGCGCCCCGTGCGCCAGCACCCGCCGGACCTCCGCCAGGTGCTTCTCCCGACCGGGGTTCTTCCACGTCAGGTTGCGAAACCCGAACGCGATTCCCGCCGCGTCGAACTCGCCGTCCGCGAACGGCAGCGCCGCGGCGTCCGCGACCCGGAACTCGATCCGCCCCGCCACCCCCGCCGACTCGGCCTTGGCCCGCGCGACCGCCAGCATCGGCTCCGAGAAGTCCGCAGCCACGACGCTGGCGCCGGGATCGGCGCTCCCGGACAGCATCACCGCCAGATCCCCCGTCCCCGAACAAAGATCGAGAACCCGTCGCGGCCGATCGAACAGGCATTCTTCCACGGCGCATCGCCGCCACCGCTGGTCGAACCCGAACGTGAACACTCGGTTCAGCAGGTCGTAGCTTCCCGGTACACCCGCGAACATCGCCCGAAGTCCGGATCGCCGCTCCGCATCTCTCCTATCTGTGCTCATCTGTGTCCATCTGTGGTTTCTGCTTCCCCACTCCGCGTCTCCCCCACCGGCGGCCAGCCGGCCATCCGCCAGATCTCCGCCGCCGTCCGCCCTTCGTCGCGGAGCGACCGGATCGTCGGGGCGTGACGCCGCTTCGCGAGCCGTTCCCCCCGATCGTCGAGCACCAGAGGATGGTGGTCGTATTCCGGCACATCCAACCCCAGCAACGCCTGCAACAGGCGGTGGATGTGGGTCGCGTGGAACAGGTCCGTCCCGCGCGTGACCAGCGTCACACCCTGCAGATGGTCGTCGACGCTGACGGCGAGGTGATAGCTGGTCGGGATCTCCTTGCGCGCCAGCACCACGTCGCCGAGCGCTCGCGGGGTCGCCTCGATCCGCCCTGCTCCCCGGTCGTGCCAGAAGAGCGGTCCGCCGTTGCGCTGCTCGGCCAGCCTCGCCGAGCGCTCGACGTCCAGCCGCAGCCCGTAGCCTGCCCCGCTCGCGATCCGCCGCTCCGCGTCTTCCCGCGCCATCCGGCGGCAGGTGCCGGGATAGAGGGGCCCGCACGGGCCCGCGAGCGGCCCGGGAACGGGCAAGTCGTGGGGGGCGCATGCGGCGCGTGCGATCTCCGCCGCGATGTCGGCGCGCGTGCAGAAGCACGGGTACAGAAGCTCCATCTCCCGCAGCCGCTCCACCGCGCGCTCGTAGTCGTCCAGGTGTTCCGACTGCCGCCGCACCTCCCCATCCCACGACAGTCCGAGGAATCGCAGATCATCGAGGATCCCGTCCTCGTGTTCCCTTCGACACCTTGTGCCATCGATTTCCTCGATGCGCAGCAGGAACCGTCCTCCCGCCTGCCGCGCCGCCTCGAATCCGTGCCGGGCCGACGCCGCGTGCCCGAGGTGCAGGCGACCGGTGGGGCTGGGAGCGAATCGTGTGGTGGGAGCGGTCATGAGCGGGTCGTGCGCCTCCGTCGCGGAGAGGCTAGTACGATGCGGCGCAAGTTCGTAGGGGGTCAATTCGCCCGCCGCAGGTCACGATTTCCCCGCCGCGATGACGAATCCGTGACGGGCCGGCGCTCATCGTGGAGCACCGGCGGCGAGTTCCTGCGTGCCGGTACAACACCGACAACTTCCCGCGCGACCGGAGGACGGGGCTCTATGAAGAAGACCATCGGCCGTAAACTGCTCCTCTCCAGCGTCTGCCGCCCGTTCGGGCCGGAGCACGGCGACGGGTTCGGCGTGTCGTACGAGGGCACGCATCAGATCATGTGGGCGCAGGGGGCGTTCCGCACGCGGGCGACGACGACGCAATGGGGGATCGATTTCATCGCCGAGAACCTCAACATTCCGACTACGACCTTGCACTACCCGACGATGCGTCAGTTCGTGGCCGAGGTGAAGAAGGGGTACGACTACGTGGGGATCGCGTTCGTCTCGCCGACCTTGCACAAGATGATTCCGATGGTCCAGGCGGTGCGCGAGGTCGCGCCGAAGACGAAGATCATCCTCGGCGGCTACGGCACGGCGCTGGGGGACGAGATCGCGCCGTACGCGGACTACGTGTGTCGGGGCGAGGGGGTCGAGTTCATGCGCCGGCTGTTGGGGGAGCGGACGGACGTGCCGATCCGGCAGCCGCTGATCACGCAGCAGTCGACGTTGTTCTCGCTGCCGGTGCTGAACCGCACGGGCTACGTCATTGCGGGCCTGGGCTGCCCCAACGGCTGCGATTTCTGCGCGACCTCGCACTACTTCGGCAAGAAGCACGTACGGCTCCTGCCCGACGGGCCGGCGATCCTGGAGGCGATCGAGCGCCTGCGCCGGGAAATCCCCGGGCTGGACAGCATCTGGATCAACGACGAGGACTTCCTGCTCGACGAGTCGCGCGGCCGCGGCTTCCTCGAGGCGATCCGCCGGTCGGACCTGCCGCCGCTGTCGATCAGCGTGTTCGGCAGCGTGAAGGGCCTGTCGCAGTACACGGCGGACGAGCTGGTCGAGATGGGCATCGATTGGATCTGGGTCGGCTTCGAGGGCCGCCGCGCGGGTTTCTCGAAGATGCAGGGGCGCTCGTACCGCGACCTTTTCGCCGACCTGCACGCGCACGGCATCAGCGTCCTGGCCTCGATGATCATCGGCTTCGACTACCAGACGCCGGAGATCATCCGCGAGGAGTACGAGGAGCTGTTGTCGCTGCGGCCGTCGATGTGTCAGTTCCTGATCTACGGACCCGCGCACGGGACGCCGCTCTACGCGCGGCTGGCGGCGGAGGGGCGGATCGACCCCGAGGTCATGAACAACCACAGCCTCCACGACGGGTTCTCGCTCGGCTTCCGCCACCCGCACATCGGGCGGGACGAGATGTCCGCGATCCAGCGCGGTCTCTACCGCGAGGAGTTCGCCCGGCTGGGGCCGTCCGTCTTCCGGGTGGTCGACGATTGGCTGGCCGGCTATTCCTCGCTGCGGGGCCACGCGGTCGAGCGCGTGCGTGCGAAGGCCGAGCGCTACGGGCGGCAGGCCCACCGCGCCATGGCCCTGCTGCCGGGTGGTCGCCGGCACGTCAACGCGGCCACCGCGGCCTGGCTGCGCGGGCTCCAGGACCGCATCGCGGCCGCCACCGGCCCGATGACCGCGTCCGAGCGCGTCTCGTCGCTCGTGGTCTCCGCGGCGATCCGCTACACGCAATTCAAGCTGCGCCACGACATCGGCCAGCAGCCGCAGTTCACCCGCCGCTCCTACCGCATGGACCCCGCCAAGCAGGGCCAGCTCGCCCCGCTCCCCCGCATCGCGTTCAACCCCGGCGGCTGACCCACTCCTCCGATCAACCCACTCCTCACGTTCGACCAACTCCTCCGATCGTCCAACTTCTCCAATTGCCCCGGTTGACTCCCCGCGCGATGGCGGCTAACACGCCTGGAGCGGAAGGAGGTCCCGCATGACCCTGCAGAAGGCGTTCGTTCCGTTCGGTTGCTACTGGTCGACTCCGTTCTGCCGTTGGCAGGGGAGCTTCGCCAACCTGCACTCGCTGAAGTTCGCCGCCGAGTGTGCTCAGCGCGCGCTGGCCGACCGCAAGGTCCCGCTCGAGGCGCTGGAGACCATCGTCCTGGGCTGGACCGTGCCGCAGAAGTCGGCCTTCTACGGTGCCCCGTGGGTGGCGGGCCTGATCGGCGCCCCGGGCATCACCGGGCCGATGATCGGCCAGGCGTGCGCCACGAGCGCCAAGTGCGTGCAGACCGCCGCCAACGAGGTCGAATCCGGGGCGTCGCGCGTCGCCCTCGTCGTCACCGCCGACCGCTGTTCCAACGGCCCCCACATCCTGTTCCCCAATCCCATGGGACCCGGGGGCACCGGTGAGAAGGAGGACTGGGTCCTCGACAACTTCGGCCACGACCCCTTCGCGAAGAACGCGATGATCGACACCGCCGAGAACTGCGCCCGCGAGTACAAGGTGGCCAAGGGCGAGCAGGACGAGCTGACGCTTCTGCGCGAGAAGCAGTACCGCGACGCGACCGCCAACGACCAGGCGTTCCAGAAGCGCTACATGCTGCTGCCGGTCGAGGTGAAGGACCCGAGCGGCCGCAAGGTGCTGGCGACGGTCAAGGCCGACGAGGGCGTGCGGTCGAGCACCCCCGAAGGTCTGGCGGCGCTCAAGCCGGTCAAGCCCGACGGGACGGTGAGCTTCGGCACGCAGACCTTCCCCGCCGACGGCAACGCCGGCATCCTCGTCACGACCCGGGAGAAGGCCGCCGAGCTGTCGCGCGACAAGAACGTCACGGTGCAGATCCTCTCGTACGGCCAGGGCCGCGTGCGCAAGGGCTTCATGGCCGAGGCGATCATCCCGGCGGCGAAGCAGGCGCTGGAGCGTGCCGGCATCGGCATCAAGGACTGCAAGGCGATCAAGACGCACAACCCGTTCGCGGTGAACGACGTCCTGTTCTGCCGCGAGTTCGGCCTCAAGCCCGACCAGATGAACAACTTCGGCTCGTCGCTCGTGTACGGCCACCCCCAGGGCCCCACGGGCCTGCGCCTCATCGTCGAGCTGATCGAGGAGCTGGCGATGAAGGGCGGCGGCTACGGCCTCTTCGACGGGTGCGCCGCCGGCGACACCGGCGCCGCCGTGGTCCTCAAGGTCGACGTGAAGTAGCTCCCTTCTAGAACATCCAAAGATCGACGATCCACGGCGCGACCTCGGGGTCGTTGCCGTGGGCCCGAAGCGCGGGCCAGAGCAGCGGGTCGGGAGTCGAGGCGTCGTCCTCCCAGCTCCAGCCGTTCTCCACGATGGCGGTCGCGCGCTCGTCCAGCGCCTCGCGGTTCTGCTCGTAGACCAGACGCACGACGTCGGCCCAGGTCAGCTCGACGCCGGCCGGGAGGACGACCGGCCAGGCGTCGCCCGCTGCCGAGGTCACCGTGCACGAGACGTCGTGGGCGCTGGCGCCCCCGTTGCCGTCGTCGTCCCCACCACCCGCGTCCCCGCCTTCCTCCGCGCCCGTCGCCGCGTCTACCCGCGCGACCAGCACGCCGGTCGCCGCGAGGCTCGTCGCTCCACCTTCCCCGGCCGCGGCAGAGCCGGCGATGTCGATCGTCCCGCTCTCCGCCGTGACGGTCAGGACGAGCTGATCGGCCCAGGAATGGGATTCGAGCCAATCGTCCGCGGCGGCCTGTTCCGCACTTCCCCAGCGCTCGAGGGCCACGTCGCGCGTCAGGTGCAGCCAGTTCGGCGGCGGGATGAGGGCCTTGGACATCTCGAAGCGGTAGTAGGTGAACTCGCGGCCGCGTGCCAGGTAGGGGTCCAGTCGCTCGGTGTAGATCGCCCGGCGCCATGCCTCGGTCCGCGCGTCGAGCTTCGCGAGCGCCTCGCGCAGCGCCCGACGCTCGTCGGCGGTGCGGCGGTGCGGCGCCCGGTCGTCGAGGGTGCACTCGGCGAGCGAGCGGAAGAGCAGGGCGGAGAAGGCGAGCGAGCGCTCGCGGGTCTCCAGCGCGTCGCGAATGGCCGCGGCGCAGGACTCCAGTCCGCGCGGGAGTCGGCCGGCCGCGACATCCTGGAAGAAGCGCCAGCCGGGGTCGTCGGCCATTTCCGGGGGCGGCACGATTTCGACGGCTCCGTCGTCGGGCACGGACGCTCCGCCGTCTCCGGGCAGGCCGCCCCAGCGATCGTGGAACCCGGAAGGCGGGAGTCCCCGGGTGTTCCACACGACGAGGGCGGCCTCGAGTCCCGCGCCGGTCTCGCTGGTCACGGCCTCGGCGGGATCCTCGGGCACGGCCGACTCGTCGGATGACGCGCCGGACGCCGCGAGGCTCGCGGCCAGGACGACCGAGACCGCGCGGGACCAGGCGCTCGTGCGCGGGGTCTCCCACACCACGCGCTGACACCCTCGGCCGCGGCGACGCAGCAGCCAGCACCCGCCGCCGCAGGACGGAAGATGCTCGCAGCGGCGGCACGCCCCGGCGACTCGTCCCTCGCGCAGCTCCGGGAACCCGTCGCGCCAGATTCCGGCCAGGGAAAGCGCCCGCACGTTGCCGGCGCTCTCCGATCGGTCGATCGTGGTGCACGGCACCACCTCGCCGTCGGGCAGGACGACGCACTGCTCGCGTCCGGCGCCGCAGCGCCACGGCGCGTCGCGCAGGAGCGGCTCCCAGTCGCCGCACCAGCCCAGCTCGTCGGCCATCACGACGGGGTAGTGCCGGCGCTTGTCGGCCACGAAGCGCAGCAGCCGGCGCAGCTCGGGACGGCGGAGGAACAGCTCGGGGCGCCGGCTCGCCCGACCCTCCGGCACCAGGAGGTGGAGGCCCCAGTGCGCGGCGCGCGTGCGCGCGACCAGCGCGAGCGTGTCGGGCAGGGCGCCGAAGTTGCGCCGCGTGACCGTCGTCCCCGCGGCCACGACGGACCCGAGCCCCGCAAAGAACTCGATCGCCCGCAACGACTCTTCCAACGCTCCGCACCGTCCGCGAAAAGCGTCGTGGACCCCGGGCGGCCCATCGACGCTGACGGCGACGAACGCCGGCGGATGCCGCTCGAGCGCCGCGCGCACCGCGCCGTACGGCTCGGCCGAGGTGTTCAGCGACCAGCGCAGCGCAGCCCGGCCCATGTGCTCGATCACGACCGGCAGATCGGGGCGCGCGAGCGGCTCGCCGCCGGTGACGAGGAACTCGGACGCGCCGAGCTTCGCGACCTGGTCGACAAGCCCGAGCGCCTCGTCGGTGCCCAATTCGGGCGCGGCGGTCGGCGGCCGGCGGTCGGCGGTCGGGCCGGCGTCGGCGAGGCAGTGCGGGCAGGAGAGGGGACAGCGGGCGGTGGCCATCCACTGCACGAGCCGCGGGGCGGCCGGAACGCCGCCGGGGAGGAGTGGTGCCGAGTATGGACTCCCCTGGAGGGCTGCGTCTCTGGCGGTCGCTTCGCCGCGCCCGTGTCGTTGCGTGATGCTGTGAGAACCCATGGGTCACCTCCGCGGATCCCATTGGACGACGGATCGCGGGGTGCCGGCTGAAAAAACTCGGCAAACAGGAGGAGGAACCCAGCCGTCGCCCTTGTTGGGCGCGGAGCGCCGGTCGGCGCCGGGCGCCCGCGAGGTGCGCGCGCCGACCTGGCGGGTGATCTCAAGCCTTGCTGACGGAAGGCGAGACGTCGGTCGCGGTGCGCGGCCCGGTTCCCTGCGCGCGCGCCGCGAGCGGGCCAGCGCCGAAGTGGGGGGAATCGGCGCGCGGGCTGCGCCCGCGGGCCGATGGGGGGCGAATCTGTCGCCCCCCTCTAGAAGTCCATGCCGCCGTGGGAGTGGCCGTGGCCGCCGGCGGCGGGCTTCTCTTCCTTGGGCTTCTCGACGACGATCGCCTCGGTGGTGATCATCAGGCCGGCGACGGACGCGGCGTTCTGGAGGGCGCAGCGGACGACCTTGGTGGGGTCGATGATGCCGGCCTTCATCAGGTCCTCGTAGACGTCGGTGGCGGCGTTGTAGCCGAAGGCGTTCTTGCCTTCCTTGACCTTCTGGACGGCGATCGAGCCATCGATGCCGGCGTTTTCGGCGATGCGCCGGAGGGGCTCTTCGAGCGAGCGGCGGACGATGTCGACGCCGTACTTCTGGTCGGCGGGGACCTTGAGCTCGTCGATGGCCTCGAGGCTGCGGAGCAGGGCGACGCCGCCGCCGGGGACGATGCCTTCCTCGACGGCCGCGCGGGTGGCGTTCAGCGCGTCCTCGACGCGGGCCTTCTTCTCCTTCATGTCGGACTCGGTGGCCGCGCCGACCTTGATCACGGCGACGCCGCCGGCCAGCTTGGCCAGCCGTTCCTGGAGCTTCTCGCGGTCGTAGTCGCTGGTCGTGTCCTTGATCTGGGTGCGGATCTGCTCCATCCGGCCCTTGATCTCGGCCTTCTTGCCGGCGCCGTCGATGATCGTGGTGTTGTCCTTGTCGAGCTTGATGCGCTTGGCGCGACCGAGGTCGGCGAGGTGGACGTTCTCGAGCTTGAGGCCCAGCTCCTCGGAGACGACCTGTCCGCCGGGGATTCCGGTCAGGATGGCGATGTCCTTGAGCATCTCCTTCCGGCGGTCGCCGAAGCCGGGGGCCTTGCACGCCGCGACCTGGAGGGTCCCGCGCAGCTTGTTGACGACCAGCGTCGCCAGCGCCTCGCCCTCGATGTCCTCCGCGATGAT